>JACPNN010000018.1 GCA_016185435.1 Candidatus Aenigmatarchaeota archaeon | reverse complement strand
GTAGAGCTTCGGCTGACGTAGTCTGGGAATGACATACTGCACCTCCTGGTTTAAGGCAGATTCTGCTGCCTGTTGATATTTGGCGTCGGGAGAAAAAGGGCTTTTACCACCGGTCAAAGACCGGTGGAATAGTTACGCATTCAATGGAAACACCAATAGTTTGGAAGGGTATAGATATGAAAAGGGCAGAGACAGCAACCTTTGGTGCAGGGTGCTTCTGGCATGTAGAGGAAGCGTTCAGGAAAACAAAAGGTGTAACTGCTACTGCAGTGGGCTACATGGGCGGAAAGATGGAAAATCCCACCTATGAGGATGTTTGCACAGATGAAACAGGCCATGCTGAGGTTGTGCAGGTAGAATTTGACCCGGCAAAAATTTCATACAAACATCTGCTGGACACATTCTGGAAGATGCATGATCCAACCTCACTGAACAGGCAAGGCTTTGATGTAGGCACTCAGTACAGGTCTGCTATATTCTACCATAACCAGAAGCAGAAGGAGATTGCTCTTGAGGGGAAGGAGATAATTTCAAAGAATTGTGCAAGGCCTATAGTCACTGAAATAACAAGGGCTGGAAAGTTTTACAGGGCCGAGGAATACCACCAGAAATACCTGATGAAAAAGGGTTTGAAGACCTGCCTGTAGCTGGTCTCCGTCTTGAAAAAAATAAACGCCCCTGGAGGGGTTTTCGCAATCGGCATCAGATTTATATTTTCAGTATTTCCTTTCTTTTGCCGAACGGGCTTTTCTTTTGGAAAGAAAAGCCTGTAATCGAACCCTCGACCCCCTGCTGTCTTCTCACAGCTTGCCATCCGTTGGCAAGCTCGACTCTTCTATTCTTTGAATAGAAGGCAGGTACTCTGTCCAACTGCTCGCCTTTTCCGTGAACGCTTTTTGGCAGATTATCCTGTCTGCGGCTAACTCACCGAAAAGGGTTCTGAGCTACAGGGGCATGAGAAATAATTGACGGAATTATAATTTATAAGCGTCTTCTGGCTATCCGTACCTTTTCTTCAGGAAAGCCAGCATGGCAGTAGCTGTGAAAAGGAAGGCATTGGTGACATAGATGAAGGGGTCGGGTTCTGTTTTGAAGAGGCCGTAAATTACCCAGAAGAAACCATTGGACATCCCTATGACTATCATGAGCCATGATAGGTCATGCGTTTTCTTTGTTCTCCAGGCCGTATATACCTGAGGGAAGAACAAACTGGCAGCAGTTATTGAGCCCAATAATCCGAAAAAAGAGACCCATTCAGGCATATCTAATCTGCTTTTTGTCACATATAAGCATTGTTATCTTTAAGCTTCTCGAAAATCATTATCTGTCAGCCACAAATTATATCATAAAATATTATTTCCCGCTTTTCATCTTTTTCTTTCCAGCTTCCTTTGCAAATCCTATGACATCTTTCGCCTTCCTGAACGGATTTGAGGCCTGCTGTATGATGGAAGCGACATGTATCCCGTCTGCCCCTGCCAGAATGGTCTGCTCTATGTCGGCAAGGGTTCTGCACGAGCCTGCGCAGATCACAGGGTGCCGGACAGCCTCCCTGACAAGCCTGAACATTTCAGGGTTTGCAGGTCCTGGGGCGCCTGAGCCCCTCTCAAGGATTGTAACCCTGTGGCCGAGGAATTTGCCGGCTAAAGCAAATGCGACTGCTATGTCAGGCTTGTGATAGGGTATTGCCCTTGCCTCTCCTACCCAGCCTACTGTCTCGCCTGGCTCTATGATAAGAAGGGATGTGGGGATGATATCTATATCCAGCTTTGCTATGGAAGGCGCTGCCAGGGCCTGGGCTCCTGTAATCCAGTAGGGGTTGCTGGAGTTCATAAGGCTCATGAAATACAAGGCGTCTGCTTTTGCGGCAATCCCGTTTATGTTTCCGGGGTAGAGCATCACAGGAAGGTCTGATGCTTCCTTTATCCTGTCCACAAGGTCATTGAGGCTGTTCTCAACTATTCCGAGAGAGCCTCCAATAAGGATTATGTCTGCCCCTCCTTCATGGAAGGCCTTCACATGCTCCATGGATTTCTCAATGGGGATTGAGGGGTCTATGAGGCCAAAAAAAGCCACTCCGTCCTTCTCAATAGTCTCAACCATGTACTTTTCCACTTTGCCTATTTTCAAAGCCATATAGCCGCCTGTAGGATTTGGAACGCTAATATGTCTTGGCTGCGGATTATATAAATCAGGGGGGTAGTTGCAATGATACTTGTCACAGGCGCCGGAGGCTTCATTGGGCAGAGTGTTGTTGAAAGGCTGCTGGCAAAAGGCTATCAACTGAGGCTGCTGGCCAGGGGGAGGGAAAGATCTGAAGAGGCTTTTCCTAAGGCAGAGATTGCAAAAGGCGATGTACTTAATCCTGAATCATTGGAAAAGGCTGCCATGGGGGTGGAAAAAATAATACACCTTGCTGGCCTGACAAGCTATTCTGACAGGGATAAGGAGAGGCTTTATAATATTAATGTTAAAGGCACAGAAGCTTTGCTGAAAGCATGCAAGAATGCAGAAAGAATTATCTTTGCATCAAGCGTTGCAGTATATGGGGAAACAGGAAAGGATGAAAAGGCCGATGAAAATTACAGGCAAAGGCCTGACTCTTTTTATGGCGCAACAAAGCAGATGGCCGAGAGGCTTGTTCTGGAGAGCGGCTTGGATTCAGTGGCTCTGAGAATGGCCCCTGTGTATGGACCCGGGAGCAGATCGTGGAAAAAGATCCTTCGCTTCATGGAAATGGGCTTTCCGATACCGAAAACAGGCAGTTTTACCCATATCGTGCATGTGACTGATGCTGCAAAGGCCTTTGAGATTGCGCTTGAGAAAGGAAAAGGGGTTTATAATATTGCCGACAAAAAGCCGATTCCTTTTGCTGATCTGGCTGCCGAATTGGCGAGGCTTCTAGGAAAAAGGCCTGTATTATTGCCTGACAACCTTATGAAAATTCTTGCATATTCGGCAGGGATGGGCACGCTTTTCAGGATATGGACCATGAACAGGCACTATGATATATCAAAGGCCGGGAGAGAGCTGGGGTATAGCCCGAAGGCTGAACTTCAGAAAGAGATCAGAAGGGTGATCAGATGGTATAAGAGCGGAATGCACAGGGCTGAAGGATAATTGTTGGATTATTGTTCGATTTATATCTGGAATATTGAATATATATCCAGAATATAATATAAAAAATAAACAAATGCTTAATGGTTTCCGTGCAAGTGAAATAAATACCCTCCAAAGGAATTATTCTCTATGTTTGGCTTTTTGAAAGAGCACCTGAAGAAGGCCGCTGAAGAGCTGGCAAAGAAGGTGGCAGGGAAAAGGGGAGAGGAAACTGCAGAGAAAGGGGAGCTGAAGACGAGGCCTGCAGGGACACTTGAAAAGGAAGATATAAGAATAGAAGGGAAGGAGAAAAAGAAACCTGAAAGGCTTGAAGAGAAACCCGCAAAAGAGCCGGAGAAAAAAATAGAGTCACCTGCCATTGAAAAAAAGGATAAAGGTCTGGTAGGCAGCCTTATAAAGGGCGTCACTGAGAAAAGGCTTACGGAAGATGATATTGAAAATTTCTTTTCGGAATATGAATTGGAGCTTCTTCAGGACAATGTCGCTGTTGAGGCTGCCGATGCGATGAAATCGAGCCTTAAGAGGCAGCTTGCGGGCAGGGAAATAAGCAGGCTCAGGACGAATGAACTGATATATGACGCTTTCTATAATGCGATACTTGAAACTGTAAATAATGGTGCCATTGACCTTGAAGAAATTATAAGGAAAGCTAAAGGGGAAGGCAGGCCTGCTGTAATACTGTTTTTGGGCTTCAACGGCTCAGGAAAAACCACATCCATAGCCAAGGTCGCCAGTTGTCTTGAAAATAAAGGGCATAAGGCTGTGCTGGCTGCCGCTGACACGTTCAGGGCTGCTGCCATAGACCAGCTGGAGAAGCATGCATCCAATCTGAAAATAAAGATAATCAGGACGCAGTATGGCCACGATCCTGCCGCGGTTGTCTTTGATGCCGTCCAGTTTGCCAAGGCGAAAGGATATGATGTGGTTCTGGCTGACACGGCAGGCAGGACGCACATAAACAAGAACCTCATAGACGAGCTGGCCAAGATAATAAGGGTCAACAGGCCAGATCTGAAGATACTTGTGGTTGACAGCCTGACAGGGAATGACGCTGTGGAGCAGGCGAAAACCTTTGACAAGGCAGTTGGCATAGACGGATGCATATTGACAAAGGTTGACGTGAACGAGAAGGGAGGGGCCATATTGTCGGTGAGCTATGCTGTGAAGAAGCCTATACTGTTTCTCGGGACAGGGCAGGGGTATGGGGACCTGGAGCCGTTTGAGCCTGAGAAGTTTGTGAAGGGGTTGCTGGAGTGATTTTTGGTGCTTGAATTCCATGGTAGGTATATAAATCCTCGATGAGTAGAACTACATTATGGCAAAGGAAAGAGAGATACTCTGGCTCCAATAACTTTTTCTTAGCCAAACCTATATTCTCTACCCGCAGCAAAATAGGCATTCTAGGAGGTATAGGACCTGAAGCCACAGCACATTTCTACACACTATTGATAAGGAAGCTGCAGAGAAAAGGCCTGATAAAATGCAATATGGATTTTCCCCAGATAATAGTCAACAGCATACCGGCTCCAGAACTGATACGTGCTGAAGTTTCAGGTAAGGAGTTGCGACCATATGTGAAAGGTCTCAGGGAGCTGGATGAATTTGGGGTTGACTTCATTGTCATGGTCTGCAACACAATACATCTATTTCATAACAGGCTGCAGAAGAGGATGAAAACACCCATTCTTGACCTGAAAGAGGAGGTGAGGAAATTCTTGATGCTCAAAGACATAAAATCAGTGCTTGTTCTGGGGACGCCGCTCACGGTAAGAAAGGGTTTGTATGAATTTGAAAACATTGCCACTTATAAGCCGGATGAAAGGGAAATGAAGCAATTAGTTGAGGTGATTTTCAATTTTAACAAGGAGGGAAAGACTTATCCGGCCAAGGTAAAAACACTCTGTGACAAATATTTGGGCAAAGGGGCTGAAACCGTGATTCTTGGCTGCACGGAGCTTGCCCTTATTCTCGATCGTCAGGTTCCCGCAATAGACACCATAGATGTTTTGGCAGAAGCTACAATCGCCAGACTAAATGAAAAAAGAATACAGAAATCTGATCCAATGTATTAAACAGACTTCGGCAATATTATCCTCTGCCTCCCGACAGCCTCATATCTGCCCTCCAGATAATATTTCGCAGTCAGGGCGCACAGATATGCATCGAACCTGTCCTTGCTTTCCCATCTGCCCTTTTCCAGGCCAAATATCCTGCCAGCGGCCTGGGGAAAAGCTTCAAGTATCGTATATTTTCCCTGCAGCCTTTTTGCCAGCTTCCTTGCCCTTATGACGAGCTGTTTCATGTTTTTGAAATTGGGGGACAATGGCCTGTATCCCATCTTCTGGAGAAGGACGTCTGAATGCCTGAAGAATCCTTTTGACGGGAAGGACAAGGGAGCATCTATGGCGATTATATCCGGATTAATTTTTCCGATTTCTTCCAGAATGTCCTTGTCGTAATAATATATCCTGCTTTCTGTCTGCTCCCCTGCAATAATGCAAATGCCTGAAGGATTGGTCTGCTTTGCGGCAAGGTCTAATCCCATGGCCCTCATGAGTAAGAATTTGATAGGGGATTTAAGTAGATGG
Organism: Candidatus Aenigmatarchaeota archaeon; assembly: GCA_016185435.1. Classification (GTDB taxonomy): domain Archaea; phylum Aenigmatarchaeota; class Aenigmatarchaeia; order QMZP01; family QMZP01; genus JACPNN01. The sequence goes on along the minus strand of JACPNN010000018.1, from coordinate 13,149 downwards.
AATTAAAAGCCGAGCTCCTTAAGGAAATAATCGACAGACTTGAGCTTCATCTCTTTCAGGCTCTTCACAATTTCATCTATAATGGGCCTGAATGTTTTGTTGCCCAGATGATACTCCTCCATGGAATATAGCAAGGCGTCAAGCCTGTCCGCCGCATGAAGCAGCTTGCCTTCTGCAGTTTTCTCGTTTTTTGCGTTTGACCATGTCCTGTAATATTCTGAGGACATGCCTCTCGGAAGGCTCTGCATAAGCTCCATGTAGAATCTCGAGGCTATCCTTTTGATCTCCTTGTTCAGCCTCCTGTCCCTGTGCTTGAAGTCATGGAGGATGTCGCCTGTGACGCACTCTTCAAGGTCATGAAGGAGAGCCGACCTCAGGAGCCTCTCAATATTGATTTTTCTTCCATCCTTAAGCTCCAAATCGGCAAGCATCATAGCATAGAAGGCCACATGGAAGCTGTGTTCGGCAACGCTCTCGTCCTTAAGCCTTGTCTTGGCCGAGAACCTTATGACCTTTCCTAGGTTGCGCTGGTTGCTGAGAAATTGCTTCAGGCTCGCTTTTGGCATATTGAATTGTATATTGGCGGGAAATAAAAATGAATTCAGCGCTTCCTGTGCTTTGCCAAAGCCATGTTCATGTAGTTGACGACGTGATGCTCTATATCGCTTTCCATGGAAACCAGGCGCGATTCAAGGGCCTTTACTCGCTCCTCAAGATGGCCTGTCTCCATCCTCCTCTCTATCTCATGGGCGAGGATAGTCTTCTTCAGTTCCTCGATATCAAAGGCATGGATGTCAAATGTCTTCTCGATATCAGAGCCTTTTGCAGCCTGTTTGATGGCAGGAACTTTTGAAAGCCTGGAAAGCCATTCTAGCCTGTCAGGTTCGGTTGAGGGCTGCCTTATGTTTCTGACCGCAGTTATGGTGTTATATTTTTTTTTGAATGCTGACGGATGTTGATTCTGTTCTTTGACTTCCAGCAGGCTGAAAAAATGCCCTGAAGCCTGCATGGCTTTGTCATCCATTCCAAAGCTCTTTTCGAGGACTGTGCCGCACTGCTTGCAAAAGCTGGCCTCGTTCTGATTGCTGATTGAGCAGTCTGGACAAGAAAGCATATTATCTCCTTGCTGCCTTCATATTGAAGCCGCAGAATATGCAGTACTTTGCATCCTTCTCAAGGGCAGAATTGCAGGAGGGGCATCTGTTTTCGCTGTCCAGATCCTTCTCAAGGGCAGACTTCAGCTGTCCGTAGGTTTCCTGGGAAAGGATGCCGTCTGATCTCTGCAATTCGATAAGCCTGAGCATGGTTATGAGGTCTTCCCTTGCGAAGTGCCTTGAATGATGGCTGACTGCTATTTCCCTCATGTTCTCTTTACTTTTCATAGCTCCTCCAAAGCTTCTCGACCAGCCGCTGGTTGATGCTGGTAAGCCTGTCAAGGGCTGTTCTCACGTCTTCCATCTCCCTGTTATCGGCCTTTCCGGCCTTGACTGCCTCCATGTCTTCATGAAGACTTTTCAGCCTCTCGTCCATTTTCCTTGAAAAATCTTCAATTTCCATTGCCATCCTTTCCTTTTCTGTGGAATAATGGGACAGAAGCCTGTCCAGCTCCTTGACCCTGCTGTTGAAATAATCAAGCCTGCTTAACACTTCCACTATGCTTGGCAGCCTTTCATCGTGTTTGCCTGTCTTCTTTTCTACAACTTCCAGCCTTTTTGCAAGGCCCTCCATCTCAGAGAGCTTTTTCTCGAGGCCGGCAGTCCTTTCAAGGAAGCTTGTCCTCATGGCATCTATAATTCCGTCAAGAAGCTTGAGGCGGTGGACATTGACTGCCATGGCCTCTTCATAAGCCCTCTTTTCAATAGCATCTTTCCTATACAGCTCTTCTACTTTCTCTATCAGGTTTACAGCGGCCTTCCTTTCCCCGAACAAGGCATCCATATCAGTCGGCTTGATATCATCCTTGTTTCTTGTTATGGATCTCCTCATGTGACCTATCTGATCCACAAGATGCTTGAAATGCTGCCTGGAGTCTGCAATCTCAAGCCTGACGGCTTTTATCTCCTCTTCGGCCTTGTCTGAGGACAGCTTCTTCTCCAGAACATGCTTCCTGATGTCTGATATCTCATCCTGCAGCCTTTCGACGGCCGAGTGGAAGGAGTCCTTTGCCTCGCTTTGGGAGACAGCCACATGTGCGCTGCACTTCTTGCACACCTTGCCTTTGCCTCCAAACGGCTTGCTGCAGACAGAGCATTTTCGGTACATCTGAATTAATTTTGTCCAAGCTTCAATATATGCCTGAATTACGCCAGAGTAAGGTCAATCTGTTCATGAGATGCTGATGGAGGCCTCATCCTTGGTTATTATGAACCTTCCCTTGGAGCTTTGCACGGCTCCTGAAAGCTGGATGCTGCTGTTTACGAAGGGGATGGGGGAGAATGTATAAGCGCCTGGAAGGCTGACATTGATGCCTTCCCTGGAAAGCCGGATGGAATATATAGACCCGCCGAGCAGGGTGGGTATGGATACTTCTGCCGTCACCTTGCCTTCTGAATAGGCTGCCTCCTGGATCTTCAGCATGGCTATTTCCTTCACCCTCTCCAGATTATCGGCCTTGGCAAGGCCTGTGAAAAAGTCCTGATAGGATGAGAAGGCGAAGAAAGAGAAGGCAAAGATGGCCATGCCTATGGAAAAAAGCATGACTGTCTCGAAGATGACATGCTGGCCTTTCATTTTCCTTGGAGGGTAAATGGCCATATTAATATTCTGCATGTGTTATTAGTATGCCTGATTTTTGGAATCAGAAATAGATGTTTAGGTTCATGAGCATGTGATGGGACGGGTTACTCTCATTGTGCTTGTTCCGATGACAAGGGTACGAGTGCCGTTGCATGAGCTGCCGCAGTTATAATCAATTATCTTCTTCGCCTGCTGGCCCCTTTTCAGGGGGAAGTTGGCAGTGACAAGGTTTAAGTCTGTTCTCACACCGTTGGAATCTATAAGATCCTTGATTATAATCCTGTCAGCATTGAGCATCTCATCTGTAGTGGTGGCATATGCCTCTATTGTGCCGTATTGGCAATATGTAAGAGCCTCAGGTAACTGTAGTTGATCAGTAGTAGGGGAACCATCGATAATCGAAGCGAGGAAAACGTAAATCAAGAAGGCTACACCCAAAATCAGCAGAAAGACGATGATGGCCATGGAGATGGCTTTTCTTCTTTCCTCCTTGAATCGTCTCCTAAAGGCCAGATTGAAAAGAAAAGCAAGAACAACTCCCCCAGCTAGAAATGCAAGTAGAGGATATGCAAACCAGTAATTAGGATAAAGAATAATGATAATCTCCAACAGGAGAACAAAACAGAATATTATCAGTACTTTTGTCCATGTCCTGTCTTTCCCAAGTTCTTTTTTCCATTTAAGGTAGAATGCTAGGGCAGATAGAAATGGTAGTAACAGAAGGAGCGCTGTTGCCAAGAGAACCGCTGTCAATGTTTCCATATCATTTGTCAGTCTTTCTGACGGCAGGGCTGCTCTATGTCACCTCAAGATTCACCAGCGTAAGTATAAGATCCCCTCCGCTGGAGGCCATGCCTTTCTTCACTTCCCTTCCGCCGGCCTTTATTGTCAGCTTCTTTGTGCCGGCAGAGCTGAGGCCTTTTGCCAGGGATATCTTGTAGCCGTCGCCTGATTGCTGGTCATCGAGCTCCCTGTATCTAAGAGTAAAAGATATTTTGAAAGTCTCCCCGGCCTTTGTGGCTATCATTGATGTCAGGCCTGCCTTTGACTTGCCGAATACTCCAATCTGCTTCTCTATGTCCTCGAATGTGACATCTCCAAGATACACCTCATTACCGGGCTCCACTATTGGCTGGCCTGTGAAAAATTCGAGTGTAGCAGAATTCTTTCCTCCTGCATCGGGATCGATTCTGAGGGTGCCAAGAGGTATATTGAGCTCCTTGTTGCCTCCGGAATTGGCAACCTCTGCCACAGCTGTGTCGAGCTCCTTCATGAAGGATGTGGCTGAATCAAATTGGGTCTTCAGGGACTGCTTCTCTATCAAAGGCACACCCCAGAAATATGTCACGCCAACAAGGGTTATCAGTATGCCTGTTATGAGTACTGTTGAGATGATGCCTGATTGGGCTTTCATGAGCATGTGATGGGACGGGTTACTCTCATTGTGCTTGTTCCGATGACAAGGGTACGAGTGCCGTTGCATGAGCTGCCGCAGTTATAATCAATTATCTTCTTCGCCTGCTGGCCCCTTTTCAGGGGAAAGTTTGCAGTGACAAGGTTTACGGCTGTCTTCACACCGTTGGAATCTATAAGATCCTTGATTATAACCCTGTCAGCATTGAGTATCTCATTTGTAGTGGTGGCATATGCCTCTATTGTTCCATACTGGCAATATGCAAGGCTTTCAGGGATCTGTATCTGATCCTGCGTGTATATATCAAGCAATGACTTGAGGAAAGTCCATGCGACTCCAAGAAGGGCCACAGTAATGAAAAGCAGTATAATCACTGAAATCACAGACTCTATGCCCTTTCTCATTTTTTGCCACCCTTCACCCCTGTTTCAGCAAAATACTCGAGCTTCCTTAGGCTTGCATAAATGGCCAGAAGTATGATTGCTATCACTATCAGGATCATCTCGCTGATAAAAGGCTTCCCTGAAATCGCATTTGCTGCCAGGACTATATAGAAGACGATAAAAAGCAGCAGGGAGATGGCTATAGTGAAAACCTGGGTCAAAAGATATTGTTTCATGTTGTCCTCCTACTGGCCTTCCTGCTGGTATGGCTGCTGATATCCAGCGCTCTGCAGGAATAGCCTTTTGAATCTCTTGTCTATTGTCTCCAGGCCTGTGAGCATGGCCTGGCTGATCTCCGCACTCTTCTTGTTCTGCATCAACATCTCGTCCATTTTGGCCACAACGGGCGTCATCATGTCCTTTGATATGTCGGTTACTGTCTCCTCTGTTGCTGTCGATTTGAGAATGTCCATGAACTCTTTCATTGAGTCCAGCAACTGGTCGATTTTGACAGGCATCTTTGACATCTCGTCCCTTAGCTCTGAATTTGACTTGACAAGGTCATCGATAACCCTCTGATTGGACTTTATAAGCTCGATTATCTGCTCTATAAGCCTCCTTACTTCAGAAGAGGAACTTGTTGACTCCAGCTGCCCTATTCTTTTTTCCAGCCTTCTTATGGGAGAAGTAGGGACCATCTCATAATCGTCGTATTCTTCCATGTATAATTATTTATCGGCAGTTTCTATATAAAGGTTGTAAAAAATGTCTTGATGCTGTTAATTTTTGTGCAGGAACCTGAAAATCCTAATAATCCCCTTCTCCGCCCATGTCTCCAGCCCCAGGCGGCATCTTGGGCCCTCTTTCGCTTTTTCCAGAGGAGATGACATCGTCTATCCTCAATATCATTTCAGCTGCCTCGCTGGCGGACTTTATCGCCTGTATCTTTATCTTCAATGGCTCCACCACACCTGTTTTCAGGGTGTCCTGAGATTTGCCTGTAAAGACGTCAAGGCCTGAGCTTGCCCTGCCCTTGTCATGCTCTGCCCTCAGCTCGACAAGCATGTCTATGGGGTCGAGGCCTGCGTTTTCGGCCAAGGCGCGGGGTATTACCTCCAGAGCCTCTGCAAACGCTACTATCGCCAGCTGCTCCCTTCCCTTGAAGGTTTCAGCGTATTTTCTCAGCTCCCTGGCGACTTCCATCTCGCTGGCGCCTCCTCCCCCTATTATTTTTCCGAGGTCCAGCGCGGATGCCACGCCTTTTATTGCGTCATTCAGTCCCCTTTCAAGCTCATCCACTATGTGCTGCGTTCCGCCTCTTATGAGAATTGTCACAGCCTTCGGGTCCTTGCAGCCTTCGACAAATATCATCTCCTCATCAGCAACTTTCTTTTCATAAACAACGTCAGCATAGCCGAGGTCATCGTGGCCAAGATCATTGAGATTGGATATTATCTTTGCGCCGGTTGACTTGGCAAGAAGCTCCATATCGCTTTTCTTCACCCTTCTGGCGGCAAGTATTCCTTTCTTGGCAAGGTAATGCTGGGCGACATCGTCTATTCCCTTCTGGCAGAGGACGACATTGGCATTGCTCTTTACAACCTTCTCCACCATGTCCTTCAGCTGCTTCTCCTGCTGGTCGAGGAAGGCCTGGAACTTGTCCGGAGAATCAATATTTATCTTGGCATCCCCTTCAAGCTCCTTTATCTCCAGAGCTGCATCAAGAAGGGCTATTTTGGCCTTCTCAATCCTCTTGGGCATGCCTGAATGGACAATTTCCTTGTCAATTGCCACGCCCTGGATGAGCTGGGTGTCTGTTACACTTCCTCCTTCTCTCTTCTCAAGCTTGATATTGTCGGTCCTGGTTTCAATCGCATTGCCTTTTGTTTCAAAGACCTTCTTGACTGCCTTGACGACGACCTCTGCCAGCTGGTCAGCTGCCATTTCAGCTGATTTGCCTGTCATGGCTGTCTGGGCAAGTTGTTTGAGAACAGTCTCATCATTTATCGTCACCTTGGTTGCGATTTTATCAAGAACTTCAAGAGACCTTTGCTTGGCAAGCATGAAGCCTTTGATTATTACAGTAGGGTGGATCTCCTGTTCTAGAAGCTCTTCCGCCTTTTTTAGAAGCTCGCCTGCCATAACGGCAGCGGTTGTCGTTCCGTCCCCCACTATCTTGTCCTGGGTCTTTGCGACCTCCATTATCATCTTGGCTGCGGGGTTCTCGATCTGCATCTCCTCGAGGATTGTGGCCCCGTCATTCGTGATCACCACATCACCAAGGCTGTCCACAAGCATCTTGTCCATGCCTTTCGGCCCGAGGGTTGTCCTGACTGCATCCGCCACTGCTTTGGCAGCAGCTATGTTATTCTTCAGGGCATCCTTTCCCCTTGTCCTGAGGGCCCCTTCAGGCAGGATGAATATCGGCTGGATGTTTTGTCCGTTCATAGTTTTCCTATTTGAGTCAGATCTTAATATAGTAGATTGTCATGCAGGTATTTAAATTTAACTCTTGAGTGGTGCGCTTACCATCGGTTAGTAGAGATTAGCCGAATAGCAGGTGATAGTATTAGGCTAGAGGATATATAAGCTTTCCGAGGGCGGAAAAATGGATTTGGAAAAGCCGGCTTTTGGGAGACTGTTGGGAATGAATAATGGCCGAAAGCTTTATATATGACAAATGTAATGATTTGTATGTATGATTGTATTGGATTCGTCTACAATCATATTGTTGGCAAAAGCTGAGATCCTTGACACGCTCCTGAACAGCTACAAAGGAGATGTCATAATCCCGGAAGCCGTGGAGAGGGAATCAGCAGCCGGCCGGACATTTGACGCCCTGCTGATAAAAAAGAGGCTGGAGGAGGGCAGGATAAAGGTCAAGGCAGTGAACGATGAGAAGGTGGATAGGATTATGGGGGATTTCGGCCTTAATACGGGCGAAGCCGAGGCCATAATCCTGGCTTTGGAGAGCAAAGGCAGCGTGCTGGGAACCGATGACAGGAATGCCATCAATGCCTGCAAGATTCTCCATATCCCTTTCACAACTGCAATAGGCGTCCTGATAAGGTCAAGGGAAAAGAATCTCGTGACAAAGAAGGAAGCGATTGAAAGGCTTTCCAAGCTGGCCGCCTATGGCTGGTATAAAAAGGAAATAATAGAGGATGCAAAAAGGAGGCTGGAATATGCAGAAAACGCTGAGCGTAAGGATAGATGAAGATGAATATGAATTTGTGAAGAAACTGGCAGAGGAAAAGAGAGAGGACATTTCCAAATCAGTAAGGGAGCTTGTGGATCTGGGCAGGCTCATGTACGCCATTGAGAGCTACAGGAAAGGCAAGGCCTCAATAGGCAAGGCTGCAGAGATAGCAGGAGTATCGGTAAGCGAAATGATAGCCATTCTGCCAAGGTTCGGGATACAGGGCAATCTGGAATACAGCGATTATCTGCAGGGTCTTGAAAACATCAAGAAAGCGTGGTAGATGAATAATTTGGCCGCAGTTACCCGAACGGCACCCATGTATCAAGCACACCGTCGCTGTCTATATCATCACACACGCCTTCTACTGCAACTTCTCTGAATCAGAAAGCATTTATTGAATTTGTTGGGGTAATGGAAATATGCCAGTAATTCAGATAAATGAAGTTAAATTTATAAATATGAAATTCATATAAATGAAATTATGTTCAAAAAAATGAAAGAATTCGGCAAGATATTCGGCAAAACCTGCATCAGAATACTGGAATTCCTTGCAGAAGCTCCTTCCAAAAGCTTTTATGAAAAGGAAATAGCGAAGGCTTGCAGGATAAGTGCTGGGGCAGTCAACAACCACATGCGACTCCTAAAATCTCTTGATCTGGTTGTCCATGAAAAAAAGGGAAGGGCATCCTTCTACAGGATCAACATGGACAACTTCGTGGCTAGAGAGGTGAAGACAATGTTCACTGCCATAATGCTCCATTCTCTAGTGGAGAAGCTGAGTCCTCTGTCAAAAAAAATAATTCTGTTCGGGTCTTGCTCAGAAGGTACGGACACGGAAGAGAGTGACATTGACTTGTTTGTTCTTTCTTCGGACAGGGAGAATATCCTGAGACTGATTGTGGAATTCGAAGCCGAGATTGGCAGAAAGATCAGCCCGATAATAGTTGATTCCAAAGGCCTTATCCTTGTCAGGGAAAGGCAGATATACAAAAGCGTACAAAGGGGGAGACTACTCTGGAATGAAAAGGAGCATGGAGTTTGAAAAATGCCTCGAAAGAAGGAGGCTTGTGAGGCAGGAGACTGACAGCAGGATTGTCGACACTGAGATAAGGTCAGCTGAATATGATTTGGAAAGGGCCAAGAAATCGTTTGCCCAGGGGGATTTCAAGTGGGGCATAATACAGGCTTACTACTGCATCTTCCATTCGGCGAAGGCGCTGGTCTGCAGAAAAGGCTATAAAGAGAAGAGCCATCACTGCCTGCTTGTTGCCTTAAGGCACCTCTATTGCGATCCCAATGAAGCTGACCCTGACCTTGCCGAAATCTTTGAAAATTCAATGGGCCTGAGGGAGGAGGCGGATTACGAAATGTCGTTTTCCGAGCAGGCCAGCAGGATAATCATCGGAGATGCGGAAAGATTCCTAAAGGCGGCAAAGGCCATTCTCGATGCTCGGAAATGAACGTCATTCTATCCTTTTGTTGGAACCCAAGTGTCAGATATCCCGTTGCTGCCTATTCCTAGCCTGAAAGCTCAAAGCAGTACTTGAGAACCAAATGGCCTTATGCTTATAAAGATTTGAGCATCCAATTTATTCAGATGGGCTCGTAGCTCAGCTGGTTAGAGCAACGAACGCTTATTGAACGCCTCAATGGCGTTTGCAGGTCTTATAAGGCCAGGCAGCATCCTTCTTATGCTGCCCAAGCGTCCCAGCTGTATGGCGTAGAAGCCGTAGGTCGCCGGAGGCCTTTGGTTGCAAGAAGCCACTGGCCGGCGAATTCGACTCCGGCCGGGCCCATTTTTGTTTTTCAATGAAATTCAGCTTATAAAATGTTTTCTTTTATCCACTCCCACACAAGCCTGCTCCAGGTCTCCATTGTTTTTTCCAGTTTTGCTATTTCTCCTTTGGGCAGGAGCTGGCCTTCCAGCTTTTCTTTTTCCTTTACTGTTATATTCCCATCCTTGCCTTCCACCAAAAATACAATCCCGAAGTGCACCTTGCCGACATCATTTGAATCGTCATTGATGTAGCCCAAAACCCTGGCATCATAATCCCCGTTGTATTCCATTTCCTCTTCAAACTCCCGTTTCATGGAGTCCATTATTATGTTTCCCTTGGTGTCGATTGGATTGATGTGGCCGCCTATCCCTATAGAATGGTTCCCATGGAGCCTCTTCTCATTGCCTTTATTGAGCCTCCTGTATGTGAAAAGCCTGTTTCCATGCCTGAATATTATATAAGGGATTATCTGCTTGAAGGAAGGGTCAGTCTCCATCTCTGGCCTTGGCTTGAAAAGGGAATTGCTCTGGATAATCTGCTGGAAATCAGTTTTCTCAAGAGGGACAAAACCATTGAAATAGTTCTCATTTTTCAGGCCGAAAAGCTTTTCTCTTGGGATGACAAGAATGTCTTCCATGGTGCTGGTATTTGACGGCAGGGGTTAAATTGGCTTCTTCAGCCTGCAACCGTCTTCTTTGTCCCCGGCAGAAGCAGTATGTCTGCAAGCTTCCTTATCAGCCTTGGCTCGGCTGTGCAGATGTCAGTGGAAGTCACTATGCCGATCAGGGAACCCTTGTCAACAACGGGGAGCTTCTTTATCTTCTTGTCCATCATCAGCTCAGCGGCCTCCTCAACGTCGATGTCAGGGTCGACCATTATCACTTCCTTGGTCATTATGTCAGAAACCTTCACGCTGCTGGCCTTCACATCTATGGATACAACCTTCCTGATGATGTCCATCTTTGTTATTATTCCTACAAGCTTGTCGCCCTTGGTCACAAGAAGGCTCCCTATGTCATATTCGCTCATTGTTTTTGCAGCTTCATGCACCGACTCTGTCTGCTCGATAGTCTTGACGTCGGTGTTCATTATCTCTTTTATCAGCATAAGCTTACAATATAGATTGTGCCGAGAGTATATTTAAGCGCATGAAACCGATAAGCATCCCCATTGATCTAGTGATACCTGTCCTCGTGCTGCTGTTTCTCGAATTTGGGGACAAAAATCCTGTATTTGTCGCCGTCAGCCAGTTCAAGCATGACCCTTTTGACGATCATCTTCTCAGGATCAGGCAGAAGGGAGACCCTTTTCTTGACATCCGCAAAGCTTTCGAAAGGCTTTTCCTTCCTTGCATCCAGTATGGCCCACAGATGCTTCTTCCCTATCCCGGGCAGCAGCTCAAGCATATGCATCCTTGTCGTCAGCTGGCCGGCCTTGTTGAAGAAATCTATGAATTGCTGCTGCTGCTGCATTATTATCTTGTCTATGATTTCCTGCAGCTCCTCTTTTGCAGAGGCCGTCAGCTTGTCTGGAGTTATCCTTTCCCTTATGTATTTCACCTTTTCCCTTTTCTGGTCGCCTATGTATATCCTTTCCCCGACTCCTGTCCTCTGGTCTTCCCTCAGTATGACCTCGAGCAGGGAGAAGTATTTTTCGCCAAGCACCTGGGCTACAGGCTCAGGCCTGGACATGCCGTAATGGCCGTGCTCCAGGAAATCCAGCACTATGGCCCAGTCATCCTTTTTTATCTCTTTCATAGACACCTCAGACTCATTCATGGCGGGTATGTTAAAAGTAGTTTCTGTATTAAAATGCTTGCTAGACTATCTTTTTCATGATATCGAGTATCTTCTTTTTTTCCTCTTCATTGAGGCTTATTATTTCATTTGAGAAAAGCAGCCTCAAATCCTCCTCTGTTTCGGGGAGAAAGTCAAGTATAGCGACCATATGCTTGTCCTGAAGCTTCTCTATCTCCCTGAGCTTGCCTACAATCTCCTCCATATCTTTGGGGCTGACCTTTACGAATTTATCAAGAAACTCGAGGGCATTTTTCTGCTCATATGCAAGCTCCTTCAGCTTTGCCTTTTCCTTGAGGATCTTCTTCGATTCCGCCTGGGGGACGAATTTCTCTTCCAGCACTTCCATAACAAACCTGGATAAATATTGAAATGTGATTATATATTGGTTTCATTTGAGCGGCCTGAGGTGCTCCACCCTTGAAATAATGGTCTTCTCCTTGTTCCTGTCTTTTATGGAGACAATGTAAGCCCTGCCCCTTTTTCCGGTGACTTTTCCGGCGAGGCCCATGAACTTGGGGAAGGGCATGCCTTTCTGGCTGGCCGAATCTATCTTAATCATGACCCTGTCGCCGACAGCAAACTGCCTGACATAGTCTTCCGGCTTGAACTTTTCCCTCAGCTTCTTCTTCAGCTTCCTTCTGGTATCCCTCCTGAAGCCTTTGCTCGCTCGCATAGATAACAAATAGACGGCAGGGGTTTAAATAGGTATTTGGCGCTTCATTTGGCGGGTAGCTTAAAAAGCTAAATACTATAACAGAGATATGAGAGACACTATCAGGCTTCTCAGCGGCTTAGAAAATCCACGAAGACTTTCTTATAATGGCAGTATTATTACGCCGTATGATTTCAGTGATGATATGCTGCTGAGCGGTAGCAGCCCTCTTCTTAAGGAGATGCCTGAATATAGGATTTGGGAAAATGGTACGCCTATAGAAAGAGCTTCTGCATTCCTGGAAGCCAGAGAGCCTCAAAGCATGATTCTCAGGGCGGAGGAATTCGCAGAGATGATTAGAGAGGCCTGGAGAAGAAGGGAGGATGATTTGTATAAAAACCTCGTAAGGGAACTTATAGGGGAGCCGGACTATCAGGGAGATCCAAAGACACCTCAGGGGCCATATACTCATGTTGCAGGAACAACACTAAAATTCTATTGGAAAAGCAAAAGCAGCCAAAACTTAGAGAAATTTCTGGTCACTGTACAGGGATATAGAAATGGGAGGCCAGAAGTCATAGGAAACGGTACAGCAGCGCCTAGCGGGTATGTCAGGGTATTGAACAAAGGCCTTCCTGAAGAAACTTCAGAGGAGAAAGTGCCTGTTGAAAATCCTGGATATGAAGGCCTTTACTGGAAATGGAGCGCAGAAGATGATCCTGTGGGGCGAGAGATACTGATAAAATATCGTGTGTTCTTCCTTGAGGATTATGGAATTGTCCTCATGAGCGGAGATCACAGAAACTCAAGCCCTTGCAACAGGCTTGCAAATGAATCATTCTTTGTCGCTTCCTTAAAATAGGTTAGGATTTCTAAAAATAGCATTATCCGCCAAAATGGACTTTGGCGCCGAAGTGAACAAACAAGGCTAAAATTAAAAAGGCGAGAAATGTATCAAAAAAAGAGGCATTAGAGGCGGTTATAATTCCACTTATAATGGCCAATAGAAGAAATACTAGAGGAACTGTCTTTGTATAATAGACTTGGGTAAGGTAACACTTTAGCCACCAAATACCCTCCTGTTCCTTAATAGGAGCATGAGCTTTTTAACCTGCTCCTCAACTGGAAATTTCCTGTGATTGTACCGCCAGACATACTCAGCAAGGTAGGCACTTAACCGTTCCC
>JACPNN010000016.1 GCA_016185435.1 Candidatus Aenigmatarchaeota archaeon | reverse complement strand
GGAACCAGGGATTGCCAAAGACCCAGTCCACGCTGGGGAAGTACCTTAACTGATTCACAGAGGCGCCCGAAGTCCACCAGTCTTAGACACAGAGAGGTGAGTGACTGGTGGTGAGGGCGCTACACAGAAAACGTTTTAATAGTTGCCTAGAAACTGTCGAAGGGGTTTTAAAGACACTCGTATTCAGCAACCTATCCGCGTTTTCTATTTTAGGTTATGCTCCCCTTTTGACTTTTATATATAGCTATCGACACAAACATTTGACTGAATCAAGCTTGAATTCTTCTTCAGTATGTTATCTCCAGTTTCAACTGCTTTTGTCGATATATCTGCCAAAAAATCTGTTTTTATTGCCCATATTTCTCATATATCCTAGGAATGTCAGAAATTAAAGTCGGCTACTATAGCTTAAAAATCAGCATATGGAGACTATGAACTTGCAATTTTCTATGTGCCAATACTGATAATCCGATAATTGCGGTTCCTTTATATCGATTTCAGTTTCATTGAAATCCTAATGCCATTGAAAGAAAACAAGAAGAATACAGCCTGAAAATATCAGGTTTTCTTCACAAATGAGCCGTAACTTCAGGGATGGATGCTTGAAAAATCCCTAGCTTTTTGAGAAAAACAAAAGGATTTCAACAGAGCATCGATTTCCTATCTCAATATCCATTGCCTCTTTCATTAGCATCTATCGGCATGGTCAGGCAGAAGAGCGAAGGCTGAAAATCTGACAAACCTATTTCGAATATTTCTGGGTATATCCGATGATAGACCTGTAGCTGTCTTCTGCTACCAATCCCTCTTCCTTCAGCCAGCCGGCGACTTCTGTTATCGTCATGACTGAAAATAACTGCACTCCGTGACCGGCCAGCACATCCTTTCCGCCCTGCTCCCTGTCCAAAAGGACAGCAACGCCTTTTATGTTCACTTTCACTCCTGCATTCCTTATCCTCTCCATGGCTTCAATCTTGCTTTGGCCATCTGTAATCAGGTCATCTACAATTACTATGTTTTCCCCGTCCTTCAGCTCGCCTTCAATCAGATTTGATATTCCATATTCTTTCACTTCCCTTCTTGTGTAGCACGAAGGCATGCCGGTCGCAATGGAAACAGCTGTTGCAAGGGGTATGCCGGCATATGCGACACCAATAAGCCTGTCAACATTTGCCACCTTTGATTCTATGAACTCGCCAAGCATCTTCCCGACCTTCAGCAGCAGCTCCGGATGGCTTATCAGAAGCCGCAATGTTATGTAATAAGGGCTCTTCATGCCAGATTTAAGCGTAAACTCGCCGAATTTTACTGCCCCTATCCTGTGAAGCCCGATTGCAATTTCCTTTCTTGCAGCCAAATCCATACCAATTCTAATTCACGTCATTGCTATTTAAAAATAGGGAAGTATATCTAAAAGAGTGGCATGTTCCTGGAAAAATACAAAAGCGCCGTCAGGGAAAAGAGGAGCATCATAAACATCAACCTTGATCCTGCGCTCCCATCACAAAGGAAGAGCCATGTCATACCGGAAAGATACGTATCGAAAGACGACAGCGAAACCCTGCTTAATTTCTCGCTGGACATTATAGAGCAGGCTGGCGATTATTGCTGCTCTGTAAAGCCCAATACGCAGTACTTCCTGCCAGACACCAGGCTGCTCAGGAAAATTGCGGGCAAGATACATGAGAAGGGCATGATTGCCATATTGGACCATAAACTGAGCGACATAGGCCCCACAAACGACAGCGCAATACACTGGATTTCCGATATGGGATTCGACGCATTCACATTTTCGCCATTCGCAGGCAACATGCAAAATGCAGTGGAAAGCGCGCACAGCAAAAATCTTGGCGTGATCGTCCTGACATTGATGTCGAATCCGGAAGCCGAGCTGTTCATGGTCAATTCAAGCATAAATGGCGTCCCCAGCTATCAATACATAGCAAGCGAAATTAGAAGAACGGATGCCGACGGCTGCGTTGTCGGGATGACTGGATTTGTCCGGGAGGAGCATATAAAAAACGCGCAAAGGCTGGCTGGCGAGAAGGTGTTCCTGATGCAGGGCATCGGGCCGCAAGGAGGGAAGCTTGACCTGAGTAAGATAAAGCTGGTGAGAAACCCTCTGGTCAGTCTGGGCAGGGAAGTGATATTTTCAGAGAACATCACGCAATCCGTAAAAAGGTATTACGATCTGTTAGGCAAGGTGAAAAAGGTTTGACGTTCATAATCGGATGCAGTAATGCGGAAAATCTGTGCAGGAAGGCCGCCCGGCTGGCAAATGTCAAGCTGGCCAGGTCTGAAACCAAAATTTTCCCGGATGGCGACCTTTACGTCAGGGTAGACGGGAATTTAGAAGGAGAAAAAGTCCTCTTAGTGCAGTCCGGTTACCCGAATCAGAATTCTGCGCTGATGGAACTGTTCCTGGCGCTGGACGCTGTCAAGGACATGGATCCGAAGAGAGTTTCTGTGATGCTGGCATATATGCCCTACAGCAAGCAGGACAGGAGGTTCAAAGGCGGCGAGGCAGTAAGCGCCGGCACCGTTCTCAAGCTTATCAAAGGCCTGGGGGCAGACAGATTTTATGCGATAAACCTGCATTTTGCAGGGGGCAGGGCTGATTTTCATTTTTTTAATGTCGGTGTCAGGAACCTCAATGCGGCTCCGCTGGTTGCTGATTATGTCGGGAGCAAATACGGCGATTTCACTGCTGTGCTGCCGGGCAAGGGCAGCAATTACCTGCTAACGGATAATGTGATTCCCCTGGAAACCAGAAGGCAGGAATACAGGGCATCCGGCGGCAGGTACTTTGGCGGGTCAGGAATCCTTGGGAAAGACATTGATGTCGGCGGAAAAACTGTTCTGGTTCTCGATGACATCGTGAGCACGGGCGGCACCATGGCGAAGGCATGTGACATGATGAGAAGGAAAGGCGCAAAGAGGGTAATCAGCGCCTGTATCCATGGACTGTTTGTGGACGGCGCTGTGAAAAAACTGGAGAACGCCGGGGCCGATGAAATAATTTCAACGGACACCATTGAAAGCGGGTTCAGCAAGGTGTCTGTGGCCCCGCTGATAGCCGGAGTGGTGAAAAAGATATGAAAATAATAATCGGCTCCGATCATGCCGGCTATGAATTGAAAGGAAAAATCAAGGAGTATCTGGCTGGGCTGGGCATATCCTGCGACGATGTGGGGCCTGACAAATTTGACCCTTCTGACGACTATCCTGATTTCATAGCCACAGCTGCGAGGGAAGTTGCCAGGAATCCCGGCAGCAGGGGCATTGTCATAGGCGGCTCGGGGCAGGGCGAGGCCATTGCCGCAAACAAGATAAGGGGAATAAGAGCCTCCGTCTATTACGGCGGCCCTCTGGACATTGTCAGGCTTTCAAGGATGCACAATGACGCGAATGTCCTGTCGCTCGGCGCCAGATTCCTGGGCAGGGACGAGGCCATGCGGGCTGTGAAGGTGTGGCTGGAAACGCCGTTTTCCGGGGAAGAAAGGCATAAAAGAAGGATCTTAAAGATCGGGAAGCTTGAGAAAACTGGCTGAAAATCTTTGGAACAAATGTTCTTTTGCTCTCCCTTATCGTATTGTTAAATGCAATCGCTGGCTCGCTAACTAATATAATGAAATTGGAGAAAATATTAACCGACGGGGCATCTTAAACTTGTCTCGGAACCCAAACACCGTAAAGCGTCAATGAATCTCTATAAGCATTTACTTGTCTGCCAACTGCAGGGAATGGTTCTACCGGACTGACTCCAAGGTCTCCAAGCAACTCTTCTACGTTTTCTAATCCGCTAACATATATTGTTGCTTCTTCTCTTGTTGTTGGATCCCTTAAAGTCGCCCCTAAATGTGATATGCTTCTTCTAATAGAATCAGCATTATATGGAACTCTTTCTGCTACCATAGTATCTGGGTTCCTTCTATAAAAACCAATATCAACTATTTCTGACGTAACCCTTCGTAAACTATCAAGTTGTCTTTCATCTGACGGCCATTGGCCAGTATGAACTTTCAATTCATTTACCATTACTGTTCCTGACATTTGATTTACCTTATCAATTTGTAGTATGTCAAGCTTTATAAAACTTTCGGTTGTTCACTACTCACAAGAAACGATGCCCCCCTAAAATGGACGCTTGCCAGCGACTTCTTTGGAAACCTTCGGTTTCCTTGACCACATAAATGTCATATTGTTCTCTATCCTGCAAAAGAAATCAGGACATGGAAAAAGAAAAATATGGCCGGCATCTGTCCAAAAGGAAGTATATACTTAGTTATACGCAATCTTTGAAAATATCTAACTAATAAAAGGGGCAAAAATATATAAAGAATGGTAGAAAGAGATACAATCATGAGGAAATAATTATGGGTAAGGTAACACTTTAGCCACCAAATACCCTCCTGTTCCTTAATAGGAGCATGAGCTTTTTAACCTGCTCCTCAACTGGAAATTTCCTGTGATTGTACCGCCAGACATACTCAGCAAGGTAGGCACTTAACCGTTC
>JACPNN010000017.1 GCA_016185435.1 Candidatus Aenigmatarchaeota archaeon | reverse complement strand
GAACGGTTAAGTGCCTACCTTGCTGAGTATGTCTGGCGGTACAATCACAGGAAATTTCCAGTTGAGGAGCAGGTTAAAAAGCTCATGCTCCTATTAAGGAACAGGAGGGTATTTGGTGGCTAAAGTGTTACCTTACCCATATCTATCCTTCGTTTAGCGGCACATGCTAATCAGCGGGTGTGGGACAAAAAAGAAGCTTTTGTATGGGCTGGAGGACAATCGTTTTCCCCTTCATGGCCAGCCTGCCTTCTTTTCCGGAATACACGACTATTCCTTCATGGAGATCATATTTTTTCAAAAAGATGAGAAGGTTTTTCACGTCTTTCTTATTTATGGAATCCTTTTCTTTCACTTCAATGGGAGTCGTTTTATCCCCCGTCATCAGGAAATCTATTTCCTTTCTGCCTTCCCTCCAATACCTCTTCAGATTCAGGGCCGAGCAGACAAGGCATTCATATATCTGGCCGCCTGCCAGTTTTGGATAGAAGCAGAATGCCAGGGATATATGGGCAGGATATATCTTTTTCAGTTTTCTGGACTCTGCCCTGATGGAAGGCCTGAAGTTTTTCACCACCCTGAACAGATTGCCGAATTCCAAAAAACCGATATGCTTCATCAGGGTCAGTTTGTGTACCCCAAGCTCCTTTGACAGGGAGGTTACATCCAGAATCATCCCGACATCCTTCATGAATATCTCTGTCAGGCTGGAGAGCAAGGCGCTGTTCACATTTTCGAATGCCTCTGGCACATCCGATTTGATTATCTTCTCTATCACAAGCTCTCTGATATAACTGTTAACCTTTGCTCTGTCATCCCATTTCACTATTTCAGGAAACGGCTTTCTTGCATAATCATCAAATATTCTTTTCAGATCAAGCTCATGCAGCTCGAAATTTTCAACAGTTTTCCCGAAAGAGAGTTCGGCAAATTCCTGCAGGGTAAGGGGCGGGATGTACTCAGAAAAGTATCTTCCTGCAAGGTCTCCGATGGCCTCTTTCTTAATCATCAGGCTTGCTGAGCCTGAAATGCAGATTTTCAGATTCGGAAAATTGTCATAGAGGATTTTGATTTTCGAGCTCCAGTCCTTCAGCTTTTGAATTTCATCGAAAAACAGGAATATTCTTTCCTTTTTCCAGTCAATCTTTGTTATTTTTGAATATGCTTCGAGTACAGCAAGTGGGTTTTCAACCGCCTCGTCAAAGGAAAAATAAAGTATGTGCCTTGGGCTGGTATCTTTTTTTAGGAGTTCTCCGATGAGCTGAAACATAATGGTGGTTTTGCCTACCCTTCTAAGGCCGTTCAGAACCAGAATTTGCCGATAGCCGAAGAAGGTTTCCCTTATCCTGCTGAAAGCCTTTCTCTCATAATCCTTTGCTTTTTCCCCTGAAATGCTTTTGGTTTCCCACCACTCGTTCAGGACAATCAATATTTCTTCCATATTAGTTATTGTAGAGAACTAATATTTAAATTTTTCGTTCTCTTAAAGAACTTATAATGGAAATTGCTATGGATGTGTGTCACACCGTCGGCCGGTATGAGGGCCTTGAAGAGGCGTGTTTATGAGGTCGTGTTTGTGCGCTTTTTTCTCCATTGCCATAATATTGGTTCTGGCCCCTCATAGCCGTTATTTTTCAGCCATGTCCCACAGCAGCTCGAAAACCGTCCTTTTGGTCAGATATTGATAAAAAATTGATCAACCGATAAATATTTAAACAATTGATAAAAATATTATCATATGAAGCCTATTGCCAGGGAAATTCTCAGATTTCTCTTCCAGAACCCTGCCGGTGAATTTGCCTACAGGGAGCTTGAAAGGAAAACCGGCCTTTCAATCGGAACAGTCTCCACATACGTTGGAGAACTGGCCAAAGAGGGGCTTATAAAAACCAGAAAATCCTCAAATTCAATACTGGTGAAAGCCAATCTTGACAACCCGCTTTTTATACATCTTAAAAGGGCCTACAATATTGAGGTTTTGTATTCTTCCGGACTTGTCGAGCACCTTGCATATTCTCTTAGACCGGATGCCATGGTTGTCTTCGGATCGTACTCGAGGGGGGAAGATGATGAGAAGAGTGACATTGATATTGCAATAATACATGGCAGGGAAACCATATCTGATGTAAGGCGCTTTGAAAAGATCTTAGAGAGAAAGATAAATATGGTCCGTCTAAAATCCTTGAAAGGGTCCAGAAAAGAATTCGTAAACAGCCTCGCGAATGGGATTGTGCTGGCAGGGGCCATAGAGGTGTTCTGATGCTTCTGAAATTTTCTGCCTACCTGAGAGAGGAAAAGGTGAGAAAGGTTTCTCCGGACATATCTGAGGCCAAAGGCCTCCTGAAGAGCGGGATGGAAGACCTTGAAATTATCAGGACAAAATTCGAGCTGACGGAAAGCACAGCTTCTATTCTCTTCAAGAACACGTATGATGCCATACGGTCTGTCCTGCAAGCTTTCCTGTCAAAGGAAGGCTATACGCCATATTCGCATGAGGCCATCATAGCATTCAGCCTTGAAAGAGGCAACATAGCAGTTGGAGAAGCTGTTAAACTCGACAAATTCAGGCAGCTAAGGAATGATGTTTCCTACCGTGCAGCAAGGGCGACTTCCATTGAAGCAAAAGAAATCCAAATGCTGGCAGGACAGATTATAGAGCGGCTGAAAAATAAATTATGACGGCCAAAAAGGGCTGCATACATCTGTGGAATGGTCCCTGACTGTTTGTGGCTGAGCGGAGGAACCGCCTTAAATACCAATTGACCACAAAAACTATTTAAATAATTTAGCTTCCAAATCTCTTTATGGCTGACTTATTTTCACTTCCCATGATTTTGTTTTATGCCATATTGTATGGCATAACCATGAAGTCTGCGGATCTGCTTGATGAGCACGGTTATAAATGGTTCAGAGGGAGTGCTATTTTATTCGGTGTCCTTTGGGGCATTTTTGGCAGTTTGCTGATTGTGAGCGATATTCATGTTGGCAATGTTGTATTGGCACAGGTTCTTGCATTGATAATCAGGATGCGCATTGATTATAGAAATCATGCAATTGCGGCAGTAATTATAATCATTTCATTCTTGTTGGTTGGAAATCTTGAACAGCCGACATTTTTTGCATTCTTTTTAACCTTCTTGGCCTTTGGTTCAGTAAAGGACTATTTTGGGGATAAGGTGAAAAGAAAGGATTTGGTAGGCAAGATATTCGAATTTATGTGGTACTATCCATTGTCAGGTCTTGTCTACGGCATATATACAAATCAGTGGCTGGTCTTCTATGTGTTCGCCCTGTATACTGTTTCCTATGGGGCTATAAAATACTGGAAAGAGAAATAAAGGCAGTTGAGTGCTATTTATCCTTTAGCCTTGGTTTCATTTAGCTAAGCGTAAAACAGAGAAAATAAATACAGGCCATTACCAAAAGAATAGTCATGAAGGGCAAGCACTACAGGCTGCACAGGGAATTGAGCCTTTTTCAGGCAGTTCTATATGGAATAGGGATAATACTTGGAGCAGGCATATATGTGCTTCTGGGTGTCGGTGCTGGAATAGCGGGAAATGCCATATGGCTGTCTTTTCTGGTTGCGGCCTTCATAGCGTTCTTTACGGGGATGAGCTATGCGGAATTGTCGAGCATGTACTCGAAGGACGCTGCCGAATATGTGTATACTGAGAAGGCCTTCAGGAGGAAGCGGCTGTCGTTTATTGTTCAGTGGGTGATGATTTTCACGGGGATTGTCAGCTCTGCGACTGTGGCCCTTGGCTTCGGAGGCTATTTTGAAAGGCTCACAGGAATCCCTGCTGTCGCTGGGGCAGCTCTATTGATATATGTGCTGAGCATCATCAGCTACATAGGGATAAAATTATCCACTGCCTTCGCGACATATTCCGCAATAATCGAGATGTCAGGCCTGCTGCTCGTGGCTGTCATAGGCGCATTTTTCATTGGAGGGGATATAAACTATTTCTATTCGCCTGGGGGGATGGCAGGCATACTTTCTGCAACAGCCCTCATCTTCTTCGCCTATATAGGTTTCGAGGAGATGGTTCAGTTTTCAGAGGAGACGAAGAATGCGAGGAAGGTGATGCCGAAGGCATTGCTTATTTCCTTGGCCGTCTCGACCGTTCTGTACATGCTTGTTTCAGTATCAGCTATAAGCGTATTGGGATGGGAGGCCTTGTCCAAGTCAAGTGCTCCATTGGCCGATGTGGTGGCCAAGGCCCTGCCTGAAGCCGCTTTCCTTATGTCAGTCATAGCGCTGTTCGCTACTGGAAATACAGTGCTCATCATGCTGATAGTGGCGAGCAGGATTTTGTATGGTCTGGGGAACACTCATGCCATGCCTAAGGTTTTGTCCTTTGTCGGGAGAAGGGGCACGCCTTATGTGTCGATCTTTATCGTCATGGTGCTTTCGATAATTGCCCTGTCGGTGGGCGGGCTTAAGACTGTGGCTTTGCTGACGGACGTCGGGATATTCCTTGTATACGTTTTCGTCAATGCGGCGCTGATATGGCTCAGGTACAGGGAGCCGAAGGCTGAGAGGCTGTTCATATCGCCTGTCAACATAGGGAAGTTCCCTGTGCTTGCCGGCCTGGGGATACTGGCAAGCGTGCTGATGTTCTTCCATTTCGAGCCTGAAATCCTCCTGTTTGAAATCGGTGTCGTGCTTGCAGGCTTTGGAGCTTACAGGTTAATAAACAGATAATCCCATTTCTTGATATGGCTTTTTCCCAGGAAGCCGTAGGGACAATAGGAGTTTATATTTAATGGAAATCAAATTATTCTTGCTGTTTATGGAGGGGAAAGCTGGAAAAGCGGATGGGAAAAGGAAAAGAATAAGAGTTGTGAGAATATCGGTAAAAAAGAAAGGAAAGGCTGAAGACATTGATTTTGAAAATAAGATTCTGAAGGAAGCCGGATTTTTGGCTGGGGTTGCAGAAGGGGAGGAAAAAAATAATGCTTCCGAAGAGGATGAAAGGCTTGCCGATATTCTGGAAGAGGGTAAAAGGGGTGGAAAGGCAAGTGAAGAAAAAGAGAATCCTGAAAGCGGGGAAGAGAGGGAAGTGAAACTGGAGCTTATAATTGAAGAGGATGGGGAAGGAAAAATACGCGTCTACAGGCAAATGGATGGCAGGAAGGAGGAGATAGAGGAATATTCTGCATTGTACAAAAGCATTGCTGAAATATATCTCGACGGCAGAAGATTTTGGGCATATGAGAGTATCAGGGCTGGCGAACAGAGGGGAGCGGCCTATTATTTTGGGATTGCGGGAAATGCGGCAGAAAAAATTGAACAGGCCATGGAAAGGATTGAAACAAATGTCGAGCAAGCTCCATATGCAGATTTTGGAGAAAAGAGGATTGCCAATCTCGATTATCCTGCACAGATAAACGGACAGTACATAGCGCAGAGGCTGATATACAGAAATGAAGGGCAGCAGTCTGTTCTGGAGTCCATTCTGGGGGCAGCTTATGATGACGGTATTTCCGTAAGGATAGATTATGAGCCGTTTGTTGATCAGGATACTGGCCAAAAAAAATATGCTCCGATAATCAGGGAGGTTAATGGGATCAGGGACGGGGACGGCGGGATGTTCTTTGAGGTGTATGTGTCGAAAGGGAATGGGAATCCCTTCGAAATTCTGAAAAGCAATATCGGAAATGCCATGTTGGGAGAGGGCTATGGCGTGGAAATAAGGAGGGCCAAGGAGACTTCTGGAGGCTGCGGGCCTGCAAGCGAGTGGAGGGAGTACAGGGAAAGGATTCTTGAGAGTGCAGGAAGCTATGTGAGAAAGGCTTTTGGCTTGGATGATTTTGGTTTAAGAAGGAGGCTTGCTTACGGGTAGGGATTGAAAGCAAAGATAAATGCTGATATCAAGAGAGATAGCTTGTCTGTGAAACTTTACCAAAATTGAAATGCATGTCAGGATTTTCCATATTAAAATTAAAATATAACTCAATTTTAGTACAGAGAATATGTGAAATTCCATTCTTAAACCCATCTGCATAACATTTAATCCGCAGGGGCTAGGCCGGGCTGTTGGGCGTGGCCTGTTGCCGCAAACCGTCCTCATGGCGGGGCCGAAGCCGAGGGGCGATGCCCTCTTGGCCTGTCAGCCCCTGCAGCCGACGACGACTCCTTGTCCTGCAGGATCGTGCGTATGGCGAACCGGGCCAGGTGCGGAAGCAAGCAACCCTAAGTCATGCACATGGTGCTTGCAGGGTTCAGCAGGGACGAGGAGGCTGCAGGGCAAGCTGGCTTGTTGAGAGTGCAGCCACCTGAGGCAAGCTCCTGCTTTATTGTTATTTGGTTATTGTTCTTGATTAAACAGATATTTAATTTATTTAATTAATTTTGAATAATTGTTTAATATTTGGCTCAGGCTTAGACTTTCTTCATACAATATTCTGCTTCTGGCTCCAATGAAAAAAGGGCCACATAATGCTTAAAAAGCTAACTGTTGTTACAGAATTATAGTGAATCCTATGAAGACAGCCAGCAGAATGAAAAGAGGGCTTTCAAGGGAGGAATGCGTAGCCGTGGCTGAAGAATATATCAGAGCTGGCATGATAGCAGGGGCCGTAAGGGCCCTCATGGAAGCGGGCTTCAGCAGGGAAGAGGCAAGGATGATTGTTTTCGAGATACAGGACGAGTCGCAAGGTGAAGAAACTTATTAGAACATCTAGATTTTTGTGAAGATTTTGTTCTTCAGTGATGTATAACACCGTTATACCCCCGTTTTTTAAACCCTGCCCTCACCTATCATAAAGATGGAACAAACATACAGCAAACATGCCAAACCCGGCCAGAAAGTCCTCCTGAAAGGCTGGGTCAACTCTGTCAGGGACCTTGGCAAGGTGAAGTTTTTCATATTGAGGGACAGGGAAGGGAATATTCAGGTGACACTGAAAGCAGGGTCTGTTGATGATAAGCTTTTCGAAATAATCAAAACGCTTGACAGGGAAGACTGCATATCAGTTGCAGGCAAGGTTCTTGAAAGCAGGCAGGCTCCGGGAGGAAAGGAAATTATCCCTGAAAAAATCGAGATAATAAACAAGTCTGCCAAGCCCCTCCCCCTTGAGACCAAAGAGCAGATACAAAGCTCCCCTGACATAAGGTTCGACTACAGGTTTTTCGATGTCAGGAACCACAAGACAAAGGCCGTCTTCAGGATAAGGCATTCTGTGATGAGAGGGGTAAGGGATTTCTTTGAATCAACCGGCTTTGTGGAAGTGGCCACCCCTGTCATACAGGCCGCAGGCGCAGAAGGCGGAGCAACCCTCTTCCCCCTGATATACTACAGCAGCGAAGCTTTCCTCAGACAATCGCCTCAGCTCTACAAGCAGATGCTGATGGCTTCGGGCCTTGACAGGATTTATGAGATAGGGCCTGCCTTCAGGGCTGAGAAGTTCCATACCAGGAGGCATGTCTCGGAATTCACGTCCATTGATACTGAAATGTCGTGGATAGAAAACCTGGAGGATGTCCTGAAGGCATGTGAAAGCCTTACTCATCACGCCATTAAATTTGCGATAAAAGATGCAAAGGGATATTTCCAGATTCTTGAAAGAAACATAGCAGTTCCTGAGATTCCTTTTAAAAGGATTAAATATGAAGAGGCCATAAAGATCCTGAACAAGGAAGGCATTGAAATTGAGTTTGGAGAAGATATGGAAGATAGCCAGGAGAAAATATTAGGCAGCATAATGAAAAAGAAAGGCCATGAATTTTACCTTGTGACCCACTATCCTTCAAAGGCCAAGCCATTCTATATAATGATGGACGGGGAGGATAGCAGGGGCTTCGATCTCTCAAATGAAGGGATGGAGCTTGCTTCTGGAGGCCAGAGGGAGCACCGTTATGACAGGCTTATGGAAGTGATGAAATCGAAAGGCCTTGAGCCAAATAAATTCAAGTTCTACCTTGACGCCTTCAGGTATGGCATGCCTCCCCACGGCGGCTTTGCCATAGGGGCTGACAGGCTTGTCCAGCAGCTTGCCGGAGTGGAGAACATCAAGGACACGATACTGTTCCCGAGGACGCCTGAGAGGCTGACGCCTTGATTTGATTTTTCTTCAAAAGATAAAAAGGTTAGTATCTCATCTCCCTCTCGAAAACAGAGTTCCTCGACGTTACCCTTATGGTGACGTTCAGGCTGGCCGAGCAGTTTATTTCAGGATTCGGCTGGCCGTTGTAGAGTATCTCCACTGCCTGGTCCTGCAGGTTGAGCTGCCTGACAAAGGCCTCTGTTTCTTTTAATTCCGACTGCATCCTTGCGCATTCAAATGTCCTCCATCCTGATGAGGATGTGAAGTCGAAGTTGCTGAGTATGCCGTTATTGCTCTTCGGAGAGGAGTCAAGGGCCGCCAAGCCCAGGCCTTCATCAAGCTTCCAGTAGACTTCCAACTGGCTCTCATACGGGTTGGAGGATTTCATTGACTCAAGAATCTCCTGTGGGCTCAGGGCCTTCTGATATGCCTTGACCTCATCCAGCCTGCCCGCAAAGCTTTTCTGGCCGCCTAATGAAAATTTATTGGCCGCATCTATGATGGTTCCGTTTGCCTGTTTTTCCGCAGCCTTTGCCCCGTCAAGATAGAGCTGCATGCTGCTCCTGTTATAGACGCCTGCGACATGATAGTATCTGCCCGGCTGTATTTCAGGGCCTTCAAGAGTCTCGAGCCTGTTGTCTGTATAGACAAGAAAGGCTATCTTCCTGCGCCTGTCTGGCTGCGCAGCCTCTGACGAATCATATGCTATCTGCCCGAAGCCCTCATCGAAGTCAAAGGCTGCCAAAGGCCCGGCCGGCATAGAGGCATTGGAGAGCCGGATCTCCTCTCCTGAAAGCTGCCTGCCGAAGACGGACAAGGAGTCTATCCGCCCGTTCAATTGCCCTGTCATGTCGCAGAATGAGCCTATGCACATGGTTGAATTTGTCCTGGCAAGGCTCCCTGACAGCACATCGATTGCAGAAATGTTTCCATCGATATAAAGGGACATATGGGTGCCATTATACATTGCTGTAAGGTGCTGCCACCTTCCCTTTGCTGTCGCATTGTCAGGCCCGTATATTGTCTTGTCCGTGTCAGCAGTTGACAGGGAAAAGCCGAATGTGCCCTTCCTGCTGCCCTCATTTGCATAAAAAAGGGAGAACGGGCGGTAGCCTATTATTGCCATCCTGCCGGGCTGCTGGATATCTGAATCGGTATAGGCAAACACATCGATGGAAAGGCTTCCGGATATGTTGAAAACATCCGGCCATGTGACATTGATATAGCTGTTGCCATTGAATGAGAGGCATCCCTCCTTTATGCATGAGCTGCTCCAGAAGGGGTCTGAAGCGTCATTGGTGCTCTTTGAGCCAAGGAAAACATGCCTTTTGCTTGTCTTGCTGAGGAATGAGAGGCCATAGCTCCCGTCCTTCCACAATATCTGGCCGCTTCTGGCAGGATTATCAACAGCCAGCCAGGCAAGCATTGAGAATGTGTCAGAGGCTGGCAGGGCCAGTGATGAGTTGACAGTTACAATATCGTCCCTGCCGTCAAAAGACAGGCAGCCATCAGATATGCAGCCCTTGCTGTTCTTAATAACGGAGTCAAGCATGTCTGTAAGATAAAGCTGGAAGTATGCGGCTGAATCCTTCTCTGCCTGCTTCGCGTTTATGCTGGAATAAGTTAGAAGCAGCTGCTGGACGGCAAAGATGAGGCCGGCCAGGAAAACCATGGTGATGATGAATGTCTGGGCCTTTAGCATATTGATTATTGTGATTTGGATTAAATAAAGGCGCAGCAGAAAGTCAATAAAAAGGAAAGGAATTTTAATCTGATATCCAGAAGCTGCCCATCACTTCCTTCTTCTTCTTGCCTTTCTTGCCTGCAAGCGAGAAGACTATTATTATTACCGCAATCAGTATTATGATTCCAGCTATTGCTGCAATAGGCATTGGATATTGCTGCTCTGCAGGGGGTTCTGGTATCTCTGATTCAGCCCCAGGTGCCTGTTCAGGAGCTGGTTGTGTTTCCGGTTGAGGCTGTTCCGGCGCCTCTTCAGGAGCTGGCGGGGCAGCAACCTCTTCTGCAAGCAATGTTGTTGATGATGTGTCCAGCACTGACTCGTTCACTGAGCTGTTGACCTTGTACATGATTGACACCTCTTCTCCCGCCTTCAGACTGTCATAGAAGACCGCAAACTCGGGGTCATCCTTGACTACGCTCCAGTTCTTTGCCTTCGGGGCAGAGACTGCTATCAGCCTTGCCGCAGCTGCGAATGTCTTTGGTATTGTCTCATGGACGATAAGGCCCTTTATCTCAGAGTTTCCTGTATTCTTCAGGGATACTGTCAGGTTAGTCTTTCCGCCTTTTGTTGAGAATGCCTTTGTCGCAGCGACCTGCGAAGTTATGCTCTCTGACAGCTTCTCCAGGTTGTCTATAGCATTCTGGCTCATTGTCCCTTTCTGAAGGACCTGTGTGATGGCAGCCAGAAGCTTCTGGTTGTTTGCAATGCCTTTCCCTGGAACCAGGGCCTTGGCTTTGGACAGCAAAAGAGTGGGGCTTGATCCGCCGCCACCGCCGCTGCTACCGCCGCCGCTTGGTGATGACGAAGAAGAAGCCGGGGCTGATGTCGGCGTCGGGCTGGCTCCCGAGCTTTCTCCAGTCACCTTGTATGTTGAAAAGCCCAGGCCGTTTGCCAGCGGGATTGTGCACGTAGTTAGCGAGGCGCTGAAGGTGCAGTTTACCATGCTCGTGACATTGATGCAGTTTGACAGGTTGCTCTCATCGCACTTCCACAGGGCAGTGCCGTTGTCAGGTATGGTTATGTTTATGGTTTTTGGAGACATGTCTGTCTGCAGCTTGCTCCAGCTGCTTGTGTTCATCCCGACGTATTTTTCCCCTGTGCTGGAGTTGGTGTTGAAGATGGTGGAGATGTTCATGTCTATTGCTTTCGAGATGGTCATGTTCTTGAATTCTATGGTGAAGTTATTGGTCGTGTCCTGGAGGGACATGCTCACTGACTTGGTTTCCGAGCTGTTCAGCGACTTCCCATAGGTGAAGTTCTCATTGGCAATGCCGAGCTCAGGCAGATTCATGTATATTCCCGGCGGCGGCTTGGGCTTGAAGACAAAGTCCTTGAAGGATGTTGAAGTGGTGAAGTTGAGGCATGCTGTGACAAGCTTGTTGCCGCATATGTCGAACAGCTGCAGCTTGTAGTAGTATGTTGTATTGGGCACAAGGCTGTAGTTCAGGTTGAGGCTGTCAAGGGCTGCGTCATGGGGCGGCTTGTAATCGTCTTGTGTGATGCTGTTCCTGAGGGCGAAGTCAAGGACGCTGGCGTTCAATGTGAGGCAGTTGGAATCATTGCGGTAGAACAGAAGGGTGCCGTTTGCGGGCTCGTCCGTGTCGTACTTGACGAAGGCGAAGTTGGGGTTGGTCTTGACATCAAGCCACTTCAGCGATGGGGACTTCTTGTCTGATGCATCGCAGACCATCCCCTGGCCTGAGTTGCAGATTCCGAAGGGATCATACTTGCAGCTCTCGTCCTGGCAGTCTGTCTTGCCGTTGCCGTCGTTGTCTATGCCGTCCTGGCACTGAGGCCCGCCTTCGAAGGGTATGTAGCCGAGCTTCAGGAATTTCTGGCAGTCAGGGTCATTTTCGCTGACAAAGCCGTCGCCATCGGAGTCTACGCCAGGCATGGCGCAATTTTCAAACTTGACGTCTATGCTTCCCGGCGTGTAGTAGAACGGGCCGGCAGTATCCACAGGGTTGGACTCATTGGTTGTATTGCTGGCCGAGGCCACAAAAAGCCTCAGCACCTTCTTGGGGTTGCCTATATCGACTTTGTTTATGACCAATATGCTGACTCCGCCCATCTGGCTCAAGTCGCCCTGTGGGCCTCCACCTGGCCCTCCTGCCATTGGCCCGAAGTCCATCTTGCAGAGATCCTTCATGGCCATCACCTGTGCAGCATATGGAATCCAGCTTCCTGAAACGCACTTGAAGGCTGTCGTCTGCTGTGCAGTCGCGTTTTCAAAGAAGGTGAATTTATATTCCCATCCCTTGATGTTGCTGTTGTTCTCAAGGCTGCAGCCATTTGTTGCGTTCTCATCTGTGTCGAAATACCTGTAGTATTTTGCGGTGTCATTGCGGTTTTCAAGCGGGTAGGATTTTTTGCACCATGCGGCTGTTGACACATTCCTCAGGCCGAATCCTACATCCATCTTGCCTGAACCGCCCCCCTCGTGTATGCCGATATCGAGTATGTCAAGCCAGGGCTGGTTGGAAGTTGTATCATTAGCCGGGTCGACCCCTATTATGGACGGCGGCTTGTCTATCATCATGCCGCCCTTCATCTGCTCCATGAACTTGGGGTCGCAGAGCCCATTGGTGGCATTGAATGTTGCCATGGGTGATGAGGGATGGAAGAAGCATACTGTCTCATTTTCGATCGGCGATCCAGCAGGGCCTCTCTGCCCAAGGCAGGCTGTCTGATTGTTGTCCCATCTTATGCAGTCCATGGAGTTGATGGCTCCTAGGCCTCCGGCAGGGCCTCCCTTGCCCTGGCCGCTGGCTCCAAAGCCGCAGAACGGGTCTGTAAGGCAGTCTCCTCCTGTGGCATTGTTGTCAGCGCAGTCAGCTAAGCCATCTCCATCTTCGTCTCCTGGCACAAAACATATTTCAACAGGCGCGCCGGCAGGCTTGCATACCTGGAAGCCCATGTTTGTATTGGCCCATGTGCAGTTTGCAGCGCTTGCAGAGCATGTGGAATTTGATTGGCACGCGAAGCATGTCTGGCCGCAGTTCTTCTTGACAGCCAGGGCTGCAGGATCGCAGAAGCCGTCGGTTGCATTGTCAAACACTCCATCGCCGTTCATATCAGACTGGAAGATATCCGGACTCCAGCTGCAGTTTATCGGGCTCTGTGTGCAGCCGCTTTGTGTTATGCAGGAGAAGCATGATGAACTGCAGTCGCCCATGCCGAACTTGACCCCGCCCATCATTTCGCAGAACCCAAGGCCGTTTGGAGAGAAGCTTGCGTTCTGCCATTTGCAATATCCAAGCTTGCTGCCTTTGCATGCGGCTTCTGCCGCGCCGACATTGAGCCAGTTGTTTGTCCCGTTCTTCTCGCATGCCCAGCATGTCTCATTGCAGCTCTGGGTCTGGAAGCCCATGCCGCCTCCGCCAAACGCAAAGCCAAGCTCGCACCAGCTCTTGGTATCGAGAACGGTCTGGTAGTTGGTGGTTGCATCAGATTTTTTGATTGTTTCAGTCTTCCATACGCCTCCGGAGGACTCGCATGCAGACTGGCTTGAGACATCAAATATTCCCTGGACATTTGGCCCCTGGAACACGTTGTCGAACTTGAAGCCGCACCTGCTTATGTTAGTTATATTATTAACTTCCCATCTGCATGGCATGAAGAAATTATTAATAAGTATGTTGCATACGGACTGGTTTTGCGCAGCCTCGCAGAACTGCACCGGAGGCGGGGTAAAGCCTGTGTAGCTCTTGCTTGTGTTCTCGAGGCAAGGGCCGCTGGAAGCATTCCATGAGCACAATGGTTGCAGATCTTTCACATTGTTGCACAGGCTGGAATGGTTTATATTTGCGCATCTGATTCCTGATGAGAAGTTGAATGTTGTTGCATTCGCATAGCACTGCTGATTGTTTGAATCCCATACGCATACTGTTATATTTGCGCATCCTAGCTGATTTCCGCTGAAGAATCCGCACTCAAGCCTGTGGAAGGTCTCGAAGCCTCCTGCAAACCCTCCACCGCTGGAAATCTTGTCCTTGCAGTAGCTGCCGCCAAAGTCCCAGTAGCAGTTGGGCTCTGCCATGCAGTCATTCTGGGTGCTCCGTGAGAAGCAGCCTCCTCCCATTCCGCCTCCTCCAAAGCCTGAGCTTATAGTCCTGTTGTTTGACTGGTTATTGACCTTGTAGGAAATGGTGATGTTTGTGGATGTTATGTTTTCTATCCTGATGATGCCGTAAAGGTAGCTGCTGCTGTTCGGCCATGGGGCCGCAAAGGCAATGCCGTCGCCGATCTGGTATATCGGGACTGCGGTGTAATGCATCATGGTGTAGTCGAACACCACAGGCGGCAGCATGCTCAGGTTGATATTTGGCCCGAAGAGCGCAAGCCTTGTGCCGCCGAGGCCGAAAAGCCTTCTTGCTGTGTTGGCATTTGACAGGCTGTCGGGAGAACCCATCGGATTGTCCGTGCCGTTCCACGCTATATGAGCCGCGCCAATGGCCACGACCTGCCCTGTCGAAATGTTGACGCCGACCATGCCTGTGGTTGCGTTCATAAGCGAGAGATTGTTTACAGAGCTGATCTCAGCATAGGAAATGATAGCTACCAGAGCGAGAATCAAAATGGGTGCGCTAATATATATTGTTCTCATTCAATTACCACTTTTTGCTTCAAATGATATTAATCTATTTGTCTGGAGCCCGTATATAAATGTGATACAGGCAGGGTTCAGCCGGATGTATCAAATTATAAATTACTGAAGTATTCTGGTCATCACAATTCAGAAATTGGCAGCTTTATATATGCAATGGGCACAAATTTAATTTGACACATGACAGCAAAAGGCGACTTTCAAATCAGCATAGGATTGTTGGTCACGGTTATTTTCGCTGTTGTATTGCTCACGCTTGGCATTGCGTTTATCAGGGACATTATAGGCAATATATCAGACATCTCCGAGGATATGCAGCGCCAGGCCCAGGAGCAGCTCAATGAGCAGTTCAAGCAGACAGACAAAAACTTCCTCATAAGCCCGCTTGAGAAGGAGGTGAAGCCGAACACGATAATTTCCGTTACTGCAGGGATAAAGAACAATGAGCCTGAGCCGCACCAGTATGTCATAGGGATAAAGGCCGAAAAGGTGCCTGCGGGCGTCACAAAGGCTGCGGTTGATGGATGGATAAGCTATGTTGAGAGCTCTAAGACAGTCAAGTCAGGGGAGCTGACATCCATCCCCATAAAGATCACCATCCCGAACGATGCAAAGAAGGACATATACTTCTTCAGGATATCCTCCTGCTACGACAAGGACGGCCTGCTGCCCTCGGCGGCAAACTGCAACCCCAACAGCCAGAACCTGTGGGCGACAGGGCAGGATTTCGTGCTGACGGTGAAATAGATTGTTCCGGAAGCATCAAGAATAATACTACAGAAGACAATTACAATTCATGAACGTCCATCTCGTCTTCGGCCTCGTCTTCGCTGCAATTGTGCTTTTCCTCATCCTCTTCTTCGGCATGCAGCAGATCAAGGGCCTGTTCTGCTTCGGCCAGGAGGCAAAGCTCTCGAAGGCCGTGGATGACATAACCAGGCTCTCCTATGAGACTTACCAGCTGGCTGAGGGCAGCTCAAGGCTGTACAGGGTTGATATATCCAGAAGCGACCGCATATGCTTTGTCAGCCCCTCCAAGCCCTATCCAAGGGACTGGCCAAAGGATGAGTTTGACTGGAAGCCGGAAAGCATCGTGTACGAGAAGATGATATCTGACATGAGCAGCCAGTATTACCAGTCCAACATGTGGGTCTACAGCGGCTGCAAGGGAGGTGTCGGCCAGGGCTATAAGGCCGTGTCAGTGGTTCCGAAAGCCCGCTTCGGGGGGGACAGCGGCAATTTCTGCTCATCCGGCGGCCATACCCTCTTTTTCGAAAACAGGGGCACAGAGGTGGAAGTGAGCGTGAAGGAATAGGGGGGATTAATAGCTGTCCAGCCACTTAAATTAAATCATGGAGTCCTACCAGCTCTTCAAGATAATTCTGGGCATAATAGCTTCAGTCCTTATACTCGGCTTTGTTTTCCTGTACATATCCGGGTACAGCGCGACGCAGCAGGAATTCAGGAAGGTGAAGGCCCTTAAGTCCTTTATCTCTGCCTCTGAGGGCGCGTACCTCACAGGCAACGGGATGGATTTTGACGATTTTGAAAAGATAAAGGAAACAGCCGCTTTTGATCCGTCTGCGCCCGGCCTGAGGATGGGCAACTTCCAGGAGCCTTTTGTGGTGCCTGTCCTGTATTCTGAAGGGCCGGGACTTGCGATCGCGAGCAATGAGCTTGATTTTGGCTGGTGGAAGGTGAGGTATGTGACTGCGCTGCCTGAAATGAGGATATTGCTGAACCCCCTCGACAATACTGACGGCACATGGGGCGCAATGGAGATGTTTGTCTCGAATATGACAAGCGGCATAAACAGCAGGCATAAAGTGGCTTTTGCCATCTGTGATGACCGGGATATTGTCAGCCCCTGCGGCCCGGGAGGCTGCCAGAAGGACGATTTCCTGGCCGGGCTTGCTTCTTTAAAGAAAGCCTATGGGGAGTGCCAGATGAGGCTGGATGAAAGAGACAGGCTGGTGATGGTTTCTGTGGCCTGCCCTGAAACAGAAGCCCTGTGCATCAGCCCTTCATCAGCTTCTTCAGGCCGCCTTGTGCAGGGAGAAAAAAGCGCGCCATACAGGGATGCCGTTGACATTATCGCGGCGGTGGCAGGGGGGTTTGACGCATATGAATACAAAAACAAGGCATTCTTCCAGGAGCTGGGCCTGGCCAGCATGATGCTTGCAAACTCCAGCCTGATTTTTTCCAAGGAGCTCCGCATTATAGGCAATGACACTGCGTTTGCCATGGACAGCGCATCAAAGGATCTGGACAGGATTGAAAGCAGGCTGATACCTTCGCTTGAGGAGCAGAAGAAATCCCTGCCTGAGGAGGGGAAGAAAACAATTGAATCGGAAATAGAGAAGCTTAAAACAGTTGAAATGCCCAGAATAAGGCAGTGCATATCCCTGTACAGGAGGCTGAATGAAACAATAGCTGAAGCCTCTGAAAAGGCCGGCAGTGCTATGGACAGGCTGGGAAGGGCCAATTCAGCTTTGGCCGAGGCAGGATGCGCCAGGCTGCCAAAGCAGAGGCAGCTGGACTGCATCATTGAAGGCTATGCAGGCTACAGGCCGTCTTTGCTGGCCCTGCATGCCGTGGCTGAGAATTACAAGGGCCTGATGACGGATGATCTTTCAGGGATGTTTGCAAGGGCAAACAGTGATGCTGCAAGCCGCGCTGAAAGGCTGAAAGAGGTGTGCCCATGAAATCGAAGGGCCAGATTGAGATCACTGAGCTGCTGCTCATAACCCTGTTTGTTGTGGCCATACTTGTCGCTGCCATGTTCTTCTTTGCAGGCTTCCAGAAATGGCAGTTTGACGCTGAAAAGGACAAGGAAAGGGTGATAAGGGCTGTCGGACTGATGAAGAGGCTCACTGACTCCCCCTTGCTCAATGATGAGAACAGCATGTTCAGCGACAAGAAGCTGCTCGCCATAGGCAGGGACTGCAAAAGCCTTCAGGATGTTTTCGGCAGGGGCTGGTTCATGGAGATAAGAATCCTCGACAGTAGGGAAAGCGTGGAATGCGGAAAGGGCAACTATGACTCCTGCAATTACTATTCCCTGTGCAAGGATCTCTATAACAGCCAGCAGCTGACTGCCTTTGACCTTCCGGTCAATGTGAAAAAATCCATAGGAAACCAGTCTAATGACGCCATATTCACTTATTCGGCGATAGCCAAGATGAAGCTGGGTGTATATGACTGAAAATGCAAGCAGGGGGCAGACAAACATGATAATAGCAGTGGTTGCGATAGCTGTCTTTGTTTCAGTCGCTGTCTTCCTTTTCAGCGCCCTTAAGGCCCCGCCGAATTCGGAGTACATAAACGTCTACTCCCACAACCTGCTCATCTCTGTCCTCAGGGCCGACACAGGGTATCTGGACTCTGCCTGCAAGACAGTGGAAGACGCCATAACATGCGTATACACGGAGCCTATCACATACCTGTGCGACAGCTCCATAGGATGCAGGAAGCTTGCCGAAGACAAGATAGCGGAGTACATGTCAAAGAACACTTTCCTAGGGAGGAAATACAGGTACCTTTTCAATGTCGGCCTGGAAGGGAAGCCTTCTTCGCCCGGCTCCATACTGAACTTCGGCGACAGCAGGCTGGAGAGGGAGAAGATAGAGAAGACCTCTGCAGATGTGACAATACAGAAGATAACGAGGTCTGGAAAGGCCCTGACGTTCAATGTAAAGCTGATGCTTGCGACAGAGAAGTGAGGTTAGCATATCGTGTTTAGACGATATAACACTGTTATACAATAATTATTTAAATATTGTCATTAATAATAGTGTTATGAATAACATATATTTAAGAAATCTTCTGAATAAACTGGAAAAATGGATTGACAGGAAAGAAATCTTTGTTATAAGGGGACCGAGGCAGGCCGGAAAAACGACCCTGATGCTCGTCTTGAAGGAATCTCTTATCCGGAAAGGAATAAGCCCGAAAAACATAGTTTTCCTCAGATGCGATGACTATGATGCTGCAGAGCCTTTCGTGAGAGATCATAAGGCATTTGTCAGAGCGTATGCCCCGCTTGACAGTGAAAAATACTATTTTTTCTTGGACGAATACCAGTATATACCGGATGGCGGGAGGAGGCTGAAGATACTTTATGATTCCTTCCCGAACATAAAATTCATAGTTTCAGGGTCATCGTCGCTTGAACTGACAGGCAAAACAGCAAAATATCTTGTGGGCAGGGTTTTTTATTTCGCACTTTACCCCTTCAGCTTTGGCGAGTTTGTAAATGCGAAAGATGAAAAGCTGGCGCAGATATACAGGAACAGGAATAAGGCCATAGCAGACTATATTTTGACTGAAAAGGATCCGCCTCTTGAAAGCGACATATTCTTGAAGGAAATATTGAAACTATTTGAGGAGTATATGGTTTTCGGCGGATATCCTGAGGTTATAAAGGCAGACAACATTGAAACAAAAAAAATGATTCTGAAGAGCATATATGAAACCTACATAGGCAAGGATATTGTAGAGCTGCTGAAAATGAGGGATGTTATCACGTTCAGAAACATTGTCAGCCTGCTTGCTGCCCAGCATGCTGGTATATTGAGTTTTGATTCCATTGCGTCTGATTCCAAGAGCTACTACAAGGAAGTGAAATGGTTCCTGTCGGTTCTGGAAGAGACCTATGTGCTGAGGCTTCTCATGCCGTTCCACAAGAATCTCTCTACAGAGCTGAAAAAGAGCCCGAAATCCTATTTCATTGATACAGGCCTCAGGAATCATATTGCTCGAAATTTCAGCCCCTTGCCTTTCAGGGAAGACAGGGGGAGGCTGGCAGAAGGCATTGTGCTGTCATCGCTGATCAGTTTGCTGGATGGGGAGACAGAAATAAGATACTGGCGAACATTGGCCAAGGCAGAAGTGGATTTTGTCGTCCTTTCGCCCCATGGCCCGATACCCGTGGAAGTGAAATACCAGAGCTTCAAAAAACCTAAAGTGAGCAGAAGCCTTAGAAGCTTTATTGAGGCCTACAGACCGAAAAGGGCTGTGATTGTGACAGCGGATTACTGGAATTCCATGGAACTTGGGCAGACCAGGATCAAGTTCGTGCCGGCCTGCTATCTCTGAATGGTTTTGTCCGTGTCAGGAAGCAGTCGTGCAGGCCTTCTTCACCTTCACCCAGTAGCCTTTTGTCGGATTCATTTCCTCATAGCTGGCCACCTTTTCATAGAAAAAAAAGCGCCTGTTCTTTCCAGCCTTGAGGCCATATTGATACTTGTTGGCCAGAACATATATAGCCAGAACCCTACAATTATAATACATGGCCAACGGTCAGGCAGAGGTTGTGATTGTCGCGGCCTTTGTTATTATCGGCGTGGTTGTGCTGCTTTTCGCTTTCCTCCCCAATATCATCCAGGACTGGAATGTTCCGATAAGCGAGGAGCAGAAGGCTGTCAGGCAGTCTGTGGAGAATTTCCTCAAGCAGGCAAGCACTGTGAGCCTCAGGGAAGTGAGCCTCAATGGAGGCTATTACAGGCCTTCTTCTGTCGCTTCAGAACAATTTAACGGGAGAAATGTTTATTACTGGCTGCCCAGCTCAAAGCCTGAGGACATAAAAACAGCCCTCAGGAAAGCGATCAGCGATTATATAAAGGAAAACAAAGGGAGGCTGGAGGCTGCGCTTGCGGAGAAGAATGTGACCATCGGGGATCTGGATGCGCTTGACCTTGAGCTCTCCGACAATGCGCTGTCCGTAAAAGCCAGCATGCCCACCAAGGTGAAAGGCTTTTCCATCCCCCAGCCCTATTCTGCCCAGATTCCGACAAAGGTGAAGGACTCCTTTGAGCTTGCCGGCAGGCTTGCAGATTACCAGTATAACAGCAGGTTTTTCGAGAACAGCACAATAATAAACACATTCTCCACGAACTATGTGGAAGGGGTCAAGCAGGTTCCCCTGAACGTTGTCTGGACAAAATGCGACAGGCCATACTCCAAGAGCTATCCTGAGATGAGCTTCTGGATGAAGGACGTCATGGCAAGGACGCTGAAGGGCACATATATGCCAGGCAAGGCGCCTGAGAATGTGGCAGGCATAAGCGGCCTTTACAAGTTCCTCCTGCCTGCCTTCAGCAACAAGAAATACGCTGAACTGGATGTAGACTTTTTCCTGCCTCCTGACTTCAGCCTCGATGGGAGCAACTTCCACTTCAGGACAAGCGATGGCACGACAGATTACATTTACCTTACGGCGACGCAGTTGGGCAAGATCTGCAAGCCTGATTCAACAATAGTGAGCTACACATTCTCCTATCCCATTGTGGCCACCATAAGGGATCCCTTCACAGAGAACAGGTTTTCATTTGCCCTGAAAGCCGCGATAGAGGACAACCAGCCTTCAAAGAGGATGGATGTAGGGGGCGGCTTAAGCAGCCAGTATGACTACTGCAACAACATGGCGTGCAATGGCAATGTCTTTGTGCTGGACAAGGATTCAGGCAAGGGCGTTGAAAATGCCTACATAAGTTTTGGAGGCTGCTATCTGGGCCAGACAGACAAAAAAGGCATATTTGAAGGCAGGATACCGTGCCTGCTGGCAGGCACTCTGGATGTCAGTTCAGCAGGCTATGAGAAGTCTGAGGCTGTAACCGGCGCGACACAGCTTAAAGGCTATTCATTGAGGCTCAAGAAGCTGCAGATGGTGAAGGCGTACTTCCACAGGGTGGATGTCAAGAATGATTCATCTGCAAAGACATACACAGTGAAGAAAGCAGGCTATAACCAGAACCCTGCAACCCTCACGCTTGACTGGAACTGGTATGGTGGCAATCCATACACAATACGTACTGAATCCCCAAGCGGCCGGATAAATGTGCCCACAGGAGTTTACAAGATATCAGGGACTGTTGCGAGCAAGGACGGGAAAGCGATTTTCGGCTCTTTCATGCAAGCTGGCTTTGAAATAAAGCAGGACACCAGCGAACTCCATGTCTATCTGCCTGTCTTTGAGAGCCCGTATGATGCGAATGATCTGACCAAGGTGGACAAGCTGCTCGAGATGACGGCCAAGAGGATAGGCTACTCAAAGGTGCTGCAGAAGTGCGGCATGGGGCCTGTCAGCCTTACTGATGTGGCAAAGGAGTTTTGCACAATAAAATATGAGGATGTATGATGGAATCAATTCATAAATATCCAGAGTGCATGAAGACAGGCCTTTTCTCCATCAGGGCAGTTTCTATTT
Organism: Candidatus Aenigmatarchaeota archaeon; assembly: GCA_016185435.1. Classification (GTDB taxonomy): domain Archaea; phylum Aenigmatarchaeota; class Aenigmatarchaeia; order QMZP01; family QMZP01; genus JACPNN01. The sequence continues at coordinate 11,649 of JACPNN010000017.1, read as the reverse complement.
TCCTTTTTGCCTTCATGCTTCTTTTGCCGGCCTTGTCCCTGGCCGCAGCTGTAAACATTCTCGAAAGAGGGGAGACCAAAGCCACTGCAACTCTGGGAGAGAAGGCAATGGTGGACATAAGCATACCCCTTGACAATATACTGCCGAACACGCCTGAAGACGAGATTGAGATACATGTTGCTGTGCAGCCATTCAGGCAGTCGGAATGGCTGATAAAGAGAATCCTGATTTACAAGTGCCTTGACAAGCTGCCGGATGCCTGCGCTGCGGACGTCACGCCTGACCCGTTCGGCAGCATTGTCGACAAGCCTATCAAATGGAAGGACATGAAATACAAGTCAGGCGACGGGGAGTTCCAGGAAAAAGCGAACATACTTGTGCTTGTCAGGCTCGAGAGGAATGATATCAGGCAGGCAGACCCGTCATGGGCAGGATTTTTCTACACCATAGAAAGGAAAGCCAAGGACAATTTTGTCCCGCCCAATGTCGTCGATCCCGGACAGGTGAACATAAATTCCAATGGCCTTGTTTCAGCAGACTTCATGAAGGGCTTCATCGAGGACAGGCACATGCTGCCCATAGTATGGGCTGACGGCATAACATTCGCCAATGCCGAATCCCTCATCAACCTGTCGGTTGAGCAGAGCTCTTTCCAGCAGGAAAAGCCTCCTGTCATAGCGACAAACACCGGGAATAACCAGAAGGACAAAAATATAATAAAGGCTTCCGGCAGGGATGTCAGCCTCGTCTTGGCGAAGATAGGCAGCAGCTATGCGTTTGCCCTGCCTGTCTTCAGGAACCCCACCTACCAGTGCGGGAACAATCTGAAAGAGGACAAGCTCGGCGAGACCAGCAAGAACTGCTGTGTGGATGCCGGATGCGGCCAGGGCCAGTACTGCTCCATATCGGACATTTCAAAGCCGTCTCTGGGCGCCTGCAAGGAGGACAACATAGGCCTTTCAGCCTCTGCCCAGACGCTGAAGCTGAAGAACTGCCTGGAGGATGCAAGGGTGCCTGTCCATGTGACTGTGACCAATCCGCCTCCGCTGGCCGACAAGCTGGCTGTCAAGGCATTCTTTGATTCTGAGGGAAAGAAAGCAGAGGCAGAAGCCTCATGCTCCGGGCAGTCAGGCGTGTATGCATGCTCTTTTCCTCTGGACATGTCCGCCTACTGCAGCTCGAAAAGCAGCTCTTTCAAAGCGAGAGTAACTACTGAAATCAGGTTCAACAACGGCTTCACGCCGGCGGCAAAAAAGCTTGAGGCCGACCTGCAGAGCGAAGTCAGGGTTGAATTCGCAGAGCCTGTGGGGATAGAGGTCCCGAGCGCTGTTGATGTTCCTGACTGCTCGAAGCCCAAGGGCATTGTGAAAGCCAAGATAACAGGCATAAATTACCTTCCTTCCTCGCTTTCAGGGAGCGTGACGCTGTCAGGGGCTGCATATTCAATGGAGTGCAAATCCTCAGGAGGCTCGGCCGGCAATGAATATGACTGCGAGTTCTCCTTGCCTTCTGTCAATGAATGCAGCCCTGTGAAATCAGAATTCACTGGCGCTGTTTTTGAGGTTCAGATGCCCCGGTCATCAGGAGAGGCAAAGGCCGTCAAGGCCACGATCATGAAGCTGGCCGTGAATTATGCATGCAGCTGCAAGGATGAGAAGCAGTACTGCGACAAGGACCAGAAGAAATGCCTCGACAGGACAGATATAAAGCTCCTCATACTGGATTCCCCCACGACAATCAGCAATTCCGCTGTGCAGGGCGGGTCTGTGGATATTGCCATCAAGGTAAAGGTTGAGCCGAAGCCTGGCGGGATGAAGCTCATCGAGAAAGCGAAGCTCAAAATCGACAGCATAGTTTCTGACACAGAGGAGAAGAGCAGGGAATTTGGCATCACCTGCGCTGAATCAGGCCAGGAAATAGCCTGTTCCGGCTCCATAGCAATCGCCGGCTACAAGCCTGAGAAAAGGTTCGACCTGAAAGGAAACAAACTGGGTCTGGATATAATATACACTGACGGGGCGGCAGAGAAGACCAAATCATTCCTTGAAAGCCTGCCCAACATCGCCATACCGAGCTCTGAATGCGGCAATGGCAAGCAGGAAGCCGGGGAAACAAAGGACAGCTGCTGCCTTGATGTCGCATGCGGGTCAGAGGAATACTGCGACGAGTCCAGGGCATGCAAGAAGAGCTCTGACATCTCAATAAGCTCCATAGCCCTCGACAAGTCCTCCTTCGACAGCTGCAAGGTCGATCATGACATAAAGCTGACGGCATCGCTTAACAATGCCCCGAAAGATGCCACGCTTGACAAGTTTGAATACTGGCAGGGCGACAAGAAGTATGAGCCGAACCCGCAATGCGGCTACAGGGGGGCGGCAATAGAATGCGCCCTGAAGATACTGCCCATCCAGGCCTGCAAGATGCCTGTCCACACGATAACCGGCAACAAGCTCAAGGTTGAGATAGGGGTGATGGACCAGAATACAAGGCAGCCAAAGGCTGTCCCTCTGGAGAAGGAGTTCCAGAATATAGAGATAAAGCCGACCTTTACCCCAGGCGACGGCATTTGCGACAAGGATTATGGGGAAACAGCTGAAGTCGCCTGCATTGAGTGCCCATGCGAGCAGGATGAGAGATACAAAGGCCATTACTGCGAGCTCACGCAGGACAAGCCCTTCGGCACATGCAAAAAGAAGGAGGACATAAAGCTTGCTGTCGACCAGCCTGCAACACAGGTGACATTTGACTCGTGCAGCATTGACAACACCCTGCAGGTGAAGGCAAGGATTGACGGCATACCTTCATCGATGAGGGTTGAAAGCGAGCTGGCCGCAATCAATGGCAGGAATGTCGATCTGGTGACATGCCAGGAGACAGGGACAGCTGCAGGAAGGAAAAGCTATGACTGCAATATACTCGTAGAGGCCGACAGGAACTGCCAGGCCCAGCTGACATACAAAGGGAACAGCCTCAGCATCCAGGTTTCTTACCTTGACGGCACCAAGCCTGCTGAGCCGAAAACCCTTACTTCTCCCCTGCCTGACATCTTCTTCAGGGGCTCAGCCCAGCAGCCTGGTAGCGGCGGTGGCGGCAGTCCAGGAACGGGCGGAGGCGGCACGCCCGGAACGACGCAGGATCCGTCTATTGCGGAGAAGGCCAGACATGCCAGGCAGCAGCTGGAAGCGACTGTGGCGCAGTTTGACATTGTGCAGCAGCAGATGCAGAAAGAGGTCTCTGCCTGCAATACATGGGGCTGGGTGGTCGATCTGCTCGAAGTCGGAACGAAGGCTCTTATAGGCTGTGTCCTGCCTATTCTTATCCCCGGTTTCCCCCCTACATGCGATGAGGCCCTGACAAGCATAGTGAAGGATGACCTTGGCTTGGGAGGCATTCTTTCTGATCTTGCCGGCAAGTTTGGCGGGCAGATAAACAGCCAGGCTGGGTCAGCAGGCGGGCAGACAAATGCACCTAAGATATCAGGAGGCGGAGGCTCTGCCCAAACTGATGGCAGAGGGGGGCAAGAGTTCCAGAATCCTGACATCCCATACGGAATAAGGTTCCAGGCAAGCGGCACGCCCGAAATAGGCCCAAACCTCCTTTACTTTGGCATAGACAAGGTGTTTGACATCTGGAGAGGCATCCTTGGCGGCAACTGCAGGATGACGCAGCTGGAGCTGGACCGCCTGAAAGAGCAGAAAATACAGGCTATTGCATTTGCCAAGATGGATGTATGCGAAGCTGACAGCCAGCTGATGATAGACAGGGGGGACTGCAAAGGCCAGGAGTCTGTGTGCACTGCAACGCTGCAGGCCTGCCTCGCCAATGCCAAGCAGCTCTTGGATGATTCCAGGCAGAGGGAGAAGGAAATAAACGAGAGGATAAACAAGGAGATGAAGGAGAATGAGGAGAGGCTGAAGAAGGCCGTGACAAAGAATACCGGCACGATGGCTGGCAGGATAGGGGCTGCGCTTCTGGACTGCAAAAACGGCAATCTGTGCTGCGGCGTGGCTGACAAGGACAATGACGGCGTCTATGAGCCGTCGACAGTCAGCGTCATATCCCAGTCAATATGCGAGAAGTCCAAGGATGGGGCAGTATGTGTTTACGTCTGCAAGGATATTGGAAATGGTAAGCAGGAGTGCCATCCTTCAAGCCCTGAGCCGTGCACGAGCCCGGTGAGCGTGAACATAAAAGTGGAAGGATATAATGATTTAGAAGCCTGGTGCGACGCGGGGGGAGGGAAGGTGAGCGTCGGCTCGATTGGCGTCTGCTACTGCCAAGGCACAACAGGCCAGGGAGGAGGATGCGACCAAAATGGAAACTGCGCAAAGGCATGGGAGAAGTGTTTGGGGACGACAGGAGGCGGTACAGCTCCGACAGTTGATTTCGAATGCATGCCTTATCCGCAATCAAGCAAGATAATCTGCGCTTCAGCTTCAAAGGCCGGCTCCGGTAGCATTAAGAGCTATTCATGGGGCCTCACGGCTTATCAGTCAGCAGCACCCATTTTCTCTGTATCGCCTGATGGAACGCAGCTAATTATACCGCATACCTTCTTGGCCTCCAAAACTGTAACATATACTATAAGTCTTAAAATAACAGACAGCCAAGGAGGGGAAGCCAGTAGGACAAAAGAAATCGAAGTCCAAGGTGAAAAAATTTCAGTAAAGAGCGATACTAAAAGCGCCCCTGGCGGAACGCAGGGGAAGCCTGATTTCGCTGTTTATGACCCTCGCCTGAGCACTGATAAGAAGAATGTTGAATTTACCATTGAATACAAGGGAACGGCAAAAGAGGATAAAGTTGAGATAATGGCCGCGAAGTGGGATAAGAAGAGTGACCAATTTACCGTTTATCCTCCCACTCCGATAAGCATCAAGGACTTTGAAAAGGATAGAAAGCCGACAGGCCATATCAGTGTCGGGGATGTGCCGAAGGATATTGAGGTTGGGGTATGGATAGATCCTGCCACAAGGATTGATGAGGTTGATGAGGATAACAATGATATAAAATTCAAGATAACATCGGACGGCCAGTTCAAAGTCTTGGACGCAGGGTCAGCGGCCAAAAGCGGCTCTTCCCAGTCCGGTACGGACAAGCCTGACCTCGAAGTAGTGGGGACAGGAAAGGAGAATTTTGCAACATATTCCACGATACCGACACCTGCTTGGCTTGTTGCTTTCCTTGTGGAGAGCAACGGGAAAGATTCAGGGCCCTTTTCAGCAGGCGTGTTTGTGGATGGAAAGCTGTACCAGGACAGCAGGCTCACAGCAGGCAAAATCATAACTAAGCTGGAAAAGGGTAAAACCGAAGAATTGCGCTATCCGATAGAGATGGACAAGGACAAACACACAATCGAGCTGAGAGCGGATTATAACAAGGAAGTTGATGAGTCGAATGAGGCCAACAACATTGTCAGGATAGAGGTCGAGAACGGAAAGATCCTGAGCGAGCTGAAGATAGCGAAGACGGCTATATACAGGATAAAGGGCTTCCCTGTTGTCAGCGGAAAGATTGTACTGGAGTGCGGCCAGAATGACAAGGAGGAGATCGATTTCAGCAAGGGCAAGGTGGCAAAAGACGGGGATTATTCTGTCGTCACCCTTGAGATTTCTGACGAGCAGATGAAGAGGGTAGAGCAGAAGGGGTGCAGGATATAGGGCCTGGAAAAGGCTCCGCATTTTGAGCATTAATGATAATGTTCATGGTTTCCAGCGTGGCGCTTTCTTCTCGGCTGAGGCATTTATTCGGGCCTCCCGATAATATTTTTGTAGGTATGGGGCCTTGGGAGACGTTTGTGCCTTGATTATTGCAAAAAAGAGGTTACAACCGAGATTTTTGTTGATTTTTGGCGGTTACAACCGAAATATTTATAAATAAGGGATGCTGATATTAAAGATGCCCACGATCTTGGAGTTCCTGTATTCCCAAAATCCATGGTGGAGGAACAGCTCCTTTGAGACTCCTGAATACAAAAGGCCTCTGTATCACATACTGATGGAAGGCTTGCGCGACAAGAGAGACAGAAGGATAATAACTGTGACAGGACCGAGAAGGGTCGGCAAGACGACTCTGCTGCGTCAGCTAGCGAATGAACTGGCGGAAAAAGATGCCAAGAGGGTGCTGTATTTCTCTCTTGACGATCCTGCATGGGAGCTTATGGCAAAGGAAGGTGTCTTTGGAGACATTTTGGACGTATACGAGAAGGACATAATTGGTGAGGATTTGCAATCAATCTCTTCTCCGGTATACATTTTTGTCGATGAAATACAGTACCTACAGGGCTTTGAAAGATGGCTGAAAAGGTATTATGACCTTGAGTACAAGATAAGGTTCGTTGTATCAGGCTCTTCGGCAACTTCTGTTATAAAGGGCACGCAGGAATTCCTTGTGGGAAGGGCGAAGGATTATTCTCTGTACCCCTTCTCTTTCAGGGAATTCCTCGATCTGAAAAGGCTGGATATTGCGGCTGCTGTCAAGGATGCGGAAAATGCGGAAAAAATGCATAAAAAACTGCTTCCGCTTAAATCGAAGATTGTGCCTTTGTTCAATTATTATTTGCTGAGGGGCGGCTATCCGGAAGCGGTGGAAATGAGGGACTGGCAGGAGTATCTGATATCAGGCGTAGTCAGAAAGTCTATCTTCAGGGACATATCAACGCTGTATGGTGTAAGGAATCCTGAATACACGGAAAGGATACTTGCTTACATAGCTTTTGTGACGAACAAGACTATGTCAGCCAATTCCATAGCCTCAGATCTCGGAATTGACAAGGAGACTGTGGAGTCTCACCTCCGCTATCTTGAATCAAGCTACCTCATCCTCCATCTCAGGAACTATTCCGGAGGCGTGAAGATGCTGAAAAGGAATAAAAAATTCTACATAATCGATGTCGGCCTAAGGCATGCCATTGTGAAAGAAGGCGAGCAGCAGTTTGCAGCTGACCATCAAAAGCAGTCCATAGCTGCCGAGAATGCGATCATTTCTGATCTCTTCTATCGGGGGAAAGAGATGTTCTTCTGGAGGGAGAGGCATGAGATCGATGTTGTAATCAAAAACAAGGCCCTTGTGCCAATTGAGATAAAGTACACAAACGATGTCAAGAAAGCGGAAATAAAAGGGTTGATAAGCTTCATGGAATCCTTTGGCTTAAGTAGAGGAATGGTGATCACAAAGGACGTCCTCAGAAAGGAGATTGTTTCAGGCAGGGAGATAGCCTTTGTTCCGGCCTGGCTGTTTCTGCTTTTGGACATCTGACAAGGGGCTGTTTCTCTGGATTGATTATAGGAGGGACCAAAATACATATAAACGGGGAAAATTGAACTGGGTTGTGGCATGGAAAAGCTGATGCAGTACGAAAGTCCTGAAGAAGCCGGTTATGAGAAGCCGAAGAGGAAGCTGCGGCCATATCTGCTTGCTCTGGCAATTCTGATTCTCGGAGTATGGCTTTTCCTTTTCGGGCCGCTTTCGAACAAGCCCCAGGAATTGTCAGGAAGCATAGAGGAGCAGGTTTTGAAGGCAGTGGAAAAGGAAGGGAGATACAGCCTGAATTTTGGGCTGAAAGCCAACAATTCTTACTGGATAAAACCGGTAAAAAGGGATGGACAAAATGCGGTGGAAATAAGGAGATATGAAAGCCGTAGCTGCCTTTCAGATTTGGCTGAAACAAAAGTTGTGGCCGTATCAAAGCCTGTCAATTTGCCCTCAAATGACTGCATAGTCAATCCTAAATGCAGCCTGGAAGTTTCAGACAAAGGGAATAGGATTGATTTCATATTGAAGGGGTGCGGCTGATATGCACCCAGAAAGGATTTTCAGCATAAGCGCAATACTGATGCTGCTGCTTTCGCAGATAGCTTTCGCCCAGCAGGCGTCTGAAACAATAAGCAATCCTGAAGAGCAGTCTGTCGTGACATTTTGCTCCAAGCCGCTGAAGGTAGATAATGATTACAAATATTATTTTTTTGTAAACAAAGGCAGGGACCAGAAGGAAATTTCCTTGGACATACTCAAAGGAGAAATTGAAAATCTTGAAAACCTCTATCCCGGCTCAGACAAGGGCTCCTTCGACGGGAAAAGGATTTCGGCCAAAGCCTCAACCGCCTTCGTGCTCCATGGCCCTTCCAATAAGGAGCTTGTGCTTTCAACAAAGGAGCAGGAAGTCGATCTTGCGCCGACAGAGAAGTGCGGCGAGCTGGCCGCATTCATAGCCTCAAGCATGCTGGCGGCGGCAACGCAGATTGCCGCAAAAGAGGCCACGGAGGCGCATTACGGGCTGGTTCAGGAGCTGGAGAAAGCTGTAGAGAGTGTTTCTGAAACCGGCGAGAAAATTGAGCTTACGCCAGAACAGAGGCTTGCCCAGTGGGGGGATTCTAATGAGCTCAAAATTGATCTGAGAAAAGCACAAGAATATATGGATGTTTTACCGGTAGATTTAGAAAAAACAAGATATACCATTTTTGGAAAACCAAAAGAAGTTGTTTATGGCTCAGGAGATAAAGTAAAACTTGTTCGAATAAATTATGAAAACCCGGAAAGAGCAAAGTATAAGATTGAAAATGGAAAGGAGGTATCAGTTTATTTTGGACAGGCAAATGAGAATTTGCAGAAATATTTTGACACTGATGTGTTGGTATCTTTAGAGGGTGCTCCAAATCATGACACTTTTGTCAATAAGAAAATAGGCGAATTATCTCTGTCGAAACTATTAGAGGAACATTGGACTTTTGGGAAATTTGGCATTAGCACAACTTACAACAAAAAAATCAGAGCTTTTGGCGCCAAATATGAGTCTCCAGATGTATCTCCACTTGAAACGCCTTCCACAGATGTCAATAGACCTAAGTTAGTATTTGAACTGGAAGTTCCTGCTGAGAGGATTGTAGTATTGAAAAAAGATAATTTAGGAAATCTCATAATTCCTAAAGGCTTTTCTTTGGACAAACCAAAAATTGAAAAATATGGTTTTGTTGAACCGACAGGCACAGAAAGCGAAATCACCTTCCTCTGGGAAGTCCCAAGGGAATACATCAAGGATATCAGGGCGGTACCCACCGCAGACGGCCAGATTCCGGAGATTCTGAAAGGTGTGAAATTTAGGCCTGTTAGTAGCGTCACATCTTTAAGCGGAATTGAACTTGAAAATACAGTAAAGAAATTCGGTTTCAAAAGCATAGAGGAAGCCAAGGCGACTTTAAAGGCGACAATGAATGAATATGATGTGCATCTTGCTGATTATGACGCACAATTTGTTGAAGGTGCTAAACCAAGGCTATTAAACATCTGGGCTAAAGTGCAAGGACATAATTACGGCTATATAGTTTTTCATCACTTTTTATCAAGAGTAGGTGTTGGAAACCAATTTACTGCAACCTCTCTTACTGATGAGGGGCAGTATTTATTTGCTAAAGCTCAACAAAACGGCCTTATCAAATATATAGGAAAAGGTGAAGTTCTTCTTGATGAAACTGTATGGGAAGTTACATCTGATCCTATACAATTTCTTAAAAAACGCATAGAATTATTGCCGCTTAACGTTCGCTCGTTATTGGAAAAATCTGTATTAGAGCTAAAACCCATCCCAAAACCCAGAAGGTTCCTTTTCAACCATGCAACATATAGCGGTATTCTACTTGACGGAAGATACATGTCCACACAAGAGCGTGTAGTCGGCATGTTGGAAAAAGGTATAATACCAATTAACTTACCTGGCACAGAAAACCCTGTGTATGTAGGCTATGGGGATACATACATCTCTGAAAGTAGACTATTAAAAGATGGTGCAGTTATTTTCCTTAAACCCGAGGTTGAAAGAGAAATCACGTTTTATGAAGGAACGCCGGAAGATTTCGATAAAAGTCCCTCGTTTGGAAAAGGAGCGCTTCAGGACGTTAAAGCCTTTACTACAAAAAGACAACCGATACGTCAGGAGTATTTCTACAAAATTGGCGTTCTGGCTGAATCTGAAAGGCTAAAAATGATTAAAGCCGTCAAAGCCGCAGGCTTTACTGAATTCAATGGCCTCCCAATAGAAGAGTTTGTAATTGTGATTTCTGATGATATGCTTACATTCTCCGAAAACCTCGCCACAGAGGCCTATACAAGGCTCGCCCTTGAAAGGGAGCAGGCCCTCTCCAAAGCCCTGGTCCCTTACAAGGAAAAGCTTCCTGTTGAAGTGAAAAGCGGCATACAGGAAAAGGCTGCTGCTGTGCATGAGAACGGGAAGAGATATCAGCAGGCCATGGAAGTCCCCCTGAATATTCTTGACGATGTCAAAAAGTCAGGCAGCCCTGTGGCAAACAAAATACCGCAGGAAGTTCTCAGGCCTGAAACCTCACCTGCATATGCAGGCCTGAAAAGCCTTGCAGGAGGTGCTGTATACTCTTTGGCCTTCCTTCTTGGGGAGGATTTGGGCATCGAGAAGGTGAAATTTGAAAGCAGCCTTCTTGACGTCTCTGCTGGGGCGGCCATAAGGAATCCGGGCCTGACTATTTTGGCCGGCCAGCTTGCAGTAACGGCTGGGGTGCAGGCCGGACTGATATCTGCAAGTTCAATATTGGCGAGGCTTGCAATATCATCATTTTCTTCGTTCCTGACTGGTGCGGTGGTTGGGGGGATAACGTACTATGTGGTTGCTGCTGTCTACTGCAAATACCTCAACCCTCTTTCTGAGTCAAGGACGTGCAAATCCATATTCACCAGCAGGCTTGAGTTTTCTGAGGGGGAAGTAGCCAGAGGACAGGAGGCAAGGTTTGTTGTTTCCTCGCCTGCGCTTAGAGGCCATGTCACAGGCGATTTGGTGGATCTGAAGCTTATGATCGACAAAAAAGATGTTGTAAAGATCAGTTGCAATATTGGGAAATCGAGCACAGGGGAGAAGGTCTGCCTTGGGAGCTTTTCTGCCGATCTGCCGGAGGGGAAGCACATCATATACGCAGCTGCTGAAGTGGGCTTTGTCCCGGAATGGTTCGAGGACCTCAAGGATAGCCTTGAAAGCGGGAAGCAATTGGAGATTCCGAGAAGCGGGGACAAGTATCTTGTTGAAATTGATGGCAGGCTGATGTGCGTGCAGGGCATTTCCGAGGAGGCCGGCTCAGCTCCTGTCTTCTGGGAGAAGCGGTGCACAGATATCGGAAATGACCTTAAGGGGAAGTTTGCAGTTTACAGTGTCACGGGCTCAGAGGTTTATAATGCAGTAAGGATAAGCGTCAAGGGCAGCTCTGTTTCATGCGAGCAGTTCGTGCTGGGCGATAACCCTTACAGGACAACGCCTTGTGACAGGCCAAGCGCTGCTGTTGAGGGCAAACCGTATACAGTCAATACTGTGGAAAGTGAGCTTATTGTGACTTCTGCCGGAGAGGCAGGAAACAAGGTGAAAGTCAAGATAATAATCGAAACCGATAAAGGCACTTTCGAGACCAAACCCTTTGACTGGGCGGATGAGAAGGTGCTGACCAAGGATGACTTTGTGGCTGTAGGCCCCTGGGAGCGGCCTGTGCCGTAGATTTCATTAAAACGTTTTCTGTGTAGCGCCCTCACCACCAGTCACTCACCTCTCTGTGTCTAAGACTGGTGGACTTCGGGCGCCTCTGTGAATCAGTTAAGGTACTTCCCCAGCGTGGACTGGGTCTTTGGCAATCCCTGGTTCCG
>JACPNN010000019.1 GCA_016185435.1 Candidatus Aenigmatarchaeota archaeon | reverse complement strand
GGCACCACTCCCAGCAAAACCGGCAGGATTAAGTTTATATCTCCCAAAGATGAATACCATCTTGGGAGTAGGCTCATTCTACTCCCCATCCTAATCACCCTCTTAATATTGTTGTCGAGGGATAATTTTTAGACACGCTCTCATCACAGGACATTATTCCGCGGGGGATTATTGGGAAGAGGCTGAGGGAATACAGAAATCTTAGCACGTTATGACTGCCGCTACTGCAATGCTTATATCGATAACGCCCAAAATAATATGGCGCAGGGTTGGCGGAACGGCCACGCAGTCGGCTGCAGAAAAGGCTGCTTATCCTGTTGGTTTGCTGATGCCTTATGGCATATGATATGCGGAAACCGACGTAACTGGGTTCAACTCCCGGACCCTGCTCTTCTTTTTAAAACAAACATACAGCCCCCCATTGGATTCCAATCTTTATAAGCCGGATAAGGCAATTATTTAAAGGATATGCACTTAAAAGCAGTCTCGCCTTTGGTTGCTGTCGTGTTGCTTATCTCCATAACACTCTTAACAGGCGTTGTAATAACCCTTTGGGTGAAAAGCTTCACGTCCAAATATACGTCCCTGAGCCCCATAGAGTGCGCCCTTAATGCCCAGTATGCCATCGATTCAGCGGAATACGATTCTGCCAGAAAGGAAATAAGCGTCAGGGTCACGAATAAGGGAAAAATAGATCTGTCCGGATTCAGCTTGATATTGGACAATTCCACGGATATAAGGGAAGTCAATTCAACTTCAGGCATGCTTTCCTTTTCCCCTGACATAAGCCGCTCGAACAGGCTGAAAATAGAAAGGTCTGTCATCATAAAGGCGAATGCCGCCAGCGGCCACGAGCTTGCAAGAACCCTGAAGAGCATCAAGGTTCTCAATGAAGTCTGCGCAGAGGTTTCAGCTTCCACAGAGTCTATTGTCCAGAGATAGGGCCGAATGTTATGCACTGCAAAGGGTGGATATTATAGGGATGACGTACAAGCAGGCTATTGTCATCAGGACAGACCTTGGATTGGGAAAGGGGAAGATGGCCAGCCAGGCGGCGCATGCAAGCCTGGCAGCCTATAAGATGGCTGGAAAGGCCGAGGCCGAGGAATGGGAAGAACAGGGCAGCAAGAAGGTTGTTTTGAAGGTGAAAAGTCTTAAAGAATTGCTTTCCCTGCACAGACAGGCCATGCAGAAAGGGCTTCCGGCAGCCATTATAAGAGATGCCGGCCTGACGCAGCTTGAAAAGCCGGAGATAACATGCATCGGGATAGGGCCTGCTGACGGGAAAATTATTGACAGCCTGACAGGCAGGCTCAAGCTGCTGTGACAGTTTCTTTTTAATCCTGCATTGCAATTAATTGCATGGCAACCATAGCGAAAGGCCAGGAAGAGAGGATTCTGATAATGCAGCTTCTCAGGCAGAGATTTGAGGAGCTCAGATCCCAGGCAGTGCTTGTGGAAAAGGGCTTCATGGAAGTGGAAAGCACAAATGCCTGCCTCGATGAAATGAAGGGCTTGGAAGGCGAAAAGGATATTCTGGTTCCCCTTGGGTCAGGCGCCTATGGCCGCGCTTCGCTTAAAGGCAAGCAGGATGTGCTGGTCAATATAGGCGCAGGGGTGCTGATGGAGCTGGACCTCGGGAAAAGCTCTGATTTCGTTGCGGAAAGGAAAAAGGAGATGGAGCAGGCGGCCAAAGTTATTCAGAGCGAGATGGAGCAGATTGCTGAGGCCATCAGCAAGATAGCATCTGAGTACCAGCACGAACAGGAAAGCGATTCCATTAATGTTCTGAGGCAATCTTCAAAGAAATAAGCTGCGGCGGAATTCAGGGATAAACTGGCTTCTATTTGTCCTTGAACTCTATGTCTATCTTCACATCCTCAGGGATATGAATCCTTACAACCTGCCTCAGCACCTTCTCGTTGCTGCCTATGTCTATGATTCTTCTGTGTATCCTCATCTCCCACCTGTCCCATGTGGCATTGCCATGGCCTGTGCCATCGCCGCATGGTGTTTTCATTGTGTAGACCCTCAGCTTTTTTGTCGGCATGGGTATCGGGCCTTTATAGCTTGCGCCATGCTTTTTCGTTATCTCCCTTATCTCCTCGCATATTGCATCAAGCTTCTGGTAATCCTTGCCCGCCAGCTTTATTCTTGCGAATTCCATATTCACCAACACAATAAGATAGGTAGGGATGTATTTAAATATGCTGCTGCGATATGAGGCCCAAAACCAGAATCAGTGGTATCCATTTAGTATGTTGCTGGCCTCCAGAATCATGAATGGCCGGGAATCATGTGTCCTGCTACTTGAGAGCGGATTTTTTGAACTTATGAGTTTGAATATTCGTAAGCTGCTTGAACCAAAAATAGTCTTTGAACAAGAGATCAGGCGACAAGTTTTTGCAACATGTAAATAGTGCTCAAATCCAGAGATTTTGAAATTTTTCTCAACATAGGGACGCTAGGGCACCTGTCTTGGAACTCTATATGCCTTAAGTGTCTGACAGACATCCCGGTCCTAGCAGCGCATGATCTTTTAGTGAACCCTAACTCTATTCTTCTCTCCTTCACAATCCTGCCTATTTCAGGCTGGTTGGACATAATCTTGAACCAGTCCTCTTGCGTAGGCCATTTATCCCCGAAATAATGTGTTTTGGAACCTCGACCCTTGTTCCCTGTTATGCAATTTTTGATTTCTTCTGGACAGGATAAGCCGATAAGGTTGAAGAATCGGAACACTGTGCCGTCTTGAACATTGGAGTAGATAGCATATCCACAGCTTTTCTTAGTGAAGCCGCTCTTGTAGGCCACGGGATAGAAATTCAACTTTACTTCCTGCAACTTTTCAATTAACAAGTCTGCATCTCCTTTGCTAAAGCAATTGGTTGCAAGTACAACCCAAGGGACTCTGTTGCCTTTTGGCCTTATAAGGCAACCATCGCCGAGATACCAAAAAAGGAGAGTTGTGGAGTTAATTTCGAGATTGTTGGGCACTATTTTAAGCGTTTTCCCATTGTCAACTCTATACCACTTTTTCCTTAAATCTGTAAAAAATTTACCGGTGGAAACATAAAGAATAAAAGTTTTATTTCTCTTATCTTTCGAGAAATATATATTTAGTCCCTGACTCTTTAACATATCTCCTATCCAATACAAATATGATTCATCCTTTGCTGTTATCTTGAAGCGTGCATATTTTCCTCTATCAAGAAACACAGAACCATCTCCAAGAAGATTCCCATCAATTGTATCCTCAAGAAAATGGGATCTGTGAACCATTTTCAACTTTTGCTTCTAAAATAATATGTCTGCGCCAAGTAGCATACCGCAATGCCGCTATACCATTATTCCACTATCAAAGTCAAATAATACTACTTTTCAGTTATCTTTTACTGCGCTGCTTGTGCCTTCTTGGTCCTTTGCTGCTCCTTGACGGCTTGTGCGGCTCAGTTCTTCTCGGGTCAGCGACTATAAGGCTCCTGTCGAAAGAAAGGTATGCTTTCCGCAGCCTGTCGCCTACCATGCCTGACAGCCCTTTTGCTATTGCCTGCCTGGCAGCGTCTGCCTGGCTCATGAACCCGCCGCCAGTAACTGTAACCTCTATGTCGAAATTGCCTGCCTCCTGCCCTGCAAGGAGCAGGGCTTCCTTGATCTTCATCCTTGCCATCTCATTGGAGTAAATGTCAAGAGGGATCGAATTGATGGTCACGATTCCCCTGCCTTTCTTCACAACAGCTTGCGAAACAGACCTCTTCCTTTTTCCTATGGCAATGGTTCTCTCCTTTTCTGCAGCCACGGCCTTTATTTTCTCGTCTGCTTTTTTCTTCTGCTTCCTCTTCTCAGCTACACTCTTCTCTTGTGTTTTAGCCGCCATAAGCCCTCGCGCCCAGCTGTTTGGAAAGCTTGCCGATTGCAATATATCTGTCAAGCCTGTTTTCTGTGTCCTTGATTTTTGTGGCTTGTTTGTCTTTCAGCTCTTCAGGAACTGCCATGTGTACATGGAGCCTCTTCAGGGCGTCTCTGCCTCTCTGTTTTCTGTGCGGCAGCATGCCCCTCACAATCCTCCTCAAAAGCCTGTCGGCCCGGATGGGGTAGAAAGGCCCATGATATGGGTCGCCTCTTGAAACTTTCTGCAGGAACGTCTCCTGGACATATTTCCTGTTCCCGCTTATCACAGCCTTTTCGGCATTGATTATATGGATTTCACTGCCCTTCAGCAGCTCCTTTGCCACCCTGCTTGCAAGCCTGCCGGCAATGCAGTTGTCGGCATCGATGATCACGGCTTGCATATCAGACCAGTATCCTTATTTCAGACAGGGTTTTTATGTCCAGAATTTCGTATATGGGATGGCATTTTCCTCCGGCCTTCCCTATCTTCTCTCTCGCGGCCTTTGTGAACCTGACTGCATATACATTTACAGGTCTGGCAATCGCCCCGCCGGCCATAACAGTGCCGGGCGCAACAATTGCTCCGTCGCCTTTGTCAAGCTTTGACAGCGCAATTTCAAAGGATTTTCTTCTGGGCCTGTTCAGCGCTTCTGCTATGGCGCCCCATACATTCTCCCTGGATTTAATCTGCCTCTGCCTCAGTTTTCCTATAAGCTCCTTCAGAGGTTCCCTTTTGTCCCTGATTTTCATACGCTCCCCCCATAGGGTATCTACTTATTGGCCAGTGCATATTTAAATTTGATCCGCAGCGGTTTTTTTGGGCCTGGCCGGGGGCTGATAAGCTTGGGGATAATATTCGGGCCCCTGTGAAGAATTTATATATATGCAGGCCAATGTAGGTTATGCTTGCGAAATACATGAGAAAATCCTGGAAGGAAAGTATAGGCGATAAGTCAAGGCTGGCGGCATTGAGAGGCCAGTCCACTGTGGAAAGGGTTGAGAGGCCGTCAAGGATTGGCAGGGCGCATTCCCTCGGATATAAGGCAAAGCAGGGGTTTGTTGTCCTCGATGTGAAAGTGAAGAAAGGGAAAAGGAAGAGGCCGAAGGTCCATGGGGGCAGGAAGCCCTCCAAGGCGGGCAGGTTCTTCAGCCTGGGAAAGTCAGGCCAGGTTGTGGCTGAGGAAAAGGCAGCCAGGCATTACCATAACCTCGAGGTTCTGGGGAGCTATTTCATAGCAGAGGACGGAGTAAGCAAATGGTTCGAAGTTGTCATGGTCGACAAGCATCACCCTTCTATCCGGTCTGACAGTGATATCAGCTGGATTCTTGAAAGGCAGCACAGGGGAAGGGCTTTCAGGGGCCTCACGCCGGCAGGCAAGAGGGGGAGAGGCTTGCTGGGGAGAGGCAGGGGATCTGAAAAGGTGAGGCCGAGCTATTCGGCAAGCTTCAGGAAGAAGGGAAAATAAAGAGCGTGTCTAAAAATTATCCCTCGACAACAATATTAAGAGGGTGATTAGGATGGGGAGTAGAATGAGCCTACTCCCAAGATGGTATTCATCTTTGGGAGATATAAACTTAATCCTGCCGGTTTTGCTGGGAGTGGTG
>JACPNN010000015.1 GCA_016185435.1 Candidatus Aenigmatarchaeota archaeon | reverse complement strand
GGCACCACTCCCAGCAAAACCGGCAGGATTAAGTTTATATCTCCCAAAGATGAATACCATCTTGGGAGTAGGCTCATTCTACTCCCCATCCTAATCACCCTCTTAATATTGTTGTCGAGGGATAATTTTTAGACACGCTCTGCATATCATCACAAAATATGGCAGAACAAACTGTCGTTATCAGGCCTGTTGCAGAGGTTCCTGATGGGGCTGCGCAGTCTTCCGAACTGTATCATGGCCAATGGCTGCCTGTCCATGCGAACGAAGCCATATTGAGCGGATATGAAGGGGATGCTGAAGAGCATTCACGCAGAAAAAGCTCTGAGTTTCAGGAATGGCTGTCAAACGAGTTCAGAAATCTGCAGCTTGCGGCCTGCATGGACGGAGGAAAGATAATTGCAGGATCAGTCCACTTACGCTGCGAGGCCAGATATGAAAGGCTCATAGACGGTGATATGGAACTGAAATCGCACATCAGAAAGAGGGTCAGGGGAGGGTATCCGGCGACGATGTTCGGATATTTCTGAGGTTTGCATACGACTCTATCCTTATCCAATTTCCAGCTCCCCTTCCAGCACCTTAAGCTCGTCAAGCTCTTTCAGGGAGTCTTCAAGGTAATCGTTTTCTTGTGGTGATTTGTTTGTCCCGTCTGCGGCAGGAGTTGCAATATTATCTGTGCCTGTCTGCCTCTGCTCCTGCTGGATGCAGCCTGAAATAAAGATTACTGCTATGATAAGGCCAATCGCTATCCTATCCATAGCCGCTCTCCTTTGCTTTCCTTATGAAATCCTTCCACATGCTTCTCACATCCAGAATAATATTCCTTTTTTCGGCGATTGTTTTCGCATTGTTGAACATGACCTTCAAGCTTTCGGCCCCGGCGACAAAATCAGCAGCAATCTCCTTGTCCAGACCTTTCTCCATCATTTCCTCTGCTCTTTCCTCAAGGTCGTATATCCTGAATTTGATTACAGCAAATGCCTTTTCCAGCAATTCCCTTTTGCATCTTTCTTCTTCTCCGGATATTTTTTGCCTGCACAAATCAATTCCATTTTTTATTCCCTCAAAATCCAGATGCTTTCTTACACATGATACCCTTTCATTTCCTGCCTCCAGTCTCCAGCACTTCTGGACTAACTTGTACACGCCAATGCATTTCATTTTATCGGCGCCTTCAAGCGCCCTGCACTCCTCCGGGAGGTAAAGGAGTTTTGCCTGCTCATATGCCTCTTCCTTGGAAAAAGAAAGCCTGCATTTTACTCTTTCCCTCATATCTGGTAAGGAAGAGCACTGGAACTTATCTTCAGCAGGATTTTGCGGCTCAATTGCTGGGCTTTCGGTACATGCAACTGACGATGATACCTTGTATTTTCCAGATGCGCAGGGGGTGTAAACAATTTCAAAAGCAGTAATCTTTTCTTGCAAGGAGACAGAAAGCGAATATCCTGAGTCCGTCTTACTGACTGAAAGCCCCTTAAGTTCTGATGAATATGCGCTTTTATCATGCGTAAGTATCCTGCTGGCTGTCCTGAACCTGTATTCGAAATTGTCCAGGCTTGTTATATTCCTGACACCAAAAAGTGCCCTCAGGCTTCCGTTTGAAATTGCACAACTTTTTGCCTCTGCCGAAGCGAGCTTGCAGCTGAAAGCCAAACCCGGGCACCTGAACTGGCTGTCCCTGACTCCAATGATTTCGTAATTGCCCTGCTTTACAAATACGGCTTCATCGGAATTGAAAAAATAGGGCTCATAATTCCCCGGAACCTCAAAAGTCTCGTTGGTGGCCGTGTTCCTTGCCTTTACAGGCTGCGGCAAATTTCCTGCTATAAACGAAACGCTTCCATCATCCCTGCATGCTGTCAGGGTGAAAGGGCTTCCTGCCGATCCTGTAGAGCCTCCTGTGCTGCTGCCTCCTGAAGAGCCGCCATCACCGCCTCCGCCTCCTCCCTGGCCGACAGCATATGCCATGCCTGATGTGAGTGAAAAAATTAGGAGAGGGATGAAAATATTCCTTCTAACAGCTATACTTTTAGAAAGTATCATGATTCTAATTGATTTGGCCATTAATATTTCTGATGTTCCGGATTTGCCGGAGTGCTAATAAGATCTGGATTTGGCCTTCAGTTCGCATATCCCTTTTATCTCGCCGACTGTAGGTATCCTGTAATAGCTGCCATGGTCCATAATCCCTTTTCCTGCCGATTGCAGGATCTCGTCCAAAGGGATATAGCTGCAGTTTTTATCCGCAAGAGCCACGGCTATCAGGCTTGCCAGGACCGGGCCTGAAAAGGATGTGCCTTCGATATCATGGTAGGCCTGCGGGGAAAAATAGGTTTCACGGGCCCGGTTGCTGAAAGATGCTATTTTCCATTCATCATCCTTTTTCTTCAGCGCCCCTGAGCTCAGAACGCCGTCGATGCAGGCAGGATAGGCCAAATATGACTCTGAGCGCTCATTTCCGGCTGAAGCGACAAAAACGATCCCCTCCTCCATTCCTCTCCGTATGCCTGATCCGATTTTCCCGATGTTGTATTCAATATCATTCACCTCGCACCCTTTCTCCCTCAATACCGGCAGCATCGACCCCCATGACACGCCGATGGAAAGGGAAATCACATCAGGCCCGGCATCAACGGCCTCATCAACGGCTTCGGCAACGCTGCCGTTGGCGCACTGCACAAAGCGGCCGGCAAAAAGCTTCTCATAGCAATGATTCTGAATCAGGTATTTGCCTATGTCAACCCTTATGACCTCCTCATTTTCAAGCGCCGCTTCAGTTATGTAGGAAGTGTAATCGCCATGCGATATCTCTGCAAACAGGTCCCTGTGAACATCAACAACTGCTATCCTCTTCCTCTCTTCAAGAGCGTAAGGGAGGCCCACATAGGCAAGCGCTTCCGCATTTATTATTTCTCCGGGCGGCTGGGCCTTCTGAGTAAAGAATACCTGCTCATAAAACGACCGGCTCTGATAATCATGGCTGCTGCCATATGGGAGCGGAATGTCAGCAGATTGGCTGCAGAAAAAAAGCCCTGCGGCCGCTATTGAGCGCTTGAGCCATTCCAGTGCTTTCATAGCCATATCATTAGATTTCATTCATGGTGCGGCCTTAAATCATTATGTGAAGGGAGCGTATTCGCTCCCCTAAATTCAGCTGTGGCCGCAGGAAATAGAAAGAGGCGGCAATGGAGGAGCGTTTCAGTCAAAATATAGCAGCAGAAAGTACAGGAACATCCCTGCAAGGCCAAGGGCGGCAGCGGAATAAGGGGAAGCGAAAAATGCTATGAAAGCGGTAACCGCCAAGCCAGCGGCAAGAGTTCCCATGTCGAAAAGGAAAGCCTGCACGCTGTGGTATTTTGACTTCATCTTCAGCATGATGTCCATTGCTGTCAGAATGTTCAGGAGAATCAAAAGATAATAGAAGGCCATATCAAGCCTGAAATATATTCCTGTTGCAATGGAAAAGAAGACAAGCGCCCTGCACAAAATATTCCCCTTCAGCTTTCCATAGATTCTGTCTATAAAGACCATCCAACCATCTCAGCCGAACTCTATCCTGACCTTGTCGCCGTCCTTGATCGGATATTTTTCTTTTTCCTCCCTCTCCTTTCCGTTCACAATAATTTTTACAGAGCCTTCTTT
Source organism: Candidatus Aenigmatarchaeota archaeon (assembly GCA_016185435.1). Lineage (GTDB taxonomy): Archaea > Aenigmatarchaeota > Aenigmatarchaeia > QMZP01 > QMZP01 > JACPNN01. Next base: position 123,112 of record JACPNN010000015.1, on the reverse strand, counting down.
CCCGTCCGGGCATTTGTCCCCGTTCCGGTACTCCTTCCCTCCGGGCAGCTTGATATAATCTGATTTCAGCTCCCCATTGACTGAAAAGAAGAAAAGCCTTACATTAGCATTCTCCCCTGCCTGCAAGGGTGTGTGGGGATGGATATGGATCTGGCCGTCCCCGTGTGTATGGACTCCGCCAGGCGTCTCAGGATACTGTTCCTGCTTCTCCCCGCAGAGGATCACCTCATATGTTGCGTGCCAGTGATCGTTGGGCGCGGGGCCTATTACCGCTGCAGGAGGCGTTGTTTTTGGAAAAAGATTCAGGCCGGCATAGGCGACTATTATGATTCCTGTCAGAAAAATCCCATAAGCCAGCAGCTTTTTCTGCCTTCTTTTTTTCTCTTCATTTCCTTTGGCAAGGCCTCTTTCGGCCTTTCCCCTTTCCCTTTTCAGCCTTCTCCTCTCGCTTCTGGAGAGGTCTTGCAGGTCTTGCAAATCTTCTGGCATCCTATTGATTGTTTGACTTCTATTTAAGCTTGAATCTGTCTTTTCGCTTTGGTATTATTATTCATGCCGATGTCTCTCATTCCTTCTAGCAGAACTCGCACACATTGGGATTCTTCGGCGGGTGCTTCTTCCCATATTCGTGCATGCACTTATTGTCATGGAAATTCTTGCCGAGCCTGCTTATGCCCTTGCCTGAGATCTTCTTCCCGCAGTTGTCGCATTTCTTCGCCAAAGCCTGCATACAATCACGATATATTATATGGCGGCGGCCAGTATAAATATTTTCCTGTGTTCACAGGCGGAAGTGAAATTGGAGGAAAGAAATCTTCTTTTCCTATATATTTCCCAAAACCAATCTTCTCCCATGAAAAGAAGCATCATGGACAGGACAATCCTTGAGGCATTCGCAAAAGACTTCGTTTCAGTTCTTGACAGGCAAAAAATAACTTATATCATAGTATCCGGATTTGTGGCAATAGCTCATGGAAGGAGCAGGGGGACAGAGGACATAGATGTCATTCTGGAGAGGATGCCAAAAGAAAGATTCGCCAGACTGCATGCTTATCTCTTGAAGGAAAACTTCGAATGCGTGCAGGCAGAGCCTCCGGAAAAACTGTATACAGAATATCTCTCAAAAGGCCTGGCAATCAGATACTTCAGAAAAGGGTCTGTTTTGCCTGAAATGGAGGTGAAGCTGGCCAAAGATCAGCTTGATGAATACCAGCTTGAGACAAGGAAAAAGCTGCCTTTCACCGACATGGATTTTTATTTTTCCTCAGTAGAGATGAACATAGCCTTCAAGGAAGAGCTCCTCAAGTCGCCAAAGGACATCGAGGATGCAAGGCATCTCAGGATAATCTATGAGGGAAAAACCGATGAAAAAGAGATAGAGAAAATCAAAGGGGAGATAAGGAGGCTCAGGCTGAAATGAAAATAAAATCAAGGGAGGATTTCGTGGAGTTCTGGGCCAGATATGTCAGGGACAATCCGAGGCGTGTCTGGAAGCCGCAGGTCAAGGCACTAGTAGATTCCCAGATAATAATGGCCAACAGGTTCTACCAGAGGCTGGCAAAGACGAAGGATGGGAGGAAAAAGATAGAGCTGCTGAGAAAGAGGAGAGCTGAAATATAATTTCATCTGTTTTCATAAGGAAACTTTGTATGTGTTCAGCTGCCCGAAAGGTATAGTGGCGATATACAATGATTTTGTATTTTGAGGGAGATTGGCCAGAAACCTGAAAGAGATATGCTGCGGCACATAGACGATTCTTGAGCTAAACACGCACGAAACTTTTTATTCAAGCTATTCAACTATTACCAGCATGCAAACCTTGTTCACAATCCTTTCCCTCGGCCTCGTCATGGGCATCAAACATTCAATAGAGGCCGACCACATAGCGGCCGTCTCGACCATTTCGAGGCAGGCGAGAAGCATGAAGGATAGCCTGCTTACAGGGGCCCTCTGGGGCGTGGGGCATACGGCTTCCATACTGGCTGTAGGCCTTGCAGTGATATTCCTCAATTTCACTGTGTCCGGGACTCTTGCGCTTTTTCTGGAAGGAATTGTAGGGATAATGCTGGTTTACCTCGGATTGGGGGTTCTGCAGGACATCAGGAAAGGGAAAATCCATTTTCATGCTCACATACATGGCAGCCAGAAGCATCTGCATCTTCATGCACATGAGGAAAATAAAGCCCACCACCACAGTCATAAGAGCCTTCTGATAGGCATGGTACATGGCATGGCCGGCAGCGCTGCTGTCATGCTTCTCCTTTTGCCGACGATAAGCTCTTCTTTCCAGGCCGTTCTGTTCATCCTTGTTTTTGGAGTCGGTACGATATTCGGCATGTCAGCCGCAAGCATGATGATATCCTTCGCCTTCCGGAGGGCCGAAGAGGCCGCGAAAGCGGACACATTGCTCAAGGGGCTGCACAGCTTTGCAGGCATCGCAAGCGTCCTGCTGGGGATCGTGATACTGAATGAGAGCGCCTCTGGACTGATTTTCCAAAATTAGGCGCCACATCTTGGCAATAACATTTATATGCAGCAGATATAATTTTAAATGGGCGGCTATGAAAATGAAAAATAAAAATCCGACTTCAGAGAACATCCTCAAGAGCATTGAGAAACACAGGAAAGATATCAGAAGCTATGGCGTGAAAAGGATAGGACTGTTTGGCTCCCATCTTAAGGGGACATCCCATAAGAAAAGCGACTTGGACCTTCTCGTTACATTCTATCAGCCTACATTTGACAATTATATGGGACTGAAGTTCTTTCTGGAGAGACTTTTCCGAAGGAAAGTCGACCTAGTCATTGAAGAAAGCCTTAAGCCAGCTTTCAGATACGTAAAAAAGGAAGCCATGTATGCCAGTGAATTATAAGGCATATCTGGATGACATGCTAAGCGCAATTCAGAGAATTGAAAATTATACAGCAAACATCACCTATGAAGATTTTGAGAAAAATTCCATGGCAGCTGATGCTGTAATCGTGGTGATAAACAAGCTTCCTGCCTTGAAAATCTCGGTAGAGAAAATAGGTCGCAATCACTGAATAGCATACTTCACACTCGATTCTGCGAGAATATCAAGCTTGAGTGCACCTTTTTTGCTGTCTCTTCGATAATGTTCAATATCGGGATGGAGCAGCTTTTTCTCATGTCTTCGAAAAAATACTGGACTGTATTGCAGGGGACAGCAATAAAATCAACGCCTATGGATTCAAGCTTCCTGATCCCTTTTATCAGGACAGGCAAAATTTTTGACGGGCTTCTTATGCCTTCAACCACGTCCGGTATCGGGAGATTATAGATGAAAATTTCCGGATAATCCTCATCATACTGTGCATGATACTGTTTCTGGCACTGAAGGATTACGCTCTGATAGAATATTGCTGTTGATTCAGGGCCCATTCCTCCAAGGATTCCGATAATTTTTTCTTCATACCTTTATCGATTTTTTGGAGCTTAAATAAGGCCAATCCTTCCTGTTCAGTAATGTAAACTGCTTTCCCAATGTAAAGCTATATATAGCAGAACTCCAATTAGATTCTGATCTGATTATGGAACCCAAAAAGCACGAACTGCCGCCATTGCCGTATGATTTCAATGCACTTGAGCCGCACATAGACACCCAGACGATGCAGATTCATCACGGCAAGCACCATGCTGGATATGTGAACAACCTGAATGCCGCTTTGGAGGGCCATCCTGATTTGCAAAAATTATCTGTGGAGCAGCTTCTGAAGGAAATAAAAAAAGTCCCGGAAAACATAAGGCAGGCAGTAATCAATAATGCAGGCGGCCATGCCAACCACTCCCTGTTCTGGAATATAATGGGCCCAAATGGAGGAGGAGAGCCATCCGGAGGGCTTGAAGAAGCCATATCTTCTTCCTTCGGCAATTTCAATTCGTTCAAGGAGCAGTTCGCAAAGGCCGGCCTCGGAAGATTCGGCTCCGGATGGGCATGGCTTATACAGGAAGGGAATAAACTGTCCATAATCTCAACCCCAAACCAGGACAGCCCGCTTATGGAGGGGAAAAAACCTATTCTGGGCCTTGATGTCTGGGAACATGCGTACTATCTGAAATATCAAAACAGAAGGGCCGATTACATAGCCGCATGGTGGAATGTTGTAAATTGGAAGGAAGTTGAAGATGGATATAATAAACCATGAATTCCAAAAGATAAGGGATGACAGATGCTTCAGGTTGAAGTCAATTTAATTGCAGTGCTGGCGGCTGCCATAGCGAGCATGGCCATAGGCATGCTGTGGTACTCGCCCCTGCTTTTCGGGAAGCAGTGGATGGAGCTGTCAGGCAGAAGCGAGAAGGAGATGAAGCAGGCCAAGAAAGGCATCTGGAAGACATATTCTGCAAGCTTCATCATGGGGTTCGTGATGGCCTATGTTCTGGCCATGTTCCTCGAGATTTTCAGGGCAAGGCTGACTATAGAGGCCATGCAGATCGCCTTCATGGCATGGGTGGGCTTTGTGGCCACCACAATAGCCAATGATTTCCTTTATTCAGGAAAACCGATGAAACTGTACTGGATAAATGCCGGGTATTATGCTGTTTCGCTTATCGCTATGGGGATGGTTCTGTTCTGGCTGAAGTAGCCTGTTGATGCCTTCGCCGCCTAGTCACAAGCATTCAAAGACAGTATAGTCGATTAAGACCCAGTACTCCCCTGTTCACTTGCTTCTGAATCGGGGGTGCTCCCCCTACAATTTTTCTGTCATTTGCGCCTTGAAAAACAGCACGACTTTTCCGCTCACTTTTGTGGCCAGCACTATCTCCTGCCATTCCTGTTCCGGATCTGTGACATGGTAGCCTGTTATGCTTCTCTCAGCCCAGACATCTGATTTCTGGGACATGCAATTCACAACCCATTCCTTATCAGAAGCCTGCATGAATTTCCTGGCATCAGAAAGCATCCCGGAAAAGGCCTTTCTCAGGTAAGGCAGAACCTCTGCCCCTCCCAAACCGTCTTGCTGTCTCTTATAATTGGGGAGAATCTCGTACTTTGACTTTGGAAAAACGACATGCCCTCCTTCTGTCGCTTCCGCATCGTATCTTTTATTGGGATCAAGAATCTCTGACCTGCCCAAATGGTCTATAACCGATAGAGGAATGCCCCAGAATGTCGCCTCATCGGCATTCTCATAAAGCCTTTTTTCACTAAACGCATACACATCTTTTCGCATCTACTGAATTTGCCCCCGAGGAGTTTAAACCTTATCCCCCCATGCAGTTGTGCTGCTTCTGTAATGCCATTATTTAGCCGAAAAAGGAGTAATTATAACTGATGAAGGCAGATGGCGTGCAGCCGAAGTGGCACGAACTGGAAGAGGGCAGGGTTGTAAAGGAGCTGAAGTCAAGGGAAGAAGGGCTGGCGGAAAAAGAGGCCGAGGCGAGGCTTGATGTCTACGGCAGAAACGAATTGAAGCAGGAGAAGAAGATAAGCAGGCTCGAGATTTTTATCAGCCAGTTCAGGAACATCCTGGTAATAATACTTATTGCTGCGGCTGTCATCTCCTATGTCTGGGTGCCTGACGGGACAGTAGATGCTATACTAATATTCATAATAGTCATCCTCAATGCCATCTTCGGCTACATCCAGGAGTACAGGGCCGAGAAGGCCATTGAGGCGCTGAAGAAGCTTGCCGTGCCCCAGGCCGATGTCATAAGGGAAGGAAGGAGACAGGAAGTCGACTCACGCGAGCTTGTGCCAGGCGATATCATCCTGATTGAGGAAGGGACCAGAATACCGGCAGATATAAGGCTTCTGGAAGTGATAAACCTCAGGGTCGATGAGGCGAGCCTTACAGGGGAAAGCAGCCCTGTGGCCAAGCAGGCCTCAAGGATAAGGGACTGCCAGCTTGCAGAAAGGAAAAACATGGCCTATACAGGCACCCTTGCCACTTATGGCAGGGCCAAAGGAATAGTGATCGCAACAGGGATGAGCACTGAGATAGGCAGGATCGCCAGACTGATAGAGGAGGTGGAAGAAGAGGCGACTCCCCTTCAGGAGAGGCTCGAAGCGTTCGGAAAGAACCTCGGCTATTTCATACTTGCCATTGCCGCTGTCGTGGTGATTATAGGCCTGGCAAGGGAAGGCTTCTTCTCAGGCCAGCTGCTGGAAAACCGTGAAGTGGTTTCAATCATAATCATGGGCATAGCCCTTGCAGTGGCCGCAATACCCGAGGGCCTGCCTGCGATTGTCACAATCACGCTTGCATTGGGATTGCAGAGGCTATCAAAGAGGAATGCGATAATAAGGAAGCTTCCTGCCGTTGAAACATTGGGCAGTACAACCGTAATCTGCTCTGACAAGACCGGGACTTTGACCAAGAACGAGATGACAGTCACCAAAATCTGGTATTATGACAGGTATACAGAAGTCACAGGAAGGGGTTATGAGACGGCCGGGGATTTCAGGCAGAAGGGCCTGCAAGTCGATCCTAAAAAGGACAACATGCTCCTCACGCTTCTGAAAGCATCCATCCTGTGCAATAACGCGTCACTGAGGCCGAAAGACCAGATTGCAGGGGATCCCACAGAAGCTGCCCTGATTGTGGCCGCAGCCAAGGCAGGCCTGGAGCAAAACCGCATCTCTTCTGTTTACAGAAGGCTCCATGAAATCCCGTTCTCATCCGAAAGGAAGATGATGACAACGATAAATTCGACGCCTGAGGGAAGGCCGACTGCTTTTGTGAAAGGCGCCCCTGAAATAGTCCTTTCCAGATGCGACAGGATGCTGATAAACGGAAAAGTCATCAGGCTGGCTGCGCCGGAGAAAAAAACAATATTGAAGGCCAATCACGAGATGACTGAAAAGGCCCTGAGGGTCCTCGGAATAGCATACAAGGAATTCAGCCGTGTCCCTGAGCATGAGCAGGAAGCTGAAAATAACATGATCTTTGTCGGCCTGACGGGCATGATAGACCCTCCAAGGGCAGAGGTGAAGGACGATATCGGGATATGCAGGAAGGCCGGGATAAAGGTGGTGATGATAACAGGAGACCACAGGAACACTGCTGTCGCCATAGCAAAGGAGCTCGGTCTTTTTGAAAAAGATGACCGCAGGGCCGTCACAGGCGAGGAGCTCGACTCAATGACGGATGAGCAGCTCTATCCGATAGTCAAGAATATAGCCGTCTATGCGAGAGTGAACCCCGAACACAAGATGAGAATAGTGGATGCCTTGAGGAAAAGAGGGCATATAGTGGCCATGACAGGCGACGGGGTAAATGATGCGCCCGCCCTGAAGAAGGCAGACATAGGCGTGGCCATGGGCATAAAGGGGACGGATGTGTCCAAAGAAGCAAGTGATATGATTTTGGCTGACGACAATTTCACCAGCATCGTTTCTGCGGTGGAGGAAGGGAGGGGGATATTTGACAATATAAGGAAATTCATACAGTATCTGCTGAGCAGCAATCTCGGGGAAGTGCTGATTGTATTTCTGGCCATCCTGATAGGCTTTGCCGACCCGGCGACAGGAGCCTTCATAATACCCTTGTCTGCCATCCAGCTTCTGTGGATCAACCTTCTTACAGACGGTTTGCCGGCCCTTGCTTTGGGCGTCGACCCGGCCGCAAAGGACATCATGAAGAGGAAGCCCCTGAAGCATCACGCGGCAATATTCGACAAGGAGATGCTTGTTGACATGCTTATTGTCGGCATACTGATGGCTATAGGAGTATTGGGCCTCTTCTGGTACAACCTCTCTCATGAGGATCCGTCAATAGCGGCCAAGAAGGCCATGACCGTCGCCTTTACGGCAGTGGTCATGATGGAGATGTTCAGGGTCCAGTCAGTCAGGATGAAGTACGGCCTCGGCATATTCAGCAACAGCAAGCTTTTGCTTGCGATCGGCCTGTCAATCCTTTTGCAATTGATTGTTGTCTATATCCCTGCCCTCCAGATTCCATTCAAGACCATGGCACTTGACGGACTGGACTGGACAGAGATAATAGCTGCCTCAGCAGCGATAATGGCCGTGATGTGGGGGAAGGAGAAGATAAGGAAGGGAATGAAATAGCGAAATGAACACAGAGCAGTCAAACAAATAAATACCCACCCGCCTTATATATAACAATTCTTGGATTGCTTATGTACAGGATAATGACTGTCGAGGACAAGGTAAGGGTCGCCCCGAACAAGTTCACCCTCCAGAAGGAGGAGGCCATAAAGGCCAGCCTCGAGGAGAGGTTTGAGGGCATCACTGACAGGAAGCTTGGCGTGGTCCTTTCTGTAGTCGGCGTGGAGAAGGCAGGCTCTGGAAAGATCCTGGCCGGGGACGGCGCCTTATATTTCCCTGTCACTTTCAGGCTGCTGACATACAAGCCGGAGCTGCACGAGCTTGTGAAAGGCCAGGTGATAGACGTGACCGAGTTCGGGATATTTGTCAGGATGGGGCCTGTCGATGGCATGGTGCATGTGAGCCAGATAATGGACGATTTCGTCAGCTATGACCCCAAGGGATTCCAGTTCACAGGCAAGGAGAGCAAGAGGACTGTCAAGGAAGGCGATATTGTGAGGGCAAGAGTGATAAGCGTGAGCGTGGAGAAGGATTTCAAGGTCGGCCTGACGCTGAGGCAGCCGGGGCTCGGCTGCCCCCACTGGCAGGAGAAGAAGGCCAAGGCCCATGTGCCTGAAAAGGCCTCCAAGCCCAAGGTGAAGCATGAGAAGAGGCTGAAGGACTGATCATATGGCAAAGTCTGGAGAAAAGGTCTGCAGGAACTGCAAGAGGTTTGTTGAAGGCAATATCTGCCCTGCCTGCAATGCGTCTGATTTCTCGAGGAGCTGGAAAGGGGTGGCCTACATCCACGACCCCACCCAGTCAGAGATAGCGGCCATACTGAACATAAGGGCCCCTGGAAAGTATTGCCTGTGGGTGAAGGAAGGGAAGTAGTTTCTTCAAAGGATCTGCTGTCTGTTCTCGGTGGTTTTTTAGGCCTGAAAAGGAAGGCAGCAGTACTAAAAATAGTTTCAGTACCACAAAAGAGAGCGGGGGTGGTATCGACAGGGCCTTGGCGTATCTCCCTCGCCCTCTTTTGGCCAGGCCAGCTCTTAAAGCCCGGCTAACCCGATACGCAATAGGATTTGTGACCTCCTTTCTCGTTATCCCTTGCGCTTAGAGCGAAGGGAGAATTTGCTTCCTAGACGATAGCGTGGCCTCCATTCTTGCCTTGAAGGAAAGGGAGAAATATTACTCTTGTGACTGAAAGGCCACACTGTTATTCGGGCTTTTCCTGATACGCCATTGCCAATTCTAATTCGATTAATCACCACAGCCCTCTCACCTCTTATTCAAGATGTGGGTTATCTTCTGTCACCTCCTCCATCTTGAAGTCCGAGAGGTCCACAGTGAGGGGGAGTAACTTATCGAACACATTCTCGATCAGATTTACAATGGAATTAACTAGACTCATTACCCTCTCTCACCCTTTCTTAAAGAATTATAGCTACTGGGGCGGTGATCCACAATGAGGGACAGAAGCGACTTACCTCGCACTTGCTACCTCCCGACTCCTTGACTGCGAGATATCTTCTTCGGTAAAACATGCTTCACACCGCCCCAGTAATTAGCATCCTTCCTTTGAATATTTCAAGAGAATGGGGGACAGCGCTGGTGTTTTGGCCCTGCTACAACCTGCAACATACCTACGGCACTGAATCCCCCACTCTCCTGTGCGTCCCTCGCGGAACTCAGCCGGTATCGACAACGAGTCGCCCGTTGAGGTCGAAGACCTGCACGGCCGTCGCGCCGCTGTTGACGGAGAGACCGATGGGTGGCGGCTTGAGTCCGGGAACGGGCAGCGGCACCAAGAAGAAGAGCTTCCTGATGAACAGGACCTTCTCGAAGACGAACTCCTTGACCTCGAGGAAGATGCTCTTTTCGATGCGGATCCAGCGATTGTTGAGGTTTATCATTTGTACCTCTCTTTCCGATATCTAAGAGAACTGAGGGGCAGAAGTACGAATCTCCTGCCCCACAGTCTCTCTGGTTCCGTCCGTTAGTTCAGTTTAGTGCGCGATGATGAGCTTCTGGACCTTGCTGACGAAGCTCTGCCCATCGGCGCCCTTGACCGTCACGACGTAGAGGTAGACACCGTTCGCGAGCGTCGAGGCCGCACTGAACTCAACGCGGCCGCCAGCGTTCTCGCCAGAGAACACATGACTACTTGCCACGTTGTAGCCCTTGACGGCCGTGCTGGCGATGCCCGCACCCTGAGCGATGAAGGCCGCTCCGCTGCCCGAGATAGGGCTCTGGATGAGCGTGATGGCCTTGACCGCCAACTGGGTCGGCGCACCTTCGATCCACTTGTTCTCGACGGCCTTGAAGGCGTGCTGAACGCCGGGTCCCACCCGGGCAGCAGTCTGCACCGCCGACAGCAAGCCAGTATCCGCAGATTTCCCAGACAATTGTGCCTCAACTGAGCGATCGTCGCCCACGAACAGCGCCATCGATGATTTGACGGGCGTAATCCCACGATCGTCGGTGATGTCAGCTGCAGTGGCAGTGGCTCGAGAAAGCGACTGAGCCTCAAATGTCGGGAAGGTATCGCCTGCGCCTTGGCCCTGCGCCGCCTTGCTAAACTCGAACTTGTCGTAGAGATAAACTCCGTTTTGTGTAACGCCAGAGTTGAGGTTGAAGCTGTCGCCTAGTCGTACGCGGCTGAGCGAAGCCTGGTTAACGTTGACTTTTGAGGTCAAGAGCGTCGCCAGTTGCGGGAGAAGGTTCCCGTTTCGAGTGGGTACCAACTTCGTCGAGTTGGTGACGATTGAGTTGCTGGACCACAGGTCGTCCATGTTGAACAGGTCATCGAGGGAGAGCATCTCGCCGCCGACTGGCTGATTGCCCGCCCACATATTGATGGCCTGGAGGTTGCTCGTATCGGTGACGTCGTCATGGCCGAAAGCTGCCAGTTGCGGAAGATGCCCGTATGGCCCTGCAACGGTCGGTGGGGCTATTGCCATGACGAGCAACATCGTAAAGACCAGAAGTAAGACCCTCAAGTTGTGTTCTCCTTTCGAGAGAACTGGGGGCGGACCGAAACCGCTCCTCGACCGCCGCCCCCAAGCCCCCTCTTGTCGTGCAATTCGAAAAGCGGGTGATGAAAGAGGTCAAAATCCTTCTTTTTTTCATCGCTCGTCCTTTCGCCCAAGGCCTGCTGAAATTCATCTCCTCCTTTCCGCAGGCCACCAATCCCAGAAGAGAAGAGGCGGAAATTCTGTGTTCGGCGCGTTTCGGGAACCACGCGCTCCGCCTCTTCTTCTGCCTGAACACCGACCTCCCGAGGAGCACAAACAAGGTCGGTGCAGGCTCTTCCAATTTCTATAACTTGAGAAGTCCCCGGCGGGAGGCATGCATCCGCCCAATCCGCAAAGAATCCTCCCGCCGGGTCGCGTCGCTTGGCAAGGCGGGGAGCCTCGCCAAGTAAGGGATGAGGCATTAGCAGGAGGATTATCTGCTCATCATGGGGGGCCTCCTGCTAATTTCGAATCTTCCAGGTCAGGAAGGCGGGCCAGATCTGCGGCATCAGGAGACATCCTGGGTGCGATCATCTGACCTGACCCGCCAACCAACCATGAACAGAGCAGAGGTATGCCGGCCTCACTAGCTCACTAGAGGTGTTCTGGATGCTCTGTTCCGGGACGGGAAAATCCCCGCAGGAGGGTCATCGAGCGGGGCAAAACCCGTTCCTGTGGCCTTGAGGCATTGAGGGTTTCAGGGAACAATAGGTAGGGGTTCCCTTACTCCCCTCAATTCCTGAATCGAATGATTGCAGAGGAAGGACGGATGCCCTAGGAAACACCCATCCTCCTCTCTTGCGGAAAGGAGCTGGTGCCGATAGCCCAAGCGAAAGGATATCGGCACTGCCCACGTGAATATTCCAAGCAGGGGGCGGGAAAATCCGTACCTCAAGGAGGCAGAAAGGTACGGCAAACCGCCCCCGGAGCGCGAAGTGTGGGGGCATCAGGTATAAACCTCCCCCATGATAGCAGAGGAAGCCCGCAAACTCTAGACAGTACGGGACTTCCTCAGGGAGTGGCGATGGTGTGAAGAGATGCGGGGTATCGCCACTCCAAAAATTTTATTTTTTCGAAAGACAAATCTCTTTCTTCAATCCACTAATCAAAATCTACCAACTTCTCTAATTTCGAAAGTATTAAATTACAATACTTTCACATTTTTTTGCAGATTAGTGAATGAAGAAAAATGAACATACTAACGCCTTATTATCACTATCAATATGTCAATAAAATTTATAAATGGCATCTAAAAGAAAATTTGAGAGTATGGGCCTGATAACACACTTCCTGCGGCCTCAAAATGGCCTGATTTGCCCCTTTATTGGCCTCGGATGCTTTTGGCCTATAGGACAGCCTATAGACGGGCTCTGTCTAAGACCTGGGCATATCATCCGGCATCGGAAAAACCTTTTTATACCTTGGCCTTCAAATAGCAATACATGTCGCTGAATGTCATTAGCAAGAGGCACAACCCTCTGATGGGAAGGGAAGAATATCTGATTTCAATCGAGCACCACAACAAATCAACGCCTTCGAGGGAAGCCTTTAAAGAAGAGGCCGTAAAGCTTTTGTCTGCTGACAGGGAGCTTCTTGCAGTGGAGAATATCCTTACCGAGACAGGAAAGAACTCGAGCAATGTCAAGGTCTTTGTCTACTCGAAGAAGGAGCTGATGCCCAAGCCCAAGGAAAAGAAAGCGAAACAGGCCCAGCCTGAGCAGAAGAAGGAGGCCAAGTGATATGGGAGGCAGGGACGAGAAACCGGCGCCAAAGGCCGAAAAAAAGGTAGTGAGGAAGGGAAAGAAGATAAGGAAAGGCCGGAAGCATGTGAGCGTGAAGATATTCAAGTTCTATGACGTCTCAAAAGGCGTCCAGAGGAAGAAGAAGCCATGCCCCAGATGCGGGCCGGGGACATTCCTTGCCGACCACAAGAACAGGATCTACTGCGGAAGATGCGGGTATACTGAGTTCCTCAAGGGCTGAGGGGCTATTTCTACCGAAATAAAAAGATGTCTCATTTATGAAGTCATCGCATTTTGGCCATTCTGCGCATCATCTCTGCAAACTCCTCCGCAGCATCGAGTATGATTTCGGCTGTTTCATGCGAATAAGTATAGCGATAATCGGCATCCTCCCTAGAACTCATTGCTGAAGCGAACTGCTCGATATATTTGCTTTCCAGCCTGCCGTTCTTATACAGGTCCTCCAGCACGGCGGCAATGGCAAAATGCCGCCGCTCCTTGAAACCAAGAGAAAACAGAAGAGCTTTAGCTGCATGGAACATGGCATAGTAGCTCTTGATAATGCACCACTTGTAATCGGCTTTCATGCAGGCTTCGCGTGCAGCAAGCATATCATAGGCAGATTCCTTCATTTCCTTCCTGGCCAGCTCCTGGTCACGGTTGCGTGCGCTTCAGATAGCCTTTTTGTATGCACTCTTCCATGTCCATGCTAAACCAGCCTGATTCTGTCCTTCTCCACCCTTTCGTAAAAAGCCCTGTCTTCCTTTGACATCCTGAGCCATTCCACAGGCGTGAAGAAGCTGACTTTTATCCTTGTGTCCAGAGCCTTCAGTCTTGCTGCCAGACTCCTGTCTGTTCCGATGACAAGCAGATCTATATCCGACTGCTCTGTGTCCTCGCCGCGTGAGGCCGAGCCGAAAAGGTAGATTTGCGCCTCTGTTTGCAGATTGCCTATTTTGTCTTCCAGATCCGAAAGGATGAAAAGGATCTTCAGCTGCTTGGCTATAATATTGTCTCTAGACAGCCTGTAGAGGAGAGTCCTGCCTGCTGCGCTTTTCTTCACTATTCCATTTTCCTCCATGAATTCCAGCCATCTGCTGGCTGAAAGTTTGGCAATCTTCAGTTCCTTCCTGACCGCTGTCTGGCTGAACTCGGCAGAGGAATTTTTCAGCAAAAAGGCTAGGATTTTGATGGCCACTCTGCTGCCCAAAAGTTTATGCAGTTGGACCATGAGTATCAATAAAATATAATATGGTCTATTTATTTAAACCTTATGTCTCATTTCACTGAACAATAGAGCCAGAAGCTTTATCGTTATCTGGTTGCTGGTATACTGAGTTTCCAAAAGGTTAAGGGGTTATTTTGAAGTACTGATTTTAGTTTCAGTACAACCAAAAAAAGGCCGGATACCGGGGATGGCGAGGCTTAAGTCGCCTGAACAACCATCCCCGGATTCGGATGCGTCCCTTATGGACGTCTAGTCAGTGACCACGTAGAGGTAGACACCTATGTCTCTAGCGTGGTTGACGATGTTGACGTTGTTGAAGACGAGCCGTCCGCTGAGGCCGTAGTGCGGAGTCGCCGTGCCGTTGATGGTCTGATTGGCGCTCTGATTGACGAAGATGTCTTCTTCGATGAGTTTGTCGTTGATCTCGAAGAGCCTGAGGAACATGGCGTTGAGCTCGGTCTGGATATCGGTGATGAGCTCATTGCCACCCCAGTCCGTATTCGCGCGGGCTGTGCGGAAAGACGGATAGAGACTGTTCGAGTCGCTGACATTCAGAGCATCGAGAACACCGCTGTCGAAGACGAACTCCCCCTTGAGGCCGTAGATTTGCGGAGTCGCCGTGCCGTTGATGGTCTGGTTGACGCACTGATTGACGAAGATGTCTTCTTCGATGAGTTTGTCGTCGATCTCGAAGAGCCTGATGAACATGGCGTTGAGCTCGGTCTGATTCTCCGTAGCTGTGCTGAGCTCGTTGCCACTACTTTCGGTGCGGAAAAGCCGGATCGAGTCGCTGACGTCAACGCTGACGTTCAGAGCACCGGAATCGATGGGCTCGAGCGTCGTCGAGGCATTGAGAACGGATGACGTGTTCTCGTTGCCTACTGGAGAAGCGACGGAGAGTGTTTGGATCGCGAGAGCCGCTATGACCAGAAGGCTTGCCAAAAGAAACCCTCTTTTGATCATCATGCTTCCTCCTCATGTGTCTGTGTGACGTTGGTCTAAGGTTACCTACGTCCTTGGTTCCGGGCCTGCTTTTCACCCCCTTGAGACAGGCCAGTTTGCTCGTGGGTTTCTACGAAAGACACTTTCAAAACATTCAAAAACTAAGAAAATCACTGCTACAGACATATCAAGACGTATAATCATTTATCAATTATACGCTTTCATGAAACAAATTTGGAATTTGTGCAAGTAAGGAACATGACATTTGTGATCTATAAATTAGATATATTTCAGGTGGCTTATATGCTTTTGAACCATGTGATTGTTTTGTATTCTTAGTGTAGTTACTTTGAGCGTATTAGCGGAGGATGGCCGATATGAGGAATTGGAATTTTCCAGAACCAACGCACTTTCAGCCTTAATTAATACCCATCGGCCAAATTAATGATGATAGACTCCCATGCTCATATGTGCTATCCGACATACGATAAGGACAGGGAAAGGATTGTCGGAGAATGCAGGAAACGGCTGAAGGCTGTCATAGCCAGTTCGGCCAGATATGATGAAAGTCTCAAAGTTCTGGAGCTCTGTGCTATGCACAATGGCTTCCTATATGCCACTATAGGCTGCCACCCCACTGAGCTTCAGGATGCGGAAAAGGTTCTTGATCTGATACAGAAAAACAAGGGCAAAATAGCCGGAATAGGGGAGGCGGGTTTGGACTACCACTGGGTGAAGGAGCCTGAAAAAAGACTGGAGCAAAAGGCCGTTTTTGAAAAATTCATATCGCTGGCAGAAGAGCTGAACCTGCCTCTGGTCATACACAGCTGGGACGCCGAACAGGACTGCTTTGAGATGGTCAAAGGAAGGGATGCCTTTGCTGTATTTCATTGCTATTCAGGATCAAGGGAACTCGAAAGGGAAATAATAAGGAAAGGCCACATGATATCCGTTTCAACCCAGGCCTGCTTTTCAAAAAGCCACAGAAAGCTGGCAAGGGATCTGCCTCTGGAAAACCTTCTGCTGGAAACAGATTCCCCTTTCCTGAGCCCCGTGAAAACAGAGGAGGAGAAAAGGAACTTCCCCTGGAACATAACATATGCGGCTGAAAGGGTGGCCAAGGAAAAGGGGATTGGTGCGGAAAAGGTGATGGAGGCCGCTGAAGAGAATGCCCGAAGAGTATTTAGAATTTAATGTGAAGTGTTTGTGAAGATAGTATGAAGAAAAAACAAGTCAAAGTTAAAGTGAAAAGAAAAGCATTACTTCTCCTATCAGGCGGCATAGACTCCCCTGTGGCAGGCTGGATGATGAAGAGGAAAACGTATGATATAGAAGCCATACACTTCTCCTATGAGCCCTTGACCGATGGCCTGCCCGAGGAGAAGTCGAGAAGGATTTGTGAAATTCTTGGAATAAAAAAAATAATTGTCATCAGAATTTCAAAGCAACTGAAAGAGATATCAGAAAAGATAAACAGGAAATACTATTTCGTTATCCAGAAGAGGCTCATGTACAGGATTGCCGAAAGGGTTGCGAAGAAACTGGGATGCAGCT
This sequence comes from Candidatus Aenigmatarchaeota archaeon, assembly GCA_016185435.1. Lineage (GTDB taxonomy): Archaea > Aenigmatarchaeota > Aenigmatarchaeia > QMZP01 > QMZP01 > JACPNN01. The sequence continues at coordinate 106,614 of JACPNN010000015.1, read as the reverse complement.
TCCTTCTTACAGGGGAGAGCCTCGGCCAGGTGAGCTCCCAGACCCTGCAGAACCTTGCCGTGATAGACCAGGCCACCAGGATGGTCGTCCTGAGGCCACTGATCTGCTTCGACAAGGATGAGATAGTGGAGAAGGCAAGGGAAATAGGCACCTATGAGATCTCTATAGGCAAGGAATACTGCGATGTTCTGGGGCCTGAGAAGCCTTCCACACAGGCGAGGATTGAAATCATTTTGGAAGAGGAAAAGAAGGCCAACGTGGAGAGGCTTACAGAAGAAACCATCAAAGATATGGAAAGAGGCAGAAAACTTTAGCTGAACTTTCTTCAATAGCATAAAAAGTTTTGATATCCGAATATCAGAAATAAACAGAGTTTTGATATTTTGATATCAGTTTATTGCTGAATCTGGGATTGCATCCTCCAAATCAAAAAAATTCGTCATGCAGCCTATGCCCCGGATTTTATTTCATCCAGCCTTTTAAGCCCCACAGACCTGAAAACCTCCGCTTCCCTCTTCTCCAGCTCATAAAGCTCCTTCTCCAGCTGCATGCAGCCGCTCTGGATTCTTTCTGACTGGCTTATTGGCACGTGAAGCAGCCCCCTGTCCCTCGCCGTCCTGTAAATCTGTATATTTCCTCTCCATTTTCCATATCTCTCCATCGCAGACGGCAGGAAAGAAGGATCCTGAGAGTATATCTTTGCCTCTCCAAGGCGCTCGCATTCTTCCCTCTTTGCCTTCCACATGTCAATTGATCCGCTCTGCTTATAGCCTCTTTCATTGCCCGAAACCATCTGCTTCAGGGCGGCTGTGATATCTTCTCCCTGGATCAGCCGCACAAAAAGCCTGTTTATCTTCCGCTTGTGCTCCTGCTGCCTTTCGATGAGCGGCCTCACATTATTATACAGCCTCTGCTTTTCAGACTCGGCCCTATCCAGCTGCTTTCTGATTTCATCAGGATGAACCATAGCATCGTATGCGGCCAGCATTCGGTCAAGAAGCCTGTAGGCCACATCGACATTGATTCTCGTTGCCTTGATCAGTCCGAGTGCCTCATAATGAGTGTAGGGGAGCCCTGCAAGCCCTTTCAGGAATTCGAACCTTCTCCTGTATAACATTGGCATATGAATGTGAATTATGGCACACGGGATTTATAGCCCTTAAAGAGATAATGCAGCATGCTCTGCCAGTTTGAGGGATCAGACCGCCAATTTAAAATCCCAAACCATCTTTAATCTGATCCCATGGCTGAATCCTTCACTGAAGAGGAAAAGAGGCTGATAGAGCCTTTCTTTACCAATCTGGACAGGGATATCTTTGTCCTCAAAAACCTGCCGGAAGTTGTGAAAGGTGCCCTGTTCAGCAGGTATTCGAGATCCGCCAAAAGCCTCAGGAGAGTCCTCCTTGATGAATTCATAAACAGGCCGGAAATGGATTTCAAGTCAATAGCAGGCCAGAAATCGTCTGCCGAAGACATTGTGGCAATTAGGAAGGCAGAGGAGTTCTATGACAGGATACTTGTCGGTTTCGGGGACGATTCTGTCGGTGAGCTTGGGGGGGCCCATATAGCTGTGGAGAATGTCAGCCAGATAGCTGCCAAGGCCCTTGAAGACAGCAGGATTGGAATTTCCCCTCTTGAGAAATCCACAAGATATGTCAGGTTCGATGACAAGGAGAATGGAAGATGGAAATATTACCCTGAGCCGAAAATAATGTCCTCTGAATTCGCTGAACTTTATGCAAGAACATGCGACATGCTTTTTTCCCTGTATTCCTCCCTGATAGAGCCCATGCTCGGGTATGTGAGGCAGAGGTTCCCCCTTGATGATTTTGAATTCTTCAGCCAGAAGGACGGCAGGAATATCAGATTCAGGGACATAGCTGATGAGGCCCTCAAGAAAAGGGCACAAATAGCTTATAATTCCTCTGTAAAGGCCTTCGCCCTGGATGTTTTAAGGGTGATACTGCCTGCCGGCACGCTCACCAACCTTGGCCTATATGGAAATGGCCGCGCTTTTGAATACCTCCTTGTCAAGATGCATGCAAACAATCTGTCAGAAATCAAAAATACAGCAAAGGGAATGCAGGATGAGCTGATGAAATGCATACCATCCTTTGTCAAAAGGGCTGATGACATGTATGGAAAAGCCTTCCAGAAATATGTGGCAGAGACTTCTGAATCCATAGAAAACATATCTGAAACTATAGGCTCTTCTATAGGGGGAAAAGAGGCAGAACTGGTTGAATATGATGAAGAGGCTGAAAAGAAGATAGCTGCCGCTATACTTTATTCAAAATCCCATCTGGATATGAAAAAAGCAATAGAAACTGTTTCAAACATGGGCGAGGGAGAGATAAGGGGCATAATAGCAAAATACCTTGAGAAGAGGCAGAACAGGAGGCACAAGGCGGGAAGGGCTTTGGAGCATGCGGCCTACACCTTCGACATCCTTGCCGACTTCGGCCTGTACAGGGATCTCCACAGGCACCGCATGCTTACCCAGGAAAGGCAGCTGCTGACATGCTTCCATGGATATGAAGTGCCGAAGGAAATAAAGGAGGCCGGCTTTGACAAGCAGTTCACAGAGGCCATGGAGCAGGCAAAGGAGGCCTGGAAAAAGATTTATGAGAAATTCCCTCATGAGGCCCAATATGTAGTGCCTATGTCCTACAAAATAAGATGGTACATGAGGATGAGCCTGAGGGAGGCTTTCCACATGATTGAATTAAGGACGATGCCGCAGGGCCATGAGTCATACAGGAGGGTGTGCCAGCAGATGCACCAGAGGATAAAGGAGGTGCACCCTTTCTTGGCAGGCCAGATGAAGTTCGCCGACCTCAATGAATACTTTCTGGGGAGGATGAAGTCCGAGATGAGGAACGAGGAGAAGAGGGAGAGGGTTGGCCTATAGGCTCTGATAAAACATATTCTGGAGCACCGAAAAGCATTTAAATACATTAAATATACTACCTATAGGTGACTAAAATGAATAAAATTAGCAACGGTTTAAGGAAAGCGGGAAGATGGATCGCCTACAAGACCCTTTGGGAATGGCCTTCCAAATTAGCTGGGGGCGTGGCCGCTACAGGTGCACTGGTGAGTGATCCGGAAAGATTTTCCACTTATGGCTCAAAATTGAGAGAAGGGCTAGAATACACAGCTAATGCTGCAAACATTATTCCTGAATGGACAAGAGCTGCAGAAGCTTACAAATCTTTTATGGAGAATCTCATGCCTGTTAGAACATATACCGAAACATATGGGCCCGACTTCGATAGATGGAAGGAAATGGGCATGAATTTAATGGGAAACGCGGTAAATCACCCTGCCGAAAGTGCTGGTGCTGCCGCCACGGCGTCCAGCCTCCACATGATTCTGAAAGAGCTGCAATGATACAGAAACTATATGGAAATGCGGACGCTTCTCCTAGCTACCTGCACCCTCTTGATTTTGAAGGGAGAAAGAGGCTGAAGGGCTATCAGCTATAGGCACAAGATGTTCTTCCTATAGGCAAGGCAAAAGTATTTAAATACTTGCCACTTATTAGTGGTATGAAAAGTCTGAAAATGATATATTTAGCCGTATTGCTTCTGATAGCATCAGCTATCTTTGCCCCTCAAACAGTCACAGCGCATACACTTTTCGGCAGCACATGCCCGTACACAAATCCTACTCCGACACCAGTCTGCTGCCCCAATCCGACGCCTACTCCGACGCCGGCAAACAGGCCCCCTATAGCTGATTTCACATTCAGTCCCATCAGCCCCAAAGTTGGGGATGTCGTCTATTTCACTGACAGGTCTTCAGATTCTGACGGATACATAAGGGAATGGTTCTGGGACTTCGGGGACGGCGTGACAACATATGGCCAGGGCACCTCACACATGTACGGCAGGAGCGGAACATTCACAATCACATTAAGGGTTACTGATAACCTTGGCCTTCAGGCCTCAACAACAAGGACTATAACAGTTGGCAGCGGGCAGACTAGGCCTGTCGCTGAATTCAGCTTCTACCCTTCAAACCCGAGGATAAATGAGGAGATTGAATTCGATGCCTCCTCAAGCTATGACCCTGATGGCAGGATTGTGGAATACAGATGGAGGTATGATGACGGAACTTCAAAGACCACATCCAGCACAAGGGTGTTCCACACATTTGACGCAAGAAGGACATATAGCGTCACGCTCACTATAACTGATAATGACGGCCTGACCACAAGCCAGACACGGGACATTGCGGTTGGAAACGGGAGGTCAAGGCAGGATGAGCCTTTCGCAAGCTTCACATTCTATCCAAGTGAGGCCGAGGTTGAAGAGATAGTAAGGTTTACTGATTACTCAACTGACAGCGACGGAAGAATAGACAGGTGGAGATGGGACTTTGGCGACGGCCAGATAAGCACAGACAGGAACCCTTCGCATTCCTATTCAAGGGAAGGCACGTTCACCATATCTCTGAGAGTCACTGACGATGACAGCCTTTCTGATTCCGAAAGCAGGACAATCAGGGTAAGGCCAGGCATCTGTTCTGTAACACTCTCATCCCTCGACTACACGAGGAACAGCATGGAAGGGGAGAAGGCCTATGCGAAAGTGAAGCTCATGAATTCAGGGAGCAGGCAGACAATCAACCTCAGGTTTTATCTGGATAATGCCATCAAAGGCACTCTCACAGCAACGATGGCAAGCGGGCAGGAGGACGAAAAATCATTCAATTTCATTCCAGCGGCAGGAAGCCATGAGATAAGGTTTGAGGCCGATTCAGGATGCGGAGCAAGAGATTCCATAAGGGCCACAGTGACCACATTGTCCAAGGGCATCCAGGTCTCTGAGCCTTACTTCCCGTCAGATATCCAGCCAAAACTCCAGCCGTCTGACTTCAGAGTGGAAGTCTCCCCAAAGACGCAGGCCATTCCTATAGGCAAGAGCGGGGTGTTTGTCATCTCGATAACATCGCCTTCTGCAGCGGCCATGAAGTTCACAATCTCAGCATCTGGAGTTCCTTCAGACTGGCTCGGCTACAACACGGTTGAGACGTTCTCGGGCAAGAAGGATTCCTTCCTGTATGTGACCGGAAAGGAGCCGGGAAATTACAACATAAAGATAACAGTAAGAAGCGAGGACAGCAGGCAGATGGACGAGACAGTCTCCATATTCGTGTCTCCACAGGCCCAGCAGGCGGGCATAGCGACAGGCCTTATAGGCCTCGGGGACAATCTGATTGCCATATCCCTGCTTCTGCTTGTGCTTGGGGTGCTCATACTGCTGCTCATCTTCGGCTTTGTGTACCTCAGGAAGAGAAGGATAGAGGAAGTGGAGATTGCTGGGGAAGGGTTGGAAGAGGATTCGGGATAAGGAAAAGCAAACAAAGTTTTTTATTGGCAAGGACAATCTGTGGCCATGGCACTTATTTTAATCCGGAAAACAAACACTGCAACATGCCAGTCGAAACCCACACGATAAGAGTCAGCACAAAGCCCGATCTGGACATGCAGGACATAACCTCTCTGATAGAAGAAAGACTTAAAGGATAATTTGCTGTCCTGCATATCACTATTTTAACCCCAAAACCATCCAGTCAATATGGAATTCATTAACAGCAAAACCATAAGGCTGGATAAAGCAGAAAATGACCTGGACAGGTTCGCTGTTGATTTCTCAACGATTATTGAAAAGCACACAAAACACGTCATAATCAGCGGCTATGTGGCCATTCTTTTCGGAAGGAACAGGGCGAGCGAGGACATTGATGTTTTTGTTGAAGGCTTTCAGGATTTTGAGAAGTTCTACAGGGAAATACATGAAAAAGGCTATTGGATACTGAACCATGACAATTCCAAGGATGCGCATTCCATGATCAAGGATGGCTTGGCGATCAGGATAGCAAGGAAGAATCAATGGCTGCCGAACTTCGAGATCAAGATGCCGAAAAGGGACACGGATTTTTACAGCCTGCAAAACAGGATCACAGTTCTCATGAAGTCTGGCAAACTGCTCATAGGGCCGCTGGAGCTCGGTATCGCATTCAAGCTTTTCCTTTCAAGCGAAAAGGACATAGAGGATGCTAGATTCCTTTACAAGCTGTTCCAGGATCGCCTCGACATAGGCAATCTGGAGCATTTTGCGAAAAATCTGAAGGTTTTAAGCCTGTATGAGAAGTATCTTTTATGAAAATCAACCTGAAAGAGCTGGAGGAGGACAAGAAAAGGAACTTTGAGGAGAGGCTGAAGTTCATCGATTCGTGGGTCGAGTACATCAAATCCCATTCCGACAGGGATTGGAGCGAGCAGCAGAAGGCCATGATCAACAGGAAAGATGGAGGGAATTCCAACCGCTGACAGAGAATGAGTTATCCGCATGCTGCACCATCAAGTGTCACGTTAGGAACCTTACTTTACGGCCATGGCACTTATTTTAATCCGGAAAACAAACACTGCAACATGCCAGTCGAAACCCACACGATAAGAGTCAGCACAAAGTCCGGTCTGGACATGCAGGACATAACCTCTCTGATAGAAGAAAGGCTGGAAAATGGGAAGATAAGTTCAGGGATCGTCACCATTTTTGTTCCAGGCTCAACCGGAAGTGTTTCCACTATAGAATACGAGCCCAATCTCCTGAAAGATTTTGAAAGAATAATGGAAAAGATAGCGCCTTCGGATGCTGAATACTTGCATCACAGGACATGGGGCGACAGGAACGGCCACAGCCATGTCAGGGCAAGCCTGATGGGCCCAAGTCTCACTGTGCCTTTCAAGGACAAGAAGCTGCTTCTTGGAACATGGCAGCAGATAGTTTTGCTGGATTTTGATGTGCCTGCAAGGAAAAGGGAAATTATACTTCAGGTAGTTGGGGAATGAGAAAATCATTGAGTATTCGGCTTGAAACTTTTATGAGAAGTTTTTTCCTTTTTGTATTTTTGGAATCTGCCTATTGTAGGAATGATAACTGCCTCTGCCTTTTTAAAACTTTGTTTCATGTATAAATATTTTTAAAGGATAATCAGATGCCAGATTACTTGACTGTCAAGGTCGATGGAACAGAAGTAAGAGAGCCTTATGGAAATTTGGCTCCTAACGCTCAGTTAGAGGTTGATATCAAAAATTCATACACTGGGAAATCAAGAGATGTCTATCTCTCCATGGTCCCTTTCGGTGATTTTAAACCTGCGTATGATGATCTCATAAGCAGTATAGGATCTGAGGTTATTTTGGGTGATTTACCACATATTTCTATGATTGCTTCTAAAACCAGAATCGAAACTCCGGAGAATTATTTAATAGATATGTTTTTTCCTCACAGTGAAACGATGATCGATACAGTACGCTTATCAACACATGATACTCTCTTACCAAGTGAATTAACAAGAGAGGAGATACAGTTGTTAATTATAATGAGCTGCCATTTAACTCCATCAAAGGCCGGCACAATTAAAGGCAAAGTTTTCCACAATCCGAGATATCAACATAACTGGAAAACTGTATCATTGGTTGGTTTAGAGATTGATGGTTTCATGATGGGAACGAACCCTGGATTTGAAAATTTTGCTCTAGAATACACAGGTCCACAAGGAGAATTAGGATACGCCGAAGTCATACCAAAATTGGCAGAACATCTTCAAAGAAAGGTTTAGAATTGGGTTTAATATTCCACAAACCTGTCCCTTCTCGCAAGCCTCTTCTCAATGGCCTTGTAGACAAAGGCGTGGCTCCTGCCTGCGAGCAGCATTTCTATGGCGGCCCTTGCTATCCTCACGTCCCCGTACTTGCCTATGATGCTGATTGTTTTTCCGTATATGCATATGCTGGAGTCAAAATACTCCTCCAGCTTCCTCTTTGACCTGCCCTTCTCCCCTATGACCCTTCCAAGAAGCCTTTTTATTGTCCTTTCACTCTCTCCTTCGAGGCTGATGATATCAAGCCTGCAGTCATCATTCAGGAGCTGGAAGGCGTCTTCAGCATCAAAACCCCTTGAAATGGCCCTGACAATTTCTGCCGCCTTTATGGTGCCTATAGGGTCTCCCTCTATGCTGACATCATTCCCCTGAATGCTTATGGCAACATGGGCCAGCTTCTCCAGAGACTTTTTCGTCTCCCCGCCCTTCCCTATCAGGTCAGCTACCCTTCCGGAAGGCATTCTGAGTTCCATAAGTATAGAATTGCAGCGAAAGATTTAAGCGTGCATCAGCCCTATCCGGAACTCCTGGCATTCTACACATTGGCAAAATATATCCAGCTTGCCACCCAGGCAAAAAGGTAAATGAAGAGGCCGTTTGCGAGCCACCATTTGACGTCCTTCTTCCGCAGTTTCTGCGTCAGGTAGCCGAGGAAAAGCAGTATAAGGATTCCAAGGGCAATTGCCGGCTCCTTGCCATATGCCTGGCCAAGCAGGAGGGAAAGCCAGCCTACAGGTATGGCAATCAGGGCATGCAGGCCTGACATCAAAACCTTCTCCTTCTGTTCGTCCATCTTCTGGAAGTCCATCTGGTAATATGCTCCATGTGATTTATAAATAATGGGGCGATTTGCGATGTGTTGACTTTATCACAGTAGGCGGCTTTTATTGATGCCTGATCAATGATATAGATGGTTAAAGATTTTATCTATCCGTCTAAGGAAAGCATCATATTCGTGAATGAAATAATAAACATCATGTCGGCACGAAAAGCGGACAAGCATGAATTACTGGCATCCGATACTTTCATAGATGATATCATCTACAGAGTAAAAAATGCGCAAGGCGATGTATATGACAAGGCAGCTGTTCTTTTGCACTCAATAATTAGATCTCATGGCTTTGCAAGCGGCAACAAAAGAACAGGATTTATAGTTACAACTCATTTCTTGTTGCAAAATCATGGCAGAATACGGTTTCGAAACTTTAATAAGGTTGAAAAGGTAATAAGGAGATTGAGGGCTTTGGAAACTGAAGACATAGCTGCTTGGTTACGTACAGGCGATATAGATGAATCGAAAATTGAATAATATGGAGCAGCAGCATAAGAGCGAGCATGAATTGGTAGACCTGGTTCTAAAGTATAAGCAGTTGCTAAGGAAACTGGAATAAACCCCTCTTTCCATGCAAAGGCAGGCGCTGGCTGATTATTTCTTTGTGGTTTTTCCCTCCTCCAGAACCTTTTTCGCAATGAGGAAAACCAACAGCGTTATTATCAGGAAGTTTATCAGGGCGCCAAGGAAGGAACCCCATTTGATCACTATGGGGCCCAGAGAAAGGGTTGCCTTCTGCCACTTTTTGAACAATGCGATATAAAGCTTTCAGGGCTTCTTATAATAATCAGGCTCCTCATCCCCCACGCCTTCAACCTTGTTCGCGCATCTGGCCAATTCAAACAAAAAGCTTGACAGCCTGTTGATGTATTTGAGGGCCTCTTCATCGACTCCTTCCTTCTCCTTCAGCCTGACCATCTCCCTTTCAGCTCGCCTGCATACGGTCCTTGCCAAGTGGAGCACGCTTGCCGATTTGGATCCTGAGGGCAGGATGAACCTCTTTATTTCAGGAAGCATCTGCTCTATGTGGTCAATGTCCCTTTCAAGCAAATCGACATCATCGGAGCCTATTCTGACCTGACTGCCATGGGGCATGGCTATCTGGGCCTGAAGTTTCGCAAGCGCATGCTGGACAGGGACAAGCAGTTTCGAAATGTCTTCAGGGGAAAAAGCCCTTGCGAGGCCTATGCAGCTGTTCAGCTCGTCAATGGTCCCAAGGCATTCAAGCTTGATATTGCTCTTGCTTATGATCCCTGAGGCAGGCAAAGTCGTTTCGCCTTTATCGCCTTTCCTTGTATAGATTGCCATATAGTAAACAAAGAAAAAGATTACTTAAAAAGAGGTTTGAGGGCAGAAGCCATGTTTTATTAAAACGGAAACTGATTATAGACTATGAAGCTGAAAGGCAAAGTGGCCATCGTGACAGGCGGCTCCAGGGGGATAGGGAAGGCCACATGCCTGGAGCTTGCAAAGGAAGGCGCAATTATTGTTGTGAATTATCTCAGGTCAAAGGAAAAGGCAGAGGAGACAGCCAAAGAAATAAGAAAGCTGGGAGCAGAAGCAATGACCGCTCAGGCCGATGTCTCGGATGAGGATGAAGTCAAGAAAATGGTTGATGCCGCTGTAAAGGCCTTCGGGAGAATAGACATCCTTGTCAACAATGCCGGCGTCTTTGAATACACGGACTCGATGAGGTCTGACAGGAAAATGTGGGACTACATGATCGGGACCAACCTCAGGGGGATGATATACTGCATCCAGCACGCATCAAAGGTTATGCTGAGGCAGAAATCAGGCGCCATAGTTAACGTCTCGTCGATATCCGGCACAGCCAGGTGGGGGCATTTCTTGGAGTACGAGATATCCAAGGCGGCAGTCAATGCGCTGACAAAGCACTTTGCCGTCATTCTTGCCCCTCACGTAAGGGTGAACTGCGTGGCCCCGGGAGGGACTGACACTGACATGGCCCTGAAGCACAGCGAGGAGATGAGAAAGGCATACATCCAGAAGGCTCCCCTGAAGAGGAGGGCAAGGCCTGAGGACATAGCAAAGGTGATAGCCTTCCTGGCATCAGAGGATTCCGGAATCATGACAGGGCAGATAATTACAGCTGACAGTGGTTTCACCCTGGTCTGAATCCGGAAACAAAGGCAAGCGACTTGTTTTTACCTGTTCCTCTTCTTGTGCCGCATCTTCTTCCTTCTCTTCTTCAGCTTGTGCTTCTTGATCTTGGATTTCTTCCTTTTTCGTCCGCTTGGCATACAATTAGGTATTGTCTGAACCCGTATATATACCGCAACTCATTTGTTCAATCTGGAATTTTCAAGATGTATCAGGGCCATCAGGACTCCAAGCTTCAGATAGTCCTTCCTGCTGATGAGGCCATTCGAAAGCAGGCCTATGGCACCCTCTTCTTCACTGCTGCTTTTGTGTTCCACTTTCCTGAGATGGTGAAGCTGCTCGCCGATTTCACTGCCTTCTGACAGCGCAGCTTCCGCAACCTTTCGGGGATAGACAAAGGATGGTGCAAGGCCGATATGAGACTTCGAGCCGTCATATATCACGCATGCAGATACATTTATCCACTCGGAAACGAGAGGGGCTGGCATTATCCCGTCCTCGATCCCGATGCCATAATCGCAACCCCTGAAGGCATTCCTTGCGCGGTTCATTGCTCCTCGGATCGTCTCTTCCAGAGATTTGGGCTGCCTTGAAACTCCGGAAGAGGCCTGAACGCCTGTTACATGCGCTTTTGAAAACGCAGAAAATTGTTTTACGGCTCCTTTTACTACATCAATTTTCACCCTGTTTTTCGAGCCTACCTTGATTTCCACAATCATTACAGAATTTGGAGCCTTAAGAATAGTGTGCTGTTCTTGTATATCGCTTGTAGTGCAGAGTGATGTTCCGTAGGCATTGAATTAAAAATCATGAATTCTAAATCTCAATTGATCATGCAATGTTATCGGAAGTCTGTCTTTATCTCTATCGGTGACCAATATTAATAGGAAAGATAATAAAGTGGTATGGAAACAGGATTGGTGGCATCTGTACTTCACGGCTCTGGCCGGATTAGGCGCTATAGGCTACCTCATATACTCAATACTCACAAGCATGCTGCCAGAAGCACAAAAGCTCTTTGTTGTCAATGTCGTTCTCCTTTTATGCTACGCCATATATGCGGAATCAAAGTTCAGGAGGAAATGACATGAAAGCACAAATACAGCTGACATTCGGGACAGTCTTCATAGTGATTCTACTGCTCATTCTTCTATATTTCTACCTGAAAAGCCAGGGGATTCTACAATAGCGCTAACTTTTCGCAGCCATCGGCATCTCAACCTCTTTCGAAAGCTCCTCGACCTTCTTCCTGATCATCTTCTCTATTTCTCCGGAGATGGTCAGCTCGCTCAGCACACAAAGGGCCTTGAACTTGAGAAAAAGCTCCTTGTTTATCTCTATCGTGGTAGTGATAGTCTCAGGTTCCTCTGGCATAACTGAAGTATAATTTAAGGATTTTTAAAGCTTTCTGTACTAACCAGATGAATTTTTTCATACTTTATAACCTAAATATTAAAATATCTAAAAATATTTAAGTAAGTAAAGATAAATATACGTTTACCATGAAACCTGAAAGAGAAGGAGAGAATCCAGACAATATTTCTGAAACTCGCCAGGGATGGAATCATATGTCTTTTTGAGATGCAGTTATGAAAAAACAGCAGAACCTACCTCGAAATGAAAAGGTGGAGATTGTCAGCCTCAAGGGGAGTGAAAAGGCTAACCTCAAATACAGCATCCTTGATGGCGCTTTCGCAACAGCGGCCACAAAAATAGTCGACAGCTACTCCATACCCTTCATCTTCAGCATGGGCGCAAGCAAGGTCGAGGTTGCCATGCTTGACAGTCTCCAGTCCCTGGCAAGAGGAATCAGCCAGCTTCCCGGCGTGAAGCTTACAGAAAAATTAAGAAGCAGGAAGCTCCTCTGGAACATCTGCTCAGCCCTCCAAAGGCTCATGCTGCTGCCAATAATCTTCATGCTTTTTTCAGGCATCAATATTGTCATTCTGGCCATCGCCTTCTTTGCCCTCTCAACCTTTTTCATGGCCCTCAAGAGTCCTGCATGGACAAGCCTGATGGGCGACATAGTGCCGGAAAACATGAGGGGAAAATTTTTCGCAAGAAGGAACATGCTGATGGGGCTGACAAGCCTGGTTGCCATTCTTGCCATAGGCAGCATGATAAGCTCCTTCGGGATGCAAGGCAATATGTTGCAGGGCTACGCCCTTGCCTTTATCATATCCCTTGTTCTGGGGCTTTTCTCGGTCATGCTTGTTTTTCTCAGGATAGAAGAGCCGCCATACATGCCCCGATACAATTACGCCAGTCCCTTTAAGCTCGATTTCTCAGAGGCAGGGAGATGGCTCTCAGTGAACAGGAATTATGCCTCCTTTACAGCATTCATAGCCCTCATGCAGTTCTCTGTGAGGATAGCTTCCCCGTTCATAGCTGTCTATATCCTCAGCGAGCTTCAGTTCGGCATAGCATGGCTTGCAGCGATAATGGCCCTGACAACATTCAGTGAGACCCTGAGCTACAGGCACTGGGGGAAAGCAGTCGATATCTTCGGCGAAAGGACCATACTTGCAGTGACAGGCATCCTTGTGATACTCATACCCATTTCCTGGCTGTTTGCGAGCATACCTGCGCATGGCCTTCTGATAGCCATACTCGACGGCTTTGCATGGTCGGGCTTCGACACGGCCGCCTTTGCATTCAACCTCTCCTCCATGTCCAGGGAAAAGAGGCTTTCCTATGTGGGCAAACACAACACGATAAAGGAATTTTCAATGTTTGCGGGAGCTTCAGCTGGCGGCATATTGTCCCACTTCTTCGACTCCAGCCCAATGCTCGCCCTGACGACAATCCAGAGCCTTTTCCTGGCCAGCTTCATCCTCAGGGCTGCATCCCTTTCCTTGCTGCCGGCCATAAAGAATGCGAGGAGCAGCTCCATGTCTTTGCCTGTCAGGAAAGCTTTTGTGGAGCTTGTAGCAAGGCAGCCCTTCGAGGGGACAATGGGAACCATACTCCTTCCTGTCAAATACACAAGGAAGGGATATCAGAGCGCCAGCGAAAGTATAAGGAGAGTCAGGAGGAAGGTGAAGGAATTGTTATACAGGATAAAATATCTGAGGCTGGGAGCTTACTGATTATTCATTTGAGCAATGATAACCTGCAAAAGTATTGCCTGAGACCTAAAGCTCACTAGCCCATCAGCGTCTTCTCCCTTATCGCCACCGGGCTTCCGCCGGCATGCCAGCTCAGCCTCGGCCTCACCTGCACCGTGTAAAGCCTTTCGGAATTGTCGTCCAGAATCACAGCCGCCCCTTTCAGTCTCGGGAGGCTGTTTATCAGTTCCTGAATGTCGTCAAGCACATAGCTCTGCATTATGCCTCTCAAAGCCTGCATGTCTGCCCTGGCCGTGAGCCTGTGGGATATGATAAGGTCAACCTGCGATAAGGCATCAGTATGCAGTTTATACGGCTGCTGGGTTATCAGGAGCAGGCTTATTCCAGGCTCCCTTCCCTCCTTGACAAGAGTCAGCAGGGGCTCGCTGGCAGCTGTTTCTCCGATATTCGGGACGAACTGGTGCGCCTCATCCATGATCATCCATACCATCGGGATGTTCTTTCTCCTCTCATTCGTCATCTGCTCGAATTCCTCGCTTTTCCTCGCCAGAAGCCTCTCCTGGAAGATCCTCCTCGAAAGCAGGCCTATGACCATGCTCCTGACGCTCCAGCCTGATGATGCCCGCATGTAATGGCTTACATCAAGGACTGTGACAACCCCTCCCTGCAGCATGTCCCTTATGGGGGTGCCATCCCTTTCGAATATGCCCCAGTCCTTTGCCATAAGGAAGCGGTTGACTATGGCGTCCTTGACATCCTTGGCTGTCCTGCTGTCAGCCTCTATTTCAGTTATTATGTCGTCTATCGAATATCGTTTGCCGAACCTTGTGCTGACATTCTTCACAGCCCTTTCTATCGCTATTCCATAGGGGTCTATGAGAGTGAAGCCGAAAGAAATGATCCAATCCATGGACGACAGCTCCCCTGCAGGCAACGTGAAAGGAGCATCAACCCTGACGCCCACATCCACATAATCCTTGATGAACTGCTTCGGCACAAAAAGCTTGACAGGCAGGGATTTGGGCAGGAGGCCCCATTCCTTAAGCAGCTCCCTGTCCTTCTCATTAGGCAGCTTCATGCTCCAGTATATGCCCATGGTGTCTACCATCAGGATGGCAAGATTCTGCCTCACTTCAGCAGGCAGCATGGCCATCTCTTCAGCTATGACGCCTCCTGTATAGCTTTTTCCTGAGCCTCTTTTCCCGCACACCAGGACAACATGGGGCCTTATGACATCCATCATCACAGGATTGGTGAAATGGGACAGCTCCCCTGAACCCACTATATGCCTGCCGACGAAGGCAGTTCCCCTGTCCTTGTATCTCTGGAGGTCCTCCCTGTCCCTTCCAATAACAATTTTCTCCACAGTCATCTGCTCTCAATATTTAATATGCCTTTGCCCAATATTAATGGTCTATGAAAGCCAGGATCAGCCAGTACCCGGATTTTCTGGAGTCAGTGGCAAAGCTCCTTGAGAGGAGGCAGGGAAAAGCCAGCCTCAGCCTCGACGGGATGCAGTTCCGTATAGGGAAAAGCAAGGTGAGGGTTGACGGCAACCTTGAAGTCACTTTTCTCCCCCTTGAGAAGAAAGACTGATCGGAAATAAACTGAAACTTATGCTTGCCGAAAAGCTTCTGTCCTGCCTTGAGTCCGGGAAGGCCTCTCTACAGCTTGATATTGACGGCAGGAATGCCCTCAATGCCGAGATGTCAGGCAAGGACATAAAGGTTGACATAAAAGACGCCTCTTTCGCAGCTGAAGCTGCTTTGCAGCTCGCGGGCGATGGCATGAATAGCATCGCAGCCCTCAAGAAGGCGGGATTCAGGATAAAGGTGAAGCTTGGCCTGGCTGAGTTTGAGATATAGAAGCCTGCTGACTTTTACGCTTCATTCAGCCTCCCAGCAGTGGCTCTCGCTCTCTGACACTGCGCCAAAGAAGCAGGCGTTCCTGTGGCTCCCGTTGACAAGCTGCACAGGCTTCGAGTCTTGTGAATGTCATGCGCCAGCTCACGATATATACAGCCCGCCGTTCCTGTTGGAAATCATGTTCTCCCCCTTCCTCAGGGAGCCTGTGATGTTGCTTGTCAGGAGTCTTGTGGGGTATGTATTCCCCGGAAGAGAAATATACAGCACGCCATTCGAGATATTTATCGAATACCCTTTCCCCCTCATCTTTTCCGGCAAAGTCAGGTTAGCGCTGAACCCATCCCCTTCCAGAAGGGCCGTGTTCAGTTTTGATGAAGCCATCTCAAGAATCCTGCCAGCTTCCAGGTCATCAGATGCCTGCTCCACCTCCCTTGTCTTCTGCATGCTCACATGAATGGAAGCTGCCAGAAGGAACACGAATGCGCCAAGGATAACCATGAACTCCATTGCAGCCTGCATTTTGCGCATATTATGTATTTGGCCGGTGTGATATAAGGCTCTTTCCCCTTATGAATCCATATTAGCTACCTTTTTTAATCTATAATGAATGAAGAATTCTGCATTCAAGGGCTTCATACTCAGCCTCGACAGTCTGGTAGCGATAGGCATACTGCTGTTTCTGGCGGCCTTTGTAGCGACCATACAGATAACCGGAACCAATCCCGAGCTCGCATACGAGAGGCACTATTACGTGGGGAAGGACATCCTCAATATAATAAAGAAGACAACTGTCTCTGATGCGCAGAATCTGAATTCCATCAGGCAGCACATCTCCCAGGGGCTTATAACCCAGGATGACATGGACAAGAGCCTGCTTGACATCATAGGCTCTTTCTGGGCAGAAGGCAACATATCTCATGCGACCAATATCACAAAGGAAGTGGCTGACAGCCTGCTGAACGGCACGCGATACGGCTATGAGATACTGATGGACAACGATGTGCTTCACAACAGGAGCGCAAATTCGAGCTATGTCTCAAAGATTAACGCAATCGTGTCAGGCGTCGCAAGGGGCAGGCCTGTGTCAGGATATGTCGCCAGAGCCTTTGCCCTGAACATAAGGAAGAACACGACGCTGATAGTCATGGGAGATGTGGTATCAAGCAGCGTGAGGAAACCCAGCGGAGGGAACAACAATAACATTGTTAACATCACATATTACATTGACATACCATCAGACGCCAACATCACCTCAGCATCAGGCTTCGTCCAGACCAGCTGGACGGACAACCTGTTCAAGGTCTATATCAATGGCAAGTTCTATACAGCAGGAACAGGGAACAAGAGGCTGGACAATATAACAGCCCAGCTCCGCCCAGGGCTGAATACCATCGTGCTTGAAGGGAGATTCGGCTCCGGAGGCTATGAGGCAGGCGACGACGGCTCCACACACTGGATTATCAATTACACCACCTCAGACTTCCAGTCAAGGCCGCACACAGAGAAATTCTATTTCGAAGGCGTTAGAAGCAATGCGTCAATCCTCTACAAGAAGCCAGTCTTCATCAATGGAAATATCTCCTCCCTGTCTGTTTTCATGAACCTCACCAAATCAACACAAGTCAAGAATGTCACATTAAAGTTCGGCTGGAAGGGCAGCGAGACCCAGATCAGCAGGAAAATACCCTCAAACGGAACCGTCTCATGGTCGGACAGCGAGATAAGGCCGATTGTGGAGACAAAAACAAGCTACAGCCAGCTGAACAGCAGGTTCTTCTGGTTTGTCGCTGAAGTCGACCCCTACAGCTCTCTGGAAAACCTCGGATACGGGAGGAGAATCCTGAACAGCAGCTATGTTGAAGCCAAATACACCTCCTCCCTGCCATTCTCCTACATCGATGTCTCTTCCCCTGTGATAGTTGAGGCATCCAGCGATCCTGATCCCGGATACAGCTCCTTCAAGCGCTATGTCAGATGGAACGTCACATTCCAGGGGAATGCTACGCCTTTGTCAGCAGTGTGGCAGCTTGCATGGCTCTTCAGGACAGGCACAAATCCGCTGCAAAGGGCCAAAGCCAACGGCATCATTCTATACAACCACGATCCCTCAAATGCAAGCTCAGACCCTTTGGTGATAGAGTTCGCAAGATTCGGATATTCATCCAATATCACTCAGGGAGTGCTGAACCTGGGCTACAACAAGTTTGAGCTGAATTTCACCTATGGGTATGGCGTTGACCCTGGCGTAAGCCTGGGGGAAAAGACAGCCTTCCTCAAATCAGCTGTGGGCTACAGCAGTGTTTTCCCCAACTTCACGGCGGCTAAGGATGACGCCGAATCGCGTCTAAAGCTTGAGCTCGGGCCATTCGCGACAGCCACGAACGTCAAGCTTGAGAACCAGAGCATAGAAGGCATCCCTACCCTCTGGGGGCCTGCAAAACTCGAAATCAGGGTGTTCAGCTGATGGAAAAATACAGAAGCCGGAAGCCGGCAAACGGAAAGGATGGCCAGGTCTACTCGATAATAGCCGCCTTCCTTTCAATACCTGTCATCCTCTTCGCATCCGTCTTCCTCGCGTCAGTCCAGGAGCAGAGCGCCGGCAGCATAGAAAAGATAGTGGCAGACCAGGTTGGGGAGCTGTCCAAATCAATGGAAGAGGATTTTGACAGGGCAATAGAAATAGGGGGCAAAAGGGCCATACTGGCCTCGGTCAACAATGTCATCACACATGGCGAAGGACTTAATAATTCAGTTTCATCCATCATGGAGCTCATGCTTAACGGCACGTTAAAATCTGCGGACAATTATATCATGGAAAACAACACCCTTGATGACTGGAGAACAAAAATTCTTGGCGTGACAGTCAGCCTCCAGAAATCCCTGTCTTACAGCAGCCTGTCGCCTGGCCTTTCCGACCCTTTCAGCATGAACTTCTCTTTGCAGCTCAGCATCAATGTATCAGACGTGACAGGAAGAATCCGCTTTTCAAGGAATGGGGCAAGTCTTGTCAATATCTCTCTCGAGAACTTTGAAGACCCGCTTTATCCCCTCAAAACAAACGGCTATTCAAAGAGGCTGGTGAAGAAATACCAGAAAGGCTATGCGGCAAGGAAGCTCGCCACAGGAACCCCTTCAGGGGCAAGCTGCTCGGGCATAATGGAGTTCAATGCCAGCAAGGCAAACGGGAGCAGCATACTTGTGATTTACAATGCCTCCGGCCTGTCAGGCTTCGCAGGCGTCCTTTCTGAAACCGGCGATGCCCCTGCTGTCGGCTGCCACATCAGGAATGCCGCCAATGCGGTCAGCATAGTCACTTCAACCCTCCAGCTGGCCAATTATTCCCAGCTCTATCTGGACAACAAGACAGGGTCAGCATGGCACCTTCCCGTTAGAGAAGCAGTTGACAGCGGCCTTTACTTTGGCTGGCCAAACA
Organism: Candidatus Aenigmatarchaeota archaeon; assembly: GCA_016185435.1. GTDB lineage: Archaea > Aenigmatarchaeota > Aenigmatarchaeia > QMZP01 > QMZP01 > JACPNN01. The sequence goes on along the minus strand of JACPNN010000015.1, from coordinate 87,618 downwards.
GAGGAATGAGCTTCCTAAGGAGGCTGGAGAACAATGTGACAAACCAGAGCACCAATGGAATCGAATCCTTCATAAACCTTCCCGAGCTTCAGACCCTTGGCCTGCCAGCGGAGACAGAAAAAAGCATGCTGGACCATCTTTACTTTTCGCCAGCCTCTTATCCTGGAAAAGCGGTCAGAGGCATGCAGGCATGGCTGAGGCTTGACAACGCCAGCGCGGCAAGATACAACCTCAGCGAATTGATGGAGCCATAGGCAATTGCCTGTTTTATTTGATTTTGTGTTTGCGATCATACTCATGCAACGTGGGAGGATACGTATTTCCTTTCACTTTTCCTTATCCTAATCTCAGGCTTCCCGAAGGCAGGATAATGCAGCTCTATCATGCCGTGCTCCTCCAGCATGCGGCACCATTCCTCAATTATATGTTCTGTCAAACCGAACTTTTTTGCGGCATCGTCTATGCTTATTGATTTCTTTTCCTTTATCAGGGAATAGAGCTTGTCAATATTGGTCTCGAGAAAAACCGGCTTGTCAGCCTGCTGCTTTTCTTCTGCCGTTCCGTCTCTTTGCTTTGCGGGCTTGTCCCCTGATTTGCTTTTATCAGTCTTCCATGGGCCATGCCTTTTGCGCCTTTTCTTTTCAGCAGGCTGTGCTGAAGGCCTTTCTTCTTGCCTTTTCCGTATCAGGGAAAAGAGAGACCTTATGATGCCTGCTACGCTTGCCTTGCCTGCCTGCATTTGCCGGGGCATGTTATAATATTCTATTCATGCAATTAAATTGGTTCAGAAAGGGATTGCCAAAAATAAGCGGCAAAAGATGTTGCTATGATCTCTTTAAGGCCTTTTTCATATCCTTGTTGGCCCTGTACTCAAAAATGACCATCAGTATGCCTGAGATAATAGCAAGGATGGTATGGCCGAGAAGAAAGAGGATAATGGCAAGAATAGCCAAAAGTATGGATGCCTGCTGATTCTTATTGTAAAAATATTTTTTATAGATGCCTTCATTCGGTGATTTCTTCATTAGTGTATATTTCTCTTTTCTTGCTTATATTTTCGTATGATGCGAGAACAAATGCAAAAACAAAAAAACAATAATGAAAGGCGACCCTTTGGCCGCCTTTAACCTTAAGCTACAAGCCTTATTCCCAGGCTCCTCTCAAGAAGCTCGTCCTTCTGCCTTGTCTCTGAATCCAGCGTTCCAAGGATGTATGGGCTCTTTACCCCTGTGACGATGGTTATGCATCGCATTTTTCCTTTGAATGCAGGGTCTATGCGTGCTCCCCATATCACCTGTGCCTCAGGATCAAGCTGCCTGCTGACATGCTCGCCGATAAGATTGACCTCATCAAGCTTCATGTCCTCTCCGCCTGTTATGTGGATCAGCGCTCCCCTGCCTCCCTCATAACTGACATCCAGCAAGGGCGTAGCAAGTGCCTTCAGCACTGCGTCTTCAGCCCTGTTGCTCGCATTGCTCTCGCCATACCCTACAGCAGCCACGCCTCCTGAATGCATTATCGCCTTGACATCTGCATAGTCCAGGTTGACAAGGCTTGGGGTGGCTATTGTCTCTGTTATGCCCTTGATGATTGTCGATACAAGGCTGTCCGCTACTGCAAAGGCCTGCTGCAATGGAAGATTCCCTGCAACCCTGAGAAGCCTGTCGTTTTCTATTACTATAACTGTGTCGGCAAACCTTCTCATGTTGTAGAGGCCGTCTTCAGCCTTCCCCATCCTGCTCCCTTCTATCTTGAAGGGCATGGTGACGAAGCCTATTGTTATTGCGCCGCATTCCCTTGCCGCTCTCGCCACTACTGGTGCAGAGCCTGTGCCTGTCCCTCCTCCAAGGCCTGAGACCACGAAAACCATGTCGACGCCTTCGAGGACCTTCTTTATATCATTGATGCTTTCCTCTGCAGCCTTCCTTCCTATGTCAGGGAAACCTCCTGCTCCCAGTCCTCTGGTGAGCTCTTTCCCGATAAGCAGCTTCTTGTCGGCCTTGCTGATCTGAAGGTGCTTGACATCTGTATTGAGGATGACGGTGCTTGCTCCCCTGATGCCCATCTCTGTCAGCCTTGTGACGGCATTGTTTCCAGCTCCTCCGCACCCGACAACCACTATCCTCGCATCCTTCACGTTGATATCGAACTCGTCCTGCGTTGGTTGAGAGCCCTTCTCGAACGCCGTTTCCAGCAAACTCTCCATGCCTGCCATATTTTTCCCTCCTCACTTATAAGGCCAAGCTGAGCCATGCTGATGTGGCATGACGTCTTTGGCCGTCCCTTCCTGAAGCAACCAGTTGGAAAATATTTGGGAGTTGCCCGTTAGAAGGTGTATATTTAATCTTTCACCAAGGTATATATAAATCTATATGGATATAAACACAGGAAAATAACACTGTTTTAGACAGGAAACAGATACAGAGAAGCCACATTTCCACTCCAGCCATCCATGGTTTCTGGTGGAAAAAATTGTTTCACTTTCTTTATAAAAACAATCTTGAGAATAGATAGTGATGGAAAAAACCAGAAAGGATTTGACAGACATCTTCATCGAGCTCCATGTTCCCGACTTCAGAAAGGCTATGGAATTCTACAAAATTCTCGGCTTCAGAATTGCAAGGAGGGAAAAGGACTACCTTGTCATGAAGAGAGGCCAAAGCATACTGAATTTCTATGGCGGAAGCGGGAAGGTTTGCAATCAGAACTATTTCAGGAATTTCCCGAAGGAAACGAAACGGGGTTATGCTGTTGAGATAATCATCCAGGTGAAAAATGTACAAAAATTCTATGAGAAAATAAAAAATAAAGTAAAGGTAGTCCAGCCCTTAAGGAAAAGGAAGTGGAAGGCATATGATTTCAGGGTCGAGGATCCTTTCGGGTTTTATTTGAGGATTACGGAGGCGTATCCTATGCTTAAGTATAGGCTAAACAATCCGTAATTCAGTCAGTAATTTATTACATATCAACATCTTTCTATTATGAAAGTCATTTTCCTAGGGGTAGGAGAAGCCTTTGACTCCATCCCGAACACTTCCATACTAGTCGAATCCTCGGCAAACATCCTCCTCGACTGCGGCTATTCCATCCCCCCAGAGCTGTGGAAATATAACAGCAACCCTGAATATCTTGATGCAATTTTCCTGAGCCACAGCCATGCCGACCACACATTCGGCCTTCCAGCAGTCCTCATGCGCATGTGCTCAGAGGATAGGAAGAAGCCCCTAGCCCTGATATGCCAGCCAGAGATGAAAAAATACATAGAGGATATGATTGAACTAGGCTACAGGGGCTCCCTGAAAAAAATCAGGGGCAAGTTCGGCATAGGATACCTTGAAGCTGCAGCCTCCAGGCCCTTGCAATTTGCAGATCTGAAACTCTCCTTTGCAAGGCCAAGGCATCCGGTGAATGTCACAGCAATCAGAATTGACATGGGCAGCAAAAGCCTTTGCTACAGCTCTGACGGAGCCATAACCGAGGAGACAGCAAGCTTATACAGGAATGCAGACATGCTGATCCATGAGGCATATCTTGCAAGCGGCCACGTTGAAGGGCATTCAAGCATCTCAGATGTGATATCCATGGCAAGTTCGATAGGCGTGAGGAAACTTGCCCTTGTCCATATAAATCGGGAGCTTGCAAGGAAGAAGGAGGATCTGCTAAGGATCGCCAGGCCTGAAGGGATTGAGGTGCTGATGCCCAATTCAATGGATTATGTTGAGCTTTAATATCAAGATTTATCATTTATCAGTAGTTATATCAAATCGAGCGATATCTTTTTAAATCCCAGTTCCAACACATCTTTGAGGGATGCTGGCATGTTCCTATAAAGGCTTGCCATCCCCTCCTCACTATCACTTCTGTTTGCATTCTCTGTGGAGATCATGCTTTTTACTCAGGCTGATAAGAATTATCATCATGAAAGAGGAGACAGAATCAGAGCTCAGCCGGGATTTCTGCGAAAAGATAGTCGGGAAATACAGAAAATCAAAACTCAGCAGGCCCATCTATGTCATCCAGGAGCATGACGCCAGAAGGCTCCATTACGATCTCAGGCTTGAGGAAGGCGGTGTCCTGAAGAGCTGGGCTGTCCCAAAGAATCCTGAAGAGGCTGAGAAGAGAAGGCTTTTGGCCATAGAAACCGAAGACCATCCAATCGAATACGCCAATTTTGAAGGCTCCATACCTGAAGGGAATTATGGGGCTGGAGCCGTACAAATATGGGACAAAGGAATATGCAAAATAATCAGCAGAAAGCCTGAGAAGATAATAGTCGAAATAAAAGGAGAAAAACTGAAGGGCATCTTTGTCCTGGTAAAAACAAAATTCAGCCCCAAGAGCTGGCTGTTTTTCAGGAAGAAGGGATAGCCTATTTTTTCTTCTTCAGGCTCTTCATTATAATCTCAGCCTCTGATTCCGTCTCGAGGAAAAGATATATGGCTATGATCACCAAAACTGTAGCCAGAACAGCCGCAAAAAGCTTGTAGAAAATCTCTTCACTGGCAGGCACAAAAATCTCAATTAGATCAATTATGACATCCTTCCATATCAGGGCAGCGGCTATGGAGAAGGCCATCACAATGGACGACTTGATTATGCTTTCAACGGTTTCCTTGGCCATAATTTCTGTTGTCAGCGCCTCCTTATATTTTCAGCCTGTGGCAGATCATATCCCTTTCCCAAAGAATTCGGAGAGGAATGCTGCAAAATCCTCTTCTTTCCTTGCCTTCCCAATCACTTCTTTCCCGTCAATTATCCTGAAGCCCTTGGCCACAGACACTGCAATATAGCCCGGTATTCCCTTGGCCTTCAGGACAGGCAGACTTTTCGAGAGGCTGTCCTTTAGCTTGGATTCCGCATACGTAAGCGTTCTCCCTGTCTCGGCCACATACTTTCCATTCTCAATGCGTATCCTTCCTGTTTTTTTGTATTTCTCCAGGAACTGGGCAGAATGAATATGCGAAAAGATGTCAGGGCCGATAACCTTCCTGACATTGGGAAGGCTCCACACCTCCATCTCAAAAAGGATGAGGCAGCTTTTGCCATCGGCAAAGCAGCCTGAATTGAGCATTCTGAACTCGTTCTGCTCAAGTATGCTCCTGAGCCTCTTTTCAGTTTTCCTGAGCTGCGGATAAAGGATGTCATCTATAATGTCCGGCCTCCGGAATGTGATTCCCATCAGTTTTGTCTTCCTTTTTTCCATTGAATTTTCCAGTTTTTTCAAATTGATTTTTTTCCTTGGGAAGAAGAAGTCAGGAGAGGGCCTTTCAGAAAATTTCCTGCAGGCAGCCGCAAATTTTATGAAATTGTAAGGCTCAACCACAGCGGCCACATTCCTGTTCGGATCGACAGGATCGATTACAATCAAGGGATGGCCTTCAAATTTCCTTTTTCCATGCGCTTCTATATCTATTTCCGCGCCAGGAACCCATTTCGAGGCTTCTCTCACAAGATTCCTGAATGATCCGTATTTCACAATAAGAAGCTCGCAGAGATATCCCGAAAACCCTCTGGTCTTCTCGTCCGAGCCGTATATGCCCAGGGCCTTGCAGAACTGTTTAAGCAGTCTGACCTCATCAGCAAGCTTCGGGTGCATTCTTCTTTGGAGCCACCTTATATGGAATGGCGTCCTGTCTACGGCAGACTTTATTTTTGCAGGATCCTTCACATCATAACAGGGCACTATATCAACCTGATAATCATTTATTTTTGCCCTGACATACGGGTGTTCGGCATACGCTATGGAATATTTTCCCTTCAATTTGTCTGTTATTTTTTTGCCTAGGCCCAGGCCATCCTTTTCCAGCGCCTCTCTTGATGCATTCTCAGGGAAAAGAACAAACAGATCAAACTCTTTTTTATCAAGCATATAGGTATTCCTGGTAAAGCTTCCAGCAAGCAGCACCTTCAGGCCTTTTTTCCCGGCGGCCTCTTTGGCTGCATGCAGGACTTCTTTTGTGATGGCCTCTATCTCTTTTGCCTGTTTCTCAGAGGGCCTGATCCTGGGAAGAACCCTGGAGAGGGCAGAATCCATATCCATGATTAGATTCTCTTTCCTGTGCTAATATTTGAATCAATTCATTTTCTGATCTCGTATACTGCCAATTTCTCGAAAAACAGGCTTTTTTCCCTGAAAGCCTTCATCTTCAGCCTGCAATTCCTGCAGATCTTCTCTATTTCATTTTTTCCAGAAAGGCTGCTGGCCAGAAGCAGGCAGACAGTTTCATGATCCATATGCTTGGATGCCTGCCTCACGAATTCGCATGCCAGCTCATTTCCCTTCCTGCCGCCTATCACGGTCTTCTTGTATTCCTCTTCAAAGTCTTCATACCCCTCTGGAAGGTAGGGAGGATTGAACACTATGATGTCAAAGATGCCTTTCAGCCCGCCAAACAAATCCGATAAGACATAGAATTCGCCCTTCCTTTCAGCAAGGGCGTGCCTTATCCCGTGCCTGTTTAGGTCGATTCCGAATATATCGGCCTTTATCCTGTTCTTGGCGCAGAATTCAGCAAGATCATTCGCTATGACTCCTGATCCTGTGCCCATGTCAAGAATTTTGATTTTGCTGCCTTTCTTCTTCAGGATGCCAATCAAGGCCTCTTTCGCACACTCAAGCATCAAGTAGCTGTCCTCGAGGGGCTGGTAGTAGAAGCCTTCGTGCCTGAAAGTTTCCATAATATCAGATGAGGAGAAAGGGATATATTGCTTCCATCGAATTTCAAGGCGGTGAACAAATGCCTATAGTATGCCTTGTGAGAGAAGCGAGGGACGTTGTAAGGGATTTCATAGAAGCATTTGAGATGTATAAAGAGGGCTATTCCGCTCTTTTGGCCATTGAAAGTAAGGGAATTCTCAACAAATGGCATGACTTCAAGAGAGAAAGGGATGAGATCTGGGAGCAGACAGTCGTCCCGGAGGCAAGGAAATACGGCCTCGCAGAAGGAGAAGTCACGCCTCTCAGGCCTTTGGTTGCTTTTGAGATAAGCTGTGTCCATGCGGAGTTCGATCTTGAGAATCCATACGAGGGAATCCGAAGCGTACATGAGATCAGAAACCCACGGATGCTATGGCTAAGAAACACGAAAGTGAGAGGAAGTACAATAATCTCTTATGACTCGATAATGTCCGAGGACTACGTCTGAGTTCTCTGTCCAATATATATTGCGTACATTCATTATTTCTACTATGCCCTTCAGATGGCTTGAGGATGTGGCCATAGCAGACATCGCCTTCGAGGCCAGAGGAGAGACGCTGGAAGAGCTTTTCAGGCAGTCGGCGCTTGCCCTCGAGGAAGCGATGGTTGACACAAGGATGATTCAAGCAGAGCAAATAAGAATTTTGAATTTTTCGGATGAGAAACTGGATATGCTCTTATATGATTTTTTGTCAGAACTCATTTTCCTGAAGGATACAGACGGCCTCCTTTTCAGCGGCTTCGATATAAAAATTTCCAAAGAGGGCGGAACATACAGCCTGAAGGCAGAAGTTCAGGGCGAGGAAATTGACAGGAAGAGGCATGACCTCAGGAACGATGTCAAGGCCGTCACCATGCATCTTCTGGAAGTCACTCAGGATGAGGAGGGATGGAAGGCCACAGTCGTCCTTGACATATAGGCTTCTTAAGCCATGCACCCCACTCTGCATTATGAAAGAAACAGTCCACTTCATTATTACAGGGGGCACAATTGACTCTTATTATGAGGGAAGCAAGGACACTGTTGTGACTAACGAGAAATCCGTTATCCCGCAATTCATCAAAAGCCTCAAGCTGTATAGCGAATGCGCCTTCACAGTCGTCTGCATGAAGGACAGCAGGGAATCGGCAATGAAGGATCTTCAGGCTGTTTATGAGCAGATAAGGAAGAGCCCGCACAAGAGGATAATAATAACACATGGCACTTACACGATGCCTGACACAGGGAGGTTCCTTAAGGAGCGTCTCAAGGGAACGGAGAAGACGATCGTCCTGACAGGCTCTATGATACCGCTCTCGGGTTTCTCCCCTTCAGACGCCCCTTTCAATATCGGCTTTGCTTTCGCAAAAGTCCATGAACTGCCTCACGGAGTGTATGTGTGCATGCATGGGAGGGTCTTCAGCCCTGACGAGGTGATGAAGGTCCTGAAGGAGGGTAGATTCTCCTCCATTGTGGGAGAGTCTTAGAGGCTGCCTGCCTTCAAGGCAGAAGATAGATAGAAGGCGACGGTCGTGCTGGATATCTGAAGTACGAACATGAAGAGCTGTATCCTCTCTAAAAATTTAGCCAACATTTGAATTATTATGAGACACCTGAATGAAGAACTTCGGCATCGGTTAGATCCTATAACATACTGGAGGTCGCCAGAAATCTATTCAGCCTCGTCTCTGACCGATTTTCTGGACAATAGATCATATGCCAAGCCAACCAGGAAAATACTTTGGCCTGGACGCACATGGAATGGGCAGGCTTTGATACACATTCCTCATGTTCATTTTACTTATGTTGACTGGATTGTGGACTATGGTAAACTTCGCGACGCAGTATCCGACTATGATGTCGGTATTGGAAAATTGCCAGTGACAAAGAAGGAGGGATTGAGGAGTCTGCCTGAATTGTATAATACATGGCTGGAATATCATATCAAAGAAGATTTTTCATCGCTGATAGGCTTTGATGAAAATGGACCTGCCCTTGAATTTGACGAATCTGTTGGAGTGCCTTTTTTCAGGAGAACTCCAGAACTGGTACGTATTTAATAATGAGTGGTAAAGACTTAGGGAGAATCAAGATTTCGGCATACCAATTTATACCCTGTCAGCCTATTCGATAGATGCCCTTCACGCCCTTCCATGTGGCCTATCCATGGCTCCTCAGGCTGAAGTTCAGGAAGCTGGATTTCGCAGGCCTTACTGCAGGAAGCATGGCCAACGATCTGGAAATACCGCTCCTTTATCTCATAGGCCAATTTCCACCACGCTTGCTGGGCCATTCCATTTTTGGGGCATTTACCCTGAATATTATTTTTTCCATATTCCTGTTCTGGCTTCTTTTCAAAATAAAAATTCAGAGAATAGGAATCCATGGCTTTGAGAAATTCCATATAACGAGAAATTTCCTTCTTTCAGCGGCCATAGGAAGCCTCACCCATATAGCCATAGACATCACATACCATGAGCATAATCCTACTCTGTGGCCCCTATTTGACTACTTCGGAAGCCCCATAAACGACATGTTCGGGCCTCTGATATCAAACCTGATAGGAAACACAGTAACAATAATCCTGCTGCTTGCCATAGCGAGGCATATACTGAAAAAGGATCTCGGCCTTGTATTTTCCAATCCCAGGCATGCAATGTCAATAATCACAAGGCATCTAAATAGATGAGGATTCTTAAAAGAGGAAAAACTAAAGGAGTATGTATGCCGCCCTACCTATCACCAGAGGACACAGGCAGGATAAGCTTCACCCTCCAGGACTCCCTGCAGGAAAAATTCGGCGTGGAGATGATGCTCATGCAGGTGAGGGAGCAGAGGCACCCTGTCTGGAACATAGGCATAGGCGGCAGCGTAGCTTTCTATCCCATCGCCCATGAAGGCCTTGTGTACTTTGGCGCATGCGACAAGAACTTCTACGCTTTGGATGCCAGAACGGGCAGAAAGATATGGAATTTTGAGACAGACGGCCAGATGGTGGGCCAGGCATGCTGTTCCGATGGCAGGATATATTTCGGCTGCTTTGACGGGAACATATATTGTGTGGATGCGAAAAGCGGGAAGCTTGTTTGGAAATTCCCCACAAAAGAGGAGATAGTGTACACATCCCCTGTCGTCCATAACGGAATAGTTTACTGCGGTTCCAATGACGGCAACCTCTATGCCCTGTCCGCAGATAAAGGCAGCCTGATATGGAAATTCCCCACCAGCGGCAAGATATTTTCTGTGCCGCTGGTTCACAAAGGCAGGATATATTTCGGCTCCAATGACCAGAACTTCTACTGCCTTGGCCTGTCAGGAAGGCTCGTCTGGAAATTCGGCACTAATGCGGCAGCAGGCCTGATAAGGTCAGCGGCTTTGGAAAATACAATATTCTTCAGCTCCTTCGACGGCAAGATGCATGCAATGGACACAGAAGGCAGGCCTGTATGGGAATTCGCAGTAAGCGAACCAATCAATACGTCCACTGTCCTTCATGACGGCGTCCTCTACTTCGGCTCAAGGAACTGCAACATGTATGCTGTCTCAGCGAAAGATGGCAAGCAGCTGTGGAGCTTCAGGACGAGCAACATAGCAGGGGACAGCGGGACTGTCCACAACAATGTCTTCTATTTCGGGGCCTGCGACAGCAATCTGTATGCCCTTGATGCGAAAACAGGGGAGGAGTTATGGCGCTTCAGCGCCAGCGGTATGATAGCGCATTCTGTCCCCATGGTGCATGACAACAGGCTCTATTTCGGCTCCCATGACTGCAACTTCTACTGCCTGAATCTGCAGGGCGCCCTCTTGTGGAAGTTCCAGACAAGCATGGGCAGCATATCACAGATTGAGACTGGATATGAGCCGGATGTCCAGTCATTCCGGTTCACATGGAAGCCGATGCCGGAAACGGCAGAGGCCAAGGACAGATACGGCCCATCAGGAATCAGGCAGGAGGAGATGGCAAGCCTCTATGGAAGCCTTGACACCGGATATATGGGCTCGAAAAAGGAATACATAGGAAAAAAGAAGGGATACAGATAGCTGTGGCACATTCCTCATTCATATGAAAGGCACCGTAAACGACCAATAACCTTTGATTGGTTCAAATCTCGGTCGCGACCCTGCAAGATTGGAAATATCCCTCAAGAAACACGAAAATCTCACAATTCACTTATCTTATCTGCTGCCCGCATAGTGATGTCATATGTGGCATGATTCTTGTCACAAATCTTGCGATTCTGCCGCTAGCTGCCCAAGAAGTTCAGGAGGTGTTTCAGCGGCTTTGAATCCGGTTAGCATCTGACCCTTTACTTGACGATACAAGGTTTCAAGGACATCTTTCTTCCTGACAGGCCTCAGAACAACAGAGTCTGTATCATCCATGACTACCTGATATACCAAAGCAGGTGCGTCAATATCATCAAGGCATGGGAAGACAAGCAGTTTCTTTATGCCTCCTTGGTCTCTTGTTTCATATACAATTGCTTCTGTTTTCTCGGCCAAATCAGGGACATCCCAAACATTTGTTCCCTTATCCGCATGCAAGTAGCTTCCCCTCTTCCCAGTAATATATCTCTCAAGCTTTTCAGGGACTTTCTGATATTGCTTCATAATTACCACTTAATAATAGTTACAATGTGTTTATAAGCTTTTCGGTATCCAATCTTGGAGTAATTGTATTTCTCTTCCTTTTCTCATAAGACAGTCGTATTCCTTCTCCCATACCGACGGCATGCGCAACAGTCAGCACGCTTCCCGTGAAAAGGCTTAAATATATGATGTGTTACATATTTATATGTACCAGAAAACATATATATGTAATATGCAACATACAAATATGTAATGCATCTCATATGACATCCGCAGAAGAGCACAGTAAGACCATCAGCGAATTTGTAGAGGACATAAACGAGAAAATCAGGGACGGGAAGCTTTACTCAAGGCAGAAGATCATCGGCTTTGATGTTTCTGAGTGCGCAACAAACCTCTTCGAATTCTACCTTCACAGGAAAGGGCTTGTAACCCAGGGGTTCAGCGTCAACCACCGCTATTTCTCATCCCCGCAGAAAGCAGAGGAGAAATTTCCCTTCGATTTCCCCAAAAAAGAGGGCATGCTGAACTTATTGGTAGAGATAGAGGCTCTGACAACAAGGCTCTGTTACGGCAAAAGCAAGAAGCTTGAGGATGCTGAAAATGCTGTACAGCTTCTCTTCAGATTCAAGGAGACTGTAGAAGGTGAGCTGGGGGAGGCTATATGAAGAGAAACGATCTGTATTCCTATGCCTATGACTTTGTGTCCAGGCTGATGGAAAGGCCAAGTTACGGATCTATAAGAGGCATCATTCTTTTCGGCTCTGTTGCGAGGGGCGATTTCGACAGGGAGAGCGACATAGACATATTCATAGACACAGAGAAGGAGGCTGAAGTTGAAGGCACTGTTAAATCTGTGCTCGGCGAATTTTATTCGCATTCCAGGCACACATGGGTGCTGAGGGGCATAGAGAACAGGATAACGCCTTTGGTGGGGAACCTGAATGATGAGAAGTGGTCGGCCCTGAAAAGGGAGATGATAAGCAGCGGCCTTGTCATTTATGGGAAATATACGGAAATGCCAAAAAAAGCCCGGCACCAGGTCCTTATAGTATACGAAATTTCAAAACTGCAGCCCAAAAAGAAGTCCAAGTTCCTGAGGGAGCTTATCGGATACAGGCTAGTGAGAGGGAAAAAGGAATATAATATCACAGGGCTGCTCCAAAGGCTGGGGGGCAGCAAGATAAGCAAAAACGTCATACTTGTGCCGAAGGAAAGCCAGCAGGCTGCATATGAGCTGCTTGTCAGATACAGAACCGGATTTAAGATGATGGAGGTCTGGACAGATTCCTGAAATTTATGTTGCGGCAATTCTCCATCTTAAACATCTTTTTAAGCCTCCCTCCAGCATAGTGATTCAGGAGAAAGGACGTAATATGCCGCTCCCAAAAGAAACCAGACAGATGCCAGAGGAGTTGTCACTTACTTCTGATTTTGAGCTTAACCGGTTAATGCCGTTACCGGCATAGCGGCCCGATACCCACTGGGCAATAATATAAGCAAATTTCCTAATTACTTTCATGAAATTCGATTCTGATTTGGCTGCTATTCATGGCTATTTGTGTGCTGACGGATATGTCATTAAGAACCCTCAAAAGCAGAAGCATAAGTACTATCATATAGGATTGAGAAATACAAACATGAAGCTGCTTAAGGATTTTCAAGCCAGATTCTACAGCCGATTCAGAATAATGCCGCATATCACCAGAGAAAGAAGATGCAGAATACAGTCAAAGGCGATCTACTTCATATTGGCCAAGGATTTTTCATATTATACAGACATATGGGAGCTTCCATCTCTTTCCATGAAAAATATGAAAGTTTGGCTGAGATCTTTCTTCGACTGTGAGGCATGGGTTGAATGCCAGAAAGCGAAAAGCAGAACTATAAGATTCGATTGTAAAAATGTCAGAGGGACATACCAAATAAAAAATGCACTTGAAACATTTTCTATAAGAGGCTCGATAAAAAAGAGGAAAAACAGGCTGGTAAGGCTCAATATATGCGGATTGGAAAACCTCAAAAATTTCAAAAAACACATAGGTTTCCTCCATCCTGATAAACATGTTCTGCTCGAAAAAGCCATTAACTCCTATGTCGATTATAACTGGAAAATTCCGGAGACAATAGACGATTTGCAGCGCTTTGTTATATATAGGGGCAGATTGCGTGCGGGAAGAAACGAAATCAGACTCAACACCATAAAAAAGAGGAATCTGTTGCGCCTTAAAGGGGCTTTAAATAGATTCGGCATTAATAGTAATATCCACGGCCCATGGATTAATGGTAATGAGTCCAAATATTATTGCATGACTATAAAAAAGGAGGTACTATGCCATTGCCAAAAGAATCAAAACAGGTGTCAGAAGCGGTCTGGGAAATCCCCACTAGTTACAAGCCCGGCATGCTTGTGACTGCAAGGATATACGGGAAGGACAAGCTCGTGAATGCTATGGACCCTGGGGTTATAGAGCAGGTCACCAATGTGGCCTCTTTGCCGGGGATACAAAAACACGCCTTCTGTATGCCCGACGGCCATATCTCTGGAACAGTATTCCAGAAAGGCTAATGGGGCTACGGTTTTCCGATAGGCGGCGTTGCGGCCTTCGACCTTGAGGAAGGAGTGATAAGCCCTGGAGGGATCGGTTTCGATATCAATTGCGGCATGAGGCTGATCACAACCAATCTGACTTATGATGAAGTCAGGCCCAAATTAAGGCAGCTTGTGGATACCTTTTTCAGGACAGTCCCTGCCGGAGTCGGCGTGAAAGGCTTTGTGAACGCAAGCAGGGGCCAGTTCGAGGAAGTGATGACCACAGGGGTCAAGTGGTGCGTCGAGAACGGCTATGGCTGGGAAGAAGACATAAAAAGGGTTGAGGAATACGGAGTGATCAAGGGAGCCAATCCCGATAAGGTCTCTGACAAGGCCGAGCAGAGAGGGATAAACCAGATAGGGACTTTGGGCTCAGGGAACCATTATCTTGAGATACAGCATGTGCTTCCTGAAAGGATACACGACCCTGAGATAGCCAAAAAGTTCGGAATATTTCCCAATCAAATTGTGATCATGGTCCACTGCGGCTCAAGAGGGTTCGGCCACCAGATAGGCACGGATTACCTCAGAATTTTTGAGGATGTGATGAGAAGGCACAACCTGAAGGTGAGGGACAGGGAGCTGGCCTGTGCTCCTTATTCCACAAAAGAGGCCAAGGACTACTATGAGGCCATGGCCTGCGCGGCCAATATGGCCTTCGCCAACAGGCAGGTCATTGTCCACAGGATAAGGGAAGGCTTCCAGAAGATTTTCAATCGGACTCCAGAAGACATGGAGATGCATATCGTTTATGATGTGGCCCACAACATAGCGAAAATAGAGGAGCATAAAGTGAATGGCGAAAGAAAGAAAGTGATTGTCCACAGGAAAGGCTCCACCAGAAGCTTTGGCCCGGGCCATCCCGAACTGGCTCCGATATTCCAGGACACAGGCCAGCCCGTAATTATTGGCGGAAGCATGGAGACAGGCAGCTATTTGCTTGTAGGGACCAAGAAGGCCGAGGAGGAGACATTCGGCTCTACAGCCCACGGCTCAGGCAGGACGATGTCAAGGACAGAGGCCAAGAGAAGAGTAAGAGGAGACCTTTTGCAGAAAAACATGGAAGACAGAGGCATATATGTCAAGGCCGTAAGCATGTCAGGTTTAGCTGAAGAGGCAGGGATGGCCTACAAGGACATCAATGAGGTGATTGATTCTGTGGCTGCGGCTGGAATCTCAAAGCCTGTCGTCGGTTTCAAGCCGATTGGGAATGTGAAGGGATGATTTCTCCAAAGCCTGCTGGCAGTACGAGAACATAGACTGTAAACGAAAGTTACCAATCGTTAACTTTATATATTACCAATCGTTAACTTTAATATGATATTCCATGATTTTGCCTTCAGGCTGCTTGGATCCAAAACCAAGCTGAGAATTGCCTTGCATATGCTATCAGGCGCCGGACCCTCAGGGGAAAGGGAATTGGCCAAGTCTGTGGGCCTGTCACATGTGGCCGTAGGCAAAGCCCTGAAGGACATCGAAACTGTCAACTTCCTGAGGAAGACGAAAATAGGCAATGTCCATGTATGGTCACTCAATGAAAAAAGCTATGCCTTTTCGGCCTGCAGCCTTGAGTATCTGGCGAAAACACCGCCTCTTATCGATTTGAAACAACGGCTGGAGGCAGATTTCGGAGAGGCATACACGTACATAAAGAAGGTTGTCCTTTTTGGCTCCATTGCTGACGGAAAGGAAAAGGAATCATCGGACATAGACCTTTTCCTCCTTGTGGGGAGGCATGAACACAAGCAGCATGCCATGAAAAGGGTGCTTGAAGTGGCTGAATTTTACAAGGAAAGGTATGGCAACTCAATCCACCCCCACATTATGACAGAAGCAGATGCTAAAAGAAACCGGCAGTTGTCTGAGAATATTAAACGCGGGATTGTGATCAGATGATAGTAACCGTAGACAGATGGAAAGGGAAAGGGATCTATCTTGTCAGAGCAGAACAATATTCGAGATCTTCTGAGGCATCCTTTAAGAATGGAGACTGGGATGCCTGTGTCGGGAATGCTGTCCATTGTGCCATTTCAGCCCAGGATGCCTTCTGCATCCAAATGAAGGCCCAGAGATACAAAGGACAGGACCACAGGGAGGCAGCCGAATTTTTCAGCGGCCTTCTCCAAAACGAAGAGCACAGAAAAGCTTGCCAGAGATTGTTCACACTCATTCAAACAAAAACAGATGCGGAGTATGGGGACAGGCAGCTGAAGGAAAAAGATGCCCAGCAGGCCAAGCTTGATGCAGAAAGGTTCTTGGCCTATGTTAAGGCTTTTCTGGGATGATTGATTCCGTGGCTGCGGCTGGAATTTCAAAGCCTGTCGTCGGTTTCAAGCCGATCGGGAATGTGAAGGGATGATATATTAACAATCTCCGAGTGCATTGATTACGAAACAAAACTACATACTATAGCCTCTTGCATAGGACGTCGAGGTGAGAGATGGTATGAAACGAACAGTAGTTCCGATTTGTTATCCATTGTCACAATGATATGAAGAGGGAGAAGGTTTATAAGCTGGTTAAAAAGGGGGAAGAGGATGCTGAACTTCTTACGAAGACAGAGAAATGACTACCTTTTAGATTTTCTTTTTTTGAGGCTACTTTTCTTCGCTGTAATCTTCTGCTTTTTGGTAGACTTTTTCGCAGATTTTTTATGAGATTTTTCACAAATTAAAGCAGCTTTTTTATTTGGATATGTAGTCTCACAAACTTTACAAATATACGTAAGTTGTTGATTTTCAATAATCGGTTCACTTATAACTTTCTCATGTATATAAATAGGTTCTTTTATCATCTCTTTAGATACTTTTTCAGTTTTCTGGGGCGTTGATATTAAAGCCTGTGCCTCGTTATAAACAGCTCGCATCGCTGAAAGATTACCAGCAAATAATAAATTTCTATCGCCCATTGCTATTCTTATGATCCCTTTTTTATTTATGATACCTTCTTCTTTGAATGAAATGGATTTAACATTTTCTAAAAGTTCACAAACAAAATTGTCTTTCTTAAATATAAGTCCGCTTCTTTTATACCAAATTAGTCTTTTGTTTGTGATAAGAAAATCGTAAGAATCTCCCTGATAGTCAATAGCAGTTGGGCTTCTAAATTTTATTGACTCATCTGGAGATATAAAATCCTGGAGTCCCATTTTATTTCCCCTTACTTTTTCTTATGCGCAATCTTAGTTTCCTTAGTTTCTTTTGTGACTGCTGCTTTTCTTTTGAACTTTAGATACCAGATTACTCCACCAATAGCAATTATGAAAATGATTAGCCATAGTGCAGAATTGTCTCCTCCTCCATAGGAAGTAGGTGGAACATAAGGAGCAGCACCTCCAACATTAGGTCTTTCAGCTTCAACCTTGGCATCGTCAGCAGCTGATTTAGCTTGAAGTGCGCTACTATATGCTGAATTTGCATACGATTTTGCATTTTCGGAACTAATAGTAGCATCCGATATAAGATTGAGTGCTTTCTTGTATGCGTTGACATTGAAATTTGCCTGAGCACTCGACTGTGAATTTTGAGATGAACTGAGGTATTGTTGTGCATTTGACAATGATGAGGTTGCTGATGAAAGGTAATTGTTGGCATTATTAACATTGGCATTTACTGCTCCTGCACTTTTTATGGCACTTTCTGCAGTAGAAATAGCACCTTGTGCGTCTCTTATAGTATTTTCAGCTGAAGATATCAAAGAGGGTAATTGGGAAAGCTTTTGATTTGCTTCATCTTTGTATGATATACCTGAAATGGGTATATATACAGTCTGTGTACCTTTGTCTTTTAGCCAGAGTAAGACCTTATACTCGTAAGTCATTGTGACTATCCCTGAATAGCTGTTAGGTGATGGGGCATCATTGCTGATAGAAAAACTTATTTCAGTGTTACCTCTTTCTCCACTTCTAAGATAATCTATTAAACCACAACTTGTTTGAAAGTATGAGCTACTCGTTGAGAGACAGAATTCATAGTTTCTCTCATCATTTCCTTCATTATTGTTCACTGTAACTGTTAAAACTCCATCATCCCCAGGCCTATAACTCGCTTTGTCAAATTTGGTCGTAAAAGGAGGGACTGCTGAAACAAGAGGACTTATGAAAATAATAAGACCCAGAAAAACAATGCTTGCTTGATATATTCTCATTTAAGTCACCAAATTATATGCAATTATTAATGGCATGGCTTATAAGCTTTTATTCATGGTGTTGTGGTGAAGTTCTATGCGTAGTTTAACAATTCCGATTAACATCGCACTTATTATCTTTTTTTCAGGTTGTATAGATACAACCCAGCCTATTATTGGTAGCCCAGATGTGAGCATTAGCAAACCTTACAATATCTTGCCCAATGAAATTGAAATGAAAATTGATACTTCAATTAACATTCCAATAACAAATACGCGACAGGAAGAAATTGATGTTGAGATATTGGAAGCTACTATTACCGCTAAAGGAAAAGACGGTAAAGATTCAACCATTTATGGTGGCACTACAGAAACAAAAATATTTCCGCTTGAGACGAAGAACATTTCCATTGTATTTATCCAAATCCCTCTTTCATACATATTGAAAGATAATCCACTCAGATTAGAATCTGATTTCTATTCATATGACATAAGGGTTCGGTATAGGGCAAAAACTAGCATGTTTTTTAAAATGATACCTTACGAGAAGGAAGATTTCTATCAAAAAACGGTTATTTCAAAGGATATACCTATTAATGAAAGTGTATTTTCAACTTTTCGCTTTGATTAATTATTATCATTTGGGTTATAGTGAAACAACAAAATAGCCCAGAAATCAAACAACCCATTTCTGTCAGCGGCGGTGTGGCTATATGGTCGCTTGATACTGATAACAGACACCGACCCGTTTTTGTTTGGGATTGGGAAGTCCAGATTATTTATTAGATTGTAATCTTGTACTTGATTTTAAGCTAAAGTTACCAATCGTTAACTTTATATATTACAAGGTCTATTCTATCGGTTTTCAGAATAGAAGATATTGCACTTATGAGTAAAATCTTTCTTCTGTTCCTTTCTGCTCTTCCAAGCTTGTCATCTATAAAGGCTGCTATATCTATATCGCTAAGTTGGCTTCCTTCTCTCTCTGCCATGGAGCTGAAAAGATAAGATGCCCTGACATATTTCTTCTTCCTCAAAAACTTTTTGAGGTTCCCCCCATTTCAGCATATTTCATCCTCATAAGCTGTACTTTCTTTCTGGGCCTAAATATAAATCTGACCTCGGAGATGCCTATGACGCAGCCATTTCATCTTCATCTCTTTGAATAGGCTTCAGTGCCCCAGCACATTCCTCCTCTTGGAGAAGAACGTCGCAAGGTAGCTTTTTCCATCTATTCTTCTCACCCTTTCAATTGAAATCGGCATCTCTATGCTCCTCTCAAGGATCATCTTCAGCTCATAGAGGCTCTCAAGGAGGAGGTCTGAAATCTCCTTTCCCTTCTTCAGGCTAGATTCTTTCATTCTGACCTCGACAGTTATATAGCTGCCCTTCTCATGGATCAGGTGCACCCTTGACTCATTAGAAGCAAAGCCGTTATAGTCCTTCACGGCCCTCAATAGCAGCTGCTGCCTGTCCATATGATTATTAAGCCAGGCATATGTTATAAGCAAGTCTGCCTTCAGCTGTGAAAATTCAGCACGCTATTTCATCCCTACCTTTGCCATCACAGATTCAGGTTCCATGTAGTACTCTGACACAAGCCTCCCGACAGCATTTATGTCAGTCATGCTCTTCTGTTTCATCCAGTTCAGGATGGAAACCTTCTGCTTCTGGTCCTTCAGGAAGTCGCCATGCTCCATGCCCGCATACAGCTTGAGCTGGTCCAGAACCCTGGAAGACTTGTTCAGGGCTATCACCTCGTCGGTAGAGGGTATCCACCTGAAAACAGGGTTCAGCTCTGTCACATTATCCTCTACTCCAGCTACAATCTCAACTATTTCCAGCACCCTTCTTATCTCCTTCCTCCTGTCCCTGTGCATGACAGCCACAAGGTCGAGGGCCCCAAGCATGCTTACTGGTATGGCTATGGGAGGGTTGGAGAGCCTCTTGACAGCCTCCTGGGCTGTATTGGCATGAAGAGTGGAATAAACAGAATGGCCTGTGTGGATGGCCTCAAAAAGCACCTCAGCCTCCCTGCCCCTTCTTATCTCTCCCACAAGAATCCTGTCAGGCCTCATCCTCAGGCTGTTTACCATCAGATCCAGCATTGTCACCTGCCCCTTGCCTTCTGAGTTTGCAGCCCGGGTTGTCAGGGGCACCCAGTGCAGGAAATCAGGAAGCTGGAGCTCCCTTGTGTCCTCTATGCTCACTATCCTGTGCGTGGGTGGGATGAAATTTGTCATGACATTGAGCAGGCTCGTCTTTCCGCTCGCAGTCCCTCCCACAACAAGCACATTCATCTCATACTGGATGGCAAGCCAGAGAAAGGCAGCAGCTTCAGGCGTTATGGTTTGCGAGGCTATGAAATCGGTTATTGTCCACGGCTTCCTTGCGAAGCGCCTTATTGTGAGCGTGTGGCCTCTCGAGCTTATTGGGAAAAGCGTGGCATTGCTCCTGTCGCCAGTTGTCAGATAGGCGTCCATGAGGGGGCTGAGATTGGTTATCTGAACCCCTATTTTTCTTCCTATGCCTGCGGCATAATTGTATATCTCTGCCTCTGAAGGTATCATTATGTTTGTCTTGAGCCAGCCGAGCTTCCTGTGATACACCCACACAGGCTCCTTGGAGCTGTTCACGACAATCTCCTCCAGATTCTCGTCCTTCAGCAGTATCTCCAAAGGCCCTAGGCCAAGCGATTTGTTGACGAGTATCTCGGCCAGTATTTTCGCATCGTTTCCGTCTATCTTTCCAAAGCTTTCCTTTATCAGCTCCAGGCTCCTTTTGAAGAACGCATCCTTCAGCTTCCCGGCCTGCTCCTGAGTGAGAGTCTCTTCTGCATTGATGGCAATCTCGACTATGAGCCTCTCCCTGATGGAATCCAGCATGGCTTCTGTGGCCGGCTCTATCTTAGGGAATATGACCTTGTAAGTGGGAACGAACTCGTCAGAATATCTCAGGATGCTGATTTTGGCCGATATCTCATCCAGGTTGACGTAATAGTCCTTTATGGGCTTCCCGACATCCATATTAATAATTCCCTTGGCCAGCTAAAGAATCTGCATTTGTTCATCCCATCGCGCCTGAAAAACACTTTTTAAGCTTTCCCCCTTATTCAGTCCATATGCAAATGAAACCCCTTCCAGGCGCCAGAACAGGGCTGATAGCCCTTGGGGTTTTGATTATTCTGATCGTGCTGAATTATTCTGGCGTGCTGTTTTTCCTCAATGAGCCTCTCAATGGCCTTGTTGCAGGCCAGCCCCTCAGGAGCTGCAATACTGATTCAGACTGCGCCTTCAAGGAGATAACATGCGACTCCGGCGGCTGCGGAGGGACCCATAAAGGACGCAGTGAACAGGAAGTGGAGCAATTTCTGCCCCTTTGAGAAACCTAAGCTTCCCTATGTTTCGAATAGCCTTGCACCGAGCAGGAAGTGAAGTGCGTGGAGAACAGGTGCGTGAAGGTTGAGGAAAACGGCAGCAAATGAACCGCATCCTCTTCCTGCAGAACAGCCTTTACAGGTTAGTCATGTAAATTCACAATTGATAGCTCTTGAGGCGGCTTTTCAAGGCTATGGCATCCATTATAGACGGCGCATCATCTTCATCCCTTACGCCGAGAAGAGGATAAGGAACTTGAGGATTGTAGAGGCCAGATTTATCATACTCATGAGTTTTATGGTAGTATTTGTCTTTCATCATACTTGGACT
Source organism: Candidatus Aenigmatarchaeota archaeon (assembly GCA_016185435.1). GTDB lineage: Archaea > Aenigmatarchaeota > Aenigmatarchaeia > QMZP01 > QMZP01 > JACPNN01. The sequence goes on along the minus strand of JACPNN010000015.1, from coordinate 65,926 downwards.
AGGAAGCTTAGTTTTTTATACTATAATATCCTCCCTGTGGAAGTGAGAAAAGCTTCCCAAACATGTGGGGGAAGACTTTTAAACCTGCTCCTCATTCTATAAACTACCATGAAAACCACAATATCCGTCATCAAGGCCGATGTGGGCTCCTATTCGGGCCACACCAAGGTGCATCCCGATCTTCTGAAAGAGGCTGAGAGAAGCCTTTCTGAAGCCAAGGGGAAAGTCCTTACTGATTTCCATGTTACAGCATGCGGGGATGATATTGTCCTTATAATGTCCCATACGAAAGGGGTCAATAATAATGATATCCATAAGCTGGCCTTTGACACATTCATGAAGGCCACTGAAATAGCAAAAAGCCTCAAGCTCTATGGGGCCGGCCAGGACATGCTCAAGACGGCCTTCTCAGGGAACATAAAAGGCATGGGCCCGGGAGTTGCTGAGATGGAGTTCGAGGAGAGGAAGGCGGAGCCGATTATTGTCTTTGCGGCCGACAAGACATCTCCGGGGGCCTGGAACCTGCCTTTGTACAAGATGTTTGCCGATCCTTTCACCACAGCAGGCCTTGTGATAGAGCCTATCATCCATTCCGGATTCACGTTTGAGGTCCATGATGTCATCGAAAACAAAAAAATCAATTTTTCCTGCCCGGCGGAAATTTATGACCTCCTTGCCTTTATCGGCTCTCACGGCAGATTCGTGATAAAACATGTATTCAGAAACCCTGACATGGAAATAGCAGCGGCCAGCTCTACAGACAAACTAAGCCTGATTGCAGGAGAATATGTGGGCAAGGATGACCCTGTTCTTATAGTCAGAACTCAGAGGGGCTTCCCGGGACAGGGAGAGGCCCTTGAGCCTTTCGCTTACCCACACCTCGTCCATGGCTGGAACAGAGGGAGCCATGTAGGGCCTCTGATGCCCTGTTCACTTTCTCAGGCGCATCCGACAAGGTTTGACGGGCCGCCAAGGATTGTTGCCCTCGGCTTCCAGGTGGGCAACGGCCATCTTGTGGGTCCCGTGGACCTCTTCGATGACCCTGCTTTTGACAATTCAAGGAAGACGGCCAACAAGGTAGCCGACTACATGAGGAGGCACGGGCCCTTCGAGCCGCACAGGCTTCCCGAGAACGAGATGGAATACACGAGTTTGCCTGGCATCATGGAGAGGGTGAAGGGGAGATGGGAGAAGATTTCTTGAAAGACACATTACTCTTAAATGAGAATAAGCTCAAAAATCACGTGGCGGAGGATGTTTCCATTTTTTGCATTTCATGACGGCCTTCACCTCATCGTATGAAACCGGCCTAAAATGGTGGCAATCTACACCAATGTCAAAAGAAAGTAATGCCGAATCATCCTGTAAATTGCCATGTGAATGGCCGTATAGATGATATGCCCCATAATGCGAAGCCTTCCATTCCCGCATTGGGTAATGAAATAGAACTACAAGCTGTTTTCCACGATGTGCCTCACCGTCATCCACCTTCAGTTCATAATAATCCCTGATCCATTCAAAGCGTTCATTGCACGCCTCTGCCGATTTTTCATGGTTGCCTCTGATGAGATATATTCTGCCATTCAGTCTTTCTAAAACAACCCTCAACCTGTCAGGATGGCATAGCCCAACATCCCCTAAATGGTAAACATTATCCTGAGGCTCAACCCGCGAATTCCAGTTGATTATTATCGCTTCATCCATCTCTTCCACAGAACTGAAAGGTCGGTTAGCATATGCTAAAATGTTTTTATGGCCAAAGTGGGTATCACCTGTAAACCAAATATTTTTCATATAAGACCATGATCAATTAAGAATGAAAAAATAAATACATCCTTCAGAGCCTTTTATTCTCAAAATCACTTCATTTGCGACTTCTTTCTATCGCATCTTCAAATGCCTTGAAGACCTTCTCGAAATCCTTCAGCCCTTCCTTTATGTCTTTATAGGCCTTCCTGTCATCTATGCTGCCGTACCTGTGGACAAGAAAGTTCCTGAAGCCCCTCATCCGGACAATAATGGCCACTATCGCCCTGCTGATTATCTTGTGATTCTCAAGCTCCCTGAAGATGTCAGCCTCTTCCTTTGGAACCGGGTGCCTCCTGCAACTTTGAAAGCATCCTTTCCCTGTATGTCATAGCAGAACCCTGTGAGGCTTCAGCCTTGTGTTCATCACGTTGAATTTGTATCTTGGCTCGAAATCGTCATACTCCTTGAATGTCCTGAAGGCGAGGTCGTACACGAGGCCCTTGTCTGCGCAGTATATGAATTTGCCCCTGAAGACCTCCTTCCTCACAACAACCGGCAGCATCTGGAAAAGCTGAACATCATACTTCCCAGGCATCATGCCTCTTATCGTGTAAAGCAGCTTCCTTAGCCTGTCCTCCTTCTTAATGTCGTAGTAAAGGCAGACATCTATGTCAGAAAGCCTGCCTGCCTTTCCTTCCGCGGCAGAGCCGTAGATGCAGGCAAACTTCAGCCTGCCAAAACTGCCTGCCTTCTTCAGCACTCCAAGAATCTTCATCCTCATCTGTCCCATAGTCTATTTTTGGATTGTGCTTATAAAAAGAAAGAATGTGCCGGATATTACAAAGGGGCTGAAGGGCAGGTGGGAGAGGATAGGCTGATAACTGTTCAAAATATCCCTTCATGAAAAGAGTGGCTCTGAGGAAGTGATTTGTTCTTCAAACGGCAGGTCGAGATATCCCTGGGCCAGGGCTCTCATAGAAGGGCAGCCGAGTGAAATGTATTATCGTCTAACAAAAACACCCGGCTTTCAAGGCCGGCAAAAGCAAAATGCGATGCAGGAGCCTCACTTAAACTTGGCCAGCTTGTAGTTGTACACTTCTGCGAACAGCCAGCCTATGATTGTTTATTGGGAAAGCTTGTATATCAATTTAAAAACTGCCGGCACAAACAGACTTATGAGCAAGGGAAGCACAAAAGCTGCTTATATTGCCATGGAAGCATGGATTAATGAAGATGGCACCTATATAGTGCACGCTAAAGACGGCTTCATAACCACTGAGAGCAGCACCTATGAGGAACTTAGAGAGAGTGTCAGGGAGGCTGTCGATTTCTATCTGGAAGATCAGCCCAATGCATACAATATGTCTGCAGGAGCACCCATAAGAATCTCGTTCACGACCGTGATAAACCCTAATCTGCAGGGCGCTGCTAAGGTAAACGCAAAAGTCAACAGGGTAGGCGAACAATACACGCTTAAGCATCCTCAATTGCAGCCGATTTCAGCCAGCAGTCTTGAAGGCCTCATAGAGCAATTGAAGGGGCAGGTCACGAAGATGGGAAGCCTTCAGGCAGAACTCCTGCTGGAAGACGAAATATGAGCAAAACACGCCCCAAAAAGCTGATAAACATCCTTGCCAATATATAATCATGCCCGTCGAAACCTTCCTGCCCGACAGGTTCTTCTTCGAGAAAAACCTCAAGGGAAAGGAGAACGTGGCCATAGGGGAAATGCTCGAGCACCTCTGCATGTTCTGCAATCTCTATACCTTTCCCCTGAACCCTGCGGAAAAGGAGGCCAGAAAAAGGCTGAATCAGGAGAGGATGTTCGAACTCATCAAGAGGGTCAAGCAGGGCGAGTATACTGATGTGACACTGTACAAGGACGACAGGACAGTTTTCGAAATATACAACAAACAGTGGAACACCCTCCAGCTTCACATGACAAGGGACGAATCCCTCAGGTTCAGGGAATACCTTGTTGGCAGGGGCTTCCCCCGCACCCTTTTTGTGCCGGCCTATGACCCTGCTGTCGCTGAGAGGAAGAGCATTATAAGAGACAATAGATGAGAAGGATTAGCTGTGGGGGGATTGATAAGGAAGTAAGGGGGAAATCTATGAAATGTCCCAAGTGCACAAGGAAACTGAAGGAGCTTACCGGTTCCGCAATGACGTGCATGAATTGCCGCATAAGCTACCTGAACTCGCATCTTGAATAAGGGATAAAAACAAAAAAATGATGGCACAGGCTCTTAGTGGTTCTTTTCCAGTTCCTTTATCCTTTCCGCCACGCCTTTCGCTTCCTTTTGCAGGTTCTCCTGATATTCTTTAAGCATTTCTATCTTCTCTTCTTTTGTAAGGAAGCTTCTTTCTCCGCAGCATCCGTATGTCATGTTTTCACCTCCTGTTCCCTATACTTCTCAAATATCGGTCATACGATATATTGTGCAAGCTTATATATAAATCTATCGGTTGCCCGATATACAGACAGTGAAACAATCGCCTAGAAGCCTAATTTTTCCTTTACAAGAATCATTGTAATCCTCTCAGGCTCAAACTCCTTGTTGACTATCAGTATTTTGTTCACTGCGCTCCCCATACCGTATACCTTCTTGGCTCTCTCGTTCTCATACGGAAGGCTGTACTCGTAAAGTCTTTTTAACCCCTCATCAACGTTCCTGACTATCTTTTGGGAGCCGACAACCCATATCACTTTTCCGGCCCCATACGAATAGCCTGGCAGCTGGCTGCCGCTTGCAGAGGCGACAAACACCTGCCCGTCCTCAGTGACAGCATGCACGCTGCCTACAGCCCATTCAGGCGCTGCTCCAAGTTTTCTCATTTCAGCCTTTTGGGTATTCCTGTCCATTGAATAGAGCTTCTTCCTGACTGAAACAAACCTTCCTGATTCCTCTATCTCCTTTGAAAGTGATATTGAATCAGTAGTAGTGGATGTCATAGACATCACTTCAGCGCCCTCAGGAATCAGCTCCAGAACCTTCTTTTTGGCCTCCTCTCCTGAATCAACAATCATAGCCCTGATCCCATTTTTTTCCAGGGCAGAAGCTGTCTTTTCCAATCGTTCCTCATCGGCCAGTCTGCCAAACTTCTCGTTCGCCTTCATCATTGTATCGGCCATGCGATATATTGGGCAGGCTAATATTTAAATATATCGGTTGTCCAATATATAGAATGGGAAAAGGCATGGGTTCAGGAAGGGTTTATGGATACTGCTGCGACATGAGAGGAATGCTGTCCTTTCTGATACTTTTCCTGCTGTCGAAGAAGCCCATGAGCGGGACGGAAATAGCGGATGAGATAGGGAGAAGAAAAGGGGGCAGACCGAGCCCGGGGACAATATATCCGGCGTTGAAGTGCCTTAAGGAGGCAGGAATGATAAAGGAAAAAAAGGAAGGCAAGACGATTACATACAGCCTCACAAAGGAAGGGAAAAAAACCCTGAAAACCGCAAAAGAGAAGTTCTGCAGGGCCTTTGTGGATGTTGTTTCAGGCTGATTTGAGGTGCTTGCTATGGAAAATATTGATTTCGAATTGGAAAATGCAGAAAGTTTCGGAGGGATATTTGATCTGGTAAAGAAATGCGTATACGATGCTATAGGCAGAAGCAGGGCCGGACTGATGTTAGGCCTCTCCCCATTGGGCTTTGCAGAAAGAGGATTTATTGGGGCATACCACCAGCTTGGCTCCAATCTCATTGTCCTGAACCAGAACCTGCTTGAAAAAATCAGGGAGGAGAAGCCTGAGCTTCTGAAATACCATGTCTTCCACCTTCTTCTCCATGAGTATTTGCATAGCCTTGGCGTCGTTGATGAAAACACTACGAGGGCCCTTGCCGAAATAGTCACTGAAAAGGCATTCGGCCCGGATCATGCGCTCACAAGGATAGCAAAGAGGTTTGAGGAATATGTGCCTGGCCTGAAGCACTCAGACCCAGGCTACCGGCCGCCAGAGGAGGCCTATGTGACGCTTGTGGATGGCTTTGAGAAGGAGGATACTGGATATATTGGATGATAGGGCACTAACAGCATTCTCTTGGGAATTATAAAGGCTTAACTGCTTTTCGGTTCTATATTCTCTATGCCTCTTGGAAGAGAATATCCGGCGATAGAAGACATCACATTCAATGAGGAAATCGAAAACCTTTCGGAAATTAAAGATGCCATCATTGATGTCATAAACTGGGAAACAGAAGGCGACCTGCTGAGAGAAGGCAGAAACAGGTACATGTTATTGCAGAAATATGGGTTTCCTCCTTTGAAATACAGAGGAATACCTTCCGGATGCCTCAAGATAAAAGGTACTGGTCATGTAGTCAAGACTGGAAATAGGCTTGAAGCCAGACCACCATCTTCTGACATTTATCTTGGCCCCCAAATATCTGGAAAGCAAGTCGTAACAGCCCACATGACTATTGATGATTATGGAAAAATAGTCCCTGTTGTTGGCGGCTCAAGATTCACAGGAGCTCTCAAGGCTTCCAATGCAAGAAACGAATATGATATAACTAACGAAGCCATGGACAATGAGGCTTCTGTCTGCCTGCCTGTGGCCTTTGGCAAGTACAGCCAAAGGCTTGTAGATGAGGAAATAGGGATTGTTGTCTTAGGAGAAAGAGATGGCCTTGGAAGAAGAGTCAGAGATTTAACACTGGCCAAGGTCGGTCAGGATAAAGGCAGGACTCAGGTTAAATTCCCAGATTACCTTTTTGAGAGGATGACGGCCAAAGCAGGACATCAAGCCATCGGATCAGTAGAATCATATTTTGAATGCCTTTTTTTCGATATGGGAAAATGCCTCAGGCTTTTCCACGATGGTGGTTTCCTTAGGCATGCAGGTCATCTGGACAACTACCAGATAGATGAGGGAACAGGAGAATTGGTCATACTGGACCTTGACACCAGCATAAGGAAGGCTTCACTCCCAAAAGGAAAACAATTCCTTTCCCAGGCTTTTGATGTAATGAGCTCCATGAGAGGAATACATGAAGCAATATGCATGTCGGCCTTATGCTTTCTCTATGTCAGGCAGGAAGAGCCGAACCTGTACTATCACTTTCTCACAGGCTATCTTAACAATCTCCATACAAACGGATACAGAAAGCAGATGCGAGATGCTGCAGGACTCCTTTGGAAAGAATGTACGAAAGAATATATCGGCAAAGAGCATGAAAGCTACAGGATCTCCAGAAATGCATTCACGCCAATTGCGGTTCTGGCCATATACGACTTAATGCAGGCAACACTAGAAAACGAGGGAATAGAACCTCCTTATGGGCAGAGCAGATTGAGAAAAGAGTTAAATGAATTCATGGCACGTTTGAGTAAACTCCCATCAGCTTAATAAGATTCAGGATGGATATAAATGATGTTCCCCATCAAGCTCATCGCCCAGAAAGTGGATATATTTCCTTCAGACGGAAAGCACCAGTTCGCAAGGACAGGCCAGCTTGCCTTCCACCACCTGAAAGCGGCGCGAAAACCCCCTAATCCGCAGGATCAATGACTTCAATGAAATCAATCTTCCTGAATGACTTGTCATGCGTGACAAGCTGCCTTATGTTCAGCATCTTCATCGTGGCCAGTATTGTGGCGTCCCTCCCTCCAATGCCTGTGTGGGTGTAGCTGGAAAGCATTTCTACCGATTCAAGCAGGAGGTCATAATCAAAATTCCTGACAGCAAAAGGGAAACCAAGCATGGCCTCAACCTTCTCCTTGCCTTTTATCGAGCCCAGGTTCTTTATCAGATAATGGGAGACTTCCATCAGCACCAGAGTGTTCATCGCTATTTCTTTCCTGCCCAGAATGCCGTCTATATAGGATGATATTGATGCATGCTCTTTTGATGAGCTGTCAAAATAGTAGCACCATATGTTGCTGTCGATGAATATCATTCACATCTCCCATATCTTCTTCAGGGTAAGGGGATCTATCCTGCTCTCCTTCACGCAGCCCTTGAGCTCGGCGGAGAAATCCTTTGGCGACTTGAAGGCCCTCAGAACTATTCCCCTCCGCTCCACCTGAATGCTCATTTCCTCCCCTGCCCTTACGCCAAGCTTCTCCCTCACGCCTTTCGGTATGAGAATTCTCCCCTGCTTTTCCAGTCTTATTTTTTCCATTTTTTTCACCATGGAAATTTTGTTTCCACTATATAAAAAGCTATCGGTCTGATAGAGGCTTGCAGCATCAGCCAACGGGCAGCCAGAGAAAGCCTGTACATTTAAAGCATATAGCCGATAAATATTGATGACCCCAATAAAGCTCATCGCCCAGAAAGTGGATATATTTCCTTCAGACGGCAAGCACCAGTTCGCAAGGACAGGCCAGCTTGCCTTCCACCACCTGAAGGCTGCAGGGGCGGCTGGCGTACTAATATGTCACTCCGAGCATGAGGAGCCTTTTGAAATCATTCCGAGAAAACTCATCCCTGCTATTGATGCAGGCCTGGAGGACAATATTGTCCTTTTTGGCGAGAAATGGGAGGATATAGGCAAGCCCTGGAGCCTTCTTGACGGGAAACAAAAGCTGAAAATAGCCGAAATTCTCAAAAACAGGCTCAGGGAAATCCTGAAGGAAATAGGCGAAGAAACTGCCTTGAAAACCGTATTCAGCTACGAGCCCGGGTGGGCGGTAAGGGGCAGCGGAAAAGCAGATGTTCATCCTCCCGGGCCTGAGCAGATCGGGCCGATGGCAGCAGCAATGAGAAAGGCCTTTGAAGAAGAATATTCAGAAGAAGCTGCAAATAAAATAAGGATAATCTATGGCGGCAGCATGTCTCCTGAAAGAGCCAAGGACATCATGCCATTGGAGGACATTGACGGCTTCATTCTTGGTTCAGCCGGAACGAAAGTTGTGTGGGTAAAATTGATTTCAGAGGCAATTGTGCAGTCTTCTGAAAAGAAAAAGACAGGCAGAAGGCCTGTCCTGGCACTCAACTGGAAGGCCTACCAGCTTGAAGAGCCATATGAGGAATTTTTGAAAATCGTCAGAAACTATTCGGACAGGATTGAGTTCTATCTTGCGCCTCCTGCCACTGATTTGTACAGGCTGCATCTTCTGCTCCAGAAATGAATTCGACATCAAGAAGCCAAAATCAGCCAGCTATTCTCTTCACCAAAATACTGCTAGGGCAGGGCAGCTTGCTCCCGGCTATGTGCATAGACTTCTTTGCGGCCTCCAGGCCAGCCTCGTCAACCCTCACCTCAACTACGCTCTGCCCGGAATAAACCCTTGCGGCAGTCCCTATAGGTTTGCCAAAAGCCAGGCGCATGCCTGACTGGAACCTGTCTGCCCCCGCGCCTGTGGCAAGCATCTTTTCCCTGAGTATCTGGTGCGGGTAGACAAGCACTTTTCCGAAATATGCATCAGTTCCTACTCTTTTATCCAAATTCTTATTCAGGGAAACCCTGCAGGCCTCCAGGGCGTTATGCCTTATCTGGACAGTGTCCCTGACTGTAAGGCAAAGCGAATATTGGTAAGGCCTCTTCGCATTCCCGAATTCAAATCTGTGTATCTTGGACTCAGGGATTCCTTTGACATAGTCCTTGCTCTTGTTGGCCCTGCTAAACCTTGTATAGGCCCTCTTGAGGGTCCTGTAGCACCTTGCCGGACGGAGTCCCATAGTTTCACCCTGAATTTATACAATCAATATCCGCCTGAAGGCTTAAATATGCGCAGTCGGGTGCTTTTTCACATTTCCGGATCTGGTCGCATATAGCGCAGGAAAGTCATGCCATATAGGCAGCAGAACCCTTTAAATGCCTTCCTGTCCTATCAGCTTTACAGAAGCGCATAATGCTCATCTATTCATCACTATAGGAAAGGTCTGCATGATTTTTTATGTAGATCTATAGGAAGGACAAAGGTCTTCAGAAAGAATCCGGAGGCAATGGATACAGTTCAAATGAAGTCGACATTGTCTCTGGCATAGTTCCTAGTAGTGGGAGCTCTTATCTGGCGATGTCTTCCGATTTTAACCACTCGAAGGAGGCTTTATTCATGGATAGCCATCAGGTCTTTGGCCTGCTGGGCGGGGCATGCGCGCTTTTAGGGTTTGTGGCCTATATATTTGATCTCCTCAGGCTGAAAGATCAGAGCAAAGCTACCAAGTCCACATGGCTCATATGGACGATCAATATGCTGATACTCACCGTGAGCTACTGGTTTGCCGGGGCCAGGAACACAATATACCTTCCCATGGCATTTTTGACCGGCAATATTGTGATGCTAGCTTTGATCTTGCGATACGGAAGGAGCGGATTCAGCCCTTTGGACAAGATATGCTTTGCAGGAGCCATAATCAGCCTCCTTCTGTGGGCTGTTACCTATAATCCTATCTCCACAGTGATAATGAACAGGATTATAGCATGGATAGGCGCAGTTCCGACAATAAGGCAGGCCTTTCTCGATCCGAAATCTGAAAACAGGCTTGCATGGGGCTTCTTCAATTTCGGCACCATTGTCAGCATCTTTGCAATAGAGGACTGGACCATGTTTGTGGAACCATGGTTCACCCTCAATGTTGCAGCACTGAACGGCTCGATATTCTTTCTGTCGATAAGAGGGCGGAGAACAGATCATAAATCATCGGAAAAAGAAGACAAAAACAACTGATTAGAGAAAGGAGGAATCAAATGGAAGGTGCAGGGGAAAGCATAGGAATCGGAGTCATTGGGTTTTTCGTAGTTGTAGTGATAATGTTGTTTGCGGTGATTGCGGCATCAACAGATTCAAAAGAGAGGAGGAGAGAAAGTTACTTGAGGAGAATTAGGCAGGAAGACTGGACAGCAAGAGAGAAGAGAAGGAAAATGTACTCTAGGCAAATTGAGGAGGAAAGGGACGGGGAAAAGTACAGGGGTTAAGATAGGAGGTTGTCTTAGGCGAGCTATACACATTTCATAGAACTTATGAGGAGGAGAACATGAAGAGAAAAGGACCTCTCAGTATTTTGAGGTCCATGCCGCCGGAGGCTGTCGAGAAGTTCGTCAGAAAAACGGACGGATTAGACATGAAATGCTTCCTCCTGATGCACGGAGTGCTGGACGGCAGAAGGAGAAGGCCGAAAGAAGTCGGGGAGGCGCTTGGCGGAATCGCTCCGAACAAGGCCGCCAATTGCTCAAGGAGGCCACGGAAGATGCTTGAAGCGTTTGATTTGGTATTCAGCAAAATCAAGAAAATGAGCAAAAGGGCCAAGGAAAGAGGTGGCGCAAATTGAAAGCGCTGAAGGTTTAATTGAGGCGTACTCCGGGATATACGGTGCCCTGTAGAAGCCTCAGCGATGCGGAAGAGAAGTGGTCTGGGGGAACACCATTCCGCTTCTCTTTTTGGTACTGAAAATAGTTTCAGGAAAAATTGTGGAACTTCAAACTCATTTAGCGAAAAAGGCGTGAACTGCCTAACTACTTGTCGCGGTATACTAGCCAAGCTGCAGGCTGCTGAAGACAGCGACACCAGTGCTTGTCGATGCGCTGCCCCTTGGCCTCCCCTTGTAATCGAAGAGAGGTTCAGAGAGGCAAAGCCTCATTCATTTCCCTTCCTCATATATCTTCGCCTCTGAAATGCCGTCCTGCTTCTGGTATTTGGCCCCTTCCCTCTTGCCATACGGCCTTTCAGCTGGCGAGGACAGCTTGTGGAAGGCCAATTTGGCTATCCTCATGCCCGGATATAGCGCGACAGGCATCTTGCCTATGTTTGTCATCTCAAGGACAAGCCTCCCTTCCCAACCAGGGTTTATGCTTGCAGAAGTAGCATGCACCACAATGCCAAGCCTCCCAAGGCTGCTCCTTCCGTCTACAGCCCCTACAAGGTCTGCCGGCATTTTTATGTATTCCTTGATATTGGCCAGGACAAACTCATGAGGGTGAAGTATGAAATGCTCATCGTCCTTTTTCTGAACCACTTCAGTATAATCCTCCACCTTCCTCCTGACATCAATATAGGGAGTAGAAGTGATCTTGAATATCCTGAACTCGTTCCCAAGCCTCAGGTCTATTCCGGCAGGCTGTATCTGCATTTCAGGGTCATCAAGCGGCTCGACAACAATGCTTTTCTCCTTCAGCCTCTCCCTTATTTCATGGTCCGGCAGTATCATAGAAAGTCATGGTAAGGAGGAAATATAAATAGAAATCATGGGGTTCAGAGGCCAAGGCTCAATATATCTTCACTACGCTTTTGGCAGAGAAAATGGCTCCGACGTCAACTCCTATTTGCCTGTAAAGCCATGGGGGAATGCCAATGTCGCCCGCATAAAGGTTTCCGATGTGCTTCCTTGCTTCCTTTTCCATGAGGCCCCTTTTCGGCAGGGCAAGCGTGAGGGTGGCTCTGGCCTTTATTGTATGCTTTGAAGGCCTTCCAGTGTCGGAATCCAGGCCGGAAGGGACGTCTATTGAAAGGACAGTCCTTCCTGAATTGTTTGCGGCTTCAATGAGCCTTGCCGCCTCCCCACGCGGCTCGCCTTTGAGATTGTAGCCTATCAGGCCGTCTATTATCAGGTCTGAAGGCCTGATTATGGACATTATATCGCTATCGCTTTTGGACTCATCAATTCCTATGGCCATGACATTTTCCTTTGGCAAAGCCAGGATCTGCGCTTTCACAGCCTCCTTGAGCTCATGAAAGGGGTGGGAAAAAAGGAGGATGTTCTTTACCCCCGACAGGGCCAGATGCCTTGCAGAGGCGACAGCATCCCCTCCATTGTTGCCTTTCCCGGCAAGATGGCAGACAGTCTTGCTCTTATAATCCTTCCCCAAAAGCCTCCTGGCCAGTTCAGCGGTATGAAGGCCGGCCTTCTCCATCATGCTTTCAAGGCTTATCCCGTATTGCGGTGCGAGAGAATCTATCTTGGCCATCTGGGAGGCTGTGAGTGCCGGCCACTCGATATAAGATGAGCGCGCTTTCATAATTTTTGTTTTCTATGCTCCCTTCCCCATTTTTCGCCAGGAGAATTCCAAGATAGGTAACCTAGCGCCCCACGTCTTCTTCTGATCTCGTTGAGAAGCAATTCATAGCCAGCTGAGTCAACATATCCATTCGAGATCATATATGTCTGTATTTCCTCCATCTCGCTTTCCTTGTACCATTGAAGCTGTTCAATTGAATGAACAAACATGTCAATGAAATCATCCGGGGCACTGATATTCTCTTTCAACGTCTTCAATGGCCACTCCTTTCCAAGGTTAGTAACAACAGACGGCCGATGCCCGCTTCCGGAGCATATTTCACGTAAATCTTCCCCCAGCTGATAGAGCGCTTCAGCAGCATATTGGAGTTCAGGTCGAACGCCCTTGAGATCTGTGCCTTCTTTCTCATGAAACTCTTTGCCCCCCTTTTTAATCAGCTCCCTGCCCCTTCCAAATGCATCCATATTAATAGTCAACAGCATTCTAAATAAAGGAGAGTGTTGCATGCATAAGCTTCTACGGCCTCTAAAAGCTTAAAAAGAACAGAAGCATATGTAATACATTATGGCCGAGGAAGAAAAGATAAGGGCGAAGGATCTTATAGGGAAGATGCTCGTTTCTGAGGAGTCGGGCAGGAAGTTCGGCGTTGTAGGGGATGTCGAGTACATAGTCGAGTCAGGAGAGCTGATAAACCTTGTCCTCTCGGAGACAACGACCCATTCAGAAGCCCTGAACCTTCAGCAGAACGAGAAGAAGAGGTCTCTTGTGCCTTTCTCTGCAGTGAAGTCTGTGGGAGACTTCGTGATAGTGGCGGAGAAGGATATATTGTAGGCTTTGATTTCTGTCCTTATTCCCTTTTGAAACGGGTAAATGCAGGAATCATGATTTCCCGCAAGAGTGCATAGCCAGGCCTTCAGGTCTTTATTAGAATGGAAAACAAGCCCTTATTGTGAAAAGGAACAAAAAGAAATTCGAGCTGACTTCATTGAAGAAAGACGGGAAGTAGCGCCTTCGCCTCTTTTGCCATCCTTCAGGCCGTCACCAGTATGGTCTTCAGCTTTCCAGAGACCTTGTAAACGTACACCTTGCCCTGCCTGTCCCTCTCGACAAAGCCGTCGTCCATGAGCCTCTTCAGTATGTTGTTCATGGCCCTGATCGCATTCCCCTTGTCCTTGTATTCCTGCATGCCGCCTGCAGAATCAGCTATCTCATTGGGCGTCATAGCGCCCCTTGATGAAAGTAGCTTTAAGATGGTCTTCTGCCTCTCCGGGAGCCTGTCCACTGTCTCTATGGCCACCCTTGCTGTCGTCTCTGTGTCCATCTCCTTCATGAAATTGATGTCTATTGTGGTCATGTTCTTTTCAACGGCCTTCTTCACGAGATCGTCGCATATCCTCAGTATTTCCCTCGGGAAGCCTGCTGTTTTTTCATATATTTCGTCCACGACCTCGTTTGTGAACGGATAGATGTCTGTCCCTCCATGGCTTTCTATCCTCTTCTTTATCAGCTCCCTGGTCTCGCTCTTTGTCAGGTTTGTCAGCCTGACATTGATAGTGACCCTCTTCAGCAGCGTCTCAAGGCTGTCCTTAAGGTTCTTCTCAAGCACAGGCAGGCCGGCAATCATGACTGAAAGGTTCTCTGTCTGGTCCGCTATGCTCCTTATCCACTCAAGGCTCTCCACGCTTGCCTCATGGCATTCATCGACAAAGACAAGGCACCTTTTGCTGCCCAGCTTTTTGTTCAGTCTCTCATGAAGATTGTACAGGCTTATGTTCCTTTTGAAGAAAGGGAAAGGCCTCCCCAGGACAGGATTGAAAATCTCGATCCAGTCAGAGGGGTTTTTTGGGGGCTTTGGGAGGAATAGCAGCTTGTAATTCCTGAATGCCCTCTGGATGTACATCATGAATGTTGTCTTGCCGGAGCCTGTCGGGCCAAGGAGTAAAGCGAATTTGTCCCCGTTGTTGAGGCCCTGGTATACCTCCATCTTTTCCTTGTTGTATCCTATGAAGAAATCGGACATGAGCCTGAAGGAGAACGGGTTCTTTTTCCAGCCGAACTGGGAGGAGACCATACAATTCTATTATGGAAACGGTTTAAAAAGATTCCTGTGATTGTGAAGCGAATGTGAAGTTGGCGTGAAGTCTAATCCGGGCTGGCATGCACTATTATAAAGGGCAGCCAGAAGCTGCTGAAAAGGTTATTATTCCATGGCCTAACAAATAAGATGAGACTGTTCTTCGCTGCTGATATAGATGAGAATATCAAAGAGAAAATCGCAGAGGCAAGTCAAATATTGGAAAAAACGAATGCAGATGCCAAATTTGTCAAAAAAGAAAGCCTTCATGTGACGCTCAAGTTTCTGGGAGAGGTTGAAGATTCCCTGGCTGATGAAATTGCTTCAAAAGGCTCTGAAGCCGTCAGGAGCATGAATCATTTTGATGCCCTTTTCAAAGGGATGGGATATTTCGGCAGCCCCCGCTTCCCGAAAGTCATATGGATAGGAGTTCAGGACAATGGAATGATGGCCGAGATATCAAAAAGACTGAATGAAAAGCTGGATTATATAAGGAAAGAAGAAAGGGAGCCGGAGCCGCATCTTACTATAGCGAGGATAAAGTCGCCCAGAAACTCAGAAAGGCTTCTCTCTTCCTTGAAGAATTTTGAAAATTATGAATTCGGAAAAATGACTGTAAATGGGATAAAGCTGAAGAAGAGCACGCTTTCGAGGGATGGAGCAGAATACGGGGATGCGGCATCAATAAAGCTGGGGCAGGTGTAAGATGAATCTGAAAGGGCTTCTGAAAGAAAAATTATCAGAAAAAGAGATGGGAGATTTCAGAGGCAGTTTTGAAATTATTGGCAATATAGCCATACTCGAGATCCCCCAGACATTATACAAAAAAAGGAAACTGATAGCAGAGGCCCTCCTCAGGCTGCACAAGAGCATCGAGACAGTATGTATGAAAGCAGATGAGAGGAAGGGAAAACTGAGGCTGAGGAAAATAATTGCCATAATAGGCAGGAAAACAGAGACTATACATACCGAATATGGATGCAAATTCTTTCTCGACTTAAAAAAGACATATTTTTCCCCGAGGGAGCTGACCGAGAGGCAGAGGATAGCGTCTCTTGTCAAGAAGGGCGAGGAGGTCCTTGTGATGTTCGCTGGAATAGGGCCCTTTGCGATACAGATAGCGAAGAGGCAGCCCCTTGTCAAGAGGATTGTTGCCGTTGAGCTGAACAAGAATGCTTTTGATTACATGAAAAAAAATATAGAACTGAACAAAGTCCAGGATAAAATAGAGGCTATACATGGCGATGTAAGGAAAATATGCCCAAAATATAAAAATAAGTTCAATAGAATAGTGATGCCTCTCCCACTCCATGGCCATGACTATCTGGATATGGCAATCAATTGCCTTAAGAAGAAGGGGATAATCCACTTCTACAGTACGGGCCACGAATCAGACCCGTATTCAGAGACGATAAGGCTTTTCGAGAAGGCCTGCAAGAAGAAAAAAGCAAAACTGAAAATACTGTCAAAAACAATGGCCCTGCCCTATGCGCCGAGGGTGTGGAAGGTGTGCGTGGATGCTCAATTAAGAAAGTGATCGACGGATGTAATAATTCGCCTCAAAGCCATAAATGCATTGTCCGCGGATGCTTATTCCCAGTCCATAAAAAAGCTGCTTGTTCTGCTCAGTTAATATGCTGTGAGCGAATTGTCTCATTGTCTTAGCCACATCCTTTTCATCAATCTTCAGACTCATCTCAAATGCTACGAGGCCGTCCTGTTCGACTTGTTTTGGTTCAGACGTATAATTTTTGCAATATTTTGGGCAGGCGGATTCAGCATGTGCAATGAGATCTTTATCAAGCCTTTCACGTCCTTTTCCACCCGCCGCATATTCTATTGGCATTATCAGCCTTTGAAGAAGTCTGCCTTCCACAATACCTTGGTCAAGAACGTAAACAATCTCATGCTTCCCAAATATCTGCTGTGCATGATATATATCCCTGCAGAGCCTGTAAAGCTCTTCTATCATTTTCAGCGCTTCATCAATGCTTTTTGTCTTCTTCTGTCCTAACTCAATGGAGAGACGAATATCAAGTTTTCCCCCCATCTTTGCAAGTGTCTTCTCTGTGTCGGAAAACTCTTTTAGTTTTCCATATTGCTCTCTAATCCTCCGGTAAGCTTCAAAATCCTCAAGCTTCCCTTCCCCTATCGTAGCGATAACTGGAAAATCAATAGCTTCTCCATAAAGTTCATTTAATCTTTTCAGGTTATCATCAACTTCAGCCGCCACATTTGAATATTCACTTGATAATTCTCTGATTCTGGGAGCTTGAACCTGCTTCAGAAATTCGAGGTAAAGCACTGCAAAATCATCATCGGCTCTTTTCTTGTCAATTATTATATTTTTTTCTATCAACTTTTTTTGCTTCTCAACCTCTATTCCAAGCTCCTTGAATTCATTTCTTGAAGTGTTCAAATGCTGCTTAAGGGTTGCATTTTCAGTTCTGGCCTTTTTCAGTTCTGACTTCAAGGTCTCGACATCCTGAAAATCCGTTTGCTGGATCGGATTGTCCAAATATGTCAAACGAACTGGATAGTTCCTATGAGTCTCCATATAGTGATCAGTGAGTTTTTCAATGACGCCTTTGGGTATTTTTCCCTCGATTTCACCATCAGGTTTCTGTGATACTATGGAATAAATCACCACCTTCTTATTGCTACGATCCACACGGATTTCAGCCTTCCAAGGGGACCTTCCAATGCATCTTGAAAGGTGCTTTTGTAGCCCCATGTGGATTGCTATATCGGCATCAATGACAAGTTCTGCCTGAAGGTATTTCTGTAAAGTTTGAGACGACATATGACATTTGTAACCCAAAGATTGAAATACCCTTTTGACTACTTACACTTTCCCCATATCCCTCTCCAGAAAATACGCGAGCACAGTCCTTATCGCAACTATGATAGCAAGCTGTATGAGATCCTCTAATGTGGGCACGAGTATGGTCTTCAGGATGTCTGCGGCTATGAAGAACTCGAGGGCAAAGACAATCCTGTGGGTGAAGCCGTGCTTTATCCTCCTGAAATCAGCGGCCTTTTTGCCTGCCAGCTCCCTCGCCTCATGGAGGAAGACATTATAAGCGGCCATCAGGGAGCCGTACACCAAGATTATACCTCCCACTACATCAAGAAAAATGATTATAGGGTTCAGTATGCTTTCGAATGCCAAGGTCCCACAATTATAATTCCATCTTATGCTTTTAAATATCTTTTCTGATTATCTATTGTATTGGGATAGGTTGTATGCCCCGAAGCTGGAGATTGACCCCTGATGAGCATCTTGGAAATTTTTTTAACGATAGCCATAACACTTATGTGAGATTTGATAATTTGAGACGATATTCAGGCACAAGAAAGGCATCCGGAATAATTAAAAGAATAAGGGAGCGAATAGAAAATGAAGCTGCCTTAGGTGTCGCAGTTCAGACAAGCGGTACAATTGGCGACGATGGTGCCGGTCTTGAAGAAAAATCATCTTTTAGCAGAGCATATGACAATGTCATGAAAGGAGGTAAAATCTGGTATCACTGGGATGGTGAACTATATGCATGGGGCCTCTCTAGGATGATTCCCAATTCCGGTAGTGAGTGTACTGAGATTCCTTATAAACGATCCTCCATTGTTAAGCAGTAAAGCCTCTGGTATGAGGTACGAGTTTCCTTCACCATCTGCCTGCTTGCCGTATAAATCATGCTTTCCATAATGTTATCATGAAACTATCAGTTCTCTTCTCAGGAGGCAAGGACTCAACCCTTGCGGCCTGTCTTGCAGAGAAGGAAGGCCATGAGATCCTTTCGCTTGCAACCATGCACTCCTCCAGCGAGGAGAGCTATATGTTCCACTATCCCAACACATGGCTGACAAAGCTGCAGGCAGCGGCCATGCATAAAAGGCTTCTCACTTCTGAAACAAAAGGAATCAAGGAAAAGGAGCTGAAGGATCTGGAAAACCTGCTGAAAATCGCCAAAAAGGATGGGGCACAGGGAATAGCGGCAGGCGCTCTGGCAAGTCAGTACCAGTATGAAAGGGTAAAAAGGATCTGCAAAAAACTTAAATTGAAGGTATACACTCCTTTATGGCATATTGAACCTGAAGATGAGTGGAAAATGCTTTTCAAATATAATTTCAGGGTTGTTATAACAGGTGTTTCAGCAGAAGGCTTGACGAAAGAGTGGCTTGGAAAGGAAATAGATGAAAACAATTTTGGAAAGCTGAAAGAATTGTCCAGAAAATATGATTTCCACCTTTCAGGGGAGGGAGGGGAATACGAGACTCTTGTAATTGATTGCCCTTTCTTCAGGCACAGAATAGAAATAGGAGAGAGGGAAGTCATATGGAACAGCCAGTCCGAGGCAGGCTGGCTGAAAGTCAAAAGCGCCAGGCTTGCCGATAAATGAGAAGGCTGATAATATGGAAAACATAGGCCATCTGCTCGACTTATACAGGCTGAAGAAGGAAGATATACGAGCAAAATTAGATTCTTTCAGAGCATTCAAAAGCAAGACAAAAGATGACATTTTCCTTGAACTCTGCTTCTGTCTCCTCACTCCCCAGTCAAAAGCCTTGGCGGCAGACAAGGCCATGAAGCAGCTTGTTCAGCACGGTTTCCCGCATAATTTTGATATCAGGCTGTCAGGAAAGATACTGAAAAATTCAGGGGTAAGGTTCCACAAAAACAAGTCAGCCTGTCTTTCGCTGGCAAGAGACAGGCACATGAAGAATGACCTCAGGTTCCCTATAGGCCAGCCTATAGAATCAAGGGAATGGCTTGTGGATAGCATAAAGGGCATGGGATACAAGGAGGCCAGCCATTTCCTGAGGAACATAGGATATGGAGAGGATCTGGCCATACTTGACAGGCATATTTTAAGGAACCTTGAAGGCCTTGGGGTAATAGAAGAAAGCCCCAAAAGCATGACGCGAAGGAAATACATGGAAATAGAAGGCAGGATGAGGGAGTTTGCCTCAAGATTGGGCATTGGCCTGGCTGAACTTGACCTCCTTTTGTGGTCGAAGGAGACAGGCTTTATCTTCAAGTAGGCTTTCTTTTCAGAAAAGAAAGCCCGTGGGAGGCAGAAGCATGCTTTGCATGCTTCATACCCAAACGGCAAAGAAAACGCAATGCAATGGTATAAAACAAATACAGACGTACTTGCTCCGTACTGAAAAATGCAAACCAATTAAATTCTTCCCGGACAAGTTTAGTCTGATGAAATCACTGGCATTTCTTGCAGTTGCAGCTATTCTGGCAGTCCTCTTCATTCAGGGCTATGCCGATGCGAGAGGCATAGGGCAGATACTCGTTTACAAGCAGACATTCAAGGTGAATCTCACCGGCAGCACCTATTTGGTTGATACGTCTGCCCACAAGCCTCCAGGGGCCGTGCCTCTGGGCTTCAGGAACACAGGGGATGCAAATATTGACGTGTCGCTCAAGATAGGCGGAGACATAAAGGGCATATCCAATCTCTCTGCATCAAATTTCACCCTGAAGCCTTCTGAAACGCGCTATATAGACTTCAAGGCATGCATCTCCCAGTCAAGGCTATATATGGGGACTGTCGCTGTGACATTCACGCATCCGGGGGAGGCAGGCTTTTCCACCATAGACAGCGAGATCAATATCGATGCTAATGGGCCTGTTTCCAATATCGTTCCCTGCGATCTCAAATTTCCTCCGCCCAACAGCTCTCAGGAAGAGAACCTCACTGGGCTGTACACCAAGCTTGGAAAGGCCCAGCAGGAATATGACAGCCTGCTCGAAAAGTCAAGGAGCCTCGAGTGACAATGGGGGAAGCTCATGCACTGATGATTGCAGCGTTGGGGGCAGGGTCTGCTCCAGCTCAACAGCATACAGGATATGCGGCAACTTCGATTCAGACAGCTGCCTTGAGTACGGGTTAGCTACAGCATGCTCCAGCGGTCAGACATGCACCAGTGGGCTCTGTTCAGGCACAGCATGCCTTTCTGCCGGCTCCGCCTGCACAAGCAGCGTCCAGTGCTGCTCCCAGAGCTGCCAGACATCACAAAGCTGCGAGTCCAAGAGCTGCAAGGGCATAATCTCCCAATCAGCATGCATCTCAAAGAACGGCTGCCAGTGGTACAGCAATTTCTTCATACGGGAGTGCAGGGGAACGTATCAGGTTTGCACAACTACTGGGCCAAAATGCACAGGCGAAAGCTCCACTCAAGGTCTCTCCTGCACTGATGAGTGCACAGCAGGCAGCAGCATCTGTTCTGACTCTTCAGGCTACAGCGTCTGCGGCAATTTTGATTCAGACAGCTGCCTTGAATACGGCCCTCCTACAGGATGCCCCTCTGGCCAGACATGCTCCAATGGACAATGCTCATCAGGCTCTTCATGCCTTTCTTCAGGCTCCACATGCAGCAGCAACAGCCAGTGCTGCTCACAAACATGCCAAACTTCTGAAAGCTGCGATACAAAAAGCTGCAATGCCATAATTTCGCAGAGCTCCTGCATAGCGAAAGACGGATGCTCATGGTACAGCAATTTATACACGCAGGAATGCAGGGGAACGTATCAGGTTTGCGCATCTACTGGGCCAAAATGCCAATGACAATGGGCATATCCTAATCTTTCTGAAAGGCTTTCAATACGATCTGGCCACGTCGGTATGCACATAAACGGTCTTCTGGTCCCTCAAATCATCCTGAATAAGGTCCCTCTTCGTAAGAATTTCGAAAACATGGATAGGCGCGACATCAACCTCCAGTTCTCTCCTGGCTTCCAGAAGATATTTGCCAGCATCCCTGATTCCCATACCCTCCTTGCCTCTCTTCTTTATTTCATCTTCCATACATCCCAGCAGCAGCTCCATGCTCTCGTCAGTGGGAACATAGACTCCTGTTGTTAAATTTGAGGTGACGAATTCTCCTACCGTCAGATACCGAACAACATCTCGCGCAGATATATCTCTGATTCGCTGTGTTTCAATAACCTGTAGCGTATAGTCCAGCAAATCCTTCAAAGGCATGCCGTCCTGCCCCCTTTTTCTGATTTCATCTAAAACAGACCCTGCAACAATTTTTACATCGTCATTGGTGCGGTACCGCATATCCATCAGTTTAAAATAGAGCGTTAAAAATTTAAAGCCGTTTCAGGCTTACTGTTCCGCTTTCACTTGCTTCAGATGCCGATTTGAGCAGCACAAGGGCATAAGGAACAGGGAGCAGAAAGAGGCGTTTTCAGAGGCAATCTGTTTCAGGAAAAGCATTAATAAAAGACATACGCCTATAATCACTATTTCTATTGCTGGACAGCGGAGGCAGGAATAAGCAAAGGGGCGCCAATATGGACATAAAAAAAGAAGCCATCGAGCTTCACGAAAAGCTGAAGGGGAAGATAGAGATCAGGCCGAAGGCAGAGATAAGCAGGGAGGTTCTCAGACTCCTGTACACTCCCGGAGTGGCAGAAATAGTAAGGATTATTGCCAGGAACAAGCCAGACGTGTACAGATATACTGGAAAAGGAAATTCGATCGCAATAGTCTCAGACGGCTCAAGGATACTGGGCCTCGGGAATCTCGGGCCTGAAGCGGCTCTGCCCGTGATGGAAAGCAAGGCCATGCTATACAAGGCCTATGGGAATGTGGATGCCTATCCTGTCTGCCTGAAGACCCAGAAAACAGAGGAGATAATAAGCATTGTGGAGAACATTTCCCCAAATTTCGGAGCAATCAATATAGAGGACATAGAGGCGCCAAAATGCTTTGAAATAGTGGAAAAACTTTCAGAAAGGCTTGACATACCTGTCTTCCATGATGACCAGCATGGGACAGCAATAATTGTCACAGCGGGTCTCATGAACGCATTGAAGATTGTGAATAAGAGCATGGAGACGGCAAGGATAGTGATCCTTGGCTCGGGGGCCGCAGGCTACGGCATAGCAAAGCTTCTTGTCCATGCAGGGGCGAGAAATTTGCTTGTCCTTGACAGCAATGGAATTATTCACAGAAAAAGGGATTCCCTCAATAAGTATAAGCAGGAATTGGCGGAAATCACAAATCAAAGACAGGAATCAGGGACGCTGGAAGACGCCATTCAGGGAAGCGATGTGTTCATAGGCGTGTCAGGCCGGAAAGGTATTGTTTCAGGCAATATGGTGAAGGATATGAACAAGGATGCGATTGTTTTTGCCCTCTCCAACCCTGACCCGGAAATCATGCCTGCTGACGCTAAAGCAGCAGAGGCCAGAATTGTTGCGACGGGCAGAGGCGACTTTGAGAACCAGATCAATAATTCTCTTGTCTTCCCCTTCTTCATGAGGAAGGTGCTTGACGAGAGGATAATGAAAATAGACAAGCAGCTGATGTATCTGACGGCAGAGAAGATCTCAGGAATGGTGGCCCCTGCCCCTGATCGCATTCTCCCGTCAATCGAGGAAGTCCGGCCGTTGTAGCGTTGTTCATGGAAATTATCTGGCGGAGAAAAAATCAAAAGCCCCGGGAGGGATTTCCAGCGCACCCCTTTCTTTCCCCAGAGGGGATGTATCCCCTCTACGGGTCTACACCCCTCTGATTACATACGGCCTCTGTAATGCCTTCTTTTGCCGTATGGGCTTTTCTTTGGAAGAAAAGCCTATTGAAAGGGCTTGGCCTTGAACCCTCAACCTGCTGATATCCTGCCGCTCATTTCTTCCCCGTGGAAGATTGCAATATCAGCAGCTACAAGTCAGCTGCTCTACCATTGAGCCACCGAGGCTTACTAATTTATATGACGCAAAAGGCTTTTAAATCCCCTCCACTGGCTGGCTGGTCCATGCTTTAGGATTTATTCAGGCCAGGGCAATATTTAATATGCCTTCAGCATTTCCAGTGGAGATATATCTTGTCCTCGGAGCTGGCATAATCCTTTTCTTTTTCATCTCAAAGACGCTCGAGCATTTCAACAGGGCCTTCCTTTTCGGGATAGGCGCGCTTTCCTTGCCCTTCATAGCCAACAGCATGGGCCACTCCTTGCCCACTGATGCGCCGGCCCTGATGGCTTACATGACAGGAGGGGTAAGCATATATCTTGCATTTTCCTCCATATACAGGGGCCTGAAGATAGCCAATCTCATTCTGAAGCCGTTCAAGAAGCTCTTCAAGGATGTGCCTTCAAAGGCCATCAGAAAAGTGAAATAGAATTATGCGTTTATCGCCTTCCTGGCGACATTTGAGCCGCTCTCGGCGATCAATTCGGCATACATGTTGTCCTTGTCCCTTTTCCAGGGCAGTTTTACCGCCCTTCCCTGATATGCTATTTCAATCAGGAATGATTCCCCGACATTGTCGAATTCCGCTGAACCCATTCCCCCCTCATCAAGCTCAATCGTCGCATTTCTGGAGCCTATATTTATTGCAATCGCTTCCCTTGAGCCAAGGAGATTGCCGGCATTCAGGACAATGCCGCTCTTCCTGTGAATGGAAACAAGCCAGATGCCTTTCAGGTTGATGTTCTTTTCAGAGGCTGCTGATTTCAGGTATTCTGTGAAGTTATGGATATCCGAAGCATCCTTTTCAAGATTGTATGCCCTTGGAAATTCAGACGCTGCGTTTTCCAGAAAGCTGTCCAATGGGCTGCTGTTGTCAAGCACAGAAGGCTTGAGGCCGGCAATCCCTATGGAAAAGAGCAGTATCAGGGCGAAAGCCGCAATCATATACATCTGGCCTTTCATATGGGCATTTTTCCTGCCTTATTTGTATACATAAACCTTGACCGTCCTTGGAGAATACGATGAGTAGCCCGCAGAAATCCGGGTTGCTGCATAAGTCTCGCCTTCCGGCATTTCGCCGGCACAATATGAGTAGCCGCATACCACGACAGAATGGCTCCAGCCGGCAGTTGTGATGTTTCCTGCTATGGAGGCAAAGTCATAAGCCTCAGCAAGCCTTCTCAGCTCGCTTGCGTTTAGCTGGTCAAGAGCTTTGTATGCCGTTCCCGTCTGGGCCTTTTCCTCTTTTTCCAGGCCTGGCATGACTGCAAAAAGGAACGAAAATATCAGTATTATGGCTATTGAAGCCTCTGCTATGCTCCAGAAACCTTTCAGCATATACCCCCTTTTTGCCTTATTGCAAATAAATATGGGTTTGCATCAATATTCCGGGCTTGCCAGCATATGGCCTGAAGCGGCATTAAGTCTGCTGGAAGACTATTTAACCCCGCCGCCAAAATAGGGCCATGAAGCTTTATCACCTTTTCCTGGTGATTGCAGTTTCAGGCTGCATGTCAGGAATCAATGATGAGCATCCGGAGGCAAATGCCACCCTGCAGGACCTTCGCATAACCCTCGATAATTCCACTGGCATGTCTGTTGTCAAGGCCTATGTATTTGAAGGCAAAGGGGACAGCATGAGGCCTGCGCTGGAAGACGGTAAGTTTTACCTCTGTCTGGAGCAGAACGGGTATGCGGCAGGGGATATAGTTGCGTATAATGGCAGCCTGAATTTCATCAGAAATCCGACAAAGGAGCAGACGGCCAAAGGGTATGTCCTGGCCGCACACAGGATAATATCGATCAGCAACGGCTTTTACAGGATAAAGGGGGACAATAACAGGCCTGTGGATACCGTTAGCAAGGCCGATATATTCTGCAGGATACTTTTCCGGCTGGAATGATATGAAAACAGCAGCGGTATTACCCACATACAATGAAATCGAAAACATAGAGAATCTTATCGCAAAGATTCCGTTCCAGATCGATCTAATAGCGGTCGATGACAGCTCTCCTGACGGAACAGGCAGGCTTCTTGAAGGCCTCAGAAGAAGATACGGCGGCAGGCTGAGAGTGATTCACCGGCGGCAAAAACTGGGTCTGGGAACAGCCTATATAGCAGGCTTCAGAAAGGCTATTCATCTCGGATATGATTTCATATTCACCATGGATGCCGATCTCTCCCATGATCCGGAATGCATGGAAGAAATGTTGAAGATGGCAAGAAGCAAATGCGGCCTTGTGATAGGGTCAAGATATGTTAAAGGCGGCGGAACAAGCTGGAATTATCTGAGAAGTCTTATAAGCAGATCAGCAAATGCCTTTGCCCTTGCCCTTCTCAGAATGCCTGTCCATGACTGCACCAGCGGCTACAGGTGCTATAGAAAAGAGGTCCTGGAAAATATAGGCTTCGGCTCCATATCCTCGACAGGCTACTCATTTCTCCTCGAGATCCTTTTCATATGCCATAAAAAAGGATTTTCGATAAGGGAAGTTCCGATATTCTTTTCCGACAGGAGGGAGGGGAAATCAAAGTTGGGAAAGGCGGAGATGGCAAAATTCCTTCTTGCACTGTTCAGGCTCACCATGGGAAATCTTTTTAGCCATAAAACCATACGGGTTAGATGAAGCATCCGGACAAACTGATCCTGATACTGTTCATAGCCTTTTTCCTTGCCATAAAGCTCCCTTTTGTCTACTACAAGTTCAGCGACGAGAATGTGTATTTCTACATGGGCAAGATGATAGCAGAAGGCCTCATGCCATACAGGGACTTTTTCTATGCGAACCCTCCCTTCCACATATATTTCATCTCGCTTCTGGTGAAGGTTTTTGATTCAAATATATTTGCCCTTAAACTGTTTCCGATACTTGAGTCTATTTTAATATCGGTCATGCTGTTTCTCATCCTCAGGAAAGCGGGCAAATGGCAGGCCTTGGCAGCCTCCCTGCTTTACCTCTTTTCCTTTGCTATAATAACGACCAGTGATTATTCAACAGGAGTTCATTTGACTTCACTTCTCCTCGTAATTTCAGTTTATCTCATTTCCAATGAAAAATACCATCATGCAGGCCTCTTTGCGGCCCTCTCTGTTCTCACCAAGCAATATGCAGCCCCTGCAGCAATCGGCCTCCTTATCTATCTGTTTTTGGCCAGAAGGAAGAAATTTTTTGATTTTCTGGTGCCTTTCATAATTGTTTCGGCAATCACCCATCTGGCATTTTTCATCCTTGCAGGCCAGGCTTACCCCAATGAAATATTTTTCTACCATCTCCTGAAGCCAGAAGGCATCGAGAAATCGAGAATCGTTGAATTTTTTGTCTATTGGGATTTCCCTGCCTTATTCTTTGTTTTACTATCATTTCTTTTCGGAAAAAAAGAAAACATGATGCTTCCTTTGTCCATTCTTCTCCCAACACTGATTTCCTATATCCTTTTTTCGGACATCTACTACCTCTATTTTGCTTTGGCCATGCCGTATCTTGCCTGGATCGGCGGCCATGGGCTATGGTCTTTGGTTTCCAAGATCCCAAAATCACGTTATTTCTTGTTTTCTGCAATTCTTCTTATTTCAGCATACCACTCCTATTTCTATGTTGCCGACCATGGCCCGGCAGCCAGGATAGATTTTGCGCAGGATTTGTCAGATTTCGTGAAAATGACAACATTGGGGAATGAAACAATCTACGGTTCAGCTGAAATAACGCCTTTGATATCTATCCTTTCAGAAAGAGAAATAACGAACCATTATGCTGACACAAACAGGAAGCTCTTCATGACAGGCACAATCAGCACAGCCAGAAGGACAGAAGAGATAAAAGGCAAGGCCAGATATATAATCTCAAAGGCCGTTGTTTCGGAAGGCCGGATAATAATAAACGAGGATTTCGTGGACAAAAAATATCTCTCAGAATGCAGAATAGCAAAGACATATGATGCGAAAAAGGATTATTTTTCGAACGCTGTGATAGTCTTTGACTGCAGGAAGTGAACACCCGTCTTCCAGAAAAGGGAAATGCATTTATTTACCCCCATAGAATATTACAGCAGGCAGATGCCGGAATAAGGGCATATATGAAACACGCCAAATCGCTTTTAAAATGCGAAGAATGCGGCCTCCTTTACAGGGAAAGGAAGTGGGCAGAAAGATGCGAGGCCTACTGCAGGAAGCATAAGAGCTGCAGTTTGGAGATAATTGGGCATGCTCTAAGCCGGTAGCCATGGTGAAGAAAAAAAGGTAGGCCACATAAGACAAGGAACTTCAGGCCTTATATGACCGCTTATTCGTGTCATTAACTATAATTGGTTGGGTGCAAGATGCAACATTCCATTCATTTCAACTCCGATTCCAAGGGACACCTGCAGAACGGTGGACCACATGGGGAGCCACCTGAGCGTGTGCTAGGACAAGTCCAGTCATGACCGGTATAATATCCTCCCCGTGCAATGCAATTAAAATAAGGCCCATTATCAATTTCTTCTTCGTTACAGCCGAGGCTGAAGGTATAATTTCCTATATTACTGCATGTTTCCCAACTCCTGCAGACCGATTTGTAACAGGTTTCCTTTAGAATTCCTGCACTTTCGCAGAGAGTCTCGTTTTTCAGGGCCATTACAAGCTTTATTATGCACTCATATTTTGTTCCATCATAACTCAGTTCATTCCAACCTGTCATGTAAGGCTCGGTTTCCACTTTTTGGCATAACTCTGGATCCAAATTGTTCTCTGCCAAGCGATAATAGCATCCGCTCCTAATTCCTATTGATGAGATCTGTTCACAAATATTTTCTTCCTTCAGCTTGAAATTTACTGACGACAGGCAACTATCTCTCTCCTCTTGGCTAGCTATTTTTCCGCAGACAGATGGGTTTGATTCGCTAAAAGCTATCCTATAATAACAGTAATCCTTGCTCTCGAATAGTTCACAGAGGTTCTCGTCATCGTAAGCTAAAGCGAAGGCATAATAGCACGGAATTTCTTCGCTATGGCCTGACTGCGCTGTTCCGGCTTTCTTGCACAGATTTTTGTCGTTCTTCGTGATTGCTAGTTCGCCATGGCAATCTCCCATCCACTCGCCAGGTAAAAAACCACAATAGAATATGTCCTTCTTTGATAAGGCCAACTTGTAGATCCTATTGCAATTTTCATAGTCTTCTGCAGGATCCCTAGAGCATACAGAGCCGAAGTTCCAATCAATCATATTCTCGGAAATCAATTCACTACTCTGTACCTCAGCATCCTCAAAATAGAAATATCCTTGGTTTTTAATGCAGTCATTAAAACCTTTTATAAGAATCTCATCTCCGTATTTCTTCCTGAAAGCTGGCTGGCTTATATTCGTCTCAAAACGGTATTCTCTGCCATTATAAAAGAAAAAAACAACGTTGGAGTTGTAATAAGGATTTTCTTTGGAGGAATAGTAATTGGTTTTGAATTCCGTATCTCCACAGGGAAACGTAAAGACTGATAGAAGAATGAGTGCAGAGGCTAGAGTAAGTGTGATAAATGATGCTGCAATGTATCTCGTTTTTTCTGTATTACGCATTATATCAGCTACCCTTTGTCTTAGCTATTTCCGGGGATCAGATTTAACCCCTTGCTAATAACTTAGCTGTTTATCAAATAAATCCTTATCCTGATTATTAGATCCAAGAGACGCAACAAACTTATGGAAAAACTTTGCTGCCTGTTCAAAACTCCAATTTTTCATCTCAATTCCAACCTATACCCCTCCAGAATTCCCTTAAGCCTCTTGCCGATTTCCTTTCTGTCTTTTTCCGTCTTCCCTTCCCACCTCACCTTTATATGAGGCGTCGTATTGCTTGCCCGTATCAGGCCCCAGCCGTTGCCGAAATCGATCCTTGCGCCGTCAATATCAAGAACTTTATAATTTTCTTTTTTCAGATATTTTACTATTCTTTTGATTATTTGGAATTTTTCTTCATCGGAAGACTCTATAAACACTTCTTCGCTTGCAAATGCTTCAGGTAAAGCAGAAATATATCCAGAAATTTTTCCATATTCAGAAACTATTTCTGCCAGTTTAAGGGCAACAAATATGCCATCATCATACGGATAATATTCAAGAGGGAAATACAGATGGCCTGTCACCTCTCCCCCAAAAACTGCCTTCCTTTTCATCACTTCCTCCAGAACATACGCATGGCCGGCCCTGCCCATTATTGGCCTGCCCCCATGCCTTTTGATGTCTTCAAGCAGGGCCATGCTGGACCTGACCTCCACAACCACATCCCCTTTTTTCATGGCCAGGGCCTTCCTTGCAAGCATGATGAGGATGGAGTCTGTTTCCACTATTTCTCCTTTCTCATCCACCATTCCTACCCTGTCGCCATCGCCGTCGAATGCAAAGCCCACATCGGCTTTTTCTTTGATCACTGTCTGCCGGAGATGACTTAGCGTATCTTTCTGGTGAGGGTCTGGAGCATGGTTCGGATAATCTGTGTCAACATTTCCAAAAATTGTCTTTACATCGCACCCTAATTTTTTGAAAATCCTTTCAGGTATGAGGCCGCAGGAGCCGTTTCCAGAATCAAGGATTATTTTCAATTTTCTTTTCAGTTTTGCCCTTCCAGACAGATGCCTTATGTAATCAGGGACAGGATCATGGCTTTTTATTTTCCCTTTTTCTTTCTTATCGGATTTTCCAATTTTTCCTGAAAGAACAAATTCCTTGATTCTTCCAATCCCCTTCTCCCATGTTATAGGTACTGCATCTTTCCCCTGCAGCTTTAGTCCAGTCCATTCCTTCGGGTTGTGGCTGCCTGTAACTTCTATCCCTCCTGAGAGGCCGTAATGGCAGACTGAAAAGTACATCAAAGGGGTTGGGACGAGGCCTATATTCATCACATTTATCCCTGAATCCGAAAGCCCTTTTGATATATTTTCATATAACCTTATGCTTGATTTTCTTCCGTCATGGCCTACTGCTATTTCTTTTGCATCATGAAATATCTTTGAATAAGCCAAGGCTATCCTGTATGCTGATTCTTCATCAATCTCTTCAGGATACACACCTCTTATATCATACGCACGGAAGATGTTCGGGCTGGGCATAATTAGAAAGAGGCTATCTGGAATAAAAATGTCTATTAAACCTCCTGACATATTATTTCAAGATGCCATACAATATAGCCGATTACCACGCTGAAACTGTTAGCGCACACCTTCCATCCCAGTTTGATAGCCTGCAGATAGTTGGAATGTTCGAGGCAGTAAGGCAGGCAAGCGATCCCGGCCTTTTCAGCATAGGCGAAGGCGGAAGCATAATGAACGGCGTGCCGATAGTGATGGGGGACAAAATATTTTTTGGCGCATGCGACAGGAGAATTTACTGCCTCGACTTCAAAGGGAAGGAAATGTGGCACATCGAGACAGAAGGACCTATAAGCGGCTACATGGCAGCAGAGAGAAAAGCCCTGTATGTAGGCTCGCATGATAGGAACATGTATGCCGTTTCCCTTAACGGGGAGATTTTGTGGAAATTTGCCACAGAAGGCAAGATCTTTTCCCGGCCTCTTGTCCTCCATGACAGGATAATTTTCGGCTCAGAGGACCAGAACCTGTATGCGCTTTCGAAGGAAGGGGAACTTCTATGGAAGTTCGCAACGAAGGGTCCAATAGCAAGCGGGCCTGCGCTGGGCAAAGGATCCATATACTTCGGCAGCTACGACAAGAACCTCTATTCCGTCAACCTTGATGGCAGCCTGAACTGGACTTTCGAGACTAACAGCCTTATAATGTCTAACCCCATTTTCAGCAATGGAATCATCTATTTCCCTTCATTCCACAAGAGACTTTACGCTGTCACGGAAGAAGGAAGGCTTTTATGGACCCTCGGCCTGAAGGCCGACATCTGGGCTAATGCCGCTCTTCACGATGACGTTCTCTACCTGGGCGGAAGGGATGGCATAATGAAAGCCATATCCCTAGAAGGAAAGCTCCTCTGGGGTTTCCATGCCAATGATGCAACTTCGGTAGAACCTGCTTTCGACAGGGAAAAGATCTATTTCGGCTCTGCTGACGGGAATGTATATGCTGTAGTCCTAAAGGATCATTCCCTTGCATGGAAGGCTCCCACCATAGGCCCTATATGGGCTGCTCCTGCCATTCATAGGAAAATACTTCTCCTAGGGAACTGGGGAGCAAAATTCTATGCTTTCAATGCGAAAGATGGGGACATCCTTTGGGACTTTATGACAAGCATCAGCAGCCAGGCGCCTTTCGAAGCTGATCTTCAGCAGAAGGCAGACAATGCGCTTCACTCCTTTACGTGGACGCCTGAAACCTACAGGAAGGAGGAAAAGTACGGCTCTGCCAGAAGCTTGAATGAAGCCGTTGTATACGGTCCCATGGAACCAACATATGGGGGCACCAAAAAGGAATACTTGGGGAGAAGAAAAGGCTATAGATGACTATCAGGACTGATTTCATGGATGCTTTCCACCTTGCCTGTTCCAGGCAGAAACATGTCAAAACATTTGTCACCATAGACAGCAGACTTGTGCACAATGAGGTTCTGGAAACGCTGCTGGAAATTAGGATAATGCATCCTAAAGAACTGATCTGACAATCTCATCTGTAACCAGTTTTCTTGATCTTATTCTCTTCACCATCATATCCAGACGGTGGCTGATAAAGATGTCTTTCGGCTTCATAATTAGTTATTGCCATAAAGGCCTATAAAGCTGTCATTTGTCCGAAATCAGCATGCATTGCCAGAGCCTGTATGCGGGCAAGAAGAGGAAGTACAAATAAAGCAAAGCTAAGTTTAAAAATACATTTTTCAAGACTTTATCATGTCGAAATATGTCAAAACCCAGTTCACGTATAGCCAGGATAAACCAGACGATATGATGTTGAGATTAATGGCGGTTGAGGCAAAGACTCATGCCAGAGAATATCCTGATTTTTCTGTGGTTCTTAATATAGGAACAGGAGGCAGCATCGAGACTTTGCCTGTTGTCCACAATCGCATTATATATGTCGCGTCATGCGATCATAACCTATACGCTTTGACCTTGAGGGGAAAGGAACTATGGCGTGCCAATACTAACGGGCCGATAGTTGGCGATTTTAGCGTGACTGAAAAAATGGTTGTTTTTCCCTCCCTTGACAAGAACATTTATGCAGTTGGCCTTAATGGGACTCTGTTGTGGAAATTTGCGGCCAATGGGCCATTAGGATCAAAAGTAGTGATTAATGGAGAAAAAATCTTTTTCGGCGGAGGGGATGGTAAGTTCTGCTGCCTGGACCTTAAAGGAAGGCTTTTGTGGACATTCAATACCAATGGGCCGATAGTAAGCGATCCGTGCATCCATGACGGAAAAGTTTATTTCGGCTCATTTGACAGGAACCTTTACTGCCTGACAATTGATGGGAAAGAAGTCTTCAAATTCCCAGCCTCGAGCCCGGTAGGCTCTCCGAAAGAAGCTAAAGATTCTATTATCTTTCCAACTGCAGATGGAAATGTTTATTCAGTAAGCTGTGAAGGAAATTTATTGTGGAAGTTCAGCGCAAATGGCCCTATAAGACCAAGGGCTTTGGGAATCATTGGCGACATAATATATTTTTCCTCCCTCGACGACAACCTGTATGCATTGGCCCCAGATGGAAGACTTTTATGGAAAATCATGCTTGATGACTACTGCGTTTATCCTCCAATTCTTTACAAAGGCCATCTTTACATAGGCTGCCAGGACCACAATTTGTATTGCCTTTCCCTTGTCGGAAGGGTGAAATGGAAATTCCCAACCCATGGGCCTGTTGTCAACCAGCCCTCTGCATTGGATGGTGTGCTGTATTTCGGTTCGTGGGACTGCAGATTATATGCTGTGACAACCGAAGGCAAGCTTTTGTGGACATTCAGCAGCAGCATCGGAACGCCAGCGCCATTTGCTCCATACACGCCTGAAAACGTGGCCTTCAACGTTCCCAAAACACAATCTTTGGAAACAGAGTCTCTTGAAATCTACAAGCCCCAAACTTCACAAATAGTTCTCGACGAAGGCTCCAGCACATATGTGTCGAAATCAACATACGTCAGCAAGAGCCTGTATGCCGGGAAGAAGAGGAAGTATAAATAACACGCATACCTCAAAAATTCACTCCGATGCCAGCCTCTCCCTTAAGATAGCTATCAGCTTGAGCGCAAGTGCCTTAATTTTTTCCTCGTTCCTTTCAAGAAAGTCCGGATTGACAAAGAATCCTTTGTAGGCAATTTTGTTTCTCAGTTGCCTGAGATGGTCTGCCAGACTGATTTCGTATTCCGAAAATTGTGGGAAGAATTCTTTCAGATATCCTATCAGGACATCATGACTCAATGTTTTGTAGCCATCAGTCGCCATCAGGGCCGTTACAGCCTCCTTGATAATCTCATAGTAGTCTTCCACAACAAGGGATGCGAACTCCTTCCTATCCTTGGGTTCCAGTTCTTTCATCCTGACCTCAATCATCTTCACCATCGATCTGGCCATCTCTCTGTCAGGCTTTACTTTCCTTACATCTTCCTGTGCTTCAGACCACAATTTCATTCAAACACTCTCAAATAGCCGTAAACCACAATACCATTGATTATATTGTTAAGCAGTTCTTTGGGTATGTACGAGACCTTTCCTTCAAAATGGAGGCTTATATTCCTTTTGAGATCCTTCTTGAATCTTTTCAGATCAACTTCCTTCTCCTTTGCTATCAAAAGGAGGTCTATGTCGCTGCTTTCGATGTCCTCTCCTCTTGCAGCAGAGCCGAAGAGCACCACGGCATCCGGTATGAAAGTCTCCACCAAGAATTCAATTAATCCTGATTCCTTCAGCCTAATCAGCATGTCATTCCTCTTGTAAATTTTGAACATTTCGCTCCTATCTGATATATAGCCCTCATAAACACCTGATTTCTTTCTCATTATGAAGCCCCATTTTTCCAGCTTTTTTACATGGTTCCTTACAGAAGGCATGCCCAGCTTGGTCAGCCTGCATATCTCCCTCAGATGAAAGCTCTTTGTAGGACAGTCGAAAAAAAGCTGCAAAATCCTGTAGGTGGTATAATTTTTTATCATCTGATATATTTTTATATCACCTGCTATATAAATTTATCGCAACTCAGAAAAAGGCGAAAGCACATACATTTCAAAGCCGGCATACGTCAGCAAGAGCCTGTATGCAGGCAAGAAGAGGAAGTACAAGTAATCTATTTTTTTCCGATTGATGGCCAAAGGAATGTCATTTCTGGATCTTAATCTTTATATATATGTAAATCTACATTATTTATCAGAATAACAAAAAATAATCTAAACTCTATAAGGAGAAGCAGTATGGACTGGAGGAAAATGGCAAAAAAGGCAGAAGGCCTGCACACGCTTGAGGGCTTTGCCAGCCTTATGAATATCCATAAGAAGACTGCTGCAGTCTATCTACATCTGATGAGAAAGGAAGGATATGTAAAGACAAGCCGGGGAAAGAGGGGCAAAAGGCTGTATGAGATATCCCCCCTGCAGCTGAGGCCTGTGGGCAGCAAGGGCTTTTTTGAGGTATTGAATGAGAATTCATCCATTGGAATACAGTTTCCCTATGTCCAGAAGGTATACGGAAGAGATGTCAGGGCAGAAGAAGTGATCAT
The DNA here is from genome assembly GCA_016185435.1 of Candidatus Aenigmatarchaeota archaeon. Lineage (GTDB taxonomy): Archaea > Aenigmatarchaeota > Aenigmatarchaeia > QMZP01 > QMZP01 > JACPNN01. The sequence continues at coordinate 30,842 of JACPNN010000015.1, read as the reverse complement.
ATGGGCCCTTCTCACAAAAGATTACAGGGTGGTTCTGGCATCCCTGGAGCTTTTCAGAAAAGTTGGGGATTTCAGCCTGCTTTATAGGCTTGCAAAGCATGAGAGGCTGGAAAGGCATGTCGGAGCATTATATGCCCTTGCAAGGAAATTCTTCAGGCTGCCAAGAATTGACGGGAGGATATTGAAGAGCATGATGAGAGCCCCGTTAAAGAAGAAATACATAATCCCTCCAATGAAGTCGTCTGACTTTGCTGATATACAGCACAAATGGGGGGTCTTCATACCTTTCAGTATGTCAGATTTTGACAGGCTCAGGAGATAGAATGATTAACTTGGATCGCCAGCTTAAGCTGTTCAAGCTGATGGCTGAGCAGTGCAAGAAGAAGGTTGAAGTGCTTGTGATAGGCGGATCGGCCATGCTTTTCTACAATTTCTCGAAAAAGGCAACAAAGGACATAGACTTAGTGGCGCTTTTTGAGAATGAAAGGAAGTATCTGGCCAGCGTCCTTGAAAGGGCAGGTTTCAGGCAAACATTCGTGCCAGGAAAAGAGAATGAGAGGGAACCCTGCAGGCTGGAGATGGGGGAATATGTGGTGGATATTTTCGATGGCAAAGTCTTCAGGCTCACAATATCGCAGGGGATGCTGGACAGGATAAGGGAAAAAATAGAGTTCGGCAGCCTTACAGTATCTGTCATTTCCCCTGAAGACATTATTATCTCGAAATGCATGACAGACAGGCCAGGCGACAGGCAGGATGCTGCTTCCATTATCAATGAAATAAACGTGAACTGGGACATCATTATCAAGGAATGCAGATGGCAGTCTGAGCATGGCGACTTCCGCTTTTCCCTGTACCTCCACGATTTCCTTGACGACCTTGTGCACGATTTCCATATCGATGTGCCTGAGAAGACGCTGAAGGAGACGAGAAGTATGTGCAGGGAATTTATGGAGAGGCTGGGAAAAAAGTAGGCTTTGACTGGAATTTCAGGGAATTCGGATTTTGATTTCCAAGAGCCTTTATACAGGAAAGAAGCACAAGCAATGATTTAAAGAGACATCGTATACCTTTAATATGTCCAGGTATATGGAGAGCCGTTTTACAGCCAGTGTGCCCGGCGAGAGCAGCGAGATAATGAACAGGCTTGAATCCGTCAAGCTGCTGGCCCATGCGAGGGAATATCCTGACCAGTCGATCCTTTTCAACACAGGCACGGGAGGCAGCATAGACTGCCTTCCTGCAATCCACAGGGATGTGATATATTTCTCCTGCTGCGACCACAATCTGTATGCGGTAAGCCTGAAGGGAAAGGAGATCTGGAGGTTTTCGACCAACGGACCCAATGTGGGAGACATATCGGTGTCAAACGAGATGATAGTCTTCGGGTCACTGGACAGGAATGTGTATGCTCTGGACCTGAAAGGCAGGCTCCTCTGGAAATTTGAGGCCGGAGGCAGCATAGCTTCGAAGGCGCTCCTGCATGATGGCAGAATCTATTTCGGATGCGAGGATCACCAGCTGTACTGCCTGGACAGGAAAGGAAAGCTTCTGTGGAAATTTGCCACAAAGGGCCCCATAATAAGCGATCCTGCTGTGCATGAGAATGCCATATACATAGGCTCTTTCGACAGGAACCTGTATGCGGTTGACGTGAAAGGGAATGAGATTTTCAGCTTCCCGACGGGTGGTGTCGTGGGCTCTCCAAGGGCCGCAAACGGCATCATCTATTTCGGCTCGTCTGACGGCAATTTTTATGCGATAGATTCTAATGGCAGAATCCTGTGGCAATACGCGACAAAGGGGATAATCAGGTCAAGGGCTACAGGAATAGAGGGCGGCATTGTCTATTTTTCCTCGCAGGACGATAGCCTCTATGCATTTTCCCTTGACGGGAAGCTCCTGTGGAAATTCCCGATAGAAGATTATGTGGTATATCCGCCGACAGTCTATGAAGGCGGGATATATTTCGGCTGTGCAGACTTCAACGTGTATGCCCTCACCCTTGACGGCAAGCTGAAGTGGAAATTCCCCACCCAGGGAAAAGTGATCAACAGGCCTGTGCCACATGAAGGCGTCCTCTACTTCGGCTCATGGGACTGCAACCTGTATGCCATAAACACCAGGGGCGAGCTCCTCTGGACATTTCCGACAAGCATCAGCACGCCTGCCCCAATAACCCCTTACACGCCTCCCAATGTCGCCTTTTCCCTTCCATCAGCTTCTGTAGCCGAAACCGGGGAAATGGAGATATACAGGCCCCCGGCTTCGCATACATTCCTTGATGAAGGATCAGGCACATATGTGTCGAAATCAACATATGTCACCAAAAACCTGTATGCAGGAGGGAAAAGGAAATACAAGTGACAAAGGCAGCATGAAATGAGTTGCTTGTTTTATGATTTTTTTGTAAACGCAGGAAATCAGTTATGCAAAAATCAGAAGGCAAGCTTATCTCTGCATCCACTGCCCCTCATATCCCCTGAACAGCTCTTCAGGAGCTTTTTTTGAGGATGCAAAGGTGATTGTGCAGTATGTGATAAATTACATATTTTATGAAATTCATTGCATAAATTTATGTAACGAATTATGTAAATTATGTAATCTATTATGTAAAGTTTATAAATCCCTATGCCCAAAATTAAACCATGCCAAGCGCAGATGAACATATCAAGAGCATCAAAAGCCTGTTCAGAGATGTGGAAGACAAGATAAAGGCAGGCACACTAGTCGAGATGCAGAAGCTTGTAGGCTTTGCGTGCTCAGAGGCTGCATGCGACCTATTTGCACTCATGCTGCACAGAAAGAATCTCATATCCCCAGGCTTCAATGTAAATCACAGGTTCTTCGCATCTGAGAAAATTGCAAGCGAAAAATTCAGCTTTGATTTTCCGCACAAGGCAAAACTATTGCCTCTGCTTGTGAATCAGGAAAGGTTTAGATCTATCCTGTGCTATGGCAGGGAAAGGGAAAGGCAGATCGTTGAGGATTGCATAAAGGCTGCCTACAAAATCAGAGAGATTGTCGAGGAGATAATAGGAGAAACAATATGAAAGACCCTCTTCCTTATGTGTATAACTTCCTGGAAATTGTTTTCAGCAATACGGAGGCCAGAAGGTACATAAAAAATGCGATACTTTTCGGCTCTGTGGCCACAGGGGAGTACGATAAGGAAAGCGACATAGACGTCTTCATAGATGTCAGTTCAGAAGAAGTCATAACGAAGGCGGAAAGCATTATCAAAGATGCGGAGAAGAGGTTCTATGCAATTGTTGAGAAGAAGTGGTCCCTGATGGGGATGGAAATGCCGATCAAATGCATAGTCGGCAGCCTTGGAACCTACAGATGGCAGGCGATAAGGAATGAAATAATTAGCACAGGCATAAGCCTATACGGAAAATATAGCGGAATTAAAGAAGGATTGAGGCATTTCTCCCTCTTTTCGTATGACATGTCAGAGCTCAGCGGCAGGGACAAATCCCTGTTCGTCAGAAGGCTTTTCGGTTACTCCCAGAAAAGGAAGGGAAAGGAATACAGGACAGCAGGCTACCTGCAGGAGGCAGGCGGGCTGAAAATAGGCAAGAATGCAATCCTCTGCCCCATAGAAAAATCCCGGGAATTGCAGAAGCTTTTTGTCTCCTTCAGGCTGACGCCGGAGATCAGGGAGATATGGGTAAAAGAGTACGGACAGCAAAAGCGGTAAACTGTCTATCTCTGCCCCTCATATCCCCTGAACAGCTCCGCAAACAGCCCCGGGACAAGGGCCATCTCTTCCTCAGGCGCGACAAGGGCAAGCCTCATCTGGGTTTTGCCTGAGTTGTCCTCTCCTCTGCCCCCCATTGTAGAAACCATCCATTGGTGCTACAAGGAGGGTCACCTTTTCGCCTTTTTTGACAATTATCGCCTAACTGAATTTCGCTACTAGATGAGATGTGACCTTTTCAACTTGCGTGTGGCTCCAAGACGGAAGGGGAGTGTCTATGTCTATGAAAACGCTTCTCTTTCCTGTCTATGTGAGACATTACATAAAGGGCATTCCATTATAAATCTATTGTTCTAAAATCTAATCATGGCTTACGACCCGTCTACGTTGAGGGAACTGGAAATGGAGCTTTTGAGGGGGAACAGGACAAACGACTTAAGGAGGTATCTTGAACTTGCGGAACACTATGAAGAAACACTTTGGAATATTGTATTCGATGGAAGTGATTTTGACCGACGTAATGTGGCAGAAGGATATTTGAGGGTTCTCTATCAACAACGGGCGAGAAACAGCCCTGAATATGCAGAGACCGAAGAACTCAGGAAGCCTCTGATGGAAGAGGGGTATTTTAAAGGCGCATATTTCAGAGCAGGCAAAAAAAGGGGGAGGGATATTGTAAATGAGGCGATAGAAAAACTGTCGCATCTTCTCGACGGTGTAAAAATATCCCCTGAAGCTTGGAAAGAAATAATTGAAGAGCCTTGCCCTTGATTCCTTTATCCGCCTTCTGGCCTTTCCTGATTCTTTGAGCAGCTTTACCAGCCCTGTATCATTCTTTCTCTTGCATATGGCCTTAAGACGGAAGCGTGTTGGCAGCTCTTTCCATTTTTATACCGCCGATGGCAAATATAGGCAGAAAGGTGGAAGGGTGAAACCAGCCATAATGGGGGCATTAGCAATCATCGTCGCATCATCACTGTGGGGCATCGACCAGGTGGTGATAAGGCCCAACCTGTTCCATATAGAGAATGTCGCTGTCATAGTTTTCATCGAGCATATTCTGGCCTTCGCTCTGATGGGTTTTGTCTGCCTGCATGGAATCAAAGAGGTGAAGAAGCTCAACAGGAAGGACTGGGCCTCGTTTTTCTGGGTCAGCCTTTTCGGAGGAGCTATTGGCACGATGGCCATCGTGCAGGCCCTTATCCTTGTGCAGTTCCACCAGCTTTCGATTGTCGCTCTCCTGCAGAAGCTCCAGCCTGTTTTCGCCATAATCGCTGCAATCTTCCTTCTGAAAGAGATGCCGAAGAGGATTTTCTATTTCTGGGCCGCTCTCGCATTGGCAGGAAGCTATTTCGTCACGTTCGGCTTTGAGAAGCCTGTATTTGCAGGAAATGATGTGTTCCTGTCGGCATTGTTTGCCATACTGGCCGCGTTCGCATTCGGCTCCTCGACATCCTTCGGCAAATACGCCCTACGGAAGGTCAGCTACAAGACAGGCGCATATATCAGGTTCGGGATGACTTCAGTGATAATGTTCCTTGTCATCCTGCTTACAGGCAGCTTCAGCTTCTTCGGGAAGGTGGCCATGCAGGACATCGGATTCTTCCTGATTATCGTCTTCACCTCAGGAGCTGTCGCCATGTTCATCTACTATTACGGCCTGAAGCGCGTCATGGCCTCGCAATCCACAATATATGAGCTGGCATACCCGGCAACGGCCATCCTGCTCGACTTCGTCATCAACGGGAAGGTATTGTCAGCAGGCCAGTGGCTCGGCACGGCCATACTCATATTCTCTATATACAAGATAGCGGGCCTAGGGCAGGAGAAGAAAGAGGGCAGAGGCAAAACTTAGACGCTTGTCAGTTCATGGATGGGAAAGGCCCTATAGGGGGGTGCCCTATAGGCTAAAACGGGCCATATAGTAACGAAAGCTTAAATTGCTTATCGTCAAAGGAGCTTATGCTTTCCATTTGAAGCAATCATGCTCTTTTCAAAACAATCGGATCGGCAGGACTGTAAGTTTTAATATTACAGTTCTCGACGCTAAAGGGCGGAGTTGGAGGCAAAGCATTTTGAGATATGATGTCTTTGCTGTGATTTTGGCAGTTGTTTTTCAATTTCCAACAACCTTTCAAACACCATAAGGAGGTTGAAATGAAAGGTTTCAAAGGGTTCAGAATTGCAGCTTTGGTGGTGGTGTTCGGCGTCGTCATCTTGGTAAGCAGCTCAAACGCTCAACAGACTAGCTCATATTCCCATATAGGCTTTGATAACGGAGATGAATTCAGCATATGTCTCAATTCTTCTGGACAGTTGGTATTCAGAGCTAACAGTGATTCATGTGCTGGTGATTTCGTAATGCAAATAGACGATGACGGCAGCGGCATATACGTTTTTGGCAATAGTGGGCCTGCTATATATGGACGAGGCAATGGTAACGAGTCAGGCATTCGTGGCGAAAGTAGCAGCGGCAGTGGCGTATATGGCAGAAGTGATAGTGGCTATGGCGGATTCTTTGAGGGGAAGGGATACTTCTCATCATCCGTTGGTATACGAACATCACCGCCGTGCGATGCCAGCCTCCATGCTGTATGGGGTGGAAGCACAGGATGCCCCGGTTATGCGGCTGTCCGAGGAGATAGCTCTACTAATATCGGCATTCTCGGTTCCAGCCGCGACAGTTATGGAGTTTATGGCACGAGTAGCGGCAGTTACGCTGGTTATTTCAACGGCACTGGCTACTTCAGCGGCTACCTGACGAAATCCGGTGGAGGCTTCACTATCGACCATCCTCTCAACCCTGAAAACAAATACCTGAACCACTCCTTTGTCGAGAGCCCTGAGATGCAGAACATCTATAATGGCATAGCCACTCTTGATTCCAAAGGAGAAGCCTGGGTCGAGCTTCCTTCATACTTTGAGGCGCTTAACAAGGATTTCCGTTACCAACTCACCCCCATCGGCGCCCCCATGCCAAACCTGTACATAGCCCAGGAAGTGAAAGACAATCGGTTCCAGATTGCTGGTGGGGTGTCGGGCAAGAAGGTCTCGTGGCAGGTGACGGGCGCGCGGAGGGATCCATGGGCTTTGGCTAATGTTAAGCCTGTGGAAGAACTGAAACCGGAAAAAGAACGAGGGTACTACATGCACCCCAAGGAATATGGCAAACCCGATTCCTTGAACGTTGAGCGCGTAAGGAATCCATTGAAAGAGGAGCTGACGGAAGAGGTGGATTCAAAGAAATAGCGAGATCTAGAGGCTGAAAATGGAAAGGGGCCTGCGCTGCCAAAGGTTCAGGGCCAGAGGCGGTGCAGGCTCCTTTGCCATATCCTTGTCAGGCCAGAAAGGAGTTGATATTGGCTAATAGTTTCCAAAAGGGACTTTTTTATCTGTACTGAATCTAATTTCAGTAATTCTGATTCCGTCGGCAATTCTCATAGGCCGTTCATTGGGTGATTTCCCGCCGGACAACAGCTGATGCCCGTGCAGCTCCCTCTGGCGTTTGATCTTTCCAATAACTCAAGAGGTGGTTCTGCGGCTTCAAGCACCGCTGGGCTGTGAACCAGCTTGGAATGCCCCTGAGGTTCGTATTCAGCGTTGCATGCTGCCATGACAGCAGGTTCGCAAGCATGCTGATTCCTTGGCCTTCCTAGAACTTCAATCCCGCTTTCTTCAAATCCTCCTCCAGCTGCCCGATATCCCTGAACAGTATCGTCTTCATCCCCAGCCCTGCCGCAGGCCCAAGGTTGTCCTCCTTGTCGTCGATATATATCACCTGATCCGGCCTGAGGCTGAACTTCTCCAGGAATTTCCGGTAGATCTCCTTTTCAGGCTTCCAGACATGGGCCTCGAATGAGCAGAGGCCGAAATCAAACAAGCTGAGGAAACTGAACTTCCTGTCAAGGTAGATTGTCCTGTCCTCAGGGTTGTTTGAGATATAGGCCGTCTTTATGCCTTTTTTCCTCAGCTTTTCGATAAAAGTGATAGTTTTTCTATGAGGATGATATGAATTGAAGAAGATGCCCCTTATTCTGCCTATATCCCCCGCTTTCAGGCGCTCTTTGGCACGCCTCCAGTATGCTTCCGGGCTCTCCAGGCCTGTCCTGTACTTCCGTGCAAAGGAGCCGTCGAGGACAAATTCAACATCCTTCGGATTCAGGTTGTACGCCCTGCTGATTTCTGCTACAGCAATCTTCATGCCGTTATTGAAGAACACGCCGCTGAGGTCGAATGCCACAATCATAGGAATCTGTAGGGACGGAGTATTAATAAAGGTGGGCAGTGACTGATTCGCTACCTTTCCAGATGCAGCAGGGTAGGCGCATGGATCATGTTTCCATCAATGCTGCCGTATACGTTTATGACGAACTCATCCCCCACGGGAAAGGCGCCGAACAGCGCTCCTGACATGGTCACACTCGGGCGATTGCTAGGCACCGCATAGCTCACCAATGCAGGCATGCCCTTTGAATTGCTGCTGAAGAAGGCCTCTATGTTCTGCTTCGGCAGCCCTGTCCTTTCCATCAGCCTGGCCGGAATCTGCGCCAATAGAGGGTTGCAATATGAGTCGCCTTCCTCGACAACCAGCCCGCTAATGGATGACACCAGCACCTCCCTTCGGGCCTTCCTCATGGCGCTGTAGATTCTGCCATCCATATCGCTGAACCTTTTTGCCCCTATTCTTGCCCTGATTTCAAGATCATTGTTTTCTGTGTTTCCGTAAGGAAAGCTTAAGTCCACGCTTGCGGCCTCATCCAGCCCGCCCCCGTCTTTATGGGGATCAACTGAGCCGTAGGCTATGAGGCAGCTTGGCCCGGGCTTCCCCAAAAACAAGGCTGCAGGCCCAATGGCTCTTGCATGATCTTCTTCACATGGGAAGACCGGAGTTATCGTCCTGTTTCTCAGGGCCTCGGCATCCCTTCCCCTGCAATGCTCCCTTGTCAGGACTATCTTCTCCCCATATTTCAGGCCGGCTTTTTCATGCAGCCATTTTGGAATCTGAAGGCCATCCCCTGGCCCGGAAGACGGTTTTTCAATCAGATCTTTCACATGTATCTGGTGGACAGCTATAATCGGATACCTCAAGCCTATTCCTGCCGAATCTAGGCCTTTTCCGAAGGAAAAGTTCGAGCCGAAGGCGAGAAACTCTGCGGGCGAGCGAAGATTTTTAAAGATAACATGTATAGAACTGAAGATGAAATATCAAGAAATGGAACCAGGTAAAGAATATCTTGTCCAAGTTTCATGTCGTGGATTTATGAACTGTGGATACCATGGCACGTTTGAAGGAATAGAGGATGATAAGGTAAAGTTGAGAGGTACAACAAAATTAAACTTGGCAAAATTAGCCATGGGTATGGAAGATAGAGAATCAATTGGAGATTTATATGTTCCTGTTAAAATGATAAGAAATATTTCTGCTCCTCAGAGAGTATAAGCGAGCCCGCCGATTGCAACTAACTTCCGGCTATATGTTATTGCTACTGAGAAACTCTTTCACCTTCCCCACGATCTCCTTGGCCGATCTTCTGATGGCCTCTCCGGTTGAGGCCGCCATGTGGGGCGTGATTATCAGATTGCTATTCTTTTTTGCATATTTTATCAGTTCGGAATTTGGCGGCAGAGGCTCTTCGATGAAGACATCAAGGGCTGCGCCTGCTATTTTTTTGTTTTTTAGCGCTTCCAGAAGAGAAGCTTCATCAATTATCTCTCCTCTGGCAACATTTACCAGAAAGGCTGTCTTCTTCATTTTTGAGATTGTTTCAGAATTGATCATCTTCCTTGTTTCAGGCGAGAGGAAAGCATGGATAGTTATGATGTCGGAATCTTTCAGCAGCTCATCAAGCGATACGATTTCCGCCCCGACAGATTCCGCCAGTTCCTTGTTTATGTATGGGTCATAAGTCAGTATTCTCATCCCGAAACTTTTGGCATAAACAGCCACCCTGCTCCCTATCTTGCCGAACCCGATAATCCCAAGAGTCTTTCCATCAAGCTCCAGACCAAAGAACCTGTTCCTCTCCCATTCGCCTTTTTTCAGGGAATCAAAGGCCCATGGCACTTTTTTGGCAAGGGCAAGGATGAGGGAAAAGGTGTGTTCCGCTGTCGGAACTGTATGGGATCCAGATAAGCTGAATATCTTTATACCCTTGGAAGCTGCATATTTCATGTCAATATGATCCAAACCGGTTGTCGCAGAACCTATTGCCTTCAATTTTGCGGCCTTTTCCAATATCTTTTTGTCCAGTTTTACATCAACTCGTGTGAGAACAGCATCGTAATCCCCTATTCTATCCAAAAGCTCTTCATAAGACAATTTTTCACAATCAACATCTCCTATCTCTTCCAGTTCGGAGAGTATGTCCGTTGGGAAATACTCTGGAGAGGCGACAAGGATTTTCATAATATGTTTGGACAGGCTGTGTTTTTAAAGCCGGATCATTGTTCTATAAGGCAGTCTCGCCGCCATCGACTGAATACAGGCCGCCTGTGACATAGCCTGCCTCATCCGAGGCCAGAAAGGATGCAACAGCCGCAACCTCTTCAGGCTTCCCTATCCTTCTCATCGGGTTCCCTGCCGCAATCTCTTCCATTTCTTTCTGGGTGTGTGTGTTCCTCAGCAGAGGCGTGTCAATAGGGCCGGGGAGAATAGCATTCACCCTCACACCTATGGATGCGTTTTCGAGTGCCATGCATTTCGTGAGCATTATTACCGCCGCCTTTGTGGAGCAATATAAGGATGACTGCGGCTCGGGGACAAGGCCGAGACCTGAAGAGATGTTTATTATGTTTCCCCTACTCCTTTTCAGCAGAGGCAGCGCATGCTTCGACATAAGATAGACGCCTTTCCAGTTTATGTCTGTCATTTGATCCAGCTCTTCCTTGGTCGTTTTTTCTACGGATGCCTGAAAATAGATGCCGGCATTGTTCACCAGCACGTCCAGTTGCCTGATGCCGGAAAATGCCTTCTGTATCTGATCCTCCTTTGTGACATCGACCTGGTAAAATTCCACCGCATAATCCGGCCTTTTGATGTCAAAAACAATAACATTTGCGCCTTCCCTGATGAATCTCTGCGCAACAGCTTTACCTATCCCGCTCGAGCCGCCTGTTACCAGAGCTGTTTTTTTGTCCAGCCTCATAATATCTAATATAAAGCCTAATATAATATCTGCCTCCATCCAGAAGTATGACCTTAAACAGCATAGAGTACAGGGGGGACACTGTTATCAAGAGTTATCCGCTTTCGGGTAACTTTTCGACATTCATTTCTGCCAAACTTGATAACAAATCTTACCTTGGAAGGGCGGAGAGATATAAAACAGAACTGGAGAGGCTTGACAAATACAGCAGGGCAGGCCTGCCTGTCCCTCGGCTTATTTCCAGCAACCTTGAGAGACTTGAGACGACAATGCAGAGGATAGAGAATGCAAAGAATTTCTGGCTTGAGCTGGCAGATCACAACGTTGATGGACAGCATGCTTTGATCTTCCTCTCAAAATGCGCTGAGACACTAAGGATGATACACGAATTAGGAGAGCATGGGGATCCTTATATAGGCAATTTCCTTGTGGGGAAACGCATATATGCGATTGATTTCGAGCATACAGATAGAGGAGGAAAGAAAGGCGACCTCTCAGCCCTTTTCACCACAGCACTCATCGCAGTTCCCTCAGACAAAAGAGAAATTGAAAGTGCAATAGAAGATGGTTACGGGGAACGGCCAGAAGAGTACTGGACCCCGCTAAAGAAAGTCTCAAAGCCTTTTGGAAGCCTACTTTACAGATTCGGAATAAGATAGGGAGAAGAATATTGCTTTTCAGAGAATTTTGACGCATTTGGATTTAGTATCTGTTTATGGCTAAGCAATAAAAAGCACAGCAAGCGACTCTATTGCAGCATTCTTGAATGATACCGGCATAGCGGCCATCTTCTCTTCGCCAAAGCTTAAAAACCTCCAAGGCAATTTAGTATTGTAACTGCTGGTGGAAATGATGACCGAAGATACCATAGAGAACTTGCCTGGAGTGGGTGACAAGATTGCTGTCAAGCTGAGGGAGGCCGGCTATACGGACATGATGGCCCTGGCAGCCGCTTCTGCTTCTGAAGTGGCTGGAGCTGCTGCCATCGGGGAGGATACGGCCAACAAGATAATCAATGCGGCAAGGGGCAAGATGAAGCTCGGCTTTGAGCCTGCCACTAAGGTTCTGGAGAAAAGGAAGACAATAGGGAAGCTGACGACAGGGAGCAAGACACTTGACGCCCTCCTTGGAGGCGGGGTTGAAACCCAGGCCATACTTGAGGCCCATGGAGCCTTCGGCTCGGGAAAGAGCCAGCTTGCGCATCAGCTGTCTGTCACTGCCCAGCTGCCCAAGGCCAAAGGGGGGCTGGATGGAAAGGTCCTTTTTATCGACACCGAACAAAGCCTCCCATTTGGTGAAAAAATACTGATAGAGGGTGAAAATGGGACAGAGAGGGTGCAGATAGGCCAGCTTGTGGAGGAGGCATTGCAGTATGGCTATGAAAAAATTGGGGAAACCTTATCCACATCTCTGAATCCCAAAGCTATAAAGGCCATGGCTTTTGATCCGGAAGATTTTAAAGTCAAGAGTTTCCTGATAACAGGGTTCATGAAGCACAGGCCCCAAGATGTATTTCTCGTAAAGCTTAAGAGCGGAAGAAAGGTCAGGGTTACCCAACACCACAATTTTTTTGCACTGAAAAACGGCCTATTGGAACCTGTAAAAACTATCGCCCTTGAAAAAGATAGAAAAATAGCTGTGTGCGGGAATATCCCAGCAAACCATACTGTTGAGGAATTGGACCTTTCCGATATTTTAAGGGGAGAGAGGCTGTGGGTAAGAGGAGATTCATTAAGGCCCTATCTTGTAAGGCTAAAAAGTGAACTGAAGGCTGTCGCTGAAAATAAATATGGCGGCAGAGGCAGAGCACACAATTGGATTAGAAGAAGCTGCCTGCCTTTAGATGTTTTTGACAAATTCAAGAATCATTTTGAGGATATTTTGCCTCAACTAGTGATTGGAGGCTGGTCAAGAATAGGAAGCATACCCCTCATCATAAAGGTTGATAGGCAGTTCTTGAATTTCCTTGGCCTCTATGTTGCCGAAGGGAGCTGCATATGCAAAAAATATAGTATTGACAGCTACTCAAACAGGGTTATAATCACTTCTATCTCAGGGGATGTTGAAAGAAGTGTCAAGAAATTCGGCAAACATCTTGGAATAGAATTCAGAAGGTCGAAGCACGACATTTATGCCTCATCAAAAGCATTTGCTCTCCTAATAAAGAAGCTTCAGCTTGGAGAAGATGCCAGAGAAAAGAGGCCGCCGGAATTCATTCTCAGAGTGGGAAAGAAAGGCATCAAATCCTTCCTCGATGGGTATATCGAGGGTGATGGTTCAATTGACATGATAACAGGAACCATCAATTGTGATACCACAAGCCAGGAGCTTGCCGATAGCTTGCTGTATATGACCTCTTGCCTGTCTGTTCCAGCCAGGAACACCACAATATTGAGATATGCAAATTCTGGAAAAAGGAAGCCTCTCAAGAGCTTTAATGTGCACTGGCCTGTATCCATTAAAGACACAAAGCTTGAACAGTTTCCCAATGAGAGGGGTGAGGTGGGAAATATAATAAGAAGGGCTAGAGAAAAGCAAAAAATGTCTCACAGCGAACTTGCAAAACTAAGCGGGATCAATAGTTCTGTCATCCATCATATCGAGAGCAGCCATATACAGGAAGTTAGGAAAAGGACACTGAAGAGGGTTCTTGAAAACCTCAAAGCAGGTGAGCCTCAGCTTGAGAGTCTCAGGCGGCTGGTTGAAGGTGACATTTGGTTTGATTCTGTAGAATCCATTGAAAAGGCTGGCTTTGAGGCTGTTTATGATATTGAAGTCATGCCTGAAGGCAAGGAGATTCAGAACTTCATAGGCGGCTATGGGGGCATTATATTGCATAACACCTTCAGGCCCGAGAGGATAGAGCACATGGCAAAGGCTTTGGGAATGGATGTCGCCAAGGCGCTTGAAGGGATATTCGCCGCCCGGGCTTACAATTCCGACCATCAGATCCTGCTTCTTCAGAAGGCCGAGGAGATGGTCAAGAAGAACAATGTCAGGCTGCTTGTTATCGATTCCCTGACATCCACCTTCAGGAGCGATTATACAGGCAGAGGCACGCTTGCTGACCGCCAGCAGAAGCTCAATAAGCACATACACTATCTCCAGAGGCTTGCAGACGTTTACAATCTGGCCGTTTATGTCACAAACCAGGTGATGGCGAGGCCTGACATACTGTTCGGGGATCCCACGGCACCCATAGGAGGCCATATAGTCGGCCACCAGGCCACATACAGGCTTTACCTCAGGAAGAGCAAGGGGGAGAAGAGGATTGCCAAGCTTATCGATTCGCCTCACCTGCCCGAAGGCGAGACTGTCTTCAGGGTCTGCCTGGACGGAGTAAGGGATATTGACGAGAAGGATGCCGATGAGTAGTCTTTCCTCGGCAAGGCCTGTCCCATGCATCAGGCAGGAGGGGAGAGCTGCCGGACAAAATTAAAGCTTCCGAAAACGACAACATGCTCCTTCATTATATTCTGATAAAGGGGCTTATCCCTGTTTCTGCGGAACTGCCTCAGGGTCTCGATTTTCATGCTCAGCTCGGCATCAGATGTGGCAAATATTTCCCTTATCCTTTCCCTTACTTTGCTGTCCAAACCGCCTGCAACCAGCAGGTCGATATCGCTTGTTTTGTCAGCAGCAAGCCTGGCATAGCTGCCGTATATGAGGGCAAACTCTGCCTTTTTGCCCAGCAGGTCGCACAGTTGCCCGACATATGGCATCAGATGCCTGTACTTTTCCAGAAATCTTAATCTCTTCTCCTCTTCGACAAGGGAGAATATGATCACGGAGCGCTCCGAGGAGAGGTCAGGAAACAGTGTCCGTATGTGGACTTTCTTCCTTCCCCCCAAACCAGCCTGCTTCACCACATGCATGCTGCTCAGCTTGTTCACATAATCCAGGACTGTGTTTGGGGAAGCCTTCACTTCCCTTATGAGCGCAGTCAGGTGTATGCCGGGATTCTCGTATATGGCCGTGGCTATCCTCATCTTTGCCCTTGTTCCGGGTATTATCTCTGACACCTCTGTCATATTTTCCCCTCCGCAAACCTTACGAATTCCCTTGCGAGGTTAAGGATAAGTTCCGCATCCTCCTTTGACAGCTCCTCCCACTCATCGACGGAATACTGCCCTATCTTCCTCAGCTGGAATGCAATGTCAAGGCTGAGTATTCCTGAGAAGTGCTCATAGGCCTCAACCAGCTTTTCAAACAGGCTCTCATCTATGAACTTCCAGTAATTCAGCGCAACTATCAGGCACGAGTGGTCCTTGGAGAACACGCCTTTCTCCCTTGACAACATGGCATTTCCCGCATGGTGTATCGAATAATACGCTTTGATTATTGTCCAATCCCAGCACATGTCCCTGAATTCGGCCTCGGCCCTGTAAAAATCGTGCTTCGACTTCTTCAGGTGCTGCTTGTAGTGGTCTTTTGTGTCATGGACGAATTTCCTTCTGCCCTCGCAGTTGAGGAAAAAGTTCTTCAGGGGTTCGCCATCCTTCGGCACCTTTGGCCTGAGGCCTTCAATTTTCATTATTACCACTTTTTATAATAGTTATTACTATTTTTGGTAATACTTGCTTATAAAGCTTTTGCGGAGGAAAAGATTGATACTCACTAGCCAAAAGGAACCCAGGTGTCGAGTATCCCGTCGCTGTCAATATCATCACACACGCCCTCAGAAGCGATCCTGCACAGGCTGGCGCAGCATTCCTCCCCTGTGGAGCAGTCTGAACATGATTATCAATGCGCTAATAAAGCCGGATATTGCTGTTTCAGGCAGATTTCGCCTGTTTCAGCCATGGCCTCTCCAGAAGAAACCTGAAAGCAGGTATTATGTGTATTGTTTTGTTGCCGGCTTTCTGCATTCCTTCCTCCTTTCGGGAAACAACATAGCCTTCCTTTGCGCCTGTTTTCTCCATGAAGGGCAGCAATCCCTTCGTGCCGGTCTTTCCATACTTTATTTCAATGGGCAGGGGCTTTCTGCCGGGCAATATGATGTCCACCTCGTTCTTGTAGGGGTCACGCCAGAAGAAGTCAGGCCTCATTTCATTCACTATGGCCCATTCGAACACCTTTGACTTCGATTGGTCGTCGTCTTTGAAGAGGAGTTCGGCAGAAACGATGGCCGGGTAATATTTTTTCAGCTTCCTCTCGACTTTCCTCCTGCTTTTCGAATAGTTGTACAGCTTCCGGATAAGGAAGGATTTCTCGAGATATGACAGGTATATTGATGCGGTCTGCCTCGAGACGCCGAGCTGTCTGCCTATCTCGGAAACCTCCATGATCTGGCCCGGCTCCTCCATCATGATGTTGAGAAGTGATTCAATGACAGAGACATCCTTCACCCTGAAAAGCCCCTGTATGTCCCTGTAGACAACCTTCTCCACAATGCTCTCCTTGACATACTTCTTTATCACATCCTTGTCCCTGACATCCGCAAGCTCAGGGAAGCCGAGTGTCAGGATGAAGTCGTCAAACAGCCTTCTTAACTCCCTCTCGTGGAGGCCTATCGGCCTGAAATCAAAACCCCTGAAAATGAGGAACTCCCGGAAGGAAAGGGGCTCAACCTTGAATTCGAAAATCCTGCCTGCAAGCGTTTCCTTTGATTTCTTCCTTATGAACAGCGATTCTGAGCCTGAAATGACTATCTTGACAGTTCCCTTGAAAAGGTCGTATATGGCCTTCAGCTGGTCCTCCCAGTTCTCCACCTTCTGTATTTCATCGAGCATGACCAGATATTTCCCCTTCCTCAGACTGTTTTCGGAAGCAGCCTCATACTCCTCCAGTATGCCCCTTATATTTGCCTCCCCGAATTCGTCAAAGGAGAAATAGACTATGCTTCTCGGGTCCAGGCCCCTCCTTATGGCATCCTCAGCCATCTTGAGCATGAGGGTTGTTTTTCCTACCCTCCTCAGGCCTGTGAGGGCCATGATCTGCGGCAGGCGCATGAATTTCTGGAGCGTGCCATAGATTTCCCTCTCTTTGTATCCTGCCCTGAACCCGCCCTCCCACCACGGGTTCATGTCCACGAGAGCCTGTCTGATTTTTGTCATATCTGAACAACCCAGAATCTATTTTACGTTAATTATATTTGACTTAGAATTTATAAGCTTTATGGCACGGGAAATGGAAGCACAGAAGCAAATGGCCCATCTAAGGGGCGGCAATTCATCCGTTCTTCGGCACCCATGTATCAAGTATGCCGTCGCTGTCAATGTCGTCGCAGACGCCTTCGGCCGCCGGCCTGCACAGATTGACACAGCATTCCTCCCCTGTGGAGCAGTCTGAACTTGATTCGCAGTAGCTTTCTCCTGTTTCTGTTCCAATATTAAGAATGGCCGACAAGCGTCCTGCAGGGGGAGCAGGCCTATCTTATCATCCCCTTAAAGAACGCAATAAGCAGCCCTGTAAGCGTCATCCCTTCCATGATCTCTCCCCTTTCAATCATCTTCCTTATTCTCGACACCGGGAAAAACCTGACTCCCATTATCTCATTTGTATCTATCCTCCTGCTGGCCTTCCTGAGGCCTCTTGCGACAAAAAGCACGAATCTGTGGTCCCCCTTTCCCGCAGAAGGGTAGTATTCCACAAGCTTCTCAAGCCTTTTGGCCGTATAGCCGGTCTCCTCCTTCAGCTCACGCCGGGCAGCATCCTCCATTCTTTCATCCTTCTCGGCGCTGCCGGCAATTATCTCCCATTGTGTGCGGTCTACTGTGAACCGGTAGCTCTTGACCATCAGGATGCGGCCATTCTTGTCTATGGCAAGGACGCCTGCCACTGCATCATGGTAGCGGACATGGAAGTAATCTATTATCTTCCCGTCAGGCAATTCTATCTTCGACTTGACATAGTCCATCCACTTGCTTGAATCTATAACCTTTTCTCCCAGAACCTTCCACTTTCCGGCCGCTTCCATAGTTTTGTGGTCTTATTGAATATCTGCATTTATGTAGGTTTGCTATAAAATGATAAGGTCTGCGCTATGGAAAAGGAAAGATCTGCGGGGGCTGCTGTCTTCAGGAAATCAGGCAGGGGCATAGAATTCCTTCTTCTCCTCCATACAGCGGGCCACTGGGACTTCCCGAAAGGCAACATTGAGAAAGGGGAAGATGAGAAGCAGGCTGCAACAAGGGAAATAAAGGAAGAGACAGGCCTCGAAAATATATCCTTTGTCGAAGGCTTCAGGAAGGAAATAATATATATGTACAGGAGAGAGGGGAAGCTGATAGACAAGAAGGTCACATATTTCCTTGCCGAGGCAATGGATAGCCGTGTAAGGATATCGTGGGAGCATAAGGACTACATATGGGCCCCCCTGGAACAGGCCCTTCTCCTGCTGAAGTTCAAGAATTCGAGGGAGATACTGAAAAAGGCCGGGGAAGTGTTGAAATAAAATATTAAATAGCGCTTGACCACAAATATTCCTAACAAATTACAGGCCTCTCCAGTTTTAGTGTGCTTGTAGCAAGCACCACTGTGTATGCTCCATTCCCGCACCCTGAAGTGGGATTCCCGCAGTCATAATCTATAATCGACTTTGCCTGCTGGCCTCTCTTCAGGGGGAAATTTGCCGCCGTCAGATTGACTGACACAACCTGGCTTCCTCCTGGATAAATGATATCCTTTGTTATGAACCTGTCAATATTAAGCACTTCATCAGTGGTGGTGGCATACACCTTTATCTTCCCTAGCTTGCACTCCGCCAGTGTCTCAGGAACGTTGAATTTCTCTGTGGTATATGTTGAGAATTGCCCTGAAAGGAGGGTATAAGCGATGCCCAGAAATGCGATAGTAATGAAAACCAATACAATGACCGAAATTATCGATTCAATCCCTTTTCTCATCATAAGCACACTCATTTCAGCACACTACGGGCCTTTCCACCTGCTGTGTGCTTGTAGCAAGCACCACTGTGTATGCTCCATTCCCGCACCCTGAAGTAGAATTCCCGCAGTCATAATCTATAATCGACTTTGCCTGCTGGCCTCTCTTAAGGGGGAAATTTGCCGCCGTCAAAGTGACTGACACAACCGGGCTCCCTCCGGGATAAATGATATCCTTTTTTATGAACCTGTCAATATTCAGCACCTCGTCAGTGGTGGTGGCATACACCTTTATCTTGCCATACTGGCACTCCGCCAGTGTCTCCGGCACATTGAACTTTTCTGTCGAATATGAAGAAAACTGGCCGGAAAAGAGCGTATAAGCGACTCCAAGGAAAGCAATTGTTATGAATACTAAAACGACAACCGAAATGATGGATTCGATTCCTTTCTTAGCCATTATGAATTCACTTTGATGCTCTCAATCGCAATTTCTTGCAGATAATTACTATATTGTGGGCGCATATATAAATGTATTTTGCCTATTCTACCAGATTTCGCCCATTTGCCAGCCAATAAACCATCAACCTTTTCCCCTTTCAGCATATTCCCTTCTGGCCTTTCCGCTTTTGTCCAGCTTGTTAAGGAACTTTTCCACATTCTGCTCAAATGCCCTTATGCCTACTACTCCCTTCCCTTTGCTTATCATCTCATCTCCCTTTTCAAGGGCAAACAGCGTTGACAGGGTTTGGCCTGAAAGCGGAGCAATCGGATGGTCGAAAATCACCTCTATCCGGCCGTCCCCAAGGGGCGTTATCTTCAAAGGCATGATGAATCTTGTTTTCCCTCGGATATATGCTTGAGTTCCCGTGCATGAAAAGCCTTATTATGGAATCTTTTAATGGCCGAGGCCAATAATAAACTGGTGCCATATCCATGGAAGCAATGCCAAAGCTCGTCGTCTTCGGCTCTGTGGCCTTTGACAGCATAAGGACGCCTTTCGGCGAGGCCAATGAGGTTCTTGGAGGGGCCGCAGTCTATGCGTCTGTTGCCGCAAGCTTCTTTACACATGCCGGCATCGTATCCGGCATAGGAAAAGACTTTCCAAAGGAATGGACGGAGCTTCTCAGAAAAAGGAATATATCAACAGAAGGACTGAAAATAGCGGGCGAAAAAACGTTCAGGTGGAAGGGCTATTACGAATACGACATGGCCTCGGCGCATACAGTATCTACAGAACTGAACGTGATGGAAGGGCTGATGCCTGAGTTGCCTGGCAGCTACAGGAAAGCGCCTTATGTCTTCCTGGCCAACCTCCATCCTGAGCAGCAGCTTCATGTGCTGGACCAGATGGATAATCCAAGACTGTCCATTCTGGATACGATGAACTACTGGATAACAAATGAAAAAGAAAAGCTGATGAATTTAATAAAAAAAATCGACATACTGCTCCTGAACGATGCCGAGGCGAGGCAGCTTTTCAGCACGCCCAATCTGATAGCGGCAGGGAGGCGTGCCCTGGCCTATGGCCCCGGTGCCTGCATAATAAAGAAAGGCGAGCACGGCGTCCTGCTGTTCACTGAAAAGGAGATATTCTCCCTGCCAGGCTATCCTCTGGAAACAGTGAGGGATCCCACAGGGGCCGGCGATTCTTTTGCCGGCGGGTTAGCCGGCTTTCTGGCCAAGGCAGGGGCAATGGATGAAAAGGCTCTCAGAAAGGCAATGGTTTATGGCTCGGCCATAGCCTCATACACAGTCGAGGGCTTCGGCCTCGACAGGCTGAGATCGCTGACAAACCCTGATATTCAGCAGAGGTATAAAGAGTTTGAGAAGATTGTAAGGTTCTGAATTTCTGCGGCGGAAGATGATTGTTGAATAATTGTTCATCTTCTTATCATGAATACCTGTTCAATAACTATCCATCTCACCTGTTCACTTCTAAAGATTTGCAATAATCCTTTCAGCAAACCCGCTGCATCCAACCTCTTTCGCGCCTTCCATCAGCCTTGCCAGGTCATAAGTGACTGTCTTTTCCATTATGGCCTTTTCAAGCGCCCTTAATATCATTTCGCCTGCCTCTTCCCAGCCGATATACTCGAGCATCAGGCATGCCGACAGAATCATGGAGCCGGGGTTGGATTTGTCAAGGCCCGCATATTTGGGCGCTGTCCCATGTGTCGTTTCGAAAAGCGCTATGCCAGTGTCAAAATTTATATTGGCCCCGGGCGCCATCCCCAGTCCCCCTGTCTGGGCTGTCAGGGCATCTGACAAATAGTCGCCGTTCAGGTTAGGACATGCAATCACATCGTACTCATCAGGCCTCAGCAGAACCTGCTGGAACATCGAATCAGCAATCCTGTCCTTTATAATAATTTTTCCGCTGCTGTCTGCTCCTTTAAGAATTTCTGCCTCAGTTATTGTTTCATCAGGAAATTCTTCCCGTGCGACCTCATATCCCCACTCCCTGAAGGCCCCTTCTGTGTATTTCATGATATTGCCTTTGTGCACCAGAGTGACGCTTTTCCTTTGCTTCCTTATCGCATATTTTATGGCTTCCCTGACAAGCCTCTTTGAGTTAAAGGAACTCATGGGTTTTACGCCAATTGCGGCCTCATGCGCAATATTTGTCCCCATTTTCGAATTGAAAAATTCTATAGCCCTTTTGGCATCTTCTGATCCGGCCTTCCATTCGATTCCCGCGTACACGTCTTCAATGTTCTCCCTGAAAACGACAGCGTCAACCAGTTCAGGTTTTTTCATGGGGCTGGGAACGCCATTTATATATTTCACCGGCCTGAAGCAGGCAAACAGGTCAAGCTCCTGCCTCATCGTGACATTAAGGCTTTTGAAGCCGCCTCCCACAGGGGTTGTCAGCGGCCCTTTGATTGACACCACATTCCCTTTTATTTTTTCAATGGTTTCCGCGGGCAGGTAATCCCCAGTTCTCCTGAATGCAGCCTCTCCGGCAAGAAGGCTGTCCCACATTATTTCTCTTTTCCCCTTATAGGCCTTCTTCACAGCCGCGTCAACAACAAGCCTCATCGCTCTGGACACTTCAGGCCCTATGCCATCGCCTTCAATGAGGCCTATCATTGGCCGGTTAGGAACAATCAGGCCTTCCTTATTTTTTGTGATTTTTTCTCCCTGCATCCCATGTCACCATAACCAATTCAATATTTATTCGCAATATATTCACGCTCCCATCATCTGCCTGAGGACATATTTGAGTATGCCCCCGTGCCTGAAATACTCCAGCTCCAGTTGCATGTCTATCCTCGAAACCATTGCGAATTCCTTTATGCTGCCATTTTCCATATGAACTGTGATTTTTATCTCCTGTTTTGGTTTGATATTATCATCAATTTCAATATCAAATGTCTCTGTTCCAGTAAGGCCGAGAGCCATCATATTTTCCCCCTTCCTGAACTCCAAGGGCAGTATTCCCATCCCGATAAGGTTGCTCCTGTGTATCCTTTCAAAGCTTTCAGCAAGTATGGCTTTCACACCAAGCAATGCAGGCCCTTTGGCCGCCCAGTCCCTGCTCGAGCCGCTGCCATATTCATTACCAGCAACAATTATTAGTGGCACGGATTCTGATTTGTATCTCATTGCGGCATCAAAGATGCTTTCTGTTTTTCCTGAACGGAAATGAACAGTATAGCCTCCCTCTTTTCCCTTCAGAAGAAGATTCCTTATCCTGACATTGGAAAAAGTTCCTCTCACCATCACCTCATGGTTGCCTCTCCTTGAGCCGTAGGTGTTGAAATCCTCTTCCTTGACGCCTTTTTCCAGTAAATATCGGGCCGCAGGGCCGTTTCTCTCTATTGCCCCTGCAGGCGAGATATGGTCTGTTGTTACCGAATCTCCAAATACGGCAAGGCATCTGGCACTCTTTATGGGCTTTATGGTCTCTGGATGAGGGCCCATGCCTTCAAAATAATCAGGCTCCCTCAGGTATGTTGAGGCCGGATCAAAATCAAACAGCAGGCTTTCATTCACATCTATCGATTTCCACTCCTCAGGGCCCTCCATTATATTTCTGTATTTTTCAACGAACATGTCCCTGCTTATGTGGGCTGAAATCGTTTCTTCTATCTCCTTTTGGGAAGGCCAGATATCATGGAGGTACACCTCTTTTCCACCATTCCCTGTCCCCAAAGGCTCACTTATCAGATCCTTTCCAATATTCCCTGCAAGGGCGTACGCGACAACAAGGAGGGGAGACATGAGCCAGTTCATCTCTGTCTGCTGATGGATCCTTCCCGAGAAATTCCTGTTGCCGCTCAGGACAGAGCTGACCACAAGGCTGCCCTCTTCTATGGCATTCGAAACATTTTCGGGAAGGGGGCCTGAATTGCCGATGCAAGTGGTGCAGCCATAACCCACTGTATAAAAGCCCAGCTTTTCCAGGTGCCTGTCCAGCCCGGCCTTTGACAGATATTCAGTGACGACCTTTGATCCTGGGGCCATGCTGGTTTTCACATATCCGGGAACCTTCAGTCCCCTTTCAACGGCCTTTTTGGCCAGCAGGCCAGCTCCTATCATGACAGCCGGATTGCTGGTGTTGGTGCAGCTGGTTATTGCCGCTATCACAACAGAGCCGTGCCTGAGTGATTCCTGTTTCCCGTCCGGCTGAAGAGGGACTTCTTTTTCCATCTCCCTTTCATCAAGCCCGAAGCCATTGTTTTCTGATGATTTCAGAATATTTGAAAAGGCTGACTTGACCCCGGACAAAGGAACAGAGTCCTGAGGCCTCATTGGGCCTGCTATTGTAGGCTCTATGGTGGAGAGATCCAGCTCTATTATGTCTGTGTAATGAGCTTCTTTCATGTCAGGCGTTCTGAACATGTTCTGCGCCCTCAGATACAGTTCAATCAGCCTGACATGCCTTTCCTTTCTCCCAGTCAGCAGAAGGTATCTTATCACCTGCTCATCCACAGGGAAGAAATTGACAGTGCTGCCGCACTCAGGGGCCATGTTGGCTATTGTTGCGCGGTCAGGGACAGAAAGGGTATCAAGGCCGCCTCCGAAAAATTCCACGAACTTGTTCACCACGCCCTTTTTTCTCAATATGCTTGTTATGGCCAATACAAGATCAGTGGCTGTTGTCCCTTCCCTAAGCTTTCCCTTCAATCTGAAACCAATCACTTCAGGCATCTGGATCCTCATGAGCTGGCCAAGCATGACAGCCTCAGCCTCAATCCCGCCAACCCCCCATCCGAGGACTCCAAGGGCGTTCACCATCGGCGTATGGGAATCCATTCCTATGCATGTGTCAGGATAAAGGACAGACTGGCCATTTGTTTTTTGTTCGGCTACAACTGTGGCCAGATATTCGAGATTCACCTGATGGCAGATGCCGCTTTCTGGGGGGACAATATGCAAATTATCAAATGCTTTCTGGGCCCACTTGAACAGCCTGTACCTCTCCAGATTCCTTTCAAATTCCCTTTTCGTGTTAATTTTCAAGGCCTCCGGATAGCCAAAAGCATCCACCTGAAGGGAATGATCGATAACAAGATCAGCCCTCACTATCGGGTTTATCCTTTCCGGATTTCCCCCAAGTTTGCTTATTGCAGAGCGCATGGAGGCCAGATCGATTATAGCAGGCCCTCCAGTCAGGTCCTGCATCAGGACTCTTGCGGGCATGAATGGGATTTCAACATCCTTCGGTCTTGGTTTCCACCCCGCGATATTGGCCACATCACCTTCTGTCACCCTGAAGCCGTCGCAGAGCCTGATTGCGCCTTCGAGAAGTATCCTGATGGATATTGGAAGATGGTCTACAGAACCTGTATGCTTTTCCAGCTCCTTGAGGCTATGATAAAGCAGCCTTTCCTTTTCCAGCTCCAGTATCTTCTCGGTATCAAACGGATTGCTTTTCATCATCCCCTCCCCTTTCTTGGAAGGCAGGATTAAATATCTGAGTTTTTACTAATGAGCTGCAAATTTAATTACAGCCGCCCATGTGAAATATGCTGTCCAAACTTTCAGCCTTCAGGCCTTCAGAATGCCTTGCACTCACAATCGGAACATTTGACGGCGTCCACCTTGGCCACAGGGCCGTAATAAGGAAGCTTCTTGAGACAGCAAAGGCCAAAAAAATAAAATCTGCTGTCCTGACATTCCCCATACCTCCAATGAACTTTCTCAGCTCAGGCAGGAAAAAGAAGCTGATAATACCCTTTGAAAAAAGGGCAGAGCTTCTGGAAAAGGCAGGAATAGATTATGTGATAACTGTCGATTTTGCCGAAATAATGGGCTTGTCGGCTGGAGAATTCATTGAAAGATTGCTGGCAGAAAGATTGAAGGCAAAAGCAGTCGTTGTGAGCGGGAAATTCATGTTCGGGAAGAAGAGGGAAGGCGATATGCATCTTCTGAAAAGGCTGTCAAAGAAATACGGTTTTGAAGCATATTCAGTCAGGATAAAAAAGCTTTCAGGAAAAACAATAAGCAGCACGGCCATCAGGCAGGCCCTTGAAGACGGGAATATCAGAGCTGCCAGAGGAATGCTGGGCTACAACCCCGTGCTGGAAGGCTCTGTCGTCCATGGCCTCAAGATAGGGAGGCAGCTGGGCTTTCCCACGGCCAACCTGCACATAGACAGCACGATGCAGATACCCAAAGAAGGGATATACGCCTGCTTTGTCCTGATTGAGGAAAAGAGATTCAGAGGGGCCCTGTATATCGGGAAGAGGCCGACTTTCGGAGGAAAGAAAACGACAGTTGAGGCAACAATAATTGATGAAGGGTTTTCAGAAGAATTATATGGAAAAAAAATGGAAGTACAAATAATAGAGAGGATAAGGGATGACATGAGGTTTAAAAATGAGGGAGATTTGATTGACCAGATCAGGAAAGATGTGGAGAAGGCGAGGAGGATTTTGAACTCGAGCAAAGTGAGGTGGCAGGAATGGGCCGGATAAGGATAGCACTGGGATCTGATCATGCAGGCTTCCCGCTGAAGAAAGACATAAGGAAATATCTGGACAGCTCCGGCCTGCAGTTCCATGATTTCGGCACATACAGCACTGAATCTGTCGATTACCCTGATTATGCCGCCATGGTCGCAGAGTCTGTCAGAAGGAATGAATATGAAAGAGGCATATTGGTCTGCGGGACGGGAATAGGCATGTGCATCGCCGCCAATAAGTTTCAGGGAATTAGGGCCGCCTTGTGCTACAACTCTGAGACAGCCAGGCTGAGCAGGGAGCATAACGATGCAAATGTGCTTGTGCTTGGCGGAAGAATGACCAATGAAGATGATGCGAAAGAGATGATAAAAGTGTGGCTTGAGACTGATTTTGCCGGAGAAAGGCACCTGAGGCGCATAGGAAAAATAAGCAAACTTGAAAAGAGATACGGAAGAGATATGGTGGAAATAGAAGATTACTAAGCAGGCTGATTCTGTTTTCCTGTTTCCTGCCCCACATACCCCTTCAGCAGCAGCCTGCCCAGGGCAGTGAGCCTGAGGCTTACCCTGCCCTTCTTCTCCTCGGCCTCCGCGAGGCCCATCGTCTTCAGGCCATCTGACTTGGGCGTGCCGTTGATGTGATAGCTGATAAGAGGCAGGCTCATGCCTGCAAGCTGCGAAAGCTGCTCAAGGCTGGAGCAGCAGTCTGGCTGGGAGAGAAGGATCTCCAGTATTTTCATCTTTCTGCCTGACAATATTTTATAATAATTGAATCTCAGCACAGGCAGAGGCATAATTTCATTGTTCTCGACAGAAACCGCTTTCAGGCCATTCACAAAAGCAGCGCTTGTGGCAGCGCATTGCATGTTCCTGTCCCCTGTGGCGACATTCACAACAATATTCTCTCTGCCTGCCTTCGAAAGCTGGCCCACCACCCTGAACAGCTCTTCCCACACATTTCCCTCTATTCTGATCACCTCAGAATCTATGCTGAATTTTTTCAGGTCATCAATGGCTTTTTCAGCATCTGCCATCCTGTCCTGGGCTGAGATAAGGACGATCCTCTCCGTAGGGAATTCCTTTATGCTCACAAAAAGGGCTCCTATATTGTCCCCAACAGGCGCAACTATTGTGTATTTCATATTTAGCATTTTCCTTCTTTTGCCGTATGGGCTTTTCTTTGGAAGAAAAGCCTATCTATATTGTCCCCAACAGGCGCAACTATTGTGTATTTCATATATTAAAATTCTCTTCGATATATGTAACCGCTTTCTTTGGATAACTTACCCTTTCTTTTGCAAAGAAAGGGTAGCATTGTGTATTTCATGCAATTTTCGGATTAATTATTAAAATGGGCCTTTATATAAAGATTTCAGATCTTCCATTATATCTCCCCTAAAGAAATGCTTTTTATTTCTTGGCACCTAAATTAATTCAGGTGCTATTTCATGCATGCTGGAACAAGGCCAATCCTGATGCTCATACCTTTACTGCTTGCTGTCCAGCCGGTTCTCGCTCATGATGGCTATTCCCATGGGCCCATGGACTGGCTGTCTTCGCTTTTCCAGGATATCCTGCCCATCGTGTCCGCAGCCCTGCAGCCGCTGGCAGCTGTTTCTGTCACAGCCCCCAATGGAGGCGATAATATTACGTCTGGGGCCAATTTCAATGTGACATGGACAGGCTCTGACAACCATTACTGGGTCGGATACACTACAAATGCCTCAGCCGCATGCTCAAACTTTTCAGGAAACAGCTGCACCAGTGATGACGGCGGCTGGATATGCATATGCCACCTTACCGATTGCAGCTCCCCCAAGACTGCTTCAATATCCGTAAACAGCACAACTGTGCGGGTCAGGGTTGTCGGCCATGACGGAACACATACAGCCCAGGGCGTCGACTGCTCTGACAATGTTTTCACTGTCGCCTCCATACCGGCTCCGGTCTCCAATTTCACGGCAGCCAAACTGAATACCTCGGCAATAAACCTCTCATGGTCCTCAGGCCCTCCAACCGAGGTGAGGACTGGATACAGGATATACAGGAACGGATCAGTCCTGGCAGCATCTCTGCCCAACGGAACCACCTCATATCTGGATACAGGCCTTGCCTATAACATCACCCACATTTACAATATCACTGCCTATAATGCGATAGGGGAAGCCAACAATGCTACTGCGAGCAATACAACAAACGACCTGAGGCCCTCTGTAACCTTAAATTCACCTGCAAACATGTTTAATTCCTCATCAACCCTTATTACGTTCAACTGTTCAGCCCAGGATGATTCCATGCTTTCAGGAATCTCGCTTTTTATCAATCTGACCGGAAACTTCACCCAGCTTAACTCAACAAATGTCACCGGCTCATCGAATTCAACGGCTTTTGCAGCAAACCTCTCCCAAGGCTATTATATCTGGTCATGCATGGCTTCAGATAACCTCAGCCAGACTTCATTTGCCGCCTCCAACTTCAGCCTTGCAGTGGATGCAACCCCTCCTGCTGTAAACCTCGTCTCCCCCCAGAACAATTCCATATGGACGGCCAACCATACAGTATATTTCATCTATAATGTGACTGACAACTTCCTTCTCTCCAACTGCTCCCTTCTTATCAATGGAACAGCAAATTCCACAAGTTCAAATATCGCAAATGCGACAAGCCTTGCAATTAATTCCACACTGAGGGATAACTACTACAACTGGAGCATGCAATGCCTGGACTCTGCAAGCAATTCAGGCACATCTCCGACATATCTGATAACCGTCAATTCAGGGCCAACAGTCACCCTCAACAGCCCAGCCGGCTACCTCAATTCCTCAAACAGCACCATTAATTTCAACTGTTCAGCCTTCGATACAATAGGCCTGGCAAACATAACCCTCTACCACAACATGACGGGCACATATTCGGCGAACAGCACCACGAACATCACAGGCACGACAAACAGCAGCAACTGGACTTTGAATATGCCTGAAAACTATTTCATCTGGAGCTGCGTTCCGTTCAATAGCGAAAATGAAGCTAACCTTTCTATGCCCAACAGGAGCCTCACCATAGACAGGACAGCTCCTCTATCCATCCAGAACCTGTCTGTCAAAGACATAGGCTGGAGATGGATAAGGATCAACTGGACCGTTCCAAGTAGTTCAGACATAATGAACATCTCTGTATACACAAACGGCACGCTGAAAGGCAATGTTTCTGCCTCCTCCCAGCCCTATAATATCTCAGGCCTTTCAGGCAGCACAGCATACCTTATCACAGTTTACACCATCGACTATGCCGGAAATGTCAACTGGACCGGCGCAAACATAACCAACATAACAGACCCTGAGCCTCCCTATCAGATAAATATCAGCAATCCCACTTCAAGCACTTCCTGGACATCCGGGACACAGAACACCATCATATGGGCCTATGGAGGGAACATAAGCAGGTTCCATGTGGCCTATACAACCAGCGCTTCAGCAGCCTGCTCAGGCATCAATGAGACAACATGCTCCACTGTCTCAAGCTGGACATGCGTAGAGAACAATGTGACAGCAACATCCCTCTCATGGACCAATCCAAGCGTTGATTCGTCATCCGTCAGGATAATGGTCACAGGCCTGTTTTCGAACTATACAATAGCTAATGCATCCTGCACATCCTCGTTCAGCATCAGGCCTGCAGCGGCAGCAACAGCCGCGCCTGCTTCTGGCGGGGCTTCAGGGGGCGGTAGTTCACCCAGTCCAACACCCATGGCAAGCGCTAATGCTTCATCACAAGATGCAAACAAGACCAACCAGACCCAGCCCAAGACTGAACCTGCCCAGGAAAAGCAGGCAGTCAAGGAAGTGGGGGAGATAAGGAAAGGCGAGCCCAAGTCAATACCAGTCAATGTTGCGGGGGTGCAGGAGATAGTCATTTATGTCAAAAACGATACCAAGGACGCGAAACTCACTGTTTCAGAGCTTTCCCAGCCCCCTGAAAATGTCAGCCTGCCGCCCCATATGATTTACAGGCTGCTTGATATCTCAATGGAAGGCAGCAATCTCTCTCTCGCCAATGTGACGATCAGGTTCAGCGTGAATGCCTCATGGCTGGCCGAGAACAAGCTGAATGAGATAGTGCTTATGCACTACAGGGAAAGGAAATGGGAAAGGCTACCCACAGCCCTTCTCAACAAGACAAACGAGACACTATCCTACGAAGCTGTCTCTGAAAGCCTTTCCATCTTTGCCATAGCAGGAGTGAAACAGGAGGGATTCAATCTCTTGCTTGTTCTTGCAGTCATCGTCATCATAATAATAGCCGCCGCCATTTACATCTACAAGAAAAGGCAGTCGCAGAAGTACAATTATCAGCTGAAGGAGTTCACAAGCCTGAAGCTGCCGATATGATACCCCCCCTTTGCTTGCTGCTCAGAGTCCCCATATAGTCTTCGTATAGGATCCCCCTGCAGACATCATTCCCATGCATATCAGCTCTAGGGAAAGAAATTAAAATCTCAGCTACCGTGCCTCTCGAACTCCTTCCTGATGTCTGAAGCAGCAGCCTTTTTCCCTGCCATCTCCACAATCCTGATGGCAAGCTCGACAGAATCAGGGGTTCCTGCGGCAGTGACCACATGGCCGTCCACAATCACCCTGCCTGTCCTCGGCCTCGCAAGATGCTTCTCCATGCCAGCGGCTATGGTGGCCACCCTGTCGTCAAGCACGCCTGCCCTGGCCAGAAGATAGGGGGCATTTTCCACTGCCCCGATGATCTTTTTTCTGCCATCCAGTTCTATAATCGCCTGCTTCAGCTTTTCGCTCCTCTCAAGGCTTTCATTGGAATCGCCGCCCACAAGAACCATGCCATCAGCTGTCTTGTAGTCAGCCTCATCCAGCTGCTTGTCCGCAATCAGCTTCATGCCATGCCTCCCTCTCACAATTGTCGCTGGCACGCCTGCAGTCACCACATCTATCCTCGCCTTTCTCAGTATAGAAAAGACAGCAGAGGCCTGGAACTCATCAAATCCGTCGGCCAGAGGAATTATGATGCGCATGAATGGGTATATGTATTCTTGCCTTTTAAAGATTCTTTTCCGCGGTTCTGTTCAGAATAATCGGATTGGTGAGCAGCGCGAGCGTGTCTAAAAATTATCCCTCGACAACAATATTAAGAGGGTGATTAGGATGGGGAGTAGAATGAGCCTACTCCCAAGATGGTATTCATCTTTGGGAGATATAAACTTAATCCTGCCGATTTTGCTGGGAGTGGTGCCG
>JACPNN010000014.1 GCA_016185435.1 Candidatus Aenigmatarchaeota archaeon | reverse complement strand
GTTTTGCCATTTCCTGCAGCCGCCGCTGTACTGCGAGTAGTCTGTGTAGCAGGAGCGCCATGTGTTTGTGCCTGTGCACTGTGTCTGGCCGGCTGTGGTGCATTCGTGGGTGCAGGTTGTTCCGCCGGTGCTTGCCTCGCACTTCCCTGTGTTGCTGTTGCATGTCTGGCCAGTCTGGCAGTTCAGGTTTTGCCATTTCCTGCAGCCGCCGCTGTACTGCGAGTAGTCTGTGTAGCAGGAGCGCCATGTGTTTGTGCCTGTGCACTGTGTCTGGCCGGCTGTGGTGCATTCGTGGGTGCAGGTTGAGCCGGTGGAGCCGCCGCCGCTCACGCATGCGCCATTGGAGCATGTTTGTGTGGAAGAGCAGGTTTGATATTTAGTCCAGTATTTATTTGGGTCATTGGAGGAAGGAAACTCACATCTTTGCACTTCTTTAGGGTTTGATGGGTTGCAGCGAAGATCGCCGTAATAGGTGCATGCATCGGCAGTAGTAAGAGAAAAAGACTGTTGTTCCTTCATCACACACGCTCCGTCACTGCATGCCTCAGGGCAGTTATAGGTCTGGCTGTTGGCACCGCCAGCATTGCAGTAGTATTCCATGAGGGTTTTGGCGGTCTCGCACCTGTCCGTCAGAGGCGAGCCGCCCCAGTTGGTGACTGTTCCCTGTACACTATAGTCTATTGTAGGAAAATCAGTGGTGTCTGAGTCTGTGCAGGTTTGGGCGAGGGATACTGGAATTAGGAAAAGTGAAGCCAGGACAAAAGCAAAAATCTCTTTCTTGCCTATTATAGCCATATAGTAAGATTGGTTTTGGACAATTAAATACCTATATAGAGAATTTCGGTTAAGAGTTGCTGCTGATTGTGCATACTTTCTTGACCTTCACCCAGTATGCCTCTGGCAGCATGTCTCACATGCCAAGCAGCCATTTCCAGAGGGATATATACTTTATCTTTTTGCCCTTAATGGTCTCCTCACTTTCCTGCTCACCTGTAATTAAAAGCAGGTTATTGCATTTCAGTTCTTTACTGGCCCTGAGCAAAGCTTTGACTTCTCTTTTCTTTATCTCATAATCGCTAACATCATAGCACACCTGAATCAGCTGACTGACTTTAAAACCTTCCTTCACTACAAAGTCTACTTCCCTCCCCTGCTGGTCTCTCCAGTAGTAAATTTCAGTATTGTCGGATTTGGTGCTTCTCAGCCCTAGAAAAACTGCGTTTTCATAGAGTCTTTCCAACTCTGTGCCGAATCTCAGCGAAATATTTGTTATGAAGCCGTTGTCAGCAAAATAGGCCTTTTTTGGGTATTGCATCTGATTTTTGATCTTGGCGGACAGCACTGGCACAAAGAAGCAAAAATATGCGCCCTCGCAGTATCCAGTATATTTAATCAGAGTCTCCTTTCCCGCCTTCTTGCCCTGCGACCTTAATATGTTGTACATTTTGTTAACTGAAAACAGCTTTGTGTTCAGAAGCAGCCTGAGGAAGTCGTTCATAAGCTCTGTCTTCTTAACCCTGTTCCTTTCGCATATGTCCCTCAGCACAATTGTCCTGAAATATTCTTGGACTATTTTCTTTTTGGTTGCTTCCGAATCCTCAAGAGCAACTTCAGGAAAGCCGCCGAATTTTATGTATTCAGACAGCAGACGTTTCACCATGCTCACTTTCCTTTCGCTGAGCTCGAAGCCTTTTTCCAGTTCCACACCCCTGAAAAGAAGAAAATCCCTGAAACCCAAAGGGAAGACTTCGAATGTAAGTCCTCTGCCTCTCAACTCTGTCGGTATCTCCTTGCTTGATAGTTTTGAGCTGGACCCTGAGACATACAGGCTTATGTTCCTGTGGGAATCGTAAACCCTCCTCAGCCACCTGCTCCATTCCGGCATGATCTGCGGCTCATCAAGAAAAAGGAAATAGCTTCGCTCCCCATAGAGCTTCAGGAGAGCCGGAAGCACTTTTGTGAGGCTCTCCTTCGTTTTCTCTATCCTCTCGTCCTCGAAGTTTATGTAAAAAATGCTTTCCTTTGGGTGGGTGGCTGCAAGCTGCCGTATCATCTGGAACATCATATATGTCTTGCCTGCCCGCCTTATGCCGCTGAAGACTATTATTTTCCTTATCTTCTTGGGGAGCGCATACAGGCTCATATCCCTCTCTTTCAGCTCAGGTGCCCATGCTTCCTGCCATTCCTTCAGTAGAAATTCCATAAATATTATTATAAGCTGACCGATTTTATATAGTTATCGGTCAGTTCATTATGTTAACAGGATGGATATTGTGCATCAGCACATGGAAAAAAGCATCAGAAAGCAATCGTGCAGGCCTTCTTCACCTTCACCCAGTAGCCTTTTGTGGGGTCAAGCTCTTCATAGCTGTCCATCTTCTCGTATTTCTGCCCTTCCGGGTTATTTGGCAGCTTCTAATAAGATTTTAAATACAGAGGGGCTTATCTAAGGTATCTGCGGGGGTACCCAAGCGGTCTAAGGGGCCAGGTGGTGTGTTGGCAGACAACACATGTGAAAGGCTAAGCTTAGATGCGGGCCTTGACAGGCTAAGCTCAGATGCGATCTGACCGCTGGGAGACCTGGTGGCTTAGAACTTGTCGCCATCATGCACAATGCATAAGGCGACTTGTGAGCGCTGCCTTCGTCGGTTCGAATGCAGGCTTTCTTTCCAAAAGAAAGCCCGCCCGGCAAAGAAAGGAATTACAGATGACGACACTTGTAATCTGAAGGTAGTAGGACGTTGGAGGGAATACCTTCCCTCTGCGTAGGGAATGCGCAGAAAATCCGGCCCCCCGCATTGGATTTTTTATTGGAATTGCCGCTAAAGGCTATTAATACAATTTCCAATATTCATTCATGAAAAATCTGCTGGTTCTTATTGCAGCAGGCCTTTTGCTTCCATCAGCATATGCCGCCAATGGCATCCTGCTTGCGTCCATAGAAGGCCCCATAACCGCAGCGGATGTCGAATTGGTAAGAGAGGCCATAAGCCTCGCTGAAAAGGAGCGGATGCAGGCCATAATATTTACCCTGAACACGCCTGGCGGCGGCCTGCAGGAGACGCTGGACATACTGACGGCATTCGATGAGACCGCTGTTCCCATAGTTGTCTATGTGCATCCAAGGACTGCTTCCGCATGGTCTGCCGGAACATTCATCCTTATTTCTGCGGATATAGCCGCCATGACTCCCTATTCGACAATAGGCAGCAGCCAGCCTGTTTCCATAGGCTCCGGGGGGGCAGAATATATAAATGAATCAAAAATCATCAATGCGATAGTCAAGAAGTTCGAGGAGAGCGCAAGGATGCATGATAGGAATACCAGCCTTGTCAGGAGATTTGTTGTAGAGAATTTGAATCTTAATTCCGAAGAAGCTGAACAGGCCGGAGCTATAGAAATAGTTGCCGATGATATGTCTGATCTGCTGAAAAAACTGGATGGAAAAGAGGTGAAAGGCAAAAGGCTGGAAACGGCCTTTGCGGAAAAAACAGACTTCAGGCCTTCCCCCAAGATAGGCCTCCTTGAGATAATATCGGATCCAATGATATCAGGCCTGCTTCTGATAATAGGCATATATGCTGTCATTTTCGGCCTCTCAAGCCCGGGGGTGGGGGCTGAGATAGCAGGCGTGCTGCTGATACTTCTGGGGCTGCTGGGTGTCGGCTTTGACGTGAACCTTGCCGCGCTGGGCCTCTTTGTCTTCGGTGTAGTACTGCTTTTCGCAGAACTCGCCACTCCCGGATTCGGTGTATTGGGCATAGCAGGCCTGGCAAGCATAGCCGTAGGCAGCATACTCCTGATCCCTGTAAGCTCCGGCGATTATTTTGTTTCGAAGGAGTTTCACCAGCAGGCCATTATAGCGGCACTCATTCCCACTGCAATAATGACAGTTTTCTTTGCCTTCGCCTTTTACAAGGTCCTTGAGGTGAGGAGGAAGAAGCCGTTTTTCTCGGGCATGGAAGGGAAAGATGCTAGAGCGGCAGAGGGTTTTGGGAGGAAAAAGGAAGGGTTTGTCATATTTGACGGGGAATACTGGAAAGCAAGGGGCAAAGGCTACATAAGGAAGGGGCAGATGTTGACAGTAGTCGGGAAGGAGGGGCATGTATTGATTGTCGAGCCGAAAAAAGAGGCCGGGAAAAAGAAAGCGTGATCACTTCAGCCTGTAGAGCTGCGGTTTTGTTTTTGGGATTCTTTCTATCATGTTTCTTGTTTCCAGATCAAGCTTGACTATCTCCACATACCAGTTTATAGAGCCCTTTAATTTTCCTTTCAACCTTCCTGCTGCATATGCTCCAATTTCAGTATAGGTTGATTGCTTCTTTGAGAGGCATTCCAGAATGGTAGACTTCATGAGGTCATACTTCTGCCTGCTGATATTTATCCCCTTCTTCCCTTCAGGGTGGAGCGTCAGGATTCTGGCCATTCAGGTTAATTAGAAACAGGATATAAAATAAAGTTATGAGGCCTCTTGTCAGGACAATCCCTCCCGGCCCCAAGGCAAGGCAGGTATTATTGAGGGACAGAAAGGTGATGAGCCAGTCCATGGTGAGGGAATATCCCCTTGTTGTCGACCGTGCGAAGGGCGTCAATGTATGGGACGTTGACGGCAACAGGTACCTGGACATGAACTCCTTCATAGCTGTTATGAATTTCGGCCACTCCCACCCGAGGATAACTGCAGCAATAAAGGCCCAGATTGGAAAAATGACGCATGCAGGCTTCCTTGATTTCTATGCTGACTTGCCTGTCAGGTTTGCGGAAAGGCTGCTGAAGCACCTTCCCAAAGGCTTCAGCAAGGTGTATTTTTCCAATTCAGGCGCAGAATCCATAGAGGCTGCCATGAAACTTGCGAGGCATCACACAAGGAGAAAATATTTCATGTCTTTTTATGGGGGCTTCCATGGAAGAACCTATGGAGCCTTGAGCCTTACCTCTGCAAAAACAATTCACAGGAAGCATTTCGGTCCCTTCTTATCGGTTATACATGCGCCTTATCCGAATCCCTATAGATGCCCTGTTGGCAGCAATGCGAATACATGTGATGTGGACACGCTGAGATATATTGAAGAGGAGATATTTGCTACGGAAGCGGATCCGGAAGAGGTTGCAGCTATATTTGTGGAGCCTGTGCAGGGGGAGAGCGGCTATATTGTTCCGCCCCCAAATTTCCTGAAAAGGCTGAGGAAACTGTGTTCTGACAATGGCATACTCATGGTGGCTGATGAAGTGCAGTCAGGCGGATACAGGACAGGGAAGTTCCTTGCCATGGAGCATTTCGGCGTGAAGCCTGACATTGTGTGCCTCTCTAAGTCCATTGGAGGCGGCCTGCCTTTTGGCGTGACAGCATCTACAGACGATGTGATGACATGGCCTAGAGGAAGCCATGCTTCCACTTTCGGCGGGAATCTGGCCTCTGTCTCTGCTGCGAATGCTGTCCTTGACATTATAGAGGGACACAAAAATCTCGGGAAGGAGGTTGAAAGGAAAGGCCGGAAGATCCAGAATTTTCTGAAGAAGCTGCAGAAAAAGCACGAGATCATAGGTGATGTAAGGGGATTAGGGCTGATGATTGGCATGGAGCTCGTGAAGGACAGAGCTACAAAGAGGCCTGCCAAGGAGGAGAGGGACAGGATCATAGAGGACTGTTTCAGGAAAGGGCTGCTCCTGCTGCCTGCCGGCCAGTCAGTAATAAGGTTTGCGCCGCCATTGATCATGGCTGACGAGGATATAGATTGCGGATTAGAAATATTGGAAGATGTGATGGCGAAACAATTCCTGTAGCTGTTTCATTGACTGGCAGGGACTGTATGCGCCATTGGTAAAAAAATCTGCTTTCAGGGAAGCATCGGATTTATTAGCATTCAGGCCAATCTATAAGTGAATGGAATATCTTCTCAATCCGCAGGAGTTCTTCAAAAGGGCGAAGGCGAACAAAAGCCTGATTAATTCAGTTGTTTACCTTATTGTCGGCGCTGTTTTGGTTAATCTGTCCATGGCGGTCACTGCTTCAAAATACTCGCCTTTCCTTTCTCAGCTGTTTTCGGCAGGCAGCCTGGCTCTGCTTATACTGACCTTTTTTGGAGGCCTGCTGTTTTCATATATATTCCAGCTGACCTTCACAGCTTTAGGCGGCAAGGGAAGGTTCATGCATGGACTCACAGCAATCGGCTACAGTTTGATGCTGGTTTCGATTGCCCTTTTCCTTTCGTCCCTGTTCTCCCTGATACCGCTGGTATATGGCATCCCGTTTGGCGCCCTGCTTTCCCTGATAGCCATTCTCATTTTCGGCGTGCTGGCGTTCTCATCGCTTTATGTCGGGGCTAAGGAATTGTTTGGGGTCGATATGATCACTGCATTTGTGGGCGTCTCAGTTATGACAGGCACCATATTTCTTCTGGCCCTGCTGGTCAGCATATTTTCTTTTGCATCATTTTCGGGAATTGGATAAAAGGCTTGCATTCAGTTTCTTTTATTGCGGATTGCACGGATAATCAGGTTTTTGAGTTCAAGGGAATCTATCTTTCCCCTTGTTTCCTTCATTGCCAGCCCGACAAGGAAATGCAGGGCCTTTTTCTCTCCCCTTCTGTAGTCTGAAACCGCCTTTTTGTTTTTTTCCAGAAGCCGCTCTATTGAAATTTCGGTATTTGTAGTCGCATCCTCCCTCTCCATTCCATGCTTTTCCACTATCTGTTTGGGGGAAAGCTTTTCCTCGACCATCTTCCTTGCGGCCATTTCTGCATTCCTGTCCGTTATTCTCCTGTTTTTCAGCATGCCTATTATGTCAAGAACCCACCTGTCTTCAAGACCGGCATTCCTGTATTTCAGGTTGCTCCAGTTCAGGGTCTTCTTTAGGTAGCCGGCAATGAAGCTGGCAGCTGCCCTTGCATCTATATGGGCTGCTTTCTCGAAAAGGTCTGCCAGTTCCTTTTCTGAAACAAGGCTTTCTGCAAGCTTGTCGCTTATCCGGTAGCTCCTAATGAATCTTTCATGCTTTGCATCAGGCATTTCCGGCAGCTCTTTCTGTACACCGGGGATGTATCGGACTGTATTGATGGCTGTCAGGTCGGGATCGAATATGTAGCCATAATCCTCTTCTGTCTCCTTTGCCCTCATGAGCTTGGTAATTCCCAGCTCCGGCTGCCAGGAAACTGTCGACATCTCTATCTTCTTGCCCATCCTGAGCATGTTCTGCTGCCTTATGATCTCGTATTTCAGGGCCTGCTCAACCTCCTTTGCCCCTGTTATGTTCTTTATCTCCACCCTTTCCCCTCCGGAAAGGCTTATGTTGGCATCAGACTTGATGACGGCAAGGGATGAAGAGTCATAGGCATGAAGATATTCCATTATGGTTTCGAGCTTCTGCACATATAATCTGGCCTCTTCAGGAGAGGAGAAGTCAGGCTCTGTCACTATCTCTGCAAGGGGTATTCCAGAGCGATTGTAGTCGGCAAGGCAGCATTTCTCGCTGTGGACAAGTTTTGACGGATCTTCTTCGAGGTTTATTCTCCTGATCCTTATTTCTTTCTCTTTCCCTTTTGCTGTTATCCTGATGGAGCCGCCTTTGGCAAGGGGCATCTCGTACTGGGTTATCTGGTAGTTCTTGGCCATGTCTGGATAAAAATAGGTTTTCCTGGAAAAGAAAATGGAATCAGGTATATGGCAATCAAGTGCCAAGGCTATCTTAAGGGCAAGCAGTAAAACATGTTTGTTGAAGGATGGCTTGCTGCCGGGCATTCCCAGGCATGTCGGGCAGGTAAGTGTGTTGGGCTGGGGCTCCTCTTTCAGGACCGAAGGGTTCTGGCAGGGGCAGAAGATCTTGCTTTTCGTATTCAGCTGGACATGGGTTTCCAGGCCAATCTTCACCCCCGGCTTTTCCTGAAGCTGCTGCATGAGGAGAATATGGATGGCAGGAATAAAATGCTATATTCGGGGTGTTACTGGCTGTTTTCCATCAGGGAGGATAATCTTCTTAGCGCATGCAGTTTTTCCCTTTGCCCGACCCTGGCCTCTCCTATCCCTGCCTTAAGGATTTCTATTGATTTGTCCATTGTTTTCCTGTCCACAGGGAAAGGAATGCCGTCCTTTCCTCCATGGCCGAAGGAGAATTTAGAGGGATCATGCCAGCTCGCGGGCCTGCCGTATATCAGCTCTGAAACAAGAGCTAGGGCCCTTATGGAAGCAGGGCCTATTCCCTGTATGGAAACCAGCTCCTCATAGCTTTGGGGCTGTATTTCATAGGCCTTCTGGAGGCTTTGGAAGGTTTGTTTGCTCAAGAAAATCCTGTGGTCTGAATGCATATGCAATTCCAATTCCTTTTTATGGGGATATATGAAAGATGAAAGATCCTTCTGGATTGAGCAAAGTCTGATTAGTCTTTTTGGGTTGTCTTTTGCCAGATCAACCGACATCTTCCTTGCCTCATTGCTCCCCTTTGCCGTCATATCCAGGACATTTTCTTCTTTTTTCTGGGAGCAGATTGCAGAATGCGGCTCTTCAACGAAGGATTCCAGGCTGTTCGAAAGCCAGTGGTATCTTCTGGCATATAGGTTTTCCGGATTCAAACCTTGCTGTATTACGCACCAATCCCCATTTTCGGAAAAAAGGAAGGAATGATGATAGAGATTGTAGCCGTCTTGTATGCAACTATTATCGACTTTTGCTGACAATCTGCTTGAATAAATCAGCCTTTTTGCTGAATTTGAGGAAATGGATAGTATATCAGAAATCTTTTTTATTTCCTCTGGAGTTTTTCTGCTCATCCTTCCTTTGCCGCCTGCTACAGCTAAACCATGCTCTTCAGGGTCTATGGCCTCTTTCAGGGCTCCGCACACCGTTGTCGTGAGGCCGCTCGAATGCCAGTCGAAAGCGAGGGCACAGCCGAGGGACTGGAAAAAGAAGGGGTCTGAAAGCCTCCTCAATAGCTCATCGGCCCCATATTCAAAGACTATTATATCGACTATCCCTTCTGCAAGGCCGACCATCCTCGGGAAGAGCCACCTTGGGCACCTGCCCGGATGCAGGGGAAGCTCGGCTATTCCTGTCCTCATGTTTGACTGTTTTCTGAAGAGAATAAAAGGCTGAGGTGTGCAGGAGGCCGCAATGCCGCCAGACGGATTTAGGATTGCCCGTAGATTTGAGAAAGAATTCGAGGCACATTGATTTCAGAAAAACAGCATGCATTGGGCTCTTGCGCAGGCCATCGGGATGGGAGGGGGTCTGCGGCTTACACTGCTGTCAATTGCCGATATTAAGGAGCAGCAAAAGAAAAGAGTTGCAAAGAAATGGACGAAGATTATGCCCTGCCGGAGCAAATCCTGCGGATGCATTTTATCGGATCTGATGTGATTTCATGCTCCCATATTCGTATTACTTTCCAGCCGCCTTTCTTGAGGATAATCGTGTTCCTCCTGTCACGATTCACATTCCTTTGTATTTTTGGCAGCCAATAATCCCTATTTGTCTGAGGCTCTCTATAGCACTTTGGACATTTGTGAAAGAAGCAGCTGTCTAGAAATATAACTACCTTTCTGTCTTTCAGAATCAAATCAGGACTCCCCTCAATTTTCGGGTGCATCTTATGCCTGATTTTCTTGGATTTCAAAATTCCATGTATCGCCTTTTCCTGCTTTGTCCACTTGCTCCTTATTCTGGACATCACTTCGCTTCTCCTTTCCTTAGTGAATATGTCTGCCATATCCTACCGGCATAGTGGCATACTACGCTGACAACTTATTTAATGCAACTTTGTTACTATAAAGCATGGAAAGCCGGATTATAAAATCAGCCCCGCATATGAACTATCTTGATTTCATAGAAAAGGAGCTGAAGCTGCCTGAAAAGGATAAAAATTCCCCCCTTGTACTGGATCTTTTCGCAGGCTGCGGAGGTCTAGCTCTAGGGTTCGAGGCGGCGGGCTTCAGAACCATAGGATACGAGATGCTGCCGGTAGCATGCCAAACCTACAACAAAAATCTTAAAGGCTGGTGCAAGCAGGTTTTTCTGGACACAAAATCAGAACTGGATGAAAGCGCAGATGTCGTCATAGGCGGCCCTCCATGCCAGCCTTTCAGCGTCATCGGAAATCAGTCCGGTGTGAGCGACCCGAGGAACGGTTTTCCTGCTTTCCTTTCTGCTGTTGAAAAGTACAATCCGAAAATTGTCGTCTTCGAGAATGTCAGGGGAATGTTCTATAGAAACAAGTGGTATCTGGACAAAATTGTCGAATATCTTCAGGACAACCTGAAGTACAATGTCGAGCCTCCAAAAATCCTGAATGCTGTGCATTATGGCGTTCCGCAAAGGAGGGAGAGGCTTTTTGTGGTTGCTCATCGTGGGAATTGGAAATTTCCAGAACCATTTCATTGGAATTTCACGGCAGGCGATGCCCTTGGAGAGCTTGCATTTTCTATTCCAGAGAGTGCCAAATTCCTGACAAAGAGCATGGATGATTACATAGAGAGGTACGAGAGAAAGTCACATTGCATGCGTCCTAGGGATCTTCACCTCGACCAGCCCAGCAGGACTGTGACTTGCAGGAATCTGAACGGAGCCACTGGAGACATGCTCAGGATAAGGCTGCCTGATGGCCGAAGGAGACGGCTTACTGTGAGGGAGGCTGCCAAGCTACAAAGCTTCCCAGACTGGTTCGAATTCTGCGGCAGCGAAGGGGAGCAGTTCAACCAGATAGGAAATGCAGTGCCTCCCCTTCTGGCAAAGGCGGTCGCCATGTCTGTACTACAATGCATCAAAGGAACAGATATACTTGAGAATACG
This sequence comes from Candidatus Aenigmatarchaeota archaeon, assembly GCA_016185435.1. Lineage (GTDB taxonomy): Archaea > Aenigmatarchaeota > Aenigmatarchaeia > QMZP01 > QMZP01 > JACPNN01. The sequence continues at coordinate 19,176 of JACPNN010000014.1, read as the reverse complement.
CCTTCTCTGGCAAAAAAGCACCGGATGATGATTACCCAATGATATTATGGATTCAAAAGCTAGGAGCAAAGTGGAAGAAACATTGGAAATAATAAAGGCTGCCGGAATTCCTGCTGACAATGAATCTCCAAAAAGGAGGGAAAGAATGGCGCTCGCCCTGCTTGCCGTAGCTAATATGAAGCCTAGAGATTCATGGAAATCGGCAATGGTGTGGAAGGAAGGGAGACAAAAAAATTGGTCTCTGACAACGAGGGAGATAATAAAGTTCTGGAACAAGCATTATGAACAGAATATTTCATCGGGCTCTTATGATGATGTCAGGAGGAAAGATTTAGTACTTCTTGTCGAAGCAGGGATAGTGCTGAAAAGTGCCGGAAATCCCAATGCAAGCACCAACAATCCCAGCAGGCGATACGCAGTCTCCGAAGAAGCACAAGATATTCTCAAGTTTTACGGAAAGATGGGATGGTCTGAAGCAATTCGGAATTTCAGAAAGAAATTCGGAAATCTGGCAGACAAGCTGGAGAGGAGGAGGGAGCAGATCAAGATACCTGTTAAAATGCCGGATGGGAGAAACCTTGAGCTGAGCTTCGGGCAGCACAACGAGCTACAGAAATCCATCATAGAAGAATTTCTACCACGATTTGCACCAGGGTCAGTTGTTTTATATGTGGGCGATACGTCAAACAAATCGTTATACTTAGACAAGGGGGGTCTGAGAAAATTGGGCTTTCCAGAAATAGCCCATGACACCCTTCCAGATGTTGTTGCCTACATTCCCGACAAGAACTGGATATTTCTCGTTGAGGCTGTACATTCTTCAAATCCTATTTCAAAGGAGAGGCATCTAATTCTGGAGAGGATGACGAAAAACTGCTCAGCTCCTATAGTATATGTCAGCGTTTTCAAGGACAGAAAATCAATGAGACAGTGGCTTTTGGATTTAAGCTGGGAAACAGAAGTTTGGCTGGCAGAATCCCCAGAACATCTCATTCATTTCGACGGCAACAATCTCTTGGAGCCATATAAAAGGGGCAGAAATTAGCAATTGCCGTGCACACAAATCGCCACAAACGATATCATTATGGAAAACGAAAATGTAACTTCCTCAGAAGTTGTCCTCTTGGCCTTGTCAGGCGTAATCGTGGGTTTTTTAGTTAAACTTAGCACTATCAAGATTTTTGGCAAATTAGTTTCTGAACCGCTTTATGGAATTATAGCATACACAATTTTAATGCTTTTTTTAGTTGTGAAGGGAATTCCCATTGCATATTTGCAGTTATATAAAATTGCGAGAAATATGAATATAGCAGTTTTTCAGAATCCTATTATTTCAGACGATATTTATTTGGTGGCGACCTCTGTTTTCATCTCCTTGATCATCACTGATATCTTTAACTTATTAAACAGTTTGGGCCTCGTTTTTTCGACCGTCTTAACAATAGGGATATCTGTCCTGCTCTTCTTTATTGTTTGGAAAATAATTGAGAAAACAGTCAGAATTCCGTGATTTTCGGCCGTTTGCTAATGTCTCACTGCATAAGAGAGGAGCCTGCGGCCTCATGCAGAATTGTAAGCTTTAGCGCATGCCTGACAGCAGAAACTGGCCATTTTGCCCTTTACCTTTTCCCTGTAACTGCCACTATATATCTCGCACCCGCAGTGCTCACACTTCACAAGATGGGATCTGATGCTGGCCTCCAAAATGCCGGAAAGCCTTGAAACCATGTTTTCTGAAAATCTTTTCCCCTCTGTAGTCAGTGTATATATTTTCTTCTCCCTTTCGCCTCTCTTTTCAGCCTTTATGTACCTCTTTTTTTCCAGCTCCTTCAGGAAAGGGTAAACCTGTGCGGGGCTGACCTTTTTCCCTGTTCTTTTGGAAAGCTCCTTTATCAGCTCGTAGCCGTGCCTCTTTCCTTCTGAGAGCAATAGGACTGTGTACAGCTTCAGGATGGTATATATGTGAGGCTCCTCTGATTTCATATATATCAGTTGTGTGATAGGTTTAAATACTTATATATCAAAAATATTATATATCATATCTGGAGAAAACATGGAGAAAAAAGTGATCGGCATTAGGGGGATGCACTGCGCATCATGCGCGGTGATGATAGAGAAGAGCCTGAACAGGCTTGAGGGGATTAAGGCCACAGTCAACTATGGGGCTGAGAAGGCCTACCTTGATCTTGACCCTGAAAAGGCTGATTTATCTTCTGTGAGGCAAGCAGTTGAGAAATTGGGGTATGGCATCATTGAGGAATCTGAAAAACACCATGGGGAGGAGACATTTGCTGACAGGGAGCAAAAAGAAAGAGAGAAGCAGATAAGCGGCCTCTGGAAAAAGCTGATGGTAGGCATAATCCTGACATTTCCCGTATTGTTAGGCAGCTTCCCTGACATTTTCATTGTTCCTGCCTTCCTGACCGACCCGAGGATACTCCTCCTGCTCTCTACGCCTGTCCAGTTCTATGTGGGCTATGAGTTTTACAGGGGCTTCTGGATTGCCACAAGGAACAGGACTGCGGATATGAACACTCTTATAGCTATAGGGACTTCTGCGGCATACTTTTACAGCCTTGTTGTCGTGATGTTTCCAGAGGTGCTGAAGTCATCAGGGCTGGAGGCTGCTCTCTATTTCGACACGGCCGCTGTAATAACAACTCTTATCATATTGGGCAGATATCTGGAGGCCGTAACGAAGGGGAAGGCCTCTCAGGCCATAAGGAAGCTGATTGGCCTGCAGCCGAAAACAGCAAGAGTCATAAGAAATGGAAAGGAGATAGAAATACCTGCAGAAGACCTTGTTGTGGGGGACATATTCGTTGTGAGGCCGGGGGAAAAGATACCGACAGATGGTGTGGTTATAGAAGGCTATTCCTCGGTGGATGAGTCCATGATAACAGGGGAGAGCATGCCTGTCGGGAAAAGGAAGGGCGATAAGGTCATAGGGGCGACAATAAACAAGTCAGGACTTCTGAAAATCAGAGCGGCCAAAGTGGGAAAGGACACAGCCCTTGCCCAGATAGTCAAGATAGTGGAGGAGGCGCAGGCGGCAAAGGCTCCCATACAAAGACTGGCAGATAGGGTCTCTTCCTATTTTGTCCCTGCTGTAATAGTGCTTGCTGTGCTTTCTTTTGGTTATTGGTATCTGCTGGCAGGACAGAGTTTCATATTTGCTTTCACGATACTTATTGCGGTTCTGATTATAGCATGCCCGTGCGCTTTAGGCCTGGCTACGCCCACTGCAATACTTGTGGGCACCGGAAAGGGGGCTGAGAACGGTATACTGATAAAGGGGGCTGATGTGCTGGAGAAGGCGCATAAAATCACAGCAGTTGTGTTTGACAAGACAGGGACTTTAACCAAAGGAAAACCAGAAGTCACTGATATTGTTTCACTTTCGAAAGTGAATAAAAAAGATGTCCTGAAAACGGCCGCAATAGCAGAGCATGGCTCAGAGCATCCGGTTGGGAAGGCCATTGCGGATAAGGGCAAAAGGGTTTTGAAGTCAATTCCTTCTGCCCAGAAATATTCTGCTGTCGAAGGGAAGGGGATGAAGGCTCTTTACAAGAAGAAATGGATTTTAGTGGGTAGCAGGAGGCTGATGAAGGAGAGCGGGATTGCTGTGGAAAAATTTGAGAAGGAAATAATGAAACTTGAAAATGAAGGGAAAACCGCTGTAATTGCCGCATACGGAAAAGAAGTCATAGGGCTGATAGCTGTCGCTGACACCTTAAAAGAGAATTCAAAGGAGGCTGTAAAGGAGCTGCAGAGGATGGGCAGGAAGGTGGTTATGATTACAGGGGACAATGAGAGGACTGCAAAAGCAATCGGGAAAAGGATAGGGCTTGATGACATATTTTCGCAGGTTCTTCCGGGAGAGAAGGCGGAAAAGATAAAGCAGTTGCAACAGAGCGGAGAAATAGTGGCGATGGTTGGAGACGGGATAAATGATGCTCCGGCACTGGCCCAGGCGGATGTCGGGATAGCGATAGGCTCAGGTACGGACATAGCTCTGGAAACGGGTGGGATAGTGCTTGTGAAAAATGATTTGAGAGATGTAGTAACATCAATCGACTTGAGCGGCTACACGATAAAAAAAATCAAACAAAATTTATTCTGGGCCTTCATTTACAACACAGTGGGCATTCCTGTTGCAGCTGGCCTGCTCTACCCATCCTTCGGCTTCCTTCTCAACCCGATAATAGCCGGAGCAGCCATGGCATTCTCGAGCGTCAGCGTGGTCAGCAACAGCCTGCTGATGAGGAGATACAGGGCGAAGCTGAATAGATAAAAGATTTTCATTGTAAGCTTGCCTGATTTTCAGAAATTTTTGAATCACTGAAACAGCACCGACCTCGGCCCATAGACGATTATCCATGTGGTCGCCATCGTCAGGGAGAAAGCAAAGGTGATAAAAATAGAGAAGCTGTGGCTTTGCAGATCGTTTGGATTTGCTTTTCCAATCATGCCATGGTTGTAGTCCTTATATATCATGTATGTGAGGCCTGTCAGTATTATTGCGCTTGATGAGAAGATGAGAGGAAAGAACAGCAGCATGTTGTCGTTTATGAGCATGATTGTTGTCATTGCTCCCATTATCCCGCCCATGAAACCGGCCATCAGGCCTTCCATGATGCCCATTATGCCGCAGCAGCGGCCGCCATAGACCCCGAAAAGCATGCCTACAATCATGCCGAATGCAGAACCTGCAAACATGCCGTTTGTCGCCCCCACTATGGCCCCGAGGAGGAAGCCTGACAGCATTCCTAGGGTCATGCCCATCATCATGCCTGTCTGGCATGTCACCTTTTTCCTGTAGGCGTCAAGATGCCATAGGGCTGAGCCTGTGAGGGTTACGGCAAGGATAAGATAAAATATGTATGTGCCGTAGTTCCTTGCAGCAAAGGCGGGATTATTGACAAAAAAGGCGTAATAGGCCACAATTTCCAGTGCGGATAGAGCGACAAAGGTTAGAACAGCTATCCTGAGCATGCCTCTCTCTGCATGGAATCTTGTCTTGTCGAAGAAGAGGTGGGAAAAAATATCAAGGCCGCTCATCTGGACTGAAGGCTCGCCTCCATTGGGATTCCCTCCAAAAACGGCCTTGTAGCCGTTTGTTTCGACGGCTGATGTGATGGCCTTCATTGTGGTGTTTTCAGGATCATATTCCACCATAGCCTTGCCTGTGTTCAGGTCTATATTCACGTCCTTGACGCCTGCGACAGAGCCTATGGCCTTTCTCAAAGTCTTCACGCAGCTGTCGCAGTGCATCCCTTTGATGGAGAATTCGGAAACAGCTATATCTGCCATATCATGCCACCTTATAGCCTTCCTTCTCAATAGACTCTTTTATTTTTTTCAGGCTTGATTTTGAAGGATCAAACTCGACTGAAACAATCCCCTTTCTGTTGTCGGCCTTTGCCTTCACCCCGATATCCTCAAGAGCCATTTGGATAAGCTTCTCGCAGCTCGAGCAATGCATGCCCTTGACATTCAGGTTCATTTTTTCCATAATCTGCTTCTCCTTAAGCCTGCACTATAATCTCCCCTGTGCCCATCCCCATGCCGCAGGTGAACGGGATTTTGCCCGGCTTGTCGGCAAGGAATTCTATTGCGTTGTCCCCTTGGACAAGCCTTTTGCCGATCCCCAAGGAGGGGATTCTCACATATGTATAGCAGCCTATCAGTTTGTTGCCAGAATCCAGATCACCAACAAGCCTTAATTTCTGGCCTTTCTTCACATATATGGAGTTTGGATAATAATTGTAGTCCTTGAACTGCAGCTTCACTTCCTTGACATCGCCCTGCTGGATGGCCCCGTTAGGCGCTGTGTTTGGCTGTGTTTGGGCCTGACCATCTGCTGCCTTAATCGAGTTTCCTGAATCCGCATTCTTTCCTGCAAGGACGGTATTGAGGTATATGCTGGACAGGGCTGCGATGATGAAGATGCTTATTATTCCCGGTCCTATGATTTTCATTGCGTTCTGAATTTCCTGCTTTGTCACCATTTTGCCCTCCCTATGGCATGGGATTCTGGTCCGCCTTTCTGCTGGGATCTTTCATAGTAGCTGATCTTCCTCTTTGCGCTTTCCAGATATTTATTCGTTCCCTGAATCCGGCAGGCATGGCTGTCTGCCATAACCTCTTCTTCTGTCAGCTCCCTGTTGAATGTCTTGAAAATCATGAACGGGGAGAAGCGCATCAGGAAGGCGGACAGCTTGAAGGCTGAGGCCCTGTTCTGGATATGGGCCAGCTCGTGCAGAAGGACTGCCTGCAGCTCTTTTTTCCCCAGAATGTCCAGCATGCCGACGGACAGGACGATTGCTGAGCTGAATGACCTGAAGGAAAAGGCAAATGGCCTTGGGCTATTGACAGCGTATATCTTCGGCGGTTTGATATTCAGGTTTTTTGAATGTTTTCCGACAAACTTTCTGATCTGCATGTCCCTGATCTCATGGCTCCTGCTGGAGACAAAAAAATAGAGAGGTATCACTATGAAGCCTGCGATGGTGCTCAGCACGAAGGCAGAAGGCAAAGCCAGTAAAGCCAGGCTTGCCGCCCCTTCAAAACAGGGAAGGCAGAGGAAGCCGCATGCGGCATTTGTGGTGAAAAGCGAGACAGGATAGAAGAGGCCCAGAAGATGGGCATATATCAGGCCTATTTTCCCTTTGTTGCCGAAGTTTGCGAATTTCAGGAGGAGGAAAGCTCCAATGGCGATGGATATGGATATTCCTGCCAGTATGAATTTTGTGTTGTCGGCTGCGACCTGCATCAGACATGCATCGACTGGCATTTACTTTACCTCTTCAGTTTTCTTGGGCTCTGCCTTCGAGAACCTCTCATTGAAATAGTTCACCGCGATGTCGCCGAAGTTGTATATCAGCTTGTCGACCACATTCTCCACAATGGACTTGTCGAAGTCCTGCCTTGTGTTGAGGGGCGAGTAGATGTAATGCACTCCCCCCTGCCCTGTCTCTGTCTCCCTCATGACTATGCCTTTCTTATGGAGCCTGTCCAGGCAAACAGCGACGCTTGTCAATGCTATTCTCTTCTCTTTCTTGAGTATTGAATGCAGCTCCCTTACCTTTGCCTTTCTCTTCTGCCAGAGAGCTTCCAGAATAGAGGATTCGAGGGGGCTGAGGATGGCCTCATATCCCTGCCTGTGGAATCTTATCCTTTCTATTATGACCATACATATGCTTAATGCTGCATAGGCTTAAAAACGTTTCATTTTTTGTAAAGGTTCTGGAATCGGCTGTAATGGGCCGTGATAAAAACAATTGCAAAATATGAAAAGGTTTATAAGTTTAAGGCAGCAAATTATAAGATAATATATTAAGGGTTCTGGTTACTGATATCTATGATGATGACGGAAATACTCAAAACAAAAAGATACGGGCTGATAGCCCTTGCCTCAGCGGCAGCCATGCTTATCATTTATCCTTATGCGCAGACGCTCGGGAACAACATGGACCTCTGGTTCGAGATAATAACCCCGCTGAATTTGGCTCTATATATAATATTTTCCCTGCTGTTTGGCCCTCTCGTGGCATTGCAGATACACAACCTCAGCCAGCCGAAGACATGCAAAATCAGCGCTGGAAGCGGCACCCTTTCTTCAATTCTCAGCTTCTCGGCCATACAGTGCCCAGGATGCGTCTCCATAGTCTCCCTTTTCCTCCCGATAAGCGCTACAACCTTTCTGGCCACTTATAGCACATGGATAACAGCAGCCAGCATAGCCCTGCTGATCCTTGGAATCTATTTGCTTGGGGGGGTTCAAAGACAGCATGAACCAGAATAAAGCCGACTGAGGTAAGCCTCACTGACATTGCCTCATATCTCTCCCTCCCAGCTTTAGAGTGTCTGCAAGTATAGTGGTATACCGGCACGCCGCCCTAGGAATCGTTTTTAAGCCTCTACCTATATATGAATTATGCCTTCGGGAGCGGAAGTCGAGGACTCTGTAACCAGTAGTCTTAATGAGATGTTGAAAAAGAAAGGGCTGAACTCTTTCTTCAAGAAAACATACTCCACAGTTTCGGGGCGCAAGGAACCTGACATAACTATTGAAATGCCATCCGGCATCTTCCTTCTTGAGGCCAAGCTGCCACCAGCCGGTCTGCCGCAGGCCATGTCCCAAGCTGGCGAGTATAAGGAAACTATAGGCCAAACCGAGCATGTGAAGGGCATATTCGCCGTGGTTTACACCTCAGGAATAAAGAAAGATTATGATGCTTGGTTTGCCTTTGATTCCAGATTCGAACTTGAGAAGTTCAAGAATCTTGAAGATTTGGCAGGATGGATAGCCCAGAAGGTAATTGAGACACCAAAGCCGCTGGCTCCTGTGAATACCCAAAAAATAATTGAGATGCTTGACCAGAACGTTGCCCTTATTAACCAGAATATGCAGGCTGTCCATGCATCTGAAATAGAGGAGATATTCGGCGGCAGGGACTTCTTTTCCACGGTGCTGGATTATGAACAGGAAAGCCGCATATCTGATGCAGCACTCAAAAACGCGGCCTCATACCTTCTTCTTAATCAGATACTTTTCTACCAGATACTGTCCAACGAGGTCGCCGACTACCAAAAAATAAATGCCAGAGAGCTGAAGGAGGCGGGCGAGCTGCACACAAAATATTTCAGCCGCGTGCTCAAGGACGACTACCAACCCATATTCGGCTTCAATGTGGCGGCAATAATCAGGGGCACTGAAGCGACAAGCGCAGTAAGGACAGCCATACAGGCAGTGCAATTGCTTTCACCGCAGATGCTCAGCCACGACCTGCTGGGTAAAATATTCCACAATCTGATACCACTCTCGCTGAGGAAGGTGGTGGCGGCCTACTATACAAACTCCGAGGCAGGTGAGCTTTTGGCGGATCTTGCGATAGAAAAGAAGAATGATAAGGTCATTGACCCTGCCTGCGGCAGTGGCACGCTGCTGGTGGCGGCATACAATAGGAAGAAGAGCCTTTACGGTAAGTTCGAGCAAGATCAGCACACGCGCTTCCTAGAAAACGAGATTTTCGGAGCCGACATCATGCCCTTCGCCGCCCATTTGGCAGCGGTGAACCTGGCACTGCAGGCGCCGCTAAATTTCACCAACACTGTGAATATAGCTATAAGGGATTCCACCGAACTTGCACCCGGAGTGAAAATAACGGCAGTAAAAGATGTTATAAAGGAGTCATACCAGAACAGCAAACTTACTGAATTCGAGAATGGTTTCAGGACGCCCAAACCCAGAATAAAGAAGGGCGCAGTGGATTTGGGCAATGGCAATGGCAGCAGCATAAAGCTTCCCAAGTTCGATGTCGTCATAATGAACCCGCCGTTTACCCGCTTCCAGCGGATACCGCCGAGGTTCAAGGAAAAGCTGCAGAAAAGATTTGACTTACCAAGATACAAGAACATGGTACATGGGCAACTTGGGCTGCACGGTTACTTCCTGCTGCTGGCCGACAAGCTGCTTGCCCCCAATGGCAGGCTGGCTGCGGTTTTGCCGATCACCACCATAAGCCTCGAAAGCTTCTATGGAATTGTTTCATTCCTGCTTAGAGAATATTCGATAGAGCACGCCATAGTTTCTACAGGCAGAGCAGCTTTCAGTGAGAATACATCCCTGCGCGAGATGCTGCTGGTGGCGCGCAAGCATGAGCCGCTGCCGGAACATAGAATAAAATTCACTTTCATCCATGCTTCGCCAGAGGAGTTGTCAGTCGCAAAGGCGCATACCATTGCTGAGAACATGAAGGTTTTCGACACTGAGGAGGAAGCGAACGACGACTTCTACATCCGGCAGGAAAACCAAGTAAACTTGTTGGACGATAATTCCAGTATAAGGGACTTATACAGGATGATCACGTTGCATTCTCCACAACTTGTTCGTGTTGACGAAAAGATAAAGAAATACTTCAGCTCGGCTAATAAATTCGAGCGTCTTGGTGATGTAGAGGAGCGGGAAAATTGGAAGATATCAGAAAACCCTCGCGGCGTTGAGGAAAAAGGATATTATTGCCTAAGCCTGCTGGGTGATTCGGGCAAGCCCATGAAGGAGCATGATGTATGGCTCATTGAGGAGGAAACAGAGACATTGCTCAAGGTCAAGCACCGTTTCAACTGCCAAGCCTTCAGGATACCGAAAACATGCGTTATGCCACAATTCAGGCGCTTCTCTGGCCAGGAGCGTATGAAGCTGTCGTCGCCGAGGGATTATCTTGTCGTCAGGCAGTTCCCAGAATTTGAGAATTTTGTCAAAGCCAGTGCTCTCGCAGACCAGAAGCGGGCAGCAGGGATAAGGAACAGTATCAGGGAAGGTGGGTGGGAGAGATTCGTGCTGAAGAACAGCGCGAGGGTTTTCGGTTTCTACCGCGGCAATGTGACAGCTCCGGGGAGCTCTTTCCTCTCCATTCGCTCATCAACCCCAACCTTCGCAGGCCCAGGCGGCTCTTGGGTATTCCAGATGCCTGACAAGAACGACTCGCTTGTCCAGATGTGGTTGAACTCGTCTATTGTTTTCTACCTAATGCTCCGCGACAGGAAAGAGACTGAAGGCGGCTTTATGGAATTGGACAAATATGTCTTTGAGAACCTGCCCTATCCCAAGAAAGATCTGGTTGACCCCAAAACCCTCGCCGATCTCGAGCGCGAGGTTTCAAAGCTGAAATTCCCATCGCTGCTGGAGCAGTTCCAGACGAGTTCTGAAGGCCGGAGGATGATTGACCATTTCTTCTTAGAGCATGCAGGAATGCCGAAGGAAGAACAGGATCGCTTCCTGAAACTGCTCTATGAGACCATGTCGAAGGAGCTGCTTCGGTTGAAAGGAGTGATGGGTAAATAATGTGCTTTGATATCGTGAATCCTTCCAAAGCTCAAACCTGTGATTTGTTTGCGGCTGAAACCTTCCAATAAAGCATCTGTATGCACCACTCTTGTGGAAACAGGCCTTTGCCGAAAACCCCGAAAACCTCTTGGATTGCGTTAGAAATCACGCAGGCCTGTAGGCCTTTCCAGCGAACTTGCGGCCGCATTTCCTGCACTGCCAGATTCCAGAGGCCAGTCTTTTTACGGATTTCCTTCTGCAGTTTGAACAGGTATATTGGACAATGAGGTGCTTCTTAATGCTGGCCCATTTCTCCCTTATCTTGTCCCCGTACCTTTCCCCGAAACCGCCGACTGGCATATAATCACCTTGGTATGATAATTAGGATTATAGGATATAGGAAGATTTAAATACGAAAGTATTGCTCTATGCTTTTTTCATGATTTAAGCTGTTTGCTTCCTGCCGAGCGTCTTGCCAAGGTTATCAATAAGATCCTCATAAAGCCTTTGGGTGGCAAAAGGCGCTCTTAACGGATGGAGGCTGCAAATATTTTCAATGCTGGCAACAGCTTCTGAGCTGTCGGCAATGCCGTCAATTGCTGCTGAGGGATTGCCATCCTTGTTGCCGTCTGTGATAAGCAGGTATGCCCCATTATCATGTGGAGGGTTGCGGGTATCGCTTATCTTGTAGAAATCGATTTGCGTGACTTTCTGATCCAAAACTATTTCAGAATTTTTTCCTTTGATGCTCTCTGATTCTATCCATATGACAATCCTGTACCTTTCCTGCTGACCGCCGTCTAGGGGAAGTTCATATACAAACCCATCAATCGATTCCCCGCCTTTACCCATTATCATTTGCCTAAGATAATCCATCCTGCTGGACAGTTTTGGAAAAACGTTCGAGAAATTTTCCAGTTGCCTTGTATTATTTTGCCTGTAGGCTTCCCATTTCGCACTCAAATTATGGCAATAGACTTCTTTGCTCCCATATATTCCTAAGCTTACAGCAGCGGAAACGAGCCCTGCTAGGAATAGTCTTTGCGCTCTTCCCATCTGACAAATTTGATATAAACTTTAAAAAGCAAGCAATCTGCTGCTCATCTTCTCTATAGGCCGTCCTCCAGCATCTCCCTTGCCTTCCCCTTCCTCACAATCTCAAAATCCTTTATGAAATTGATTGTGACATTGGGGCTGATACGGACTATTTGTTGCATATCTTCCCTTGAAATCTTTATCCCCTCTATTTTCAGGATATCTTTTACTCCCTTGCTCTTGCTGGGAACATTCACTATCATGGAGAGGACAGAATTGGGATATTCCTTGTGGAGATCAAGTTCCAGCAGGATGCTTATGGCCCTGCCTGACTCTATGTGGTCTATAACCGTCCCTGACTCTATCTTGCTTACTCTTAGCTCAGTGCGCCTTTTCATTGTATGCCTCCTGGAGGGATATTGGCTCAAGCTCTGGCCCGCTTTCAAGGGCTGATATGAAGGCCTCTGCGAACTCCGGCCTTGTTATTATCAGGCTGCCTTTTGATGCGGCTGCTTTTCTTTCAGGGCTTTCTTTTTCGGAGAGGTCTATCAGGATCTTTGAGACACCATTGTTAATCTCGAAGCCGAGCCTTTGTAACCTATTGTGCATTGCATTGCTTAAATTTTTTGCATGGATGCTTCCTGTGAAATCAATCTGCTGTTCAGTTGCAAGAAGCGATTTCAGGAAGGCCTCATGAAAACTCTTGCCGATACATGCAACTTCCCCTGTGGAGCGCATCTCCACCCCGAGGACAGGGTCCACATTCCTGAGCCTGCTCCAGCTGAACATGGGCATCTTCACTGCGAAAAAACCGTCTGCTTTCTCTTCCCAGTTCAGCGGCCCAAGATGAGTTAATTTTTCTCCCAATATGCATCTGGTTGCAAGCTTCACAATGTTTACTCCAATCGCCTTGCTTACAAAGGGCATGCTCCTGCTGGCCCTGAGGTTGCACTCTATCACCAGTACTTCCCTGTCTTTTACCAGGTATTGTATGTTGAAGGGGCCTTTTATTCTCAGGCTTTTCGCTATTCTTTCTGTATAATCCTTGATTTTTTCAGCGGTATCTTTCTCCAGAGAAACAGGGGGCAGGACCATGCACGCATCGCCTGAATGCACGCCTGCGTTTTCCAGATGCTCTATTACAGCCCCTATGAATACGGATTCGCCATCAGCGAGGCCGTCCACTTCTATCTCCTTTGCATCCTGGATGAATTTTGAAACAACCACAGGATAATCCCTGCTTACCTTTGCTGCATGTTTTATATACCCTCCGAGCTCTTTCTCATTCCCAGCTACCTTCATGCATGTGCCTGAGAGCACGTAAGAAGGCCTTATAATGACAGGATATCCTATCGACTCTGCAAAGGATTTTATGCCTTCAAGACTTGTGAGCGACTTCCATGCAGGCTGCTTTATCTCCACTCTGTCAAGCAGTGCTGAAAATTTCTTCCTGTCCTCTGCCATGTCTATCCTCTTGCCTGATGTCCCCAGAAGCCTTACGCCTCTTTTGGCCAGGGAAAAGGCAAGGTTGTTCGCAGTCTGGCCGCCCGCTGAAAGCAGAACGCCAAAAGGCCTTTCCTTTTCTATTATGTCCAGAACCCTTTCAAGCGTTAGTTCTTCAAAATACAGGATGTCAGACATGTCATAGTCTGTTGAAACAGTTTCAGGGTTGCAGTTGGCCACTATGGTCCTGAAGCCCTTTTCCCTCAGGGCAAAAACAGAGCTCATGGTGCACCAGTCGAATTCGACGCTTGAGCCTATCCTTATGGGCCCGGAGCCTATGACAAGCACGCTTTTGCGGCTTCTCTGGGCATCATCGGAGGAGCCGTGATAGGTGAAATAGAGATAATTGGTCCTGGCCGGCCATTCTGCGGCCATTGTGTCTATCTGCTTCACTGAAGGCCTGATGCCATAAAAATGCCTCAGTTTCCTTATCTTTACTTCTGAGGTCTTCAGCAGCTTGGCGATCATGGGATCGCTGAAGCCGAGCTTCTTTGAGTCCGTTAATAAGCTGCTGAAATTTTTGTCGGAAATTTTCAATCCGCTTAGCTGCTTCCTGAAGTCTGCTATATTTTTCAGCTTATTCAGGAACCATCTGTCTATTCCGGAAAGAGCATGTATCTTTTCGATATCGATGCCTCTTGAAAGCGCTTCTGCTACGGCAAACAATCTCGCATCCGTCGGACGCTCTATCTCTTCCAGGAGCTCTTTGTCTGAAGCGGCAAGGCCATCAGGTATCTCCCTGCCCAGCTCCAGGCATCTTACAGCCTTCTGGATTGCCTCTTCAAAGCTCCTGCCTATTGCCATGGCTTCCCCTATGGACTGCATCTGGCTGCCTATCCTCCGTTGTCCTGTCTCAGTACTTGCATTGAATTTGCCGAACTCCCATCTGGGAACTTTCACCACAATGTAATCCATGGCCGGCTCAAAGCATGCTGTAGTGATGCCGGTGACTTTGTTGGCAAGCTCCGGCAGGATATAGCCTAATGCAACCTTTGCCGCTATGTATGCCAAAGGGTAGCCGGTTGCCTTGCTCGCCAATGCAGAGCTTCTGCTAAGTCTGGCATTGACCTCTATCACATAGAACTTCTGGCTTTTCGGATCCAAAGCGAACTGGATGTTGCATTCCCCTACAATGCCCAGTTTCCTTATCACCCGTATTGCTGCAGACCTAAGCATGTGATACTCGCTGTTTGTGAGGGTCTGGCTGGGGGCGACTACTATGCTGTCGCCCGTATGGATGCCCATTGGGTCAAGGTTCTCCATGTTGCAGACCGTTATGCAATTATCTGCTGCGTCCCTCACGACTTCATATTCTATCTCCTTCCAGTGGTGCAGATATTTTTCGGCGAGAACCTGGCCTATCATGGAATGCCTGAGGCCCATTGATGCTGCCTCTTCCAACTCTTTTTTCCCCCATGAAACACTTGAACCCAGCCCTCCGAGGGTGTAGGCGGGCCTTATTATCACAGGATATCCTATTTCCCCAGCAATTTCAAGGGCCTCTGGAACAGTTGTCGCTGACCTGCCGGAAGGGACAGGCGCTTCAGCTTCAAGCATGGCCTGCCTGAATTTTTCCCTGTCCTCGGTTTTTACAATAGATCCGATAGGTGTCCCAAGAACCCTTATTCCATGCTTTTCATACACGCCCATTTCAGCCAGCCTCACTCCGCAGTTGAGGGCTGTCTGGCCTCCAAAACCCAAAAGTATGGCATCCGGCCTTTCCTTTTCTATTATTTTTTCCACGAAATCAGGGGTTACAGGCTCAAGATAAACGACATCGGCAAAGTCGTTGGAGGTCTGGATGGTTGCTATGTTGGGATTTATTAGAACAGTTTTAATTCCCTCCTCTTTCAGTGCTTTCAGGGCCTGGATGCCTGAATAATCGAATTCTGCTGACTGGCCTATCCTTATCCCGCCTGAGCCGAGAACCAGCACTTTTTTGATTGTTTTGTCCAGAGGCATGCCATTCACCGCTTTTCCTTCTGGATCGTTTCAATAAAACTGTCAAACAGGTGCTCTGTGTCTGCCGGGCCGGGGGCATGTTCGGGATGCCATTGGAATGCGGAAAAATTATGCCGCCTGCTTTCCATGCCTTCAGCTGTTTTATCATTGGCGTTTACAAAAGTAAGCCCTATATCCTTGCCTTTGATTGAGCCGGCATCAACGGCATATCCGTGGTTCTGGCTTGTGATGTAGCATCTCCCTGTTTTCATGTCGATGACAGGATGGTTCTGCCCCCTGTGGCCGTATTTCAGCTTATATGTGTTTCCATTCAGAGCGAGGGCAAGAAGCTGCATGCCCAGGCAGATTCCCATCATCGGCGTTTTGTATTCCATAAGCTGCCGGATGGTTTTTACTGAATAGCCGGCTTTTTTCGGGTCCCCTGGACCATTGGAAATGAGGATTCCGTGAGGGTTATAGGAAATTACCTTGTCAGCGCTGGATGAGGGAGGGAGCCTTATAATCCTGCAGCCCTTTGAATTGAGGCGCCTTATCATGTTCATCTTGATGCCGAGGTCGAGGGCTGCTATTGTTATGCCGTTATGGTTTTGCGGTTCGTATTCCACTGGCTCCTTGCATGCCACTGCTGAAACAAGGTCTTTTTTGTTCGGGTCATCTATATTTTTTGACTTTTCGGCTAATTCCGCTTCATTTATATCTTCTTCGTTTTCGTATGTCTGAAGCATTCCCAGCATGACCCCCTTTGCCCTCAACTTTCTCGTCAGTTCCCTTGTATCGATGCCTGCTATTCCGGGAATTCCGCTGGCGGCCAGCCATTCTGTCAGGCTGTGTTTTGAGGTGTGATGGCTTGGAAAATTGCAGATCTCGCCTGCTATGTAGCCTGATATCTGGGGCCTGTCTGATTCAAAACAGGACGGGTCGATGCCATAATTGCCGATCAGGGGGTATGTCTGGCAGAGAATCTGGCCTGCATAGGAAGGATCTGTTATGGATTCAGGGTATCCCACCATGCCTGTGTTGAAAACAACTTCACCTGATGTTTTGGCTTTGGCGCCAAAGCCGTAGCCTCTGAAAATGCTGCCGTCCTCAAGGACTAATATTGCCTTCATATGTACTGCCGCTCATTCACACCTGTACGCATACAGCTTCCGCTGAGGAGGGATGCTTTCGGAGAAAACCCACTTAATATTAGAAAGGCCAATTTAAATCTTTGGAAAGGATTTAGCTTTTATGAAAATTCTTTATGTGACAGACATTCATGGAAACGAGAAAGCGTACAGGAATCTGTTTGAACTTGGCCGTGAGAAAGGGGCAGAGGCGATATTGATTGGGGGGGATATTTCTCCCGGATTTGACTGCTCCGGCCAAAGAAGGTTTATCCAGAAGTTTCTTATACCCAGAATAAGTGATTTTACAGAATCTACGGCCAAGCCTGTCTTCATAATAATGGGGAATGACGACTGCAAAAGCAATATGGAACTGCTGGAGAAGGCAGACAAAAAAGGCATGCTTCACTTTGTCCACCAGAAGGCAGTGGCTTTCAGAGGCATCTGGTTTGCAGGCTATTCGTGCATAAACACCACGCCGTTTCTGATGAAGGACTGGGAGAAGGAGGAAAAGCTGATTGCAAGAGACCTTGAAGCGCTTTCAAAAAGATGCGACATGAAAAGGTCTGTCTGCCTCTTCCATGCCCCGCCATTTGCCACGCTGCTTGATGTCCTTTATGACGGAAGGCATGTCGGCTCGCTTGCCATAAGGGAGTTCATTGAAAAAAAGCAGCCTTTGCTGTGCCTCCATGGGCACATACACGAGTCGATGCTGATGACAGCGAGCATAGCGGACAAGATTGGAAAAACTGTGTGCATAAATCCCGGCAACAGGAACATTGTGGAAATTGACCTGAGGAAACCTGAGTCAATGGAAATGGTGATCGGCGAAGAATAGGCCAAGGCAAATGAACAGCATCGGGTTTTTATGTTTCCCTGCCAATTGAAGTCATGGTTCTGGACTGGCTGGCCCCAAAGGAAGGAAAGTTCTTCTCAATGCTCAAGGAGCATGCTGATATAGTGCTGAAAGGTTCGGAAGAATTCAGGCTTCTTCTCAATGACTACGGCAAAAGGGATATTTCAGAGAGGAAGAAGATCATAAAAGAAATGGAGCGCAGATGCGACGAAATAGCCCGGAATGTAAATGACTCACTAAACAAGACCTTCATCACGCCTCTGGATAGGGAGGATATACACGAGCTTGCCACGCTGCTTGACAGCCTGATGGACATGATAAACGAACTTGCTGAGATGATTTCTTTATACAGGATGAAACATATTACAGGCGATACAAAGAGGCTTTCCATGACAGCGAGGGAATGCATCAAAGAGGTGAATAGCTGCATCTCAAAGCTCGAAAAATTCAGGGATTTCAAGGAGCATTTCGAGGCCATACATGACCTTGAGAGAAAAGGGGACAGCATATATGCGGAGAGCATAGCTGCCCTTTTCAATGATAGCACTGAAGCAGTTGAGGTGATCAAGCTGAAAGCAGTTTACGACAGGCTTGAGAGCATGATAGACAGGTGCAAAGAGATCTCGCATGTCATAGAGAACATAGCGATGAAGAATGCTTAGGGTAAGTGGAATGTATGGCAGAGCCGATTCTTATCGCAATAATAATCATCATAGCCCTCATATTCGATTTCGGGAATGGGATGAATGACTCTGCAAACTCCATATCCACGATTGTGGCGACAAAGGTTATGAGGCCAAAGATGGCAGCCGTTATGGCAGCCTTTTTTAATTTTATCGGGCCTTTCGCCTTCGGCGTCTCTGTAGCGGCCACAATAGCGAAGGGCCTTGTTGTGCCGGCGGCAATAAATGAGTTCGTGATTCTGGCCGGGCTTGTCGGGACGATTGCATGGGTGTATATGGCAACCTATTACGGTATACCGATTTCCGCCAGCCATGCGCTGATAGGAGGGTTTGTCGGGGCAGCCTTCGCTGCTGGAGGAAGCAGCTCGATTATTTTTGCCGGAGTTGCAACAGTCATACTATTCATATTCCTTTCCCCTGTCCTGGGCATGATAGCTGCGTACACTTTATCCCTCATGCTGAATTGGATCCTGAAAAACTCCTCTCCTGCAAGAGTTGACAGAAACTTCAGGAGGCTGCAGATTGTCTCTGCAGCGGCATACAGTTTGGGCCATGGGACAAACGATGCGCAGAAGACGATGGGGCTGATAGCAGCTTTGCTTTTCAGCACGGGCATGCTTGGCAAGGATTTTTACGTGCCTCTCTGGGTCATATTCATTTCAGCGTTTGCCATAAGCCTTGGAACCTTTATAGGCGGCTGGAGGGTTGTGAGAACCCTGGGCATGAGGCTCACAAGGCTGAGGCCATATCAGGGCTTCTGTGCAGAGGCTGCGGGTGCCAGCATGCTTTTTGCGACAGCACATTTCGGCATACCGGTCAGCACGACTCATACTATAGCTGGCGGCATAATGGGCGTAGGTCTGGCAAAAAGGAGGCATGCGGTAAGGTGGGGGATAGCAAGGAACATCCTTTATGCATGGCTAATAACTATACCCTTTTCGGCTGCTGTAGCGATGGCGTTTTATTATTTCATATCGCTGCTGATGTAGAAAATGATGCTTTCAAAAAGTGTTCGCTCTAATTTCTGCATTCTGTGAAATAGCTGGCATATAGAGTTCTTATTAAAACGTTTTCTGTGTAGCGCCCTCACCACCAGTCACTCACCTCTCTGTGTCTAAGACTGGTGGACTTCGGGCGCCTCTGTGAATCAGTTAAGGTACTTCCCCAGCGTGGACTGGGTCTTTGGCAATCCCTGGTTCC
>JACPNN010000013.1 GCA_016185435.1 Candidatus Aenigmatarchaeota archaeon | reverse complement strand
TTTGGGGACAGATTGGACACGAGGCTGAGGAGAACAACTTATGTGAGGAGCGTACTGAGGGTCATCGCTTATCAGGTTAAGATATATCTGAGAGTCAGGCTGGCTGGGAATGGCTGGTGGGTGAATAATTAGACACGCTCCAGTAAACAGAAGCTGATTTAAAGCGCAGATATAATATATTCCCATGCTCCCCTACCCGGAGATCGTCTCAAAGCTTTCTGATCATGCCAAGCTTACGACGGAAGAGATAGACAAAATGGTCACAGAAAAGCAGGAGGAGCTGTCAGGCCTTGTGAGCAGGGAAGGGGCAGCTTATATTGTGTCAAGGGAGCTTGGCCTGAACCTCATAAAGGAAGAGACAAAAAGGGAACTGAAGATAAAGCACCTCGTCTCCGGCCTGTATTCTGTCACCATTTCCCCCACAGTGATAAGCGTCTTTGAGCCCAGGGCCTTTGACAAGAACGGCAGGAAGGGGCAGGTCGCCAATATACTTGTCGGGGATGAGACAGGCAGCTGCAGGCTAAGCCTCTGGAACGACGAGGTGGAGAAGCTGAAAGAATTGAGCCTGCAGCCGGGGGATGTGATAGAGCTGAGGAATGGCTATGTGAAGGTTGATAATACCGGCATGCCTGAGCTCAGGATCGGGAGAGGGATGCTGAAAAAGCTTGAAGGCGTCTCAGGGGCTGTCTCAAATATCCAAACCCCTTTTTCACTTCCATCCGGAGGCAGGAACCACATTTCAGACCTCAAGGAGAACTCGCATGCGGAAATAAGGGCGGCAGTTGTCCAGATCTTCTCGAGGCAGCCTTTCTATGAGGTCTGCCCCCAGTGCGGCTCAAGGCTGACAGGCAATGGGGTGGAATGGACATGCTCCGGCCACGGCGCTGTGAAGCCCTCCTATAACCTGATACTTTCCGGCTTTGCGGATGACGGCACAGGAACAATAAGGGCAGTCTTCTTCAGGAATGCCGCTGAAAGGCTCATCGGAAAGACAACCGAAGAGGTGCTCAGGACATTCGAGGAGAAGAAAGACATAGCAAGGGCATTCAATTCAGAGGAGCTTATAGGGAAGGATTACATAATCAGGGGCAGAGTCAAGAGAAGCGAGTTCACAGGCGATCTGGAGATGCTCGTTTCGGATGCCGAGCCTGCTGATCCGAAGAAAGAGGCGCTGGCAATCATCAGCAGGATGGAGAAAAAGGAATAACGAGGACTGACCAGGAAATCCAAATATTCCTATAAGAATAAATTCATCATAAAGCCTTAAAACCAAAAGCAGCTTGATTAAATATGCGCTCAGGCAGGTTCCTTTTCACGTCAGAAAGCGTGACAGAAGGCCATCCGGACAAGATATGCGACCAGATCAGCGATGCCATTCTGGACGATCTTCTCAGGCAGGACCCGGCCTCAAGAGTGGCCTGCGAGACCCTGGTAAAGACGGGCATGGTGATAGTCACAGGCGAGATAACCACAAAAGGCTATGCCCACATATCCAAGATCGTGAGGAGCACAATCAGGGAAATAGGATACATCAGGCCTGAATATGGCTTCGATTACCAGGGATGCGCCGTGATAACGGCCATAGACGAGCAGTCCCCGGACATAGCCCTGGGAGTCGATACCGGAGGGGCGGGGGACCAGGGGATGATGTCGGGTTTCGCGACGAACGAGACCCCTGAGATGATGCCATTGGCCATCCTGCTCGCTCATAACCTTACCAGAAAACTTGCCGAATTAAGGAAAAGCGGCAAACTGAAATACCTTAGGCCCGACGGCAAGAGCCAGGTGACAGTGGAATATGACAATTCCACGCCCAAGAGGGTTGAGGCCGTGGTGCTGGCGGCCCAGCACGACCCTGATGTCACGCAGGAGCGGATAAGAAAGGACCTGACAGAGCTTGCGATAAGGCCTGTATGCGGAAAATGGCTCGATGAGAAGACGAAGATTTATGTCAACAACACCGGCAGGTTTGTTGTAGGCGGGCCTGTTGCCGACTCAGGCATGACAGGCAGGAAGGTGATCTGCGACACGTATGGAGGGACAGGGGGCCACGGAGGCGGCGCTTTTTGTCTTGCTGGCGATTCTCTTATTAACACAGAAAAAGGCCTGATAAGGATCGACGAATTCAAAAAGGCAGGCCGAGAAAGCATCCTTATTAAGACAGATGTCCATCCGATGCCTTGCGGTGCATGGTATGACAACGGCCTTAAGCCCACCCAAATAATTATAACCGAAGATGGTTACCAGCTAGAAGCGACCTTGAACCACCATGTCAGAATTATCGACAAGCGTGGCAACTATGTCTGGAAACCTGCTGGAAAATTAGAAAAAGGGGACTTGGTAGCTATCCAAACGAATGGCAGACTGTTTGGGAACGATGAGATAGAAGAGTTCAAATATAAGTACAGGCCTGGAACAGCCGAAGGAAGGAAAAAGAAATATACATTCCCTGTCAAACTGACGGAGGATTTTGCTTATCTATTAGGGCTGCTGATAGGCGATGGCGACTGCACGGATGAAGGATGCATAAAGATTTGCATTTGCGAAAGTGAAATGCGTGAAATAGTCCAGAATATTTTTCGGAAAATAGCCGGAGAAATCGGAAAAACATACGGACATTGGGCATATTTGGGCGGCATTGAGCTTAGAGCATATCTGAAACATTTGGGGCTTACGTATGCAAAATCATTCGAAAAAACAGTCCCAAAAGCTATCTTTTCAGCCTCCAAGCAGAACTGCGCCGCTTTTCTGAGGGGGCTGTTTGACACAGACGGCAGCGTGAGAATCGATGGCAGAAACAAAAATACAGTAAGGATACATTTAGCCACAACCAGTCAGAAGCTTGCCCAACATGTGCAATTGCTGCTGCTTAACTTTGGCATCATTTCAGCAATCAGAACTGTTCCAGTTTCAGAAACCAAGGCCTTCATTAGAGGCAGAAAAATAAATTCCAAACATTTCCGCTATGATGTGACCATAAAAGGCAGCAGAAGCGTCCTTTTGTTCAGGGAAAACATAGGGTTTTCTCTTTCCCGCAAGCAAACAGTACTGGGCCTAAGAGTGCCGATCAAAAGGGATCTCAGGTTAATCCCCCATCAAAGAGAAAGAGTTATAAGGATATTCGGTAAACTCTCCTTTGAGATTCAGAAAAAGGATGTATGCAAAATAAGCCGCTTCACAAGGATTTCTAGAAGGAAGGCGACAAAGGAACTTACCTATGAAAAATTGAAAGAGTTCGTGGAGGCATATGAACCTTTGCTTCAAAACGAGTCAGAGTTCGCCTATTTGCAGCAGTTGTTTTACATGAATCATTACTATTCTCCTGTTAAACTGAAAATTCCGTCCTTTGCCCCCACTTATGATTTAAACATCCCATTTTCCCATACATTCACTGCAAATGGTTTTGTTTGCCACAATTCAGGAAAGGACCCCACAAAGGTGGACAGGACTGCAAGCTACATGGCCAGGCACATAGCCAAGAACCTTGTCGCTGCAGGCCTCTGCGAAAAGTGCGAGATACAGCTCTCCTATGTGATCGGCGGCGTTGATCCGATAAGCCTCATGATAGACACCTTCAGGACAAACAAAGTCCCCATCGGAAAGATAGAAGAAATGGTGAGGAAGCATTTCCCCCTGAAGCCAAAGGAGATGATTGAATACCTCAGCCTTAGGAGGCCCATATTCAGGAAGACTGCCGCATACGGCCACTTCGGGAGGGATGATCCTGATTTTACCTGGGAGAGGACGGACAAGGCTGCTGTGCTGAGGAAGGAAGCCGGATTGTAGGAAAGCTTTGTGTGTTATTTCCTCCCTTTCCTGTCTCCAGTTATGTTCTTTCTATTCATCAGGTACGTGACAAACAATATCAAGGCCATAACCCATCCTATCACGGCTATCAGAAGCAATGTGTCATATCCCGAATAGTAGGCCGGATAATAGTTCCCCATCATCCCCATCATCATGGGCCTCATGCCGCCCATCATTCCGTATGAAGTCTGGCAGCCGAGCCAGTTTTTGCCCATAAGGATATGCACGCTTCTCAGGCTTTCTGATTCCTCCCCACCCATCATTTCATCCATTTGTTCATGGAGCATATGACTTCCTACCATCTTTTCCATTAGGGCGTCGCCAAGCTCCTCGAAATCGGCCTCTGAAACCTTTTTGCAGTCCACGGCATCAACTGATTTTGATCCCTGCCTATCGAGCATCTCCTGCATTACCTGTTCATATGGTTTTTCGGCCATCGAGTCGGCAGAAGCTGCCTGAAAAAGAACACCTGCAATCATGAAAACCAAAGCAGCAAAAGAGGCAGGCTTTATCATATCATATCTCCTTCATTTCTATCTCCAGTTTTATAGGATTGGTGAGGCAGTAAACTCCAGGGCACCTTTCCCTTGCCTCCTCCCCTATTTCCTTCATTCTCGACATGTCGCCGGCGCTGGCAGAGAATGTCAATTTGGCTTTCTCGACAATGGGCTCATCCCCCAGGCCAAGGGATTTGGCAAGATTAACCCTGTTCTCGGCAGCGACTTTCAGGGACTTCAGCTCAACCCCCTTCTCAGCGGCCACTGAAGCAAACGTCTGGGCGAAGCACGCTGCCAGTCCGTAAAGGCAGTACTGCACAGGGTCAGGCCTTATGCCGGAGCCTCCCAGAAAAGTCGGAGCGTCTGCCTCTATTACTGTTTTCCCTTGCCCATGTTCAGGCTCTGCCCTGAACTGCGGCTCCCCTTCGGTAAAATTCCAGATGCCTTCAATCTTCTTTTCTTTGATGGCTTTGGTCCTGTCCTGACTCACTTCTTTGACAAACTTCTCTACTTTTTCAAGGTCAATATTATTCATTTTCGCCACTTGCTTATTCACTCCAAATTCCAATGATTTTTGAGAGCAGCAGGCCTCAGTAATAGGCGCAGGCAGCACACTCCTTCTTGTAGCAGTCTGCAGCCGTTTCCCCATTGGCCGAGTTCCATTTTTTCAGGGAGGATATAATACCCTGCAGCTCCCTGCCTCTCCCTGTCAGCCTGTATGATGTTCTCTCAAGGCCGCCTCCGTTGTTCACGGCCCTCTCTATTATCCCTCTCCTTTCAAGGCCCCTCAGCCTCATTGTCAGCACCTTGGGGCTGATCTTCCCCATCCTCCTGAAGAGGGAGTTGAAGCCTTCATTGCCATAGAAATCCACTTCCTGAATGAGGGCTATTGTCCACTTCTTGCCTACAAGGCCTGCAACATCGAAAACCGGGCATTTTGACATACAAAACCATTACTATCTTTTTGGAAACCAGTTATTTATTTGCAGGCCGGAGTTAAATTTCCTAGCTATCCTTTTGGAAACTGCTCTGCTTATTTAGAGGCTTGAGGCTAAATTTCTATTGGGTGACGCCAAGCATGGCCGCAGGGTTTGCTCTTACCAGGGATTTTGCTCTTTTAGCGCACATTATACTCGGAATAGCGTTGATAGCCCTTCCTTTGGCAATCATCCTCCATCTCAGGAAAAAATCCCCCTTGGTAACCCACCAATTATCAACAATCGACCCATAATATTTCTGAAAAACAGATAAAACCAATCAACAGATATTTGTGCTGTCGCTATCCATGGCATTTTATGAGGTTTCCGCATAGGTGCGCCTAATCATTGCCGTGCTTTATGGCATGCCAAGCGCTGTCAAAACAATCCCGACTGGCTGAAGGTTATCCAGGCGCATGCAAGGTGCAGCATTGCCGTGTAGTTGTTCAGCTTCTTCTCCCATCTCACGAGGAGCCGCCTGAACCTGTTCATCCACGAGTGAGTCCTCTCGACAACCCATCTCCTTGCACGCTTGCGATAGCCTGGCACCTTCCTGCGTTTCCGTTTGTCGCCCCGGTGCGGTATGTGAGCTGTGTATACGCCGCCAAAAACTTTATATGTATTCATGCGAAGGTGCTATATGACATCAGTCAAGAGGCCATATTCTCCGGAGACGGAACTTCTTGAGCAAGCGGAAGAAGTATTCAAAGACGACCCCCAGCTGCTTAGAGCGCTGAAAGGAGGAGAAGATCCGCGCGTTCATCTTGAAAAATACCAGCACAAATTTGATAATATTGGCCCTCGCAAAATTAAGGAATTTTTTGAGAATGATCAGTATAGAGAGGTCTACAAAATTGCAGTGCAAGCCGACCTTGCAGAAAAAATAGATAACAGCTTTGTGACATACTCGCGTGCCATACGCTGATATGATTTCATATTCTGGGCAGAGAATGGCTTTCTATAGAGCCGGTTTATAGGCAAAAGTAGTATAGATGGCACGTCTACCTATAGGGCAAAGTATTTAAACCCTTGTCACTACTATATGATAAATCTATAGGCTGATTATGTTCGGGAAAAGGCAGATGGCCATCCATAGGGATGCCGACAGGGCCAGGAGGATAGGGAGAGTTGCAGGGGCAGCCATAGGCATAGGCCTTGCAGCAGCTTCCGTTGGGGCCTATTTGTCAGGCTCCATACAGCTTCCTGGAGCCAGCGCCAGGCTGCAAACCCAGGCAGCAGGATATTGCGGCTCAGAGGAGGATCAGAGGAAGCAGAAGGAGAGGAAGCTTATGACATTCCCCGGGTTCGAAAATCCCATATACTCTGTCCATGACGGCCTGATTATCGATTACACAGATTCCCTGAACAGGCTGAATGAGGGCCTTCCGGGCTACACCTGCATCAGCCCGAACCTCATCAAGGCCCAGGCACTGACAGAGTCAGGGGGCAAATACAGGGAAAAGGAATGGAAAGAAGATCCTTTCCATGCATGGCTGAACGATCCCATGCAGATATCGAACAAGGACAGCTTCCCAAAAGGGGCCCTCGGCGTCATGTCAGGCAGAGAGAAGCGGGAATGCGGGATACCTGAGGGTGGCTACCCTGAGCTCAGGGAAGTCAGCCCTGCCGGGAAGCATGCCGGCGAATGGGATTACAGAGGGACGGGAATAGATGCCGGATTAAGCATAGAGTCTGGAATTGATTGGGACGGGCACAAGAGAATGAAATTCGATGCAAACTGCAATGTGACTGGAATGAAAACCGAGCGAGAGATGCTTGAAGCATATAATGGTAAGAAAGAATACGCATCAAAAGTGATGAACCTTCTCAGGAAGGGCTATTACAGGCAGCTACCAGACCATCATCCTTAAGGAAACCTTTTCCCCGGTCTCATAAACCCGGCCTTTTGACTCCCTTGAAAATATGTTCCTGTTCCCGGGCAAGGCCTGTCCATAAGAGCTTCTGCTGCCTCCTGCCTCAAGCTCAAGCCTGAAATCAGGAAGCCCAAGGCTTTTCTTGAGGGATTCATAGCCAGAGGCCATCAGCCTTTCTATTTTCTCCCTGGAAAACTCCATGCCCCTTTCCTGCAGCATAAGGGAAGCAAGAGATTCGTTAGCAGCCTGGAAGAAGGAGCTGCAGCCTCCAGCCGTCCCGTTGGCAAAGGAAACCCTGTAACGGTTCCTGCCTATCGATGTGTTTGCCAGCCAGTATAATCTTCCCCCTGCAAGCATGCAGCCCAGTTTCTTTCCTTCCGAATCATGCACCCTTATGTCTTCTTGCGGGGCCTCAAACGGGAAAGGAGAATAAATGAGCCTGAACCCCTCCGGCTCACTGGTTTCGAATATGGCCGGCGTCTCTATCACCTCTGTTTTCAATTCCTTCATAATGGCTTCAAATGCCGCATCCGGGTCCGCTTCAAGACCCGTATCGAAGAAGGACACATAGTATGAAAACGCATATGCAATGGCAACAAGGAATATGGTTATGCTGACTATCCAGTCTATGTGCATGATTATTATTTGTCACGCTGGCTTATACCCCTTTTTGGCCTCTGCCATCTGTGCTGTTCCGGCAAATAATGCATCCAACCCAGCCATATGGAAAGGACCAATATGGAGAGGCCGAACCTCCACAGCATATCATGGGCGAGCATGCCTGCTTCGAGGCCGTATGACCTCTCTATCACGACTATGGAAACGACCCTCGCCAGGTTGCCGAGCCAGACTATAGGGAGGCCTATAGCAAGGCCTATAGACCTCTTTTTCCAGCTGACCTTAGGCACGGCGATGATGAGGGCCGAGAGCAGGAGGAGGCTTTTCCAGCCGCTGGAGTCAGGGGATATGTAGAACCTGAAGGGCTGGGGATAGCTGCCGCCGTGGACTAACATGAATGAGCCTGTCCTCTCCACTTGATAGCCCATCGTTTCGAGCACGACTGAAGCTTCCCATGCGACCAGGTTTGTAAGTGAAGTCAGATCCACAGAAAAGTAGAGTATTAGATAGAGAGGCATGACAAGTATCAGGAGCCTCAAAAGAAATGCCAGAGTCTCATAGAGGGCCCTGTTCCTTTTGCCCGGAGAAATGCCTGCCATCATTAGATTTATGCAAGCCTGCTTATGTCCTTTACTTGAGCTTTTTCTCCTGAAAGCATGACTCGGCTCTTCACGCAGGCTTCACCCATCCTTCACAGGCTTTATAGCTCTGCGGAGGATATGGCTTCGAGGACTGATGATATCCTTTCGCGGCGCGCAAGCACACGGAAGACAATGTGCTCCAGGTCTGCCTTCATCCTTCTCCTCTTCAGTTCCTGCTCGATCTTGTTTATCTCGGGCCTTATCCTCTTGTAGGCATAAAGGGCCGCGGCCATCGCATCCTTTTCGTGCTTGTTCGGATGCTTCCTAATATCCATTTCCTTTATCTTTTCCACCTTTTTCTTTCTTTTAGGATTCTCTTCCGGGTGTATCAGCATGGCCGAGAAGGAAGCGGCTATCTTTTCCACCTTTTTGGGCGGGGGGAAGATGTCTGAAGCGACTATGAAAGGCTTTCCAGTCCTGTTGACCATTTTTACAACCTCACCCCTTGTCATATTCCTGCCGCTCCGGGAGAGGACAAGGCTGCCATGTATGTCTAAGCATGCAATGGCCGTTGTTGTTCCTGGATCTATCCCTACAATCAGCAGCTTTTCCATCCTTGCCTCATGCGATGGTTAAGTATTGGAATGGGGGATAAAAAGGTTGAGAAAGCAAAACCCGGGACATCAATCAGAGGAATATGCTCTTATAGCGCCTCTCATTCCTTTCTCCTCAAGAAGCTCCATTTCGAATCCGTAACCTTCAAGCTCTTTCCTGAAGCCGTCCAAACAATCCCGGACCAATACTATAGGTATGTCCCCCTTCCTCGCTTCAGCATGAGCAGCCACAGCTTCCTGTACATTTCTGTTCAATTGCTTCCATCTGCTTCCATCTCTGCCCAGAGTCACTGAATGCGATTCATCGGCTATTATGAGAACGCCTCCTGATGCTCCTATCCCATAATACCGCTTTTTCACATCATCAAGGGAAATATTTTCGGCTTCCCTGCCAGCCAGGCCGATGAAGATTTCATTGCCATTGAGCCTGTATGCCCTGTGGGAGGGCGAGGCTATGAGCAGGGGCCCTTTGCCAGCTTTTTTTATTTTCTGCTCTATCTCAGCCTCAATTTTCTTGTGACCATACCTGCCAGTCATTTCCAATTTGGAGCGCCTGACACGCTTTATGATAGCGCTCAATTCGCATATCCCGTTAGGCGGGTCCCCGAAATTGATATGGGGAGAATACCTGTCCCTTGCATCCTCAAGGTAAGGCGATGACACATCTATGTGGAATTTGTCGCCTTCCTTAAACCGGCAGCCATGGTTATCCAAAATTTTTCCTACCGCTTCCCTTCTCGCACAGGTTACCAGTTCTATTGTAATCCTGTCGCCTATCTGGGGCATGGTTTCATATTGCGCCATGATTATCCTGTATTGTCCGCGTTTCGTTGGGGGCATGGAATAAGGATGCGAAGTGCCCCTATCGTAGCCTGTAACGGCAACCTCTAACCTCTTGCCTGCATGAAGCTTCTGAAGGTCCAGGTTTTTCATAAGTATACTTGTAGCAAAAATTTAAATCATGCAGCAAGCAGGAACAGCCATGCCGGGACGAAAAGAACATCCTTCCCCTTTATTCTCCTTTTCCCGATGGTGTTTCTGGTCACCAATATGCCCTTTTTCAGGCCGTATATGCCCATGGATTTCAGCAGGCTTTTTGTGCCATTCTGGCCTATTACGCCTTTTTCCTGAAGGAAGCAATCAAACCTTTATAAATTCCTGAATTCATTATATATTAGAAATCAACTTATCAGGTGATTTATAATATGAAAAAAGGCGAGATTGTAATTCGGGAATTTTCTCTGAAAGGTAAAAAGATAATAAGCACACATGACTTCAAAAATTTATGCGATAAATACGGCTTTGATTTCAGGAAAACAAAGGTCGGACTTATGAATAAAGGGTATCTTCTAACAATATTCCGCGGGATATATTATCTGAAGGATTACAACGAGAAGAAAACCGGAGCAATAAAATACTCTGCGAATGAGCTTCTTTCCCTTGGCCTGGCGGCAAAAGGAATAAAAAACTGGTATTTTGGCCTGAACACCGCCCTGAAGATGCTGAATCTCACTCATGAGATTTTTGCCGTAAATTATGTGCTGAATGACAGTTTTAACAGGACGAGACCAATGGATATTCTTGGATCCAAATTCCTGTTCAGAAAAATAAAAAAGGGGTTGTTTTCATTCGGAATCAGGGAAGCAAAAACTTCAAACACTGCAGTGCTAAAATATAGCGATGCCGAAAAAACACTGCTTGACATGGTTTATCTGTACAGGCTTTCAGGAAAGCCCAAAGAATCTGTGGTTATGTTATTAAGCGACTACAAAGGTGCCATAAGCAAAAGAAAGGCGGCTGATTATGCAAGAAATTATCCCAAAACCGTTAAAAATACGATATTTGAGGTGCTGAAATGAACAAGGAAAAGCTGAGGGAATTCATTGCTTTTTTGAAGGGCAAAACATCGCTGAAGTCAGAGGAGCTTCTGGAAAAGGATTTTTATATGAGCATGCTTCTCCATGGAATAGGATGGAGAGGATATGCCTTCAAAGGCGGCACCTGTCTTTCAAAAGTATACCTGAATTATCACAGGATTTCAGGGGACATCGACTTTACTTTTGTCAACCAAGAGATTTTCGGGAATAAAACTGCGAACCAGATAAAAAAGATATGCTCTGAAAAGATAAATCTTTTTGGCAAAACCTTGGAGGAGTTTTCGGCGGAATATGGCTTTGACTTCAAGCTCCAGAAAGGCAGCAGAAGGTATGTCGAGCATGGAAGCAACAACAAGCTTGCAACTTTCAAAATCTGGTATCGTTCAGTATTCACAGGTGCCGAGTCATTCATAAAAATCCAGATAACTTTTCTCGAGGTTATAAAGTACCCGATAACTGAAAAAACAATGCTGCCGCTTGCAGATACAGACACATTTTCAGAGACTGAGCGTGTGTATTTCTCGGACTATGTTGGCTTATACAAACAGCAGAAATGTCTTGCCTATGACTTGCGTGAGATTGCTTCCGAAAAGATACGCGCACTGCTGACAAGAAGAGGGATCAAAACGCGTGACATCGTTGATTTGTATTTTACTGTGGAGATGCATAAAATCAGCCTTGATTCGCTCAAGGATATCTGCGCCGAAAAAGTGGATTTTGCCGTCAAAAACTATGAGAGATACAAAAGGAACATTATGGCAGGAGCGGCATTCTCTGAAAAAGGCCTTCTTCTGGAAGATGTGAGCCATATAATGCTCGCTGAAATCGACAGGAAGGATTTTGAGATGTTTACCAGCAAGCTGCCCGCTCTTCTTGAAGAAATAAGGGCGGCCAGCCTTCCAGAGTGAAATGCTGCGGCAAATGCCTGACACTGCTGTAATTCCAGGCAGATGAAAATTTAATTTTCACTTCCCTGCCAAAGCAAATTGAATCCGGCTGAAAATAATTTAAGGATATGAGTGAAACTTATAGATGGCCAGAATTTCCTTCATGCTTGCTTTTCTTGCCTTTTCCCTGCTGGCGCCGGATTCCTATGCAGCTATTGCCGGCGCATTCCTGTCCACGCCATACGAGCAGGACGGGCCCGTTGTGATAAATGGCGAGTACAAATCAGGCTTCCTCGAGATCAGGATAAGCAACCCCTCCTCTCCTTAGCGGTTGCCTTTGGCCCTTGAACCAAGCAGACAGGCAGGGCATTAAGCCTATTAATTAATTGCCCCAAATAATAAGCAATGGAAAAGATATATTCAAGGCTTGCCCAGAAATTTACCAGGGCTTATTCAAACCTGCCCATAAAAATACGGGATGAAATCGTGGCGGTTGTGAATGGCGAGCCTATAAGCTGGAAAATAGCTTACGCTGAAATCACCAATGGCACAGAATTGGGCGAGAGAATTCTCAAAACTCTTAAAAAGCTCGGAATAATTGACTGATATGGTAGAAAAAGCCGCAATAGAACTGGTGGTGGCAAGGCTGAGATCAATGCCTGACAATGCTTTAATAGCCGCAGGCATGGGCTTTTCTCCAATGGGAAGAGAAGAGATAATAATGCATGTCATGAATGCTGAGAAGGGCGACAAAATAGGCATCAAGATTGTTGAGGCGCATTTATCCTACCTGAGGTCTGTAGTAAAGGGGTAAGAAATGTTCATAACTCTGCCTGATTTCGATCTGGTAACATCCTATGCCAGTGCCTGGAGCGCAGAAGTGATAGATATTGCTGAAAGGAATGGCATGAAAATAACTGCCATAAATGGCAGGAATGTGACAAAGTCCAGCATCGAGACCAATATAAAATCCAAAAACCCGAAGTTTTTATCGTTTGTCGGTCACGGGTCAGACACCGTCATTTGCGGGCATGACAATGAGCCGCTGATAGTTCTCGGCGAAAATGAATCTTTGCTTGCATCAAAAATCGTCCACGCCTTCACATGCAGCTCTGCGGCCAGACTCGGGAAAGAATGCAACTCTTCAGCCTTTATCGGCTATGGCGACTTGTTCTGGCTGTATATGGACAGGAACAGGACAGCAAAACCGCTTGAAGATGAGCTTGCCAGGCCTTTTATGGAATCGGCCATAGAAGCGCCCAGGCAGCTTGCCAAAAAGAAAACTGCAGGAGAAGCATTTGCAGAGTCACAGAGGAAATACCAGAAATGGATAGATGAGCTGACCTTGAGCAGCTCGAAGCATACGGCAGAGGAGCTGCAGGTGATACTGCCGCTTCTCCATTTTAACAAAAACTGTCAGATGCTTCATGGAAACCCGCATGCCAGAGTATGAAAACAGTTGAGCGGGAAAAAAGACGCGCCTGGCTTTAATTTTCACTTCCCTGCCAAAGCAAATTGAATCTTTCTGAAAAGAATTTAAAGGCATGAGTGAAACTTATGGATGGCCAGAATTTCCTTCATGCTTGCTTTTCTTGCCTTTTCCCTGCTGGCGCCGGATTCCTATGCCGCTATTGCCGGCGCATTCCTGTCCACGCCATATGAGCAGGACGGGCCTCTGGTGATAAATGGCGAGTACAAGTCAGGCTTCCTTGAGATCAGGATAAGCAACCCCTCCTCTCCTGATGTCGAGACAAACTCCTATATCTATATCCCGGAGAAGTTCGAGCACGGAGGGGATCTGACACTTCCCGACGGCACAGCAGCTTTCATCCCCAACGGCACAAACATAGAAGTGACGCTTGGGGACGGCTTCGAGCAGACCGGCCAGCCGGAGATTTATCCCGACTGGATAGGCGATGCTTTCGAGAGGGGCGTGGACGAGATAATGAAATATGTCAAGGTCGTGGAGATAGCCGTAATCGTGAACAGCGCCAACCCTGCCAAGGCCGCAGTCATGGTGTCCGGCGCCAGCGGCGAGGGGCAGGTGGAGAAGATTCTGGATGTGTACAAGACTAGCAGGGACAACTTGAGAGCGGCTGCCATGGGCCACTTCATCAGCATAATCACGACGCTTCAGAAGCCAGACAAGCAGCTTCCAATCGACAGGGGCAAGAGCCACTGGATACTGCCGCCGTCAAGCGCCCTGATTATCAAAATACCTGTGAAACAAAAGGCCGGAAATCCGTCGTACAGTGTTATGCTGAAGGAGTACAGGATGATGGATACTAAAATCAATGCAAGCCTAGGTGAAAGGAAACAATTAGAAAAATGGAATATCAATGTAAATGCATTTAACTCAGGATTAGGCTCTGACTTAGATTTTCCAGAATTCCCTTTCAAAAGCGCACAGATAGTCGATAAAGCAGTGCCATCAGTCATCACTAATGAATTCCTCGGCAACATGCCTCAGGACATAGGCCAGCAGATATGGAGCTTCTTTGAATCTATTGTCAAGACAATAACCATCAGCCTGAAGTTCGGCGGCAGCGATCTTGACATGAGGGTAATAGATCCTGAAGGCAATATCTATTACGGCTCGCCAGCGGGAGACAATGCTGAAGCTGTAACAATAAACAACGCTATGCCAGGCGAATGGAAGATAGAAGTGATAAACAGGGATGTGCCTCCTGGGGGCGAACCTTATAGCCTGACAGTGGCCGAAAATGATGATCCGCTTGACGTCCTTGATTTCGATATACTGAAATCCCTGAGGGAGATCAGAAAGCGAAACAAGCCATTCTTGAAGGATGTTTTCGGAATAATGGAAGTTAAAGTGAAGCCAAAGGGCAAGGATATCTCCTATCTTGAGATCAATGATTCGCTTAATGGCTCAAGGGCCAGCATGATACAGGTCTTTCTCAGCAACGGCCAGAAAGAGGTTCAATTATACAAAGAGGCAGCGGTCAAATCCTCTAACGGACTTACTCAGATAATTATCGATTTCAGCAAGGGCATCTTTACTGATGATTACGGCAAAATATTGAAAAAAATCAACGATAAGACGAGAGAATGTTATAAGAGAGGCACTGATCCAAGAACAATGAAAGAGTGCATGCAGAATGCCAAGGAGGAGGCGCTCAGAGAGAACACCATCTACAAGCTTGAGGGCGACCGGCACATCATTGTAAGATATTATAATTTCATCAATTTCAAGAATGGCCCGATAACGACAGAAACAAAAGTAAAAGGAGTCAGCACAGACGGATCAACACTCATCAAGGGCAAGTCAACCAATTTCATTCCTTAGTTTTTTTATGGCCTCATAATCCTTGTTTCTAATGTACCCAGCCAGGTCGCAGAGTTTTTGCTGGTTGGTAAAGCTGTTGTTGAGGAATTGAGCCATTGTTTTTGAAGATATCAAAAAAATAGAATCATATACCGATAATAACGAAGAAAATTGGTTGCACTCAGAATCAGAAATAATTTTCATTTTATCACAATAAATGTATAAAGTACTGTACCCTTGATCAATTTTTGCTTCTGTCTCGGATCTGAAAAGAATAAGATGCAGTAACATTGATTGATTTGGCTTAGAGTCGCAATAATTCTCTAACAAATTTATCGACTTCTCTTCAAAAGCAATATTTTGTAGAAATTCTGGAAACATCTCCCTCATCTTCTCCTTCGTGTCGTCCTTTTTTTCTGCCATGCCTGAGGCATAGAAGCCGATTATGATTCCAATCACGAGGGAAGCTGCTACAATAAGAGCCAACCTTGACAGTTTTGGCTTTTCTTCCTTTGCGCCTTTGGCCATAAGATTAATTTCTCCTCGCCCCCTTAAAAATCCCTCAATGAGAAGAATAAAGCGATTCCAGAAGAACATCATCAGCTGTAGCCGATAAAAATCATCTCTTCAGACCACTTGACGCCGAAACAGATTATTGGACTGTGAAATTGGTCACATGCGTCCTGATTGCGTCCCTTATTGCCTCGCTTCTGTTCGAGTAAATCCCCTTTGCAACCAGGTCATCCAGCCTTTCCAATAATTGCCTCGTCACGCGCACCTGTACTGGCACCATGAATAAACTATTGGACAGTAAGAAATATAAGCTTGTCTGGAAAAATTTTATAAACCTTTATTTTTTCAATTACGCCCGTAAGCTTCCGTGTTTGGCCTGTAGATCACAGTGTCGATTAATTGTAATATATAAGAGTACAGAAAATTTTGCACTTTGTTTTTTTCCAGCAAAAAATAATTTTCTGCTGCATCCGATTATTTCAGCCTTGATATATGCCTCTTTAAGAATGTTTCACAAATTCATTTCACTCTCAGGTCATCAAAATTATTTTCTGCTTTAAATTCCTGACTGTTTCACTCGGATAGGATATGGTCTATTGATAGCGATTTCAAAAATACGCACTACAAAAATCAGCACGCTGCACTACAATCGTATTACATAATCTTTTATAATTTAGTTTGTTAAACTTGATTGAAACATTTACAGGGTTGTGGTGAAAAAATGAATGCACGCTCTCCGAGCAGCACTTTTGTACATATTCTTGAAGACAAAAACACAGAGGGAATCACGGATATTTTGGGGGAATTTTTTACAGGAAGAACTGTTTCATGCTCTGTCTATTTTGCCGAAAGGCAGAACAGAGATCTCGCAGCGCCGAGCGAGGGGCGCTATAACAAAGCAGCTGTGCGAGCTTTGGCTGTATCGCCAGAAGCGGTACTTCTAAATACCCAATTAAAGGAGGAAAACTAAATTATGAAAAATCTGATATTCGTCCCATTGGTTGCAGCATTGCTTTCAGCTTTTGTCGCAGCTGACGTAGTCGTCGGCGGCGCAGGAGTTGCGGCACAGCCAGGAAACTTTGATCCGCAGATCTGCGTTTACAACAGGTCAGTGATCATAAGCCCTGGTGACTTTTTCAGCAATGGTGCAGGCACCCCAACAATATTGGGTGCAGACGCGCCGACAATAAACGTCCTTAACCTTAGGCCAGGAGACTACGCATGGAACGGCGAGCAGCTGGAGTGGTTCGTTGTCGTTAGGGATCCTAACGGAGAACTTGACATCGGACACGCATACGTCAAGGTCGACGAAGGCCTTGAAGTCGTGTGTAACCCTGCGTTCCTTCCAAGCAAGTGCGATGGTCTTAGGGCGACAGGAGACACGGAAAAGAATGTGACATGTACCGGTGCCCAAGACCCAGCCTGTATTCCAAATGATCGTAATAACCCAACAGGTCCAGGTACAAAATTAGTTCCGATAAATGCAGGTGATACAGATCCAGACACAGACAAGGCATTCCACTGCCTTTACACAGTAGAGCCGACAGACCCGGACACAAACGTCACAATCAAGATAGGTGTCAGGGACGCAAGCAATGTGCTTACAAACAGCCTATACGCTGAGAGGTGGAGACTTAACCCCACTGTCAGCATGGACGTCAGGACAAGCGACGGCCTTCCGATAACATTCGAACCGGGAGTCATGCCTGAACAATATGCACACAGCCTTAACAGGCTGTTCATAGAGAACACGGCACAGAAGGTTTCGTTGTGGGTATTCATAGCCATGACCGACCTTTTCGACTCAAACGGCCCGAGCAAGTGTCCTGAGACGAACAAGATTGACGTTGAGGGAAGCGGAGTAAACACCCTTACCGGAGTCTACTACAGGGCAAGGTCGGGAACACTTATAACACAGCTTAACGGCTTCCCAGGAGACAACCCTGTTGAAGGCTGGGCGCACATAACCAACCCGAACCAGAACTTTGAGTGCAGCTGGGGAAGCATCGTTACGCAAGGGCTTTGCACTGGCGCAAGACCGCTGTTCAACAGCACGTTCTTGGAACCAGGCCAGCCTGCAATACTTACAGGCTGGGCAAACAATGTGCTGGTTCCGACAGGACAGGCTGAAGTTGAGTTCAAGCTGTTCTACCCCAAGCCATGCATCGGGACATACGACACGGGGCAGATCTTGATCTTCGGCAAGCCTATCTAAATCTGTAGGGCTAGAAACGGTTTCCTTTTTTTTCTTTTTTTCTTTGTTTTTTCTTGCATGATTCAGATGAACGAATGTCCATGTGTCTATATCTGTCTATTAATCCATCAATTACCTGTGTACTCATCTCAGATATTTTTCGATGCTTTCTTTTTGTAAAGCTTTTAAAACCTTAATTCATTCCTTTCTAATTGACAGATTTATTTCGGCCATTTTGCGGCAGATGGGAACCGGACGACATTCCAAGGGTTTTCTGTTAACTCCCTGAAAACGGACGATGAAAGGACTCTATGAAAAACTATATAATCATGGCAGCTCTAATTTTTCTAGCTCTCTTCTTAGTAACAGCGAAGCCTGTCTTTTCCAGTAATCATGTCTGCATCGAAAATGCAGGCTGCGATGACAACGACAGGTGCACTGAAGACATATGTACGGAAGGTGTCTGCGCTCACAACAGGGTTCCAGGTCCAGGATGCACGCCGCCATTTATAGAGAATAAGTGGGAGTTCTGCAACCTGCCTTCTCCTGCCGCCAACATAATACTTCCGATTCAGCTTTGTCCGGTTACAGACGAGAAAGTTGATATTGTGAAATGCGCAGTGGTCTGCGACGAGGACGGCAAGCAGGATATCAGGCGCGTGTCAGCTCTCGAGTTCAAGCCTGAGTTCAAGCGATGCGAACTTGATGCGATTGCTGGCACCTGCTCCAATGCCTGCCGGAACGGCATAAACACTGCTGTCTGCAAGGAATGTGTGCTGAGGCTCTGCGACAAGGAAGGGGTGAAGATCAGCGAGCAGGAGCTCACAGTTGCTCCTCAGAACCATGTATGCAGGAGAACATCTCCTATATTCGATCCGGAATACAATGATGCAGAGATGGGGAAGTGCAGGGGCGAACCTGGCGTTAATTCCTGCAGCGTGTATAATGAAACCCAGTGCACAGGGATACCGGGCTGTACTCCTGTAATTGATCCTAATACAGGCAGCTTTGTGACATGCACCGGCCAGCCAATTTCCTGTCCACTATTGACAGGCTTTGGCAGGAACAAGTGCGAGGAAACACGAGGATGCTCATGGACAGAATGCGACGTATTCAACGGCACATTCAGGGTGAAGTCAAAAGATCTGGGCCATTATACAGTAGTTGTTGCTGCAGAGGACACAGCCAACGGCTGTTCTGGAACTCCCGAACCTGATGCATGCAAGGCCTATACTAAGGAACAGTGCAGATTGATTCAGGAGCAGAATTTGGGCTGCAAGCTTGACAGCCGGTGCGAAGGCACGCCGCGTCTCAGTTGTAGGCAGCTTGGCCTCGTCTTTGGGGAGAACAAATGTCTGGAAACAAAGGGCTGCTTTTTGAAAGGGCAGTGTTTGGGTTCTTTCCTATGCAGCCAGATTCCAGTAGGCCAATGCTTAAACACACCAGGATGCAGGCTCATCCAGAGAGGCGGAGTACAACTTTGTCTTGGCACATCTTCCTGCTCCCAGTTCGACAACAATGAGGCTGCGTGCAAGGCGAAGAGAGGCTGCACATTCCAGAAGGTCTGTGACGGCACGCCTCAAGAAAATGCATGCGAGAATTACAACCTTGACCAGTGCAGGAGAATACGCGGCTGCTCAATAAAGGAAGGCTGCACAGGAACGCCTCAGTCGTGCAAGGCTGTCGGGGAGAAGTTCGGCATCCAGAAGTGCCTTGAGACAAGGGGCTGCAACCTCACGCACGCAGTTCTGCAGAACCAGTTCGAGCTTAATGTCTGTCTGCTGCCTGTGCCTCCGAAGCAATTCTGCGGAGACTTGGTAGTCCAGCCGCCTGAGCAGTGCGATCCGCCGGGAGGACTCTGCCAGAATGCAGGAGCTGTCGGCATATGCGACAGCCAGTGCCAGTGCCAGACAGGCGGTGGCGGAGGTCCGTTCTGCGGAAACAATGTGATTGAGTTCCCGCCAGAGACATGCGATCCCCCTGGGTTCCCTTGTGTTGATCCATTCACAGGAGCGCCGGGAATCTGTAGTCTGCAGTGCGGCTGCCAGTCATTCAATGGCAATCATGGCGGAATTTTGTAACGCAGTGCCTCATCAATAATTCCTTTTTTTTCTTTTTCTCTTTGTTTTTGTTGAAAGGCAGGCGAAGCCTTATTGTGCAGCCTTGAAAGTATATAAATATCGAAATGACTCTTTAATTATGGAAAACAGCAAGCTTTTAGCTTGGAAGGAATTTGTAAGGAGAAATAGGGATGTTTTCGAACAAATAGCTAGGACTCCCCATAAGAATGATGATGAGGATTAGCGGCTAGTTTCTGCAGGTCTATGTACGTCAATATCTTGTCATATACTTTTGCTTCCTGTATCTTATCAACAATTTGCTTATCTCCGGAGACAAAATACGCCTGTTCCCTCATTGCTATGAAAAGATGAAAGAAGTTTACCATCGTCCTTAGCCTCATTCTAACCTTTCCTACAATCTCTACGATCCTTTCATCAAATGTGAACTCTTTGACGTATTGTGGGTTCAGTGCTTGAACGAATTCTAGCCAAAATTTCTCTACTCTCTCTTGCTCTAAGCTGTGAGACGACACCAGTTCTCGCATGATTTCCGCTTTGGTCAGAAAGGATATGATGAATTCGAACTTGTCCTGGTGTTCGAGCATGAATTCGAATTTCTTCGGTGTTTCTTTCTCTGCGCCTGTTTTGAGGGCATCTGCCTGATTTGTGAACATGTCATGGATCATATTTGTATCCAAATATAGCCTGATTTTTTCCATAATTATGGGTATTTTTGAGATTAATAAAGAGGCTCCCGCTTTCCCAGAAAACCGTGATTGACATGATAAGAAAAGAAGTCATAAAGGCCCTTGAGGCATGTCCCTTCTTTTTCTCTTTGTTTTTTCCCTGAGAAGAATTGATGCAGGGATGCCGGACGCATTACGCCAAGGGCATGCTGTTTTTAATTGTTTTGAAGAAAGAATTCTTCAGGCTTCTGTGGATATGAAAGGCTTAATGCTTCTGCTCCTGGCTGGCATATTTATTTTAGGAATTTCCGGCTTTGCCTCTGCCGACGCTGTTGCAGGAAGCGCAGGGACTTCAGCGCAGCCAGGAAACTTTGACACCCAGGTATGCATACACAAGAGGATCATCAACATAAGCCCCGGAGACTTCTTCCCGTTTGTGCCGCCCGGAGAGGAGAAGCTTGGCGCCGATGCGCCGACGATAAATGTGCTGGACCTGAGGCCGGGGGACTATGCGTGGAACGGGGAGATGATACAGTTCAAGGTTATTGTGAGAGACCCCAATGGGGCGCTTGATATCGGCCATGCCTTTGTCAGGATAGATGACGGCCTGGAGGCTGTCTGCAATGAGATACCTCTAGAGAGGGCCTGCAACCCGCAGGTTGGCGGGGACGAGGAAAAATGCAGGTGCGATGGATTAAGGCCGACCGGGAACAATGTGAAGGAAAAGCAAGTATGCATAACTGACAGTAATGGAAACGTGGTCTGCACAATAATTACAGTTCCGATTGAGAACGGGGATACAGACCCCAACACCGACAGGGGATTCCTGTGCATGTATACGGTTGAGCCGACCAGCCCGGACAGGGACGTGACCCTGAGGATAGGCGTGAAGGATGCAGTAGGCAACCTCGCGGACAGCCTTTATGCGGAGAGGTGGAGGCTTAATCCATCCGTAAGCATGGACGTCAGGACAAGCGACGGCCTGCCGATAACATTCGAGTCAGGAGTCATGCCTGAACAATATGCACACAGCCTTAACAGGCTGTTCATAGAGAACACGGCACAGAAGGTCTCTTTGTGGGTATTCATAGCCATGACCGACCTTTTCGACTCAAACGGCCCTAGCAAGTGTCCGGAGACGAACAAAATTGACGTTGAAGGTAGCGGCTTGAATAGCCTTACAGGAGTCTACTACAGGGCAAGGTCTGGAACGCTTATAACACAGCTTGTCGGTTTCCCGGGTGACAATCCGGACGAAGGATGGGCGCATATAACCAACCCGAACCAGAACTTTGAGTGCAGCTGGGGAAGCATCGTTACGCAAGGACTTTGCACTGGCGCAAGGCCATTGTTCGATGACAGCTTCTTGCAGCCAGGATTACCAGCCATACTGACTGGCTGGGCAAACAATGTGCTGGTTCCGACAGGACAGGCTGAGGTCGAGTTCAAGCTCCATTACCCCAAGCCATGCATCGGAACGTACGACGCTGGACAGATCCTAGTCTTCGGCAAGCCTGTCTAAGGCTGTTGGGATAAGAGACGCGGTTTCCTTTTTTTCTTTTTCTCTTTGTTTTTGTTTGAAAGGCAGAGCAAGGCATCTGTAGGATGGCGTGACAGCGGCATTCAGCATTTAAACCCTCATAAAGATATATCAATTATGAGCATGGAGAGGTTCATGAAGGTTTATTCCTATCTGCCGCTGGAGGAAAGGAAGCTGACTGTTCTCGTTATGGATGGCGAGCCCATAAGCTGGGCAAGGGCGTACAAGGAGATAAGGGATAAAACCGGGCTTGGGGATAAAATACTCAGGAAGATGGCGGAGAAAGACATAATATGACAGAAATAGCTGAAGAGGACTGGGAGGTTGTGAAGCACAGGGTTGAGTCTATGCCGGCCCATATAAAGCTTGCCCTCGGATCCTACGGGTCATTGAGCAGGGACGACATGCTGACCCATCTGGAAAAACGGGATGCTATAGGCAGGAAAATGGTTGAAATGCAGATAGGCTACCTGAAGTTTTTCAAGAGGGAGATGGAGAAACTGGCGCATGAGCAGACTGCTGATAACGAGGCCTGACCATGACGATGTGACAGCATATTTGCATGCGTGGTCAGGAAAAGTGATTGAAGAGGCAAGAAGGCACGGCTTGGAGATCTTCGATCTCAAAGGTGAAAGAGCGAACAGGAAGGATATGGAATCGATTATAAGGGACAAACAACCGGTTCTTGTGCTTTTCAACGGCCATGGAAATGAGAAGGAGATCGCAGGATACAACGATGACACGCTGATATCGCTGGGGCACAACGAAAATCTTCTTGACAGGAAAATAGTCTATTCGGTGGCATGCAGCTCTGCAAAGGAGCTGGGGAGAAAATGCACGGACTCAGCAAACTGCTCCGCCTTCATCGGCTATGAAGAGGATTTCGCCTTTTACTATGATCCCAATAGGCTCAGCAGGCCATTGTCCGACGCCATCGCGGCCCCAAATCTGGATTCGAGCAATCAGGTTGGGATTTCTCTTGTCAAAGGGAATGATGCAAAAGAATCGTTCAGGATGTCACAGAATGCTTTCAGAAAATGGATAGGGAAATTCATGGGAAGCAAGGAACTGGAGGCTCCCTATGTCCTTCAGACGCTGATCCATAATATGATGAGCCAGAGCCTGCATGGCAATGGCGGGTCCAAAATTTAGTGGCTGACTGGCTGAGCGATTGTGATCCGAAAATTTTTATGGCAGCTTCTTTAACCCAGGCAAACCTGGCCAATTAAATGGCTGGGCACTTAACACGCTGGTTCCGACAGGACAGGCTGAAGTTGAGTTCAAGCTGTTCTACCCCAAGCCATGCATCGGAACGTACGACGCTGGACAGATCCTGGTCTTCGGCAGGCCTGTCTGAGGCTGTTTGGGCTGAACACGAATTGCTTTTTTTCTCTTTGTTTTTGCTTAACAGAAGCAGATATCACGATTTGGCTCAATGGGGAGGCTGAAAATTGCACTTTTTATCGAAAAACTCTATCGACGGTGCTTTTATAAAGATAGGTGCAAAATATTCACTATGAACGCAAAAAAGGAGATCCAGTTCGCAGATCCGGAATTGGAGGCCTCTTACCAGCGCGCCCTGAAGGCAATAATGGAGGCCGGAATTGATCTCAGATATGAGAGGCATTCCAGGAAACATTAGTCATATCTCGGCTTTTGAATAGCTATCCTATAGAGCTTCTGCACCTCGCCTCTGAAGCGCTCGTTCAGCATTTCTTCGTCCAGCGTCATAAAAACTTCCGCATTTTGTCGTATGGCAACGGCCAGCGAAACCAGTTCGGGGATATCACACAGGTGATTCATTGGTTTCAGCTCTCTCGCAAGAATGATGTCGCTCTCCTCTATGCCAACTATCCTCACTTTCTGCCTGAAAATGAAATCCGACAGGAAGATGAAGGCTTCCTCCCTTGCGAGCCTTTCGGGGATTGAGCCGAAAATCTTGGCGATTTCTCCTGCGGAAACAATAGACAAAAAGCCCTCGTACCTGTGCCCAATGGCTGTGCAGTAATTTTTGCAGGCTTCCCGTGTGTCATCGTCCTTGAATATGAAGACACCTATCACAACATTGGAATCCATATGGTGTCTGAGCATTGGATGTTTTTCGTGCTTGGGCTTAAAAATGCCGGAGGCCATGCATCGGGAGGCTGGACAGATTTTGGTCTTCGGCAGGCCTGTCCAAGGCTGTTGGTAAGACTGACGCGATTTTCTTTTTTTCTAATTTGCATAGCGGCAAGCGGCATGGCGCCCTCTGCTGAGGCTTAAATAGCCCATAACCATATGTCTGGTTATGTACAGCCTCTGTTTCTCCCTTGGCCGGAAACCAGGCTGTAGAATGTAGGACAAAAGGCTTATATATCACTAATAGTGATAATATTATCATAAAAAGTGATAATATGGATCTTGAACTGAGGATTGTTGATCTGCTGGCCAGAAACCCTGGAAGGAAATTTACGATAAATGAAATTGCAAGGGAGCTGGAAGAATATTACTCCTTTGTCCACAGAACAGCAGGCAGACTGGCCAAAGATGATGTGATAGACAAAAGC
Organism: Candidatus Aenigmatarchaeota archaeon; assembly: GCA_016185435.1. Lineage (GTDB taxonomy): Archaea > Aenigmatarchaeota > Aenigmatarchaeia > QMZP01 > QMZP01 > JACPNN01. Next base: position 94,598 of record JACPNN010000013.1, on the reverse strand, counting down.
AGGGTCGGCAAATCCTATATCTGCTCCCTTAACATGGAAAATGAAAAGACTCTGGCTCTGATGGTGCTCGGCGAAATCGAAAAAAAGGATGAGTTTTACGGAAGAAACAGGGAACTGGGGCTTATGCTTGAAGACCTGGTAAAATCCCTGTCCACACAGCCGGGCGTAGATGCCATCGTCTTATTCGGCTCATATGCCAAAGGTGCCGCAACAAAGGAGAGCGATGTTGATATCCTTGTTGTGGCAGGCAGGAAGGCAGAAATCGGCAGAACAGCAAAAGAGATGTATGCAAAATACGGAAAGGAGATAAATCCGGTGATAATAACCTCTCAGGAATTCAGAAAACAGAAGGAAAAGGCAATAATAAAGGAAATCATCAGCGGCCATTGCGTCCTGTACGGGGCAAAAAATTTCGTGAATCTGGTGTTCGGAAAATGAAGGCAAAAGGAGTACTTATAAAGGCACTGAGAAGGGCGAAGGGAGAAAGGGGGCTCAGGACAGCAAAACCAAATGTTCACATGAGCGACGGTCATATCAAAAAAGCTGATCATAACCTTGTAGTCATGACAGATTTGAGCAGCCTCGGCCACGAAGACTGGGTTGTCATTGCCGCTTATTATGCGATGTATCAGTCTGCACTGGCCATATTAGCAAAAATAGGCCTGGAAAGCAAGGAGCATGCAACAACAGCGTCCGTGCTGGAGTATTTCTTTGGGGAACATATCGGCAGAGAGCTGATAGAGAAATTCAATGAGATGAAGGTTCAAAAGGACAGGATAGAGGCCATAACAATAAAAGAAGAATACATAGATAACCTTTGGAAAGCCAAATGGGCCAGAGAAACAGTTCAGTATGGGATTTCAGTGACATACAAGGAAACTGACGTTGTAATGAAAAATGCAAGGGAATTTGTGAGCAAAATAAAACTGGTGGCCAGCCAGCTGGATGAGGAAATAGTCAGGGTTATAGGAAAAGAGATAAGCGACTTGAAAGAAATGGTGCTGAAGCGAGGATTTTCAGAGTAGCGGGGAAGAAAACTATTTGGCTGTTTGCGAAGAATACCGCCACTTATCCGTCGAATTTATCATATACAGCATGAAAGAGGAACTCATGTTTCCTGCGCTATGGTTTCCGTCTGCAGCACTACCCCTGCACGACGCATGAATTTATAAGTTCATTACAATCTTTTTTCATGTACAGTCATTACTATCTTGTGATACCTCTTGTAGCCCTGATTTCTATAGGCATGGTCACTGCTGATGTGGCTGTTGATGGCGTGAAGGCCTCTTCAGGGCCAGGCTCCGGCTACCAGATCTGCGTGCTGAACAGGTCTATAGACATTACGCCTGACAAGCTCGGCGCGGACGGGCTGACGATAAACTTCCTCAACCTGAGGCCCTCAAGCTATGCGTTCATAGGGGAAAGGCTCAATTTTACCATTGCCATAAGGGATGACGAAGGCGCTGTCGATATCGGGAAGGCATTTTTGCTTGTCAACGGGCAGAGAAGGGTGATATGCAATGAGTTGGAAACAGGAAAAGATGAGAAATGCGACGGCCTGAGGAAATCAGCCGATGGGCTGATAGATGCATTCCTTGATTCAGCAACCGACAGGAAGTTCGAATGCATATACACTGTCGAGCCGTTCATACAGGAGGAGAGGGCCGAGATTTCACTGGCCTTTGAAGATTCTGCAGGCATTCTTCATGATTCCCTTTACAGGGAAGGCTGGGTCTTCAATCCTGCGGTCAGCATGTCGATTGAGACATCGGACGGGAATCTGATCAGCTTCGAGCGCGCTTTGCCGGGCCAGTATGCCCACTCCCAAAACCGGCTGCTTATAACAAATACAGCCAGGTCTGTCTCGCTTTGGGTTTTCATCGCCTCGACTGACTTCTTCGACCATTATACGCCTGCAAAGTGCCCGGTTTCAAATAAGATAGATGTGGAGGGCAATGCGATAAGTGCCCTTGATGGATTGTATTACAGGGCCAGAACAGGGACAATAAAGACATCTTTGACAGGCATGGCCGGCGACAACCCGGATGAAGGCTGGGCGCATATGACCAACCCGAACCAGAATCTTGGGTGCAGCCTGAGCAGCGTGCTTCTTCAGGGGCTCTGCTCAGGCGCAAGGCCATTGTTCACGAATAATTTCCTTTCTTCAGCAGGAGGCCTCACAGGCTGGGCAGACAATGTCCTCTATCCCCTCTCGACAGCAGAGGTGGAGTTCAAGATGAAGTTCCCCCGGTTCTGCATAGGCAGCTTTGACACGGCCATCATCTGGGCATTCGGGAAGCCTGTCTGACGGTTCCATGAAAGGTGTAACATTTATATAGCACCTGTAACAAAAATATTGCATATGATACAAAATTATAGCGTCTGGCTTGTGCTGAGGCCCTTCTTTGACGATCCGAACCCGAAGGAAGGATTTACTATCAGATGGGTATCAAGGGAAATAGGACTCTCGTCTACTTCTGTGATGCTTCACCTTGATAAGCTTTCAAAGGAAGGGGAATACGGCTACCCGCTTGTTATAAGGTCAAAGGGGAGAATATATCCCACATACTGGGCAAACAGGGCAAGCAATCTCTTCAGATTCTACAAAAAAATGGATATTATATTCAGGCTTGAAGAGTCTGGTTTTCTGAGAATGCTTGAAGAAAGATGCTCTCCTGATGCCATCGTGCTGTTCGGCTCTGCAGCCAGAGGGGAAGATGTGGCGGGAAGCGATGTGGACATCTTAATCGTTTCACAAGAGAAAAAGCTGGATATGAAGAAATACGAGTCTGTGCTAAAAAGGGGGATAAGCCTCCACTTCTGCGAGAATTTCCGCAAAATGCCGAAGGAATTGAAAAACAACATAATAAATGGCGTTATATTGAGAGGTTATATCAGGGTGTTCTGATGGATGACATTATCAAAATAACGCCGGACAAGGAAAGGGCGAGAAGTCTCATGTCTATGGCTGGGATAAGAATGGAGTCAATCGAGCTCATGAGAAGAAAGGATGCGGAAAAATTTGCGCCAAAAATAGTGGAAGAGTACTATGAGACGCTTCTTGAAATTATTACAGCCATAATGTCCAAAGACGGCTTTAAAATCAGAAGCGATGCCCTAGGGTCCCATAAAATCGCAATCAGCTACCTCAGCAAATATCCCGAAATAAGCCAGCATGAAATGCATCTGATTGACAATCTCAGGCAGATGAGAAATGGCATCAAATATTATGGCCGCAATATCGACAGCGGCTACATGTCAAGGAGAGAGATGGACATAAAAAGAACAATATCAAATCTGAAATCGCTTGCAAATAAGGATCTTTGATTTGGCTAAGAAAATCCCTTGCTTTCTGCTCTTCTATTGATATATATCTCCTCCGTACATGTCGTTACGCTACAACACATAGACCATTTTTGAGCTAAACACATACGATGCGATTTTTCCGGCGGAAAACTTATTTTCCAATTGCGCGAATAAATTGTTTGCGAACTTCAGAGTGATATGTAGTTAATCCCTCTATAGTCGCAACAGGAAAGCATAGGGATTCATATCCGACAGTTTTGCTTCTGCCTGTGGCCAACAAAAGCATAAAGGTATTTAAAAGTTACTTCCATATAGGGATAACAAAGGTGGAATAAATGAAGGCTCAAAACTTACTCCTGATGGGTCTTGCTGCGCTGATTTTGTCAGCCTCTGCTGCCAATGCAGGCTTCCAGCTTCTTACTGCAAGGCAGGTGTGCTGGATGTCTGTAGGAGACGAGCCAAAGGTGCTCAGCACTGCGGAAAAGACGAGGTGCGATGTCAATGGCATTTACTTCAGGCCTATAGGGGTCAGAAACCCCACAAACTCGAGTGTGAATATCACCTTGATACCCAAGGGCAGCCTTGCAAATTCGATAAAACTTCAGGAAACGAATTTCCTTCTCCAGCCTGACGAGACGAAATATGTCGATTTCGAGCTGGCAATCCCGGGCAATGGCAGCTACCAGCTTGACATACTCATAAAGCCTGAAAACCTCAGCGCGAGGAGCGCTTATGCAGGCCTTTCAAGCGAGATCATTATTTATGCAAAAACAGCGCTGAGGAATGAGTCGGCGGCATCATCTCAAGACATGGGCGCCGGAAATGGCGGAAAGCCGGATAAGATGATAATAGCTGCCGCCGTCATCCTTATCTCAGCAATCCTTCTCCTGAAGTTTTACCTGCTGAAGGGATGAGCGATGTACCCGCTCCTGCCCGCAAAACTTCAGGGGAGGTACAGGCGTAATGCGTTTGCGCATTATTATTTAAAATTTATCTCTAAATAGGGATTAAAATGTGGTGTTATATGAGTGTAAAGGGCTGCAGAGTGGCTGTTTTGGGTATGCTTTTGGCAGTTTTCCTGGCCTCCCAGGCCTATGCATACCTTACTGAAGTCTATTACCCCGGCCATTCAGCCGGAGCCCCATGGGGCATAACCACTTACCTGAAGGCCAATGAGACAAAGATAATAAAGACCTACATTTATGTCGAGAACAAGGCCCCGGGGGATGTGAACATATCCTTTTCGGCTACAGGGAACATCGCGGACAAGATATCTTTCAGCCAGAGAAATGTCACGCTTGCCACAGGGACAAACAGGAGGGTGAATTACACCATAGCGATAAGCTCGATAGCATATCATTCCGGCAGCATAATCACGACTTATAGGAAGCCCGGAAGCAGCTGGACACTCGAGTCAAGGTTATGGGTCGATGCCAGACCTGATGGAAAGCCGGCGCCTGACTTCAGGCAGGCAGACGTGGACGGCGACGGAAGGCAGGAAGAGGCCTCTGACCAGAATTACGATGCAGGCGACGGATATGAAAGCTATGCGGATCCAAACGGAAACACAAATGCCATAAAAGCAGACGGGGACGGTGATGGCAAGGCAGACTGGCTGATAGATATCGGGAAAGATGGCGTATTCGAGAAATACTGGGACCCCGACAGGATTTATCTGGCCGATGCTTATGCCGCAGGCAGCTATTACCTCTTTGACGGCAACGGGGACCTGAGGCCCGACAGGCAGTACAATGGCACGCTGAGGCAGATAAAGTCAGAGCTTGCTGACATAGACGGGGACGGGGACCAGGAATACTGGCTCGACATCAATTCAAATAATATTTTCGATGCAGAAGACAGGGTATGGGAAGGCTCGCTGTACACGCTCCCAGACATAGAGACAAATGTGCATATTCCCACAGCGCCGGCCGGGAGGGTCCCGTTCAATGCGACAGTCATACTCAACAATCTGGGGACATATGGGGCAAAGCAGTTCTTCCTTCAGGTGAAGCTCGATTCAAGCGAAATCTTCAGGCAGCTTGTCCCTGAGCTGGCAGGCAATTCAAGCAGGACGTTCCTTGTGGCTGTGAATGCCACAATGGGAAACCACACGCTTGAGGCAGATGCGAACAACAACGAGTTCGTGAAGGATGTCAACAGGGCCAACAACAGGAAGACAGTCACATTTTCCGCGGGTTCAGCGGCTTCGCCTTCCCCCACGCCTGCGCCAAGCCCTATGCCTTCGCCTGCTGCCACCCCAACAGCTGCACCACCTCCTTCGCCTTCATCCCAGGCCACTCCAGTTCCCACACAGCAATCTGGCGGCCAGTCAGGAGGATCAGGATCATCAGGGACGTCTGTCCAGTCTCCTCTGCCTTCTGCCGCGGCTCCAAACACTTCTGATACGCCTTCATATGAAACAGGCAGCGATGGCGGAGAAAAAACAGCAGCTGGCCCGGGGCTTGTAATAAAGGACAAGGCAAAGAACGCAAGCGCAGGCTCAAACGCAAGCATTACCGGCAAAGCTGTTTCAGGCGAAATACCTTCCATAGTTTTCGCCGCGATTGGGGCCCTTGTTGTCATTGTAGGCTTTGCCCTGGTGATTATCAGGTCGAGAGGTGGCTTATGAGGAACATCTTTATTCTTGCTGTATTGCTAATAGCGCTTGGCTCCCACTTCGCAGATGCGGAGAGCATTGCCCTTGTTGTCAAGAATTCGACAAGGCTTGACTCCACGCATGAAAGCAGAATCTTCAACACCCTTGCCGACATGGGCTACAATGTCACGACCATTGACAGGCTTTCCTCCCCGGACTACGCCAAATTCGATCTCATCGTTGTGGCCGGAAGGCCCCTGGATGTCTACTCCTACCAGCTGCTTGACAGCTTTGCCGGCAGCCTTCCAGTGAGGAGCAGACCCACGCTGGCCATAGACACCATCTATCCGAAAATCTGGGGCTGGACATCGCAGGGAATTTCAAACCAGAAATCCAGCAATGTCCAGAAGCTCTATATAGCCGACAACTCCACAGGCATAGCTGCGGGCTACTCTATAGGCCAGAGGGTGGATGCCCATGTCATCTCGAAGCCCATAATGGGCCTTGACAGGGCTGCGACCACTTTCAGCCCTGTAGCATACGGGGATGCCACATCAAGGCTGTTCACGCTTGCAACCGCGGAAGCAAACACAGGGTATTCGAACGGCAATGTGACCCTTGCCAGAAACACCTTTTTCGGCGTCCCTTACCCTGTCTACTGGTCGGACGACACGCTTAACCTCTTCAGGAAGGCAGTCAAGTGGACCATGGGAGTCCTTGACACGGATGGTGATGCTCTAATTGACAGGCTGGACAACTGCCCTCTGATATCAAATCCCGAGCAGGAGGACTCGGATGGCGACAATATCGGCAATGCCTGCGATGCATGCCCAAATGACAGCTCCAATGACGCTGACGGGGACGGCATATGCGGAAACATAGATAACTGCCCCAGTGACTCAAACCCCGGCCAGGCTGACACAGACGGGGACGGCCTGGGAGACTTGTGCGATGCAACTGACGACAGGGTTGATCTGGCTATAGCCAGCCTTGTTTTTTCATCCACAGGCTATGAATGCGAGCAGATGACTGTCAACATGACTGCCAGAAACAAGGGGGCGAAGGATGCAGGAAGCTACAGGGTAAATATAACAGTGAACGGACAGTTCGCGAAATCCTTTGATTATAATGAATCATTCGGGGCAAATTCAACAAGAAACATCAGCCTAGTCCTCAGCTCGCCCGAGACATGCATGGGCAGCACATCATCAAAAGCCTTCGTGGTCGCGCTTGTATCCCCCGTCGCTGACATAAACCAGAGCGACAATGTCTATCGCTTCACTGTGAATCTTGCCAGCCAGAGGGCAATGGATGTCGATAATGACGGCATACTGGAGAAGGCAAGGAACGCGAATGGCAATATGGCGGACGGCTATGAGGACTATTCGGATGAGAACAACAATACGGCCGCGACAAGGATAGACGGGGACTCTGACGGGAAAGCTGATTTCCTTATCGATATAGGAAATAACGGCATATTCGAAAAATACTGGGACCCTGACGGCATATTTCTGGCAGATGTGTTCAGCATAAGCGGCTATCACATATTTGACTCGAACAATAACAGCAGGCCCGACAAGGTATACTACAATGGCCAGCTTTCAGGCCTGAGGGAGATCGTAAGGGATATCAATAACGACGGAACCAATGATACAGTATTTGATATAAACAGCAACAGCATCATGGACTCCAATGACAGGGCGTGGCTAAGCAATACGCTTCTCACATTGCCCGACATCACTGTGCCGTCAATTGCGACAGACCCGGCATCCGTAACGCCTTCGGCTGCATTCAAGCTGATGCCAACAATAAGGAACAATGGCCAGATGGCTGCATTCAACTTCACTGTCGATATGCTTTTTGACGGCGCTTCAATAGGAAACAGAACCATAAGCCTGAGCGGCGGCCAGGAACAAAGGCTTGAGTTTGACGCAGGCCAGAGGGCGCAGGGCCAGCATACAGCCACAGCCATAGGCGACAAAACAGGCAGGATTGAAGAGTCTGACGAGGCGAACAACAATGCCACCATAACATTTTCCATAAGCCCTGCCCAGCAGGAGCAGACCGTTAGCACAGCCTCTTCAGGAACTGCCTCGGGCAGCTCCGGAGGCGGCAGCTCAGGAGCGCCGTCAATAAGGGTCAGGAAGCTTGAGCTTTTTGTGCCGAATAAAATTGAGATGTTCAGGGGAGAAACGGCCAGCTTCAAGGCCAGCGCAAAGAACACAGGAACCGTCTCCCTGTACAGGATTTCGATAAATTCTTCGGGAATAAACAGGGAATGGATCTCAATTTCGCCGGGAGAAATTGCCGCAGCATTCGAAGGCCAGGCAAAGGAATTTAATGTAACTGTCAAAGTCCCTCCCAATGACACTGCAAAGGAATATGAAATTGCGTTCAGTCTCGAGGCCAACGGGGAGAGGATGGACACAGAGAAGACAAGGCTAATCGTGAAGGAGAGGCTGGAAAAGAGGGCAAAGATGGCCATTGAGGACATCTCTATAGGGGAGCTTTATGCAGGCGGCAATTCGACTATCAATATATCCATCAGGAATGAGGGAGAGGCTGATGGGGCTATAGAGGTCGGCATAGAGGCTGAAGACGGATTAAGGCCAGGCAGGCCAAAGGAAAACATGACGATAAGGAAAAACGAGAGCATAGTGTCCATATTCCCCCTGTCCGCAGATATGAACGCAAAGGGAAAGAAGAAGCTGAACATCACATTCACATTCGCCGGAGAGACGCAGAAGGTCGAGAAAGAAATAGAAATACAGGCCCAGAAAAGCTTTGACATGACAGGAATGCTGTCAGGCATGATAGATTCCAACAAGGCCGCAATAGCTCTGGTCATAGCCTTCTCCATCGCAGGCCTGGCTGCCTATTCCTTCTGGAGCAGGAGGCAAAAGCTTCCGCCCTGGCATGCGGCAATAAGGAAATATGGAAGATAGCATATATCTGAACCTATAGGAATGATCCTTAACTCATCATGTTATGGAGGCAAATGTTTTTACGGGGAAATTAATGAGTTCTATTGATGCCGTTTATATGCAGGCGGCACCAGGCTGAGGTATGACTTTCAAGTGACTAATAACTGAAACCGTAATCCTTCGGTACTGTTTTTCCCGATACCCTTAAAAGATTTTTCACTACTTTTCAAGCGGAATATAATGAAAAGAAGCTCCTGTCGGGTTGCTGCAGGCCTATCGTTTCTTCTAGTTGCAGCTATGTCTCTTCCTCTCGCGTCCGCAGTCAGCGGTGATGCATGCGGCTCCTCAAACGTATTCATGGGCATAAATTTTTCCAGGGTGCAGAATCTGGGGAGCGGAAATTCGCTTCCTCAGTTCTTTGCAAACGGGACAGCCTATTCAAATGGATCTGAAATAAGGCTGTCAGATGACAGCGGGAATTTCATAGCTGACAGCAGCATTGGCAATGGCGTGCAGGGGCTTGCCGTCCAGAGGCTTGCGGGAAAGTTAAGGATAAAGCTCGAGGGGACAGGTGATGTCGGCTCGAAGGAGATTATAGATGCCGTCCTGAGTTTCAGGAACGTCACCATCTTCAGCATTGAGAATGAGGGCCTGGAAAACCAGGGCGACAGCAATTTCGATGACACGGGAAACGATGATGAGGTGACAATATCGCCAAACAGGAGGTCAGTGGGCATCAAGATGAGGGTTACAGGCCCGGATAATGACAGTTTTGTCATCAATTACGGCTGCCTTGACGGCAACAGGCTTGTCTGCGGGCCGCCGGTGGTGATTACGAAGTTTGCCGACAACAGTTCTGAGCGGCTGATAGTTTTTGAAAGGGAGACGCTAAGAAACGACACCACAACAAAAATAGAGGTGCCAGCAGGCTATTTCTGCAGGAGGGCCGAAATCACGATAGTAGGCTTTCCCCTCAACCAGCCGCCTCTGGCAATCTGTGAGGTCAATCCCATCTCCGTATTGACAAACAATCCTGCCACTTTCAACGGCTCCAAAAGCTTTGATCCTGACGGATATATAGTGAGCTGGATCTGGAAATTCGATGACAGCAGCACATTGTCAGGCCAGGCTGTCACCAAGAGCTTCTCAACTGCTGGCGTCCATACTGCAAACCTGACTGTCACAGACAATGAGGGGAAAAAGGACTGGGTTCTATGCAGTGTGAACATAGACAGGCCGCCGATTAGCACGCCGAACATCGACGTAGGAAATAATGGAGTTTGGGAATGGTTCATTGACGGCTTCTTCAACGGCACTGCGACTGTCGACTTCACAGAGGAGCTCAATAGCATCCTTCCGAGCTGCGACTGCCCGGGCTGCACATTCAATGAGGCCAGAAATACATGCACAATAGACGTGGTCCTGGGAAGCGTTGTTCCCGAGAGGTTCAGGCTGAAAGACCTGTTTATTGAGTGCTTCCCTGAAAGGCAGCCGCCTGAGACGGACATTCAGGCACCGTTCTGCCCCCTTGGAAAGCTGGATTTCACCCTGAATGCCTCTGACAACTGCGGCGATGCGACAACATTCTCCAGAGTGATAGACGGCAGCCAGAGTTGCCCCGATCCTGTGCCGAAATTCGACTGGGGCATAGTGAGCGAATGGAAGCTTGATGAGGGCAAAGGCTGCTTTGCAAAGGACACATTCGACCTGAACAACGGCACGCTCCTGTCGGGCATCAGGCTCGAGACGAAAAGGAACACATGCCTGACAGTGCCAAATTCGCATGATGAACTGATGAGCTGCCTGAGCAATGCGCTGAATGAGAGCGGATGGAGGGGAGTAAGCTATGTCGACTCGATCAGCCAGAACGAGAACATCCACGGCAACGATGATTTCTATACCTCAAACTATTCAGCCCTGTTCTATGTGAGCGCGCCTGGAGTATGGCTCTTTGCAACGGATTCTGACGAGGCCTCGGAGATAGAGATAGACGGATCCGTTGTTGCGAACTGGTACGGGCCCCATTCAGCCTGCAACTGCACAGACCACAATGGCGGCATAAACCTCACAAAAGGCTGGCACAGGCTTGCTTACAGGCATGCGGAGCTTGCAGGCCAGCAGCTTGCGAAAGCATACTTCAGGCCCATCAGTTCGCCGGAATGGAAGGCCTTCTCAATCTCTTCAGCAGGCATCTGCTCTGAGGATTTCTGGGCCGGAGGGCAGATAGGGAATGCAGTAACCTTTGGGCATAATCTTACAAGGGTATTTGTGCCCGATTCGGACAACCTGGACATAAGGCACCAGATCACTCTAGAGGCATGGATAAACCCCTCTGCGCACAGCGATTTCGCAAGGATAATCAAGAAAGAAGGTGCCTACTCATTGTTCCTACACTCGAACGGCAGAATAGGGGTAACTTTTCAGGGCTTCAGCAACCCCGGACCCATATTCTCCAATTCAATAATTCCTGCGGGGACATGGACGCATGTGGCTGCCGTATGGGATCCGAATGTAACATCCATTTACATAAACGGCGTGCTTGACAGAAGCGTGCCGAATCCCGGAGCGGGGCTGGCATCTGATGCTGGCCTGACGATAGGGAACAGCTATGCAGGAGGGCCTACAGGCGGTCTTGCAACAATATTTGGTGATGGCTCTGATGGCCCGCTGACTGTGAGTTCGCCCAATGTTGTCGTGAATGACTATGCATATGTTACAGACAGCGGCCTGGCTGCAGGCAGCATTACGCTTAACGTGGACAATGCTGCAGCCTTCTCTCCTGGGAATGAAATCCTGATTATACAGATGCAGGATGCGGCAAATGCGGGCACATATGAATTCAGGAGAATAGCCTCAAAGAGCGGGAACGCAATCACGCTCACATCGTCTCTTAACAGCAGCTACACCTCCGGTATTTTCAATATAGCCAATGCAAAAGCCACCCAGATTGTGAGGATTCCGCAATATGCCAATGTGACAGTGACCAGCGGCGGAAGCATAACTGCCGCTGTATGGAACGGGTATAAAGGCGGCATTATTGCATTCAGGGCAACGGGAACTGTCAATATAATCGGGAGTGTAGGCGTAACCGTAAAAGGCAAAGGTTATCGCGGCGGGGCGGCAATGACAAGTCTCGCCCAGATAGGCAAGCAAGGCGAGTCCTTTAATGGTAATCCTCAAGCGCAGTCTCGTTCTAATAATCAAGGAGGCGGAGGAGGAGGTTCGGCAAGCATAGGTGCTGGCAGGCCAGGGGGAGGAACTGGCGGCGGATACAGTGCAAACGGGGGCAACACAAGCGGCGAACAAGGCACTTCAACTGGCGGTTCAACCTATGGATCCGCAGGTATTACAACATTGTTCTTGGGTTCGGGCGGCGGTAGCGGAGGCACTGATAACACTAATGTCTGTGGCACGACGAGCGGGGCAGGTGGCAGTGGCGGCGGAGCCATTTTTATCACAGGCAAAACAATTACGGTGAGTGGAAGTATTTCAGCGAAAGGCAACGACGGGCAAGGCATAAGCTGTTTCCAGCATGCCAGCGGAGGGGGAGGAAGCGGCGGATCAATTTATCTAGGCGGTTTTTCACTAACATTGGGAAGCAACTTAGTTGATGGCACAGGTGGAGCAGGAGGTACTGGTTCTGATCACAATGGTGCCGCAGGGGGAGACGGGAGAATACGACTTGAGTATTCCTCCCTTTCAGGCACCACCAATCCTGTTCCAGGCTATCAGGGGAACGTAACTGCGACAGTCTACTCTTCGGGCTATGGCCCATCTTCAATATACGAGCCGTTTTTCGGCAGGATTGACGAGGCCAGGATATACAATCTGGCCCTCAGCGCTTCACAGATCCAGCAGCTATATGGTTTCAGCGCATTCTATAGGCAAGGCCTCAATGGAACTATAGAGTGCGCATCAGGCACCTGTGAAAAGAAGGTTTGCTTCTTCAGCAGGGACAGGTACGGCAATACTGAAGACGTGGAAAGCCAGACGTACAAGATCAATTCGACATCATCTGCCCCTGTAAACTTCTGCGACGGAAGGGATAATTCCACAATAAGAGACAATACATGCTTCTTCGGCTGTAATACAGAGGCCTGCGGATATGGGAACTCATGCCCTCTCAGCAATTTCTGCGACGGGACTGTAAGGAAGTTCAATGGCGCATGCTCGGCCAATGGGTGCTCGTTCACCACTGAAAACTGCGCTGACAGGAATTATGTTGAGAATGTGACAGTCTGCAGCGGAAATAATATAACAAAAAGATTCATATTCCACAACTTCACATGCGCCCCGGAAGGCTGCAGGGAAAACGTGACATTCAGGGATGAACTGATAGACAACTGCGATTCAAGGGACGGCCAGCAGCTGAACCAGTGCGGTCTTCTTGACTGGAGCTGTTCAGAGGAACTGAACAGGGTGGACTGCGTTGTCACTGACGTGAAACCTGACAGCAGCAGGTGCAGCGGCAATTTCTGCCAAGGAGAAACAAGGAATTTCAACGGGACATGCAATAGCAGGAATTTCACCTGCGAGTACCAGAAGCAGAACTGCAATGCCCTGGACTTCTTCGGCAACTTTTCACAATTCTGTTCAGGAGATGAGGTGAGACAATCAAGAGATCTCCACGACTTCTCTTGTACACCTTCCGCATGCACTGAAACAGTTTCTATTGTAAACGAAACAGTTGTGGAAAACTGCAACTCAAGGGACGGCGATCTGACAGGCGCATGCGGCATAGAGGACTGGACATGCAGACAGAGCAGCCCCGCCAGCTGTGCGCTTGCAAACGTCAGCTCAGAGAATGGATTCTGTCCCGGCAGCTTCTGCAATGTGACATTCACGGATTTCTGTGCCGGGGCCAAACTGACAGACTACAACAGGAACAGGATAACGGATTCTGTAAATGTCCAGAACTCCACCATGAACTTCTGTTCAACTGATTTCATCTGCACATCAGAGCAGGCCGCCTGCCTGCCTCCGTCTCCTGCGACAAGCTGCGTAGAAGGCGCCTGCGGGGCAATATGCGACTCTGCAGATGATTTCAAGGTGGTGAACAATGCCTGCATATTCGGCTGCGACACACAGGAAACATGCGGCTTCTCTTCATCAATCAGCCTTGACAGCTTCTGCCAGAACGATGTGAGGCACTTCAATGGGGCATGCACATCTTCCGGAGCTGTCTTCCAGGAAGAGGACTGCAATTCAAGGGACTTCTATGAGGATATAGACTTCTGCGACGGCTCCAGCCTGAAGAAAAAGAGGCTGTTCCATGACTTCTCATGCGCGCCTGATGGCTGCAGGGAGGAAACAAGGATAGTCAACATAACTCTTCTTGAGAACTGCAATGGAAGGGATTTCAATGAAAGCCTATCAAATATCTGTTCAGGAGACAATGTTGTCACAAGAATCAATGAACATGACTTCTCCTGCCGGGATGCGGCGTGTGCAGAAGTCGGGCAGAGAATATATGAAAATGTGACGCAAAACTGCAATTCGCTTGACTTCTCTGAGACAGAAAGCATATGTAGTGACAAGAGGTCTGGCAACAGGACAACAAGCCATGACTTCTTCTGCTCCAATGGGGCATGCACGCAGACTGCATCCTCGCGGGACACTGTAAACGGCTGCAGCCTTGCCTGCGGGGCGACATGCACAAATGATGCCCAGTGCAACGACCAGAACGAGGATACGATAGACACGTGCAACCTTGATGCATGCGGCTGCCTGAACATACCGAAGCCCTTCGGCTGCATCGAGGTGAAGAAAGAAGCGTTTAACCCCCAGAACCACGAGATAAGGCCTGTGCCTCAGTTCGGATTCAAGCTTGACGGAAACCAGACAAAATACAATGACGGATCAGGGGCGGCAAAGTTCAGCGATGTGCCGATAGGGTGGCATACAGTCTCAGAAATTCTTCCTGAAGGCTGGGACCTTATCCAAAAGACCCCATCTGACGGCAGGGTTCTGGTGGAACCGGGAAGCATCTGCTCTGCCGTACTGTTCAAAGACAAACAGAAGCTTCCCCCTGCAACCTGCGGCGATGGGGCTGTAAACCAGCAGAACGAGACTTGCGAGCTTCCTAATACTCCTGACAACAGCAACTGCCCGCAGACGGCAAGCGCATGCTTGGGAAACAAGACTGGAACGAGAGACTCGCTTGGCTCATGCTCCTTCGCGTGCAGCTGCGTGGAAGATTCATTCTCTTACAGCTGCGTGGAAAATTCCTGCGGAGCTGTGTGCAATTCGCCTGATGACTTTAAAGTTTCAGGGACCGCATGTTTATCAGGATGCGATGCCCAGAACACCTGCGGTTTCACACGTCAGGAACCAATGGCTCCGTTCTGCTCTTCCGATAATGCAATATTTTATCATTCGGCCGCATGCACGGCATCAGGCGCAGTGTTCCAGCAGCAGAACTGCTCTGCAATGAATTTTGCGGAAGAGTCTACCATATGTATTGGTGACAAGGCGACAAGGAGGAAGGTCTTCCACACATTCTCCTGTTCAGCATCAGGCTGCAGGGAAGAAGTGAGGACAGAGGATACATCACTTCAGGACTGCAGCCAGCTTGACGGCCAGGCAAAGAGGGAGTTCTGCGACGGCAAGATACTGAAAGAGAACACAACCACAACAGACGGCTTCTGCCAGTCAGGGGCATGCAGAACGACCTTGATATCGAATGTCATCTCGAAAGGCCCCAGCTCAGTATGCGGCGCAGAATGCCTTAACGATGCGGACTGCCCGAACCTGCTGATAGGGAGCCAGTGCAACTTCAATGGCGCGTGCACTGATGGCGTGTGCAGATACAGCCAGCAGGCCTGCCCTGTCCCGGGAAAAGTGGCAAGCAATACATGCTACTATGGGACCCAGGCCTGCACACAAAACGGCTGCCCGATACAGTCCTGCGCGCTGAGGGAGAACCAGGAATGCGATGCTTCAAGAGGATGCGTCGACCTTATATGCGAGCCTATAGGCACTATAGACAGGTTTGCAGACAGCTCGACCCAAAAGAATCTCACATTCAATGCGGGCGGAGGGTTCAGCGATGAGCCGAAGGTCAGTGTCCCCAAGTTTGTGAATGTCTCAGGAAAGGTGGAGAAGGTGAAGGTCACAAAGGCGTCCCTCAACCTCACAGGCTACCAGAAAGAGTTCACATTCGACAGGACACTCGACTCCATAGTCGTGACTGACGTGTCCCAGAGCATGGAGCTTGAAGATCCCCCGTCGCTTGGAACAAAGATGGACCGTGCCAAAGCGGCTGACAAGGAATTCATCAATCTCGTCATGCAGTCCGACAGGAACAGGATTGGCCTGGCAAGCTACTCAGGCAGGCTGATGAGCTCTGTCCCGCTGACCAATGACAAAGCCAAGCTTATCAGCGAAGTGAACTCATACAGCCCCAACGGCTTCACATGCATCTCCTGCGGCCTTCAGAAGGCCATAGACCTCATAAAGGACGGCAAGAACGATGTGAGGACCATTGTCCTGATGAGCGACGGCGTTGCAAACAGGTGCCTTTCAGGCTACTGCAATGCGACAAAGGCCAAGCAGGAGGCCATAGGCAAGGCATGCGAAGCATGGAATGTCCACAAGGCAAGGGTCTTTGCAGTCTCCTTTGTCGACGAGGTCGACATACCGACCATGATGGCCATAGCAGCCTGCGGCAATGGGAAGCACTTTGTGGCAAATGGAAGCACGATAGTGAGCATATACAGGGAAATAGCGATAGAGATGGCATCATCGCTGCCGAGAAACGTTTCGGTTGACATCAGCACTGACGGTGTTACAGACATCTTCATACCCGGAGAGCTCGGAGCAACTGTAAAAGCGGAAAACCTTGCCTCTCCGCTGAACAATCTTCTCAATGGCTGCTCACCCTCTGATACAAACTGCACATTCACCTTCAGGACGTCATCAAAAGCAGGCGGAACAGTCCAGCTCAGCGACCTGAGGATAGAGGCCTGCAGACTAACGAGTCCTTCCCAGATAGCGTGCAGGCAGCACTCAGACTGCGGCGGAGGAGACGACCACACGGACTTCGGGGCATGGCAGACCAGATCATGCGAGCCTTTCGCTGATTCATGCGACACATCAGCAGCCTGCATAAAGGAGAGGAACGTGACAAAGCATGTGTGCAACAGGCCAGGCACCCTTGACGCTTTCTGCAGCCAGATAAAGGAAGCGCAGCAGGAGAACGCCACTGAAACAAGGGTGACAGAAGGGCTGGCATGCGACGACAGCCTTTTCTGCACAACCAATGAGACATGCTCCAATGGCAGATGCATAGGCCTTCCAAGGATATGCGAAGACTCAGACGTGTGCACACTCGACGGATGCTCTGAGACGCTGGACCTCTGCCTTCATATGCCCAATCCGCTGAATGCCTCATGCAGCATGCATGACCATGATCACGACGGAGTGGATGACAGCATCGACTCATGCCCGAACACGACAGCTTCGAGCGTTGTCGACAACCAGGGATGCAGCTGCTACCAGAAGACATGCGGAGACGGCGATCCAAGGACATCGGATTCCTGCAATGCGCAGACCGCACAGTGCGCCTACACCTCGATCGATGATGATGGAGATGGCATAACGAACCAGAACGATGCCTGCCCCGGCACGGCAGCAGGGTCTGTGACAGATCAGGCAGGATGCAGCTGCACCCAGAAGACATGCAGCGACGGCAATGCCAGCACGACAGACAGCTGCAACCCGTCTACAGCGGCCTGCCTCTACAGACCTGACTCGGATTCGGACGGCGTGGCTGATGCTGATGACAACTGCCCTTCTGTTGCGAATAGCAATCAGGAAGATTCAGACAGCGACGGCATAGGGAATGCATGCGACACACAGCCCTCCAATGCTACAGCCAGGACACTCTTCACCCAGGTCATGTATGACGCCCCAAACGACGACAACTCCACAGAATGGTTCGAGATCTATAATCCGACTGAGATTTCTATAGATATCTCAGGCTGGAAGATAAGGGACAACAGGGGATCATACACCATTCCTATAGGGACTCATATAGATTCCGGGAGAACACTTTTGATCGCGGCCAATACCGCCCTCTTTGAGTCGAGATACGGCTTCGAGCCGGATATCGGAAGCTTCCCGCTGCCTTTGGGAAACAACGGTGATGTCCTGAGGCTTTTCAACAGGAATGACACGGAAGTGGATATGGTGGCATGGGAGAATTATGTGGCAGGCTGGAGCATTGTGGCAATAGAAGGCAAAAGCATACTGAGAAAGAGCAAGACTGTCGACACTGATTCTCCGGCAGACTGGCTTTCCAACCAGAGCCCTGTGCCTGATACGCTCAGCTAATGCCCGTATCCTTTCTGTAATGCACAAGTTCCGGCTATAAAAACCTTTTGTCCAATAGATTCTCATGTTGCTGAAAGGAGCTTCCATAGCAGCGTTTGCCGCAATGATACTGATCCCATTTTCCCTTGCCTCGCCTGTGCCCATGGTTCTTGAGGGCAGGCTGATGCTTGACGGTACTGACGCTCCTAATGGGACATCAATACTTGCATTAGGCGAGAACGAGGCAATAGCGGGAGTTCTGAAGTCAAGGCAGGCAGGATATTACAGCCTCCTGTACATATATGGGGACAACCCCGAAACAGCGAGGGCGGAAGGCGCAAAGGCGGGGGAAAGGATATCATTCCTCGTTGGCGGCTACAAGTCCATAGAGAGCATAAACTGGAAAGAGGGATCCTTTCAGAAGCTTGACCTGTCCGCCTTTACAGCTCCTTCTGAATTCATTTCAGGGTGCGAGAAGCAGGGGGAGGAGGTGCAAATAGTCACGGACAAGTGGGCATACAAGCCGGGCGAGAAGATAAAGGTTTCCGGCTTTGTAACCTATGACTGCAAGCCCAGATCGACTGATGAGATTGCATATAAATCCGGCATATCAGGAAGCAGGAACGTGGAGAGCAACAATAACGGCTATTTCACATTAATGGAAACGGTCCCTGATAAGCCTGAAAAGTCTTACTCCATTTCCGCCTCATACGGGAATTCGTCACAACAGGTTGTGGTTCAGATATCCGCATGCATGGATGCGGACAAGGACGGTTTTTTCGAACTTAATGTGGAGCTGAAATGCTCGCCTGCAGACTGCGATGATAGGAACTTTTTTGTAAACCCGGCGGCAAAAGAGATATGCGATGACATAGATAACAACTGCAATGGCCTGATAGACGAAAACATCAGCTGCCCTGATTTCGTGCAACCGGATGAAACAGAAAATAGCGGGACAGGAGACAGGAACATCACAAGCCTGATGATTGCGAAAGGAGTGTCTATAGAGTCTATAGGTTTCGTGAGGCTGATATATATAGGCCTGCTGATTTGCCTTGCCATATTTGCCATTGCAAGCTATTTTGTGGTAAAGAGGCTATAGAATTCATATTTTCTTGCCAATGAAACAGAGCATAATTTGCCGGTTATCATCGCTGCTGTCATTCCGCGATCTTCGCCTTCACCATCTTCATCTTGAAGATGTTTTCCCTCTCCATCTCCTCGAGCCTGAAGCGTATGAAGCTTGCCTGTTCCTTCAGCCTGGGGATCAAAACAAATTCCAGGCTATTGACCCTTCTCTTGGTTTTTTCTATTTCCAGAAGTATTTTCCTCAGCTTGGTCTCTGTTTCAGCGGCCCTGAGTATTGCTTCCAGAAGCTCCTCATAAGCCGTTATCGTCTGCTCCATCCTTATTGAAGTTCCGATGAGTCCATAGCCCCTCTCGGCCATGCCTTTCCTTATCCTTGACGTTCTGACTTCGGGGATCGTCACCCCCATTATGTTCCTTATTTTCAGCTCAACTGACGGCTTTTCCTTCAGGGCCATGGAAAGGCTCTTGATCTCAACGCTGCCATCGAGGGCTATCGTCTGGCTGAGCAGGGAGGATGCATGGGCATAATTCTCCGACAGGATTTTCCTTACGTCCTTTGCGTCTTTCAGGACTGCGAAGAATTCGAGTATAAGCCCGTCACGCTTCTTCTTGAGGAGCTTGTGGCCTGACTCGGCCAGCTTCACCTTCTTCTTGAGACCTATGAGCTCGCTCCTTGTCGTCTTTACGTCCGGCATATGTTATCCTTTTTTGCCCCTTTCTTTTTGCATATTGTGACCATGTAACTTTATTCCGAAAATAAAAATCAATAATTTCCAGCTCTCCTTTTACTTCGCTTTTTTGTAATATTTCTGCCTCGTCTCAGGGCTTATCCTTGTAAGCAGCTCTTCCGGAAGGGAACCCAGCAGGCTCCATGCTATCTCAAGCGTCCTTTCAATGCTCCTGTCTTCATTCAATCCTTGCCTCACAAACTGCTCCTCAAAGCTGTTCGCAAAGCCCAGCAGAAGCCTGTCCCTTTCAGACAAAGCCTCTTCACCGACGATGGCCACCAGGCCCCTCAAGTCCCTTCCTTCAGCATAGCCTGCGTATGCCTGATCCGAGACCTGCTTGTGGTCATCCCTCGTCTTCGTCTTGCCTATGCCTGAATTCATCAGCCTAGACAAAGACGGGAGGACATCTATTGGAGGGTATATGCCTTTCCTGTGCAATTCCCTGCTGAGGACTATCTGGCCTTCGGTGATATAGCCTGTCAGATCAGGTATCGGGTGCGTTATGTCATCCCCCACCATGCTCAGGATTGGAAACTGAGTTATGCTTCCCTTCTTCCCCTTTATCATTCCGGCCCTCTCATATATCGTGGACAAATCCGTGTACATGTAGCCCGGATATCCCCTTCTTGCTGGTATCTCATTCCTAGCAGAGCTGACCTGCCTCAGGGACTCGCAATAGTTGGTCATGTCCGTAAGTATTACAAGCACATGGAGGCCATGCCTGTAGGCCAAAAATTCAGCTGCTGTCAGGGCCAGCCTCGGGGTGATGAGCCTCTCTATGGCAGGGTCGTCGGCAAGATTCAGGAACACGACAGACCTCTCAATCGCCCCTGTCTCCTCAAAGCTCGAAATGAATTTCTTGGACTCCTCATGGGTTATCCCCATGGCGGCAAATACGACAGCGAAGGGCTCGTTCTGGTTACGGACCTTGGCCTGCCTGGCGATCTGAAGGGCTATATCATTATGCGGCATCCCTGACCCGGAGAATATGGGAAGCTTCTGCCCTCTGACAAGTGTGTTCATGCCGTCTATTGTGGAAATGCCTGTCTGGATGAAGTCTGACGGAGGAGCACGTGAATAGGGATTTATCGCAGCCCCTGTGACGTCAAGCTCATCTTCAGGGATTATTTCAGCAAGGCCGTCTATCGGATTTCCCTTCCCATCGAATATCCTCCCAAGCATGTCATTGCTCACCCTGAGCCTTATTATGTCTCCCAGGAACCTTACGCTTGCGTTCCTGTCCATGCCTGAGGTGCCTTCAAAGCTCTGCACAACCACCAGGTCCCTGCTCGTGTCGAGCACCTGCCCCATCCTCTCCTCCCCGTTCGACAGCTGCATCTTCACTATCTCGCCATAGCCTACAGAATGCGTCTTCTCAACAAAGATCAACGGGCCTTCAATGCCCCTGATTGTCCTGTACTGCTTGAATGCCTGCATATCTCACCTTGAGGCCGCTACAAGCCCCTCCAGTTCCTTCCCTATTTCCTTTTCAGCATCCTGCAGGGCATGGCCGAAATCCTTGGCAAACTTGGCGTCAGCTATCTTTGACTTGGATTTCATGGAAGCTATCTGCCCCACTTTCACGCCCTCTTTCACAGCTTTCTTCGCCTTTTCGGCAAAAAGCAGAATGGATTTCAGCAGCCTGTGGCTCTTGGCAAGGCTTGAATAGGCGTCAATTTCATGGTATGCGTTCTGCTGAAGGAAGAACTCCCTTATCATTCTTGCAATTTCGAGCGTAAGCTGCTCCTTTTCAGGCAGGGAGTCGGAGCCGACAAGCTGCACAATCTCCTGGAGCTTCTCCTCTTCGGTTAAAATCCTGTCGACAGTCTTTATAAGCTCCGGCCAGTCAGGAGCCACATTCTTCCTGTAGTAGGGGGCAAGCATGCTCTCGTACTGGCTGTAGCTGCTGAGCCAGTTTATGGCAGGGAAGTGGCGCCTGCTTGCAAGCTTTGCGTCAAGCCCCCAGAAGACCTTCACCACCCTCAGGGTGGACTGGGTGACAGGCTCTGAAAAGTCGCCTCCCGGAGGCGATACTGCTCCTATGACTGTCACGCTTCCTGTTTTCCCTGACAAAGCCTCAACTCTCCCTGCTCTCTCATAAAACTCTGAAAGCCTTGAAGACAAATAGGCAGGGTATCCTTCTTCCCCCGGCATCTCCTCCAATCTTGAGGAAATTTCCCTCATGGCCTCGGCCCATCTGGATGTCGAGTCTGCCATCAGGGCGACATCATAACCCATGTCCCTGTAATACTCGGCCATTGTGATGCCTGTATAAATGCTGGCTTCCCTTGCCGCCACTGGCATGTTGCTTGTGTTGGCTATCAGGGTCGTCCTTTCCATCAGCGGCTTTCCTGACTTCGGGTCTATCAGTTCAGGAAACTCCTTCAGCACTTCTGTCATCTCATTCCCCCTTTCCCCGCATCCGACATAAACGATTATATCCGCATCAGACCACTTGGCAAGGGATTGCTGGGTTACGGTTTTTCCGGACCCAAAGGGCCCCGGTATGGCTGCCGTCCCTCCTTTCGCTATCGGAAAGAGGCCGTCCAGTATCCTCTGGCCCGTCACCAGCGGCAGCTCAGGGTAAAGCTTTTTTGTCACCGGCCTGGGCTTCCTGATGGGCCAGTTCTGCATGAGCTTTATTTCCTTCCCGCTTTCAAGCGCTGCCACTGTCTCCTCAGCCCTGAAGCTTCCGGAGTGTATAGTTTTTATTTTGCCCTCAATTCCAGGCGGAACCATGACTTTATGGACCACTGTGGAGGTTTCCTGCACTTCCCCAATAATCATGCCTCCCGATACTTTCTCCCCTTTCCCGGCCAGGGGCCTGAATGCCCATTTTTTCTTCATGTCAATGGCCGGGGCTGTCGCTCCTCTCCTGATGAAGTCGCCCATCAGCTCCTTGAGCTCAGGCAGGGGCCTCTGTATGCCGTCGTATATGCTTGTCATGAGACCGGGCCCAAGCTGGACAGAAAGAGGCCTGAATGTGTTCTCGACGGGCTCTCCGGGCTTCAGGCCTTCAGTGGATTCATAAACCTGGATCACTATCTTATCGGGCTTTATCTGGATGACCTCCCCGATGAGCTTTTCTTCTCCCACCTTCACAACATCGTACATGCTGGCCTCAAGTCCTTCCGCAACCACCACAGGCCCAGCAACACGGTATATCTTGCCTTGCATAAAGAACGCTTATAATTAAGCAAATATGGGTTCGAATGCTTTTATTTGTTGTTTTCTTGTTATGGCTATAAATCACTTTGCTCGAAATCACTAGTATGACAGAAATTTCGTATATACCCTCTCCCCAAGCAAGGTACAAGAAAATCGCTGCCCTTCCAGAGTATCTTGCCGAAGCCATATTCGGCTTCCTCTTTTCCGAAGAGAGGGGCCTGTACCTGAGAGGAGGCTCTGCATGCGAATTCTATTTCCCGGAGCATCTTAAGAGAGGAACGTCTGATCTTGACCTTGCAGCCAAAAGGCGCATCACAAAGGAGGAGTTCAGGGCAGAATTCCAGCAGCTGGCAGATACGGCATCTGGAATGGGCTTTGGGCATGAATTCCGTGAGACAGGATGGAACTATATTCTGACGATAAAGGGCATCCAGCTGGGTGACAGTGAAAACGAAAAGGCAGATGTAGGAGTCAATGTGCCGAATATGGGCAAAGCGTATTTCGAGAGAATGGGCAGAAGGCTTAGAAGGGAATTTGCACATGCAAGGCATATGGAATATGCACTGAACAGCGGCTATTCAGTTAATGTTCGTCTGATGTCTCCAGAAGATATTATAGCTTTCAAGCATTACAGGCTGATGAAATTTTTCGAGGGCAACAGGGGACTGATATATGTTCCACCACCCTCTTATGAAGAGTGGCTCGAAGAAATATGGAAGATGAGAGAGGAGCTTCACAAGGCTGAGAAGAAGCGTTTTGAAAGCGAGGGGAAGGATGCGGAATTCAGGAGGTTCAAGACTTTCCTCAGGTCCGCCTGCGATCTCTACGACGCAATGGTGCTCTGGGGATATGCATCTATCGACAAGAAATATCTCAGCAAAACATGGAGAGACCATATCGGAAGGGACTGGGAAAGCGAAGAGCTTTTTCTCCGCACAATGGAGGCTTGGAATCCAGCGGCAGGCCAGATGATTGATGTGATTGCGGCTGAACTGGAAGGCGAGCTGGGCGACCTTATGAGATCTGTGGCAAAACAGAGAGATACCGTGCAAATGGCAGAAATGGGAGGGGATTTTGGGGAGATTTGGCACTCCTTCAAGAAAAAGAGGGAAAAGGAAAAACAGCAGTGGAAGGTCAGTGTCGATCCCGAGAGTGATAGCTGACGGATAGCGGGACTCTGCGTTCGAATGCTTTTATTATTGCCCTTTTTGGAGCCATAGCATTATTTCTTTTCCTCTCTTTCATTCGCCCACAAATCAATCCCCAGGGCCCTCCGGATCAGCAGCCTTATGCTTGAATCCTCTTCAGCTCCTTTTGAGAGAGTCACAACTATCGGCCTTACCTGGGTGGCTGCCTTCTCCCTCAGCCTCTCGGAAAGCATGCCTGTCGTGTCTGTGTTCGTGATGACGACTGCAAGTTCCTTGTCCTCCAGAAGCTCTTGGAACAGCCTGCCGGCATTCTCCTGGGTGGCTATGTGCGTCCTGCTCACTCCGGCCAGGTGCCAGCCCGTCACGAATGCCTCGTCACCGACTGCTGCGATTTGCATATGAGTAAATTGTATATATTGGATATATTAGCTTTAGAGAAGCTGCGAACCGTTTTTGAGTCAATAATTTCGATCTTCTTCTTCTCTCAGATTTTCAAGATTCATCCTTTTCAGCTTTCCAAACAAGCTTTTCATCTCATTTGAATATTTGTTCTTTTTCATGGTGAAATCTAAACCACAACCACATTCTCCCTCACGAACTTCTCATCCAGCAGGCCCGCCTTCCATGCGCCATAGAGCCTCAGGTTCCTTATCTCGGCCTCCTTTGCCAGAAGGAAGTTTATTACGGGAAATATGGAGAGGGGCTCTTCTTTCACCAGGCCGCTCGTGTAGACGAGCAGGTATTTCTCTATATTTATTTCAAGCCTTGATATATCAGACTCAATCCCTTCCGCAAACTGCCTGTATTTGCTTGCCTTCAGGGCTTCTATGGCGGCTTTGGGGCTGTCCGCATTCAGTATTTCAAGGGGAAGCCTGTCATCTCCTGCCATGAGGCCGGCGGCCTGCCTCGCGTCCATGCCTGCAAGCCTGAACTTGAACGCATTCCTTATGTTCACCAGCATGATGACCTGATTGAGAAAAGCCCTGATAGGCTGCATGCCTTCTGCCAGCCCTTTCGAAAGCACCAGCAGATGGGAATAATAAGCCTTCTCCACCTCGTTTTCAGCCGCCGTCATGTCCTTCTTTTCCAAGGCTTCCCTGAGCTTTGCCTTGTCCACAGGCAGTATTTTCCCGATCATCCTGACAATGCTGTCTGCAGGGGCAGAAACTAGCTGCCTCGCAAACTCCTGTCCATAGCCTCCGACAGGTATGCAGGCATATTTGATGTCCTTTTCCGGTAGATTATAAGCCCTGGCCCTTAACCCTGTCTTGATGTTGACGGCAATCCATTTTTTCGAATAGCTTCCGATGACTTCCGCAAGCTCAGGGTCTATGGCTATCTTCAGGAGCTTCTGGACAGTGGAAGCAAGACCTCTGTTCAGGGCAAGGTTGAGGAGCTCCAGCCCGTTGTATTCCTTCGACAGCTCGGTCGCGTCATACCCGAAGGAGGAGAGGCCCTGTATCATCTCGAAAAGCTGCACCTTCTCGAGCCTTTCATAGTCGCCTTTTTTAAGAAGCCTGGAGCGCATGACCTTTGCCCGAGTCGCTGTGTACGGGTAATCAGCGTCAGTGAAGACCATAATATCACCTGGAGAAAAGGCTCTGGTAGGCTTTCTTTATTGTCCTTGCCTTGAAGGCCTCCATGATGACGTCCATGCTCAGGTTGAGCGACTCTTTTCCATCGCCGCTCTCGAGCACGAGGCCCTGCATGGCAGACTCCTTTATCTTAATCCGGGGCAAAAGCCTTGCAGCATGCTTCATATCTGACCTGGAGACATAAGCGGCCTTTGCCTGAGGAAAAAGCTTCTTCCCGATTTCGCAGAGCTTTTCAAATGCCTGGGCCTTTCTTGACGACAAAAAATCCCTGTAAAGGCTGTCAACCAGTTTCCTCTTCTCCTGGAGGACTATTTTCCTCCTCCCGATCTCTGCCAGGCCCATCTCCTTTGCCATGGCCCTGGAAAGCATCTCATCATGCTCCCTTTTCAGCTCCGCCTTTTTCTCCTCTAGCCTGTTTTTTGACTCGGACTCAAGCCTCAAGGCCTCCTGCCTGGCTTCTTTGATGTGCTTTTCCGCCTCTGACTTCGACTCCTTTGATATGTCTTCAGCAAGCTTTTCAAGGGACATCTTCTTCACTCCTGTTGCCTTCCATTGCCTTCAGGCGCTTATTTTCCACCGGCAAGGCCGAGTATCTGAAGCGCTATGATGAGGCCGAATATGACAAGGGTCTCTGGTATGACCGTGAATATGAGCCCCTTGGCAAAGAAGCCCTCGTTCTCGGCAATGGCCCCCACAGCCGCTGGGCCTATCTTGGCCTGGGCAATGGCTGTCCCGATGGCACTGAGACCTATTGCAAGCGCAGCGCCCAAGGCTATGTCAGCTGTCACTTCTATTGCCATATTTAGTGTCCCTCCTCTTTAGGGTTAAGATAATATTATGCCTGATGCTCCTAATATTGTTTCACACGCTTTTGAAGCTTTCGACCACATTTCAGGCTAAAAATAGCTGTTTTTTCTGTAATGCAGAATAAGCGCTCTTTAAATTTCTTTCCTATAAAATATCATATTCATGTTCCTCTGATACACACAATTTTAATGACAGCTTGATGACACGACTATTGACCTATAGGTTAGTAGTCTATAGGCTGAAGGCCACAATAAGCGCTCCCATGACATCATGAAATTTATGCATACAAAAATGTCTTGGGATGTGATAAAGACAGAATAAGTTATTTGGATGGCAAGTCTTTGGCAATTTTACAAGAAAAAAGGAGAGTGGTAGAAGTGAAAAATCTGTTGCGGTTCGTATTGGCTGTCGTATTGGCTGTGCTGGCAACTGTTGTTGTCGCCAGTGCGCAGGAACCCGTCCAGGCCCAAGGTCAAGAGTGGTGGCTGAAAGCTGCAAAAGCAGTAGCTGGAGGGCTGGCTTTTCTAGGCGGGGCCCTCGGAACCGGGCATGCCCAAAGTAAGATCGGGGCGGCTCTGATTGGTGCAATTGCCGAAAACGAAAAGAACCTGGGGCCGGGATTGATAGTGTTGACGATACCCGAGACTCTCGTCATCCTGGGTTTTGTGTTGGTCTTTCTCATGTAGCTGCAAAGGAGTGCAAAGGAGGAGACAATGACAAAACCAGCAGCTTTATTAAGCTTTCTGGCGGTTCTTTTGGGTCTCGGATTGATTCTAACCCTTGGCGTCGGAATCAATCCAGCTTTCGGGAAAGCAACAAAGTATGGCATATTCCTAGCATGGGCTATTGCCATCCTCTTGTCCTTTACTCTATCTGGCTGGTATCTTCACGTCAAGTTTCCGCCCGAAGGGAGAAAGAAGAAGAAGGAAAATGGCTGAAGGTGGGGCCCGGCAGGACTGCAGCTATGAGCAGGTAGAGATGCACATGGCTGCAGTCTCCTGACCGGACCTTTTTTGTTTTACTGAAATAAATTTCAGTACCTTTCCTGGCGTCGTTTTTCTCCTGACAGCTTTGCAGCACCAGAACGCCAATAAAGCGGCAGAGATTTGGCTGCCGTATAACAAAAAAATAGCGATGGGATTTCACAGAATATTCTGCATGCCGATGCTTTTATTTGTTTCCAGGGGTAGATGACGCAAAAGACGCAGCCTGAAACTGATGGCCATGCATGATGGGAGATGAATTTTCGAAAGTCGTACGCATATACATGACAGCCGCGGCTCTGCTTTACCATCTTTCTGTCATGTCCCTCACATGGCACTGGAATTTCTTCAGGGCATTAACTTCGGCTTCTGTCACTGGCCCATATCGGAGGACGGTATTCCATGCTGGCGTCAACGGGATTCTGTCCATTGTGCCTGTATCCCATTGGTATCCGGAGCCCCAGTTATATTCGGAATACAGCTTCCCTTCCTCCCCCCTGAAATACTGCCTTAGGAACTCTTCCCTCTCGCCCTCAGGTATCTCCCCTCTTGTCAGGGCAAAGCCGTCGCCCTTGGAGCTGCCGTCGCCGACTCTGTATGCCACTGTCATAGACAAGCATTGGAGGCAAGAAATATATGCTTTGGCCTGCCAATCCCGAATCTTATGACGGCATGATAGTGATTTTTGCCTTAATGCAGAAGATGCAGCCCTTTTATTCCCCGCCAAACGGCCTGTAAGCCTTCCCGGCCCCCCTGTAGAACTTGGAGAACATTGGATGACTTGACAGGCATTGAAAAGATATACATCGGCATATTTAAAGCGGGAGGCAAACAATTATTAGCAGGTGAATGCCATGCAAGTGAAACTTTCACAGGAAGTCGAGAAAAAGGTAGGAGAAGCTGCGCATGCTTTGGGCCTGAATGAAAATGAAGTGGTAAACCAAGCCCTCCTGTTCTATCTGGACACAATAAGCAAGAATTTGAGTTTGAAGCTTGAACTGCAGGCCTGGGAGAATCTCAGCGATGAGGCCTGGGCAAATTTTGAGAGCCAGTTATGGAAAAAGGGGAAATCTGGATAGTAAACTTGGCAGAAACTTCGGGCCATGAACAGATTGGCACAAGACCCGCAATTTTGATTTCAGACACCCAGACTTCAATATGCATAGTCATACCGGTCACATCAAACCTTCAGGCTTTGAGGTTTGGCTATACCCTTACTTTATCTCCATCTCCTGCAAATGGATTGAGCGATGAATCTGTCGCTCTCGTGTTCCAGATAAGGGCGATTGACAAGGCAAGGCTGAAAACCAGGATAGGCAAACTGGAGCCGAAAATTATGGAGAAGATTGACGAAATTCTCAGGAACCTCCTGAAGCTGAAATAAGTCAGCCCTGCCCCCCGCCAAACGGCCTGTAAGCCTTCCCGGCCCCCTTATAGAACTTGGAGAACATCTCCACATAGTGCAGTCGGAGCGACTGGAGGAAGGAGTCCAGCATGGCCAGAGCCAGATTGAATGCGTGGCCTACAACAAGGACTAATATGCCCGCTACGGTCATAAATCCCCCGCTCTCGAACATCTGGCCGGCAGTCGTATTCACGACTATGGCTATGCTCGTGCCTGCGAGGCCGAAGGCAGCCAATCGTGTGTACGAGACGATATTGGAGAGAAGAGAAGGAATTTCAATCAGGTACATCACGCCTTCCCCTAAAGCGACAAGTAGTGCCCCCATGGCAAGTATCCCAAAGGAAGCCATTGTGTCAAGGAACCTTATTTTGAACAGAAGGTCAAACAGCAGGAAAGCGAAAGCGACTTCAACCAGCAGCCATCCTGTCTTTCCGAAAATCGCGTGCTTCCAGTTATGCCCTATCTCATTTTTTATGGCAAATATGTAGCCAAGGCTCAGGTGCGCAAGGCCTATCACCACAGAAAGCAGCAATACGCTGTTCAGATCATGAACCCTGCTTATGACGGGCTCAAGCGGGTAACCAAAGACCTCTTCATGGCCGAAGAACTCTCCGAACAGGAAGCCAAAGGCTATGGCCACAAGGGCTGAAAGTATGGTCACGTCAGCTATGGGCCTTGCCTTGCCCGTGCCGAGCCTTATCCCGAGGGCCAGGAGAAGGACAATCAGGCCGTACCCTATGTCCCCCAGTATCATGCCGTAGAAGAGGGGGAAGGTGAGGAAAATCAGGAAGCTGGGGTCGATCTCCCTGTAGGCCGGAGTTGAATAGAGGTTCACGAAGAACTCAAAAGGCCTTACCAGAACGGGATTGTCCATCTTCGTAGGCGCGTCATCAGTTTCCTCAAAACGGATATAGGAGTTCGGGGCAGCCTTTCGCAAAGCCTTTGACACCGCCTCATGGCTTTTCCTGGGTATCCATCCTGAAATGAGCACGACGCTTGAGCTTGCCCCCAGTTTAAGCGGCAGTTCAGCTATCTTCAGCCTTTCCCCGAGCCAGAAGACCGAATCTGAAACCCTATCCTGATATTCCCCGCGCATCCCGGCAAGCTTTTTTTCCAATTCGCTCTTTTTTTCCAGCAGCCTGGATATGATCTCTTCCTGCTTAACTATCTCTTCTGAAACCTGCCCCCTCGCATCCAGATTCGGCCTGAATTCCGCAAAGCCTGCTTTTGCCAGCCTTTCCTTTATTCTGCCCGATTCCTTTTTTTTTGCAAAAAGGACAAAGGCCTTCTCTTTTCCCACCTTCTCAATGAAGGCTATGCAATCCCTGGCCTTCAATTCAGAAATCCTCGCATATCCTGATATTATTTCAAGCCCCTCATACTCGCGCAGCACGTCAAGCCGCTTTATACCGGCTCTGCGCAGAAAATTCAGCGACTCAAGCTTCGACTGCTCAGCAGAAAGGCTGTCAGACAGCGATTTCAGCTCTTCCAGGAGAGGGCCCAATCTTGCCGAAAGGCCCTTTTCCAGATCCTTTACCTGCTGTATGCTGATGCCTTCTGCGCCTGCCTTCTGGCCGCCTATGCCAAGGGCCGCCCTTATGGATTTCAGCCTCAGGAGCAGCTCAGAAAGCTCTTCGGCGCCCTCCAGAGGGAAGCCTATAGGGAAACCATCTGTTGACTCATGCTCTTTCACGTGCACTGCCCTGAGCCTGTAAAGCTCCTCTATCACCTGTTTCTGTCTGGACTTGTGCACGGCGATAAAAGCTTTCTGCATCTCTTCGGGGTAGAACATAGAAATCAGCCTTCCCTGGCGATCTGCCTCAAAAACGCCTCAAATTCCTTCCCGAGCTGGCTGAGTGATGAAGCCCAGTTCCTTTTCGCAAGCCTGGAGAAGCTGTCAGCCTCTCTCCTGCCCTTTTCGATTATATCCCTGGCGCTCTCTTTTATCGCCTCCTTTTCCTTCTGCTCTTTCATGGCAAGCTGCTTCACATACGATTCTGTCTCGGCCTTCTCCCTCTCAATTGACTTTTCAACTGCATCGCTGACAATGGAAGCTTTCCTGGTCTCGGCGCCGGCCACGTTCTTCCTGGCCTTTTCCTCAGCCTCCTTTATCGCAATCAAAACCTTCTCCTTTTCCATACCCGTCAGGTATAATTATTGCCGGGGATGGTTTAAATTTATTGGAAGGCGCTGATTTCCTCCTGGAAAGGTTAAGAATCTTGCCTGACTTCTGCAGGCATCAGGCCATAGGCATGAATAGGGAAGGCGGAGTACGCTATGGCTGCGGCCTGAGGGCGACAGCAGAAGGGCGCTACAGGAAAATATCTCCCATGGCCGGCAGCTACGATATCAACGGAACAAAGGGCTGCAAAAGATTTATGCCTTCCGGCATGCCTGCCCACCCTTCCATAATAGACACCCTTGTCGGGAACAATATCAGGGCAAAGGCAATCCCGATTGATAAAAAGGAAGCCACGACAGGAAAGGCCTTCATCAGGGAAATGCTCGAATACCCGCATGTGGAGTGCTATTTCGACCTGAAAAAGAAGTTCAGCAGGGCTGTCGAATGAGGGCCGCTATATTATGATTTCATGTGCGCATTAAAGATCCTGTATGCTGTTTTTCATGTTATATGAAAACTGGCATCTTCCTTGGCGGCAGGCCTGCGCCAAAAACCAATATAAAAGTTCGCAGCCATATATATCAGTATGGACAGCCAGAAAGGCTTTGTGAGGACGTTCACGGTTGAAGAGGCCAACAGGCTCCTCCCTTTTCTCGAGGCCGCCCTTCACAAGATAGCAGGCCTCAAGATGAGGATGAAGCAGCTCGACAGGGACATGGAGACTCTTTACGAGATATGGGGCGAGGAGCTTCTTCAGGAGGCAAACATCGACAATAAGCTGTACAGGCAGAGCATGGAAAAGAAGCAGGCTGCAGCCCTTTCAATCAAGGCAGAGATAGGGGCCATCAGCAGCCATGGATGCATAGTCAAAGACCTCGACAAAGGCCTTGTGGACTTCTATTACGACAGGAGCGGTGAGCTCGTCTTCCTCTGCTGGAAGCGGGGAGAAACAGGGATAAGCCACTGGCACCCTTTGAGCTCAGGCTCGGTCTCAAGAAGGCCGCTGGAGGAGCTTGCGGTGAAGGGCTGACGAATTCCTGCTTAGCGCCGGAAACCGTTCTTTTTAATAATCAGAACATAATTTCAAGGGGATTTATGGCACTTGTAAAGGTCGCTACTCTGGATAATCTGAAGCCGGGAGAAGCGAGAACAGTAATCGTCAGCGGAAAAGAGATAGCACTTTACAATGTCAGCGGGAAGATATTTGCCACGACAAACGCATGTGCCCATGAGCAGGGACCTTTGGGGCAAGGGAGCCTTGAGGACAATGTGATAACATGCCCCCTCCACGGCTGGCAGTTCGATGTCGAGACAGGCTCATGCAGGACTGTTCCCGGACTGAAAATCGAGACTTACAGGGTGGAAGTGAGAGGGAAGGATATCCTTGTGGACGTCTGAAGATTTAAAACACCCATCCAATTTCAATTTACAGCTATGAAGAGAAAGCCGAAGAAGAAGCGGGAAGAAAAGGATGAGACAGGCCTTAGGTACTGCTTCATATGCGATGAATACTGCGGGCCTGATGATGACGCTTGCCCGTCCTGCGGCAATCCTGTTGGCGGCCAGCCTGAGGCTTCAGGCAATGCGGCAGGAGAATCACAGGCCGGTCAATGAAATCTGTGTTGCGTATGCAGCTGAAATGGGTATGCGAGAGGTGCGGAAGGCTTGTCGCAGGAAACAGGTGCAGATGCGGGAATGAGAAGCTTCCTTCCATGCCCCAGATGAGGAAATGATGACTGGCCGTCTCCGCTGGCAGAAAATTTCTTTAAATTCTTCTCCCCCGAATATTTAATATGGACCCCATCCATCAGGCGCTCAGAGGCGAACTAGTCAAGTTCTTCACGGCAGACATGCTGGAGCTGCAGGGCCTTTTATGCGAGCCTGAAGCGAAGACGGAAAAGGCCGTTGTCTATGTACACGGGACTGCAGGCAATTTCTATGAGAACAGGCTTGTCAACTACATTGCCGAATCTGCCCTGAAGACTGGATACGCCTTCCTGAGCTTCAACAACAGGGGCCACGACTACTTTGCCGACATAATCCAGAGGACAGGGGAGCAGGAGAAGGCCGTCACCATCGGCGGAGCGTATGAAAGGTTCGAGGAGTGCATACATGACATCGAGGCTGCCCTCTCCTATCTTGAGGCAAGGGGCTTCAACAAGTTCATTCTTGCAGGGCATGGCCTCGGCCCCAACAAGATTGTCTACTCCCAGCACCAGAGGAGGAACACTAAAGTTGCAGGCCTGATTCTCCTTTCGCCTTGCAACGATGTCGCCCTGCAGAAGTCGGCCTTAAGCGAAAAATTTGACGAGGCCAATGAAAAGATTTACAGGATGGTAGAGGAAGGCAGGGGAAAGGAGATGCTGGGAGAGGATATGAGCCCGATATGCCCCATGTCTGCTCAGGCCTATTTCGGATACCTGACGCCCAAGGGCCCTGGAAACACTTTTCCCTATCATAGCCCTGAGGAAGGTTTCAGGGAAATTACCGAGCTTGAGCTGCCCATGCTTGTCCTGTTCGGGAGCAAAGACAGCTTCATCCTGCCCTCTGTGATGGAAGCGGGAAAGATATTCAAGAAGAAGACAAGGCAGGCGAGGGTGGGAGTGATAGTCAATGCCGGCCACAACTTCAACGGCTTCGGTAAAGAGGTGGCGGATATTGTGACAAAGTGGCTGGGAGAGATGGATAAGGAAAAGAAGCAGTGATATACGTCTCTTACACTATTTCTACTTCCAGATTTTCTATTTCCCTGAAATCATTATCCAGTGTTATGAGCCTTGAATTGCTTGCTATACATATGGATGATATGAAGATGTCAACCTTTTCTATCATCCTGCCCTTGGC
This sequence comes from Candidatus Aenigmatarchaeota archaeon, assembly GCA_016185435.1. Taxonomy (GTDB): domain Archaea; phylum Aenigmatarchaeota; class Aenigmatarchaeia; order QMZP01; family QMZP01; genus JACPNN01. Next base: position 60,571 of record JACPNN010000013.1, on the reverse strand, counting down.
TTTCAGCTCCATTTCCAGCCTGGCGCTTTCAAGGGCTGCTATGTGATTGAAGCTCAGGATTCTGACAGAATTGAAGAATGCCTCGATTTTCGGGATTTCATTGCTCTTGGCCCCAACCAGCATCTCATAGACACTAAAAGCTGTTACTGCTGTTTCATCTGCACCTATCAGATCAGCTATTTTCTCACCCTTTTGGCTGCCTTTCAGAACCTCAATGACGGCTGATGTGTCTAAGACGATCATGTCTCCTCTCAAATGAGCCGGATACAGATTTCCTGATCTCCCTGGCCCGCTTCTGAAGGGCTTCAGCATCGATATCTTTCAGTATCCCCAGGAAATCCTTTACAGACTTTTTCTCCAAAGCTATCCTATTGATAACATCGCTGAAACTTTCCTTTTCCATCTTCATCCCCCTGAGGACATTATATGCATCCTTTGTAATGGTTATTGTTTTGACCGCCATAATTCATCCCCCCAGCTTTGTTTTATATTTGTTTAAACATATATTTAAACTTATTTAGCCAAAAAATCTACAAAACAGAGTATCTAATTTAAGGGATTTGAAAAGCATTTTCAAGGCATAAATAATATAGCCAACAGCATCCCCATTAAATAAGATGGAGGTGACCCTCATGGCGATGTTCTGCGATTCCTGCGACAACATGTTCAGGGAAGGCAAGAAGTGCCCCAAGTGCGGCAGCACAGAGGCGTTCGAGGTGGAGAAGTGGAGAGTGGAATGAATTTCGCTTATCCACCCTGTGTCATCGGTACAACTATTCCTATTTGTCTTCTGGCCCTGTCAATTCTTTCTGCATCGTGCGGGTAGCTCGTCTTCAGTATGGCAGTTTCATCGTCAAGCTGACCTTCCAGCATCTTGCGTAATTCCAGTCTGCCTGAGCAAAAACCCCCAACTTCAACATAGAATACATTCGAATCTTCCTGCTTCTGGGGATCTCTCCAGATTCTTGTCAGCTGTGCACGCACAGATTGTTCCCTATACATTCTGTCTTCCGGTGTCTTCCAGACACCTCTTTTTAGGAAATAGACCTCGGCATTTTTCGTTGCTGTCCACAGCAAATGGGGAAGAAAAGGGTTACTCTGTGCAGCAACTTCTACAAAGAGGCCGTAGTCGCTTTCTGAAGGGGATTCACGCTCCTTCAAACACGCATATGTTGCTGCATCTCCCAAGGGAATCTGATATGGGGTGATAGGGGTGCCTTTACTTTGCGGAGCATCTAATTGCGGAGACGTGTCATCCCTGTACAATCCTATCGCTCTTTTTAGCATTCGTGAGATAGTTGAACCAACTCCCATAGCATATCTATCAAAACTAAGATATTTATACCTTTTTCAGGCTGTAATGCAGTGCAGCCTCTCAATAGGCATTAATCTGTTTTATCAAATCCTATCTCGAAAACCTTCCCCTCCACCTCAAGCCTTTCCTGGTTTTTCAGTAACTGGCTTATTGTGAACCTGCTTAAAGCCGAAATATTCCATACTTGAAATCAGCAGATAGAGTGATACCAACCCAAGAACTGTCCCCAATGGTATGCTAAGCAGTGACAATAAAGATAAGAATGCGGCCAGATAGAAGCTAATTCTGGTCATTGACTGTAAGAGTATCGCCGCACCTAAATAAAGGAGAGGTTCTATGAAATAGAGAGCTATAAGCGCATAAAAAACTGAAGATGCCACGGCACTTCCCACATAATCGAAGGATGAAAGGGGCTTCATTTCCTGGCCAGATGTAGTCCCAAGGGTAACACTTGGCATTGAAGCTGACAAAACCATTATTGCAAAAACGCCGAGAAGAGCTTTGGCAACAAATATTATAATCACAGTTCTTATTGCAATAGGCAGTGTATCCCATCCGCTTTTTTTGTCTTGCATAATAATTTTATAACTTAACTGTAAGCTATATATTTGTAACCTTGTCGGCGATAGCGGAGTGAACATTAATTTTGATTTGTATTGACAAAACCAATCTCAAAAACCTTCCCCTCCACCTCAAGCCTTTCCTTTTTGTGCTTTTCAGGGACCTGGCCGATATTTATTTTGGATGCATTCACCCCTGAAAGAAGTTCCTGCCTGTTTTTTTCCGCCAGTTTTTCTGATTCAGGGTCAGATTTGATGAAAAGCTCAATCTTCTCATGCACATTCATCCCGGCCTTCTTCCTCAGCTCCTGCACGTGCCTTATTATCTCCCTTATTACGGCCTTGTCCATCAGGACTTTGCCTATTTCGAGCTTGCCCAGGGAGAATTCAAAAGGCTCCTTCAATCTGTCCGACATCTCTATTGATTTGGAATTGGAAAGCAAGGCTATTACATCCTTTACAGAATCTATTGATTTGATGTCTTCCTTATCCTTGAATTTTATCCTTACATATTCGACAGGCCACCTCAGCTTCACCTTTTTCTCAGACCTTGCGGCATTTATGGCCTCTACAACCACTTTTGCCTTTTCCATATGATCCTCGAGGCCCTTTCCTATCCTGCTTTCCTCAGGCTTTGGCCACTCCTCAAGATGCACGCTGCCTTTTCCCCTGAGTTTTGAATATATTGCATCAGAAATGAAGGGGGAAAATACAGACAGCAAAACTGAATATCTCTCAAGGACATATCTCAGGGCAAAGGATGCCGCTTTCTTGTCTTCCTTCCAATATGTTGGGGCGAGCCTGTCTCTTATAATTTTGATATACCACCTTGAGAGGTCATTCAGAAGGAAATCTACCAGCTCCCTCGCGGCCAGATGGAACTCGAAATTCTCTATATGATTTGTGGCTGATTTGTTTATGGAATTTATTTTTGAAATTATCCACTTGTCCTCTATTTTTAATTCTGCCTTTTCTGCATACTCTTCCTTTGCAGCATACGTCTCCGCAAAATTATAGGTGTTCCATAATACATTCATGAATCTCTTCAGATCGCCGGCCTGCCTGAAGCTGAACTTCTGGGTCTCCCATGGGGCCACATCATGGCAGATATAGAGCCTCATGACGTCTGCTCCGAGCTGCCTGCAGGCGTCTTCGGCCAGTATCACATTCCCCAGGCTCTTGCTCATCTTCTCCCCTTTCTCATCCAGGGTCCAGCCGTTGAGGCAGACAGTCCGGTACGGCTCCCTGCCAAAAGTGGCAAAGCCGCACACCATCAGGGTGTTGAACCACGCCCTTACCTGGTCCTGGCCCTCATTCACAAGGTCTACAGGCCACAGCTTTTCGAATAATTCCTTGTTCCTGAAAGGATAGCCAAGCGAGGCCCATGGCGCTATTCCCGAGTCGAACCAGACGTCCATGATGTCCTTCTCCCTGGCCATTTTCCCTTCGCAGCCTTTGTTAGTGCACTTCAATTTTACCCTGTCCACAAGGTTCTTGTGGAGGTCGAAGTTTTCGGGAATTTTTTCAACTGAATTTTTCCTTAATTCCTCCCTCGAGCCAATTACTTTCATTGAATTGCACCTCCCGCACTTCCATATCGGCAAAGGGATTCCCCAGTATCTCTGCCTCGTGACAGCCCAGTCCGGGGCCTCAGAAATCAGGTTATTGTACTGCTCCCTTGCGAATTCAGGCAGCCATCTGAGTTTTTTGTTGGCGTCTATTATCTTTTCCTTCAGCAGATCCATCTTCAGGAACCACTGCCTGCTCATCCTGTATATCAGAGGCGTCTTGCACCTCCAGCACAGGGGATATGAGTGGGTTATTTTTCCTGAATATAGCAGAAGATTGTTTTTTCTTAGCTTTTCAATTATCAGAGGATCCGCTTTTTTCACAAATATTCCAGCCAGATCTCCAGCCTCTTCAGTAAATCTTCCTTTCTCATCAACAGGAGAGGGTTCTGGAAGCCCATAATGCTTCCCGACCCTGCTGTCCGCATCGCCGTGACCAGGGGCAGTATGCACCAGCCCTGTCCCAGCCTCCATTGTCACCATGTGGCCGAATTCATCCGATTCTCCTATTTCACTCTTTACCTGCGTCTTGCTGGCCACCCTCCTCTTCATGACAGGGATTGACAGCAATACAGTATGGGCTTTTGGCGAGTCTGATATTTCCTTTTGAACCGGCAGATCAAGTACAGGCTTGTATTTGATTCCATCCAGTTTTTTGCCTGAAAATTTTTCCAGAATCTTACATGAAAATCCTTTATTTTCAATTTCAGGGAGCAGCTTTTCAGCCAGTATCAGTTTTTCCCCGTTCACATCAGCCTTTACATATGTCTCATCGGGATGGGCGACAACTGCAACATTTGCAGGAAGGGTCCAGGGCGTAGTGGTCCAGACAAGCAGAAATTCCTTGCCCTTATTTTTTTTGTCTTCTATTGGGAACTTGACAAAGATGGAGGGGTCCTCCAGGTTCTTGTAGCTCTCAGTCACCTCTATCCCGGCCAGGACTGTCTCGCAGCGGGGGCACCAGAAGCCCGGCCTCAGGCCCTCTGAAAACAGGCCTTTGTCATGCCATTGCTTGACTGTCCACCAGCCTGATTCAAGGTAATAGTTTTCTGAAGTCAGATAGGGTTCCATCCATCCTCTCCAGGCCCCTATCTTTTTGTAAAAATCAAGCCATACAGGCTCATTCCCTTTGGCGAAGGACTTGCATTCCTCTATAAACCTGTCCACCCCCACCTTAGTCTCAATTTCAGTCTTGCTTCTTATGCCCAATTTCTCTTCCACCTTGTTCTCAATAGGCAGGCCGCCGCAGTCGAAACCCGGCTGGAACCATACCCCGAAGCCCTGCATGAATTTGAACTTCCCCCAGATGTCCTTGAATACCGTGGTTTTGGCATGGCCGACATGGGGGACGCCATTCACATATGGCGGGCCGTCGAGGAGATAGAATTTCTTCCTTTTCCAGTCCGTATCGACTATCTTTTCAGCTACTCTTTCTGCTTTCCACTTTTGATGAATTTCACCTTCGATTTTCAGATGGTTGTATTCGGCCATATTTCCTTTATCCCTCATTCAGCCACTTTGAATCAGCATTCTCATATTATTTGGAGAGGGGAAGGCTTTTATGCTTGATTCTGATTATTTCTGATACCTCTTCCGGCACCAGATGCCTCCATTTTCCCACTTTGAAAATAAGACCCCTTATTTTTGTCCCATTGTACTTTTCAGGATGAAAGAAATCAGGCTCCCTTATCTCGATATTCAAGGGCAAGAAGCATTCCCTTACTATACTATTCCCTGTAACCACGACATCGAACCTGGCCGTTTTTATCGCATTGCTGGCCCATTCCTCATTGGAGCCCCTGTCCCTGAGGCCAATTATCCGGTATCTGCCTTTGTATTTCTTAAGGGCAGCATCAAGCATTTGCTTTCTTTCGCCAAAAGTGAACGGATTATCTGGGCCGCTCCTGTTTATGCTGCCTATGGCTATTATAACCTTTGGATACTCCTTAAACAGCTCTCTGAGGGCATGCATGTGGCCCATGTGCAAAGGCTGGAACCTGCCTGCGAAAAAAGCTGTTCTGTTTCTGAGTTTCATGACTATCAATATTAAAATGGTCATTAAATAGGAACTATGGAAAGCCAATGAGGGGAATTATCTATTTTGGTCTCTGTAATCCCTTTTTCTGGATAGCTTACCCTCTTTTTTGGAAAAAGAGGGTAGAAGGCTGTTTTGTCTTTGGTTCTCATAAGGCTCAAGTGGATTATATTACTAATAAGGCAAATATTATTAAACAATGACAAAAGGAAAGGTCAGCTTTAAAATCACTTCGGGCATCATATTTCTGCTTCTCTTACTGGTTTTTCTCCCGCAGCAGGCTTCTGCCCAGTCATGGCAGTACAAGAAGCCTGTCAGCATCAATAGCAGCTCCAACCTGATAGACTACCAGGTTATGGTTGCGAATCCTGTTTATGATGAATCGGGTCTGGCAGGCTCCTGGCACTTTGATGAGGGTTCAGGCACAACTGCCATGGACAGCAGCGGAAACGGGAATACAGGAACTCTTGTCAATAATCCTTCATGGTCTGACGGCAAGCATGGGAAGGCCATCGGTTTTGACGGAGTCAATGATTATGCCGATGCAGGCAATATTGCTGCATTTAACTTCCCAACGTCGACAACAAGCTTCACGCTCTCGGCATGGTTTAAAACGAGTGGTACAGGAATAGGCAATGTCATAGCAAAAGGCGCCTGCGGAACTCCAGGCTATCGCCTGAGAATAGGAAAATCAGGAGGTGCCGGTGTAGCTGATTTTTTCATTATTGACGATGGAGGAAATGTAATTGCAAGGGTAACCTCATCCAGCACGTACAATGACAATGCATGGCATCATCTCACGGGCGTCAATGATAATGGTCTCCTCCGTCTTTATGTTGACGGGACACTGATAGGCACTGCTACGGCTCCCTCTGGAAAATCAATATCTTCAAGCTCTTCATTGGCAATTGGTTATGACTTTTCTTCCGGAACCACAGGATGCGGTTCTGAATATTTCAACGGCACGATTGACGAAGTAAGAATTTACAGCAGGGCTTTATCCTCAGCTGAAATACAGTCACTTTACGAAGCCAAGGCCAAGCCCAACTATGACGACATAAGGTTTGTTGATTCAGACAGTTCAACACAACTGAATTTCTGGACAGAGTCTGACGGCAGGTTCTGGGTAAAGATTCCTTCAATTCCATCAGGGACAAAAACTATATATGTCAATTATGGCAACCCTTCCGCTGCCTCTGCCAGCAATGGGGACTCCACATTCGATTTCTTCGATGATTTTGAGGGGACAAGCCTTAACACTTCCAAATGGAACCAGAATCTTCTTTCCTATGCTGGCGGCACAGGCTCTTACTCTGTGTCAAATGGAAAACTCGCCTTCCAGTCTTCGAATAGCGGTGGAGTAAGCCTGTCTTCCAAAAACCAGCTTTCTGGAGACAAATTCAGGTTCGAGCAGAAGATGCTCTCCCTGTCGTCTCAGGGGCAGACATATTCCCAGTACAGGACAGTCCTGACTGACAGCACATCCTCTGACCCGGGGGCCAATAACGGGATTTTCATGTCGAAATTCGACAATAAGATAGTCTTCACAGTAAACAGTGTCAGCACATCGCCTGCCTTTACTTTCGATTTCTCTACGCCGAAGCGTTTTTTGTGGCACATTTCAGAAAACGCAAAGCTGTTTATTGACGGTTCAGAAAAGGCGAGCCTGTCAAATGCAGCTCCAGCTCTTGCCAGCAAGCATGTCAGGCTGTGGGTATACTATTACGCAACGACAGATATTGACTGGCTGTTTGTCAGGAAGTATGCAACTTCAGAGCCGTCAGTATCCATGGGGAGCGAGCAGCCTGCTGCGAATTCGCCGCCAGAGGCCGCTATAATTCTTATATCCCCGAATCCGGCCGCGCAGGGCCAGGCCGTCAATTTCACCGGATCAGGGACTGACACAGACGGCACAATTGCCGCTTATGAGTGGGCCATAAACGGAACAGCCATATCTTCTGAAAGCTCCTTCATCAGGGCCGACATTTCTCCCGGCTACTACACTGTCCTTTTCAGGGTCAGGGACAATCTTGGCCTATGGTCTGCGCCTACTAACGCTACGCTCAGCGTTGGAGGCAATTCCCCGCCCATTGCAAGCATCGACCGTATCTTCCCATCCGTCGCCAACCCGAACCAGACTGTCAGCTTTTCAGGCTCAGGCTATGATTTTGAGGGCATCATCGCCGCTTATGAATGGACAATAAACGGAAGCATTGCCTCCAACCAGTCTTCATTTGTCAGGTCTGATTTTTCCCCGGGAAATTATACCGTCCTTTTCAGGGTCAGGGATGACAGCAACTCCTGGTCACCATATGCGAATTCCACCCTTCTGGTCATAAACAACAGCCCACCTGTGGCCAGAATAAGCGCGGAGCCGCAGGCTGCAAGCACTGTCCTGGCAATATTGTTCTCAGCCGCAGGCTCTTATGATCCGGACAATGATTCCATAGTCTCCTACTTATGGAATTTCGGGGACAGCATCACAATGATAACCATCCAGCCCACAATATACCACACATACGCATATCCGGGAACATATACAGCCTCGGTCATGGCGGTGGACAGCCTCGGCCTGGCGAGCGCGAACATGGACAGCATAATCAATGTGACAATCAGCAGCCCTTTGGTGACTAGTTCGGGCATCATAAGCATAACCCCGTCCTTTTATTCATCCTTGTCCGGCAGATGGTTCACCAACATCACCGCCTTCAATGTCTCATGGTCGGCCAATATGAGCGACCTTGACGCATATGAGGTCCAGTACAGGACATACAATGTGACAATAGAGAAGCCGGCCTTCCCAGAGCTGAAAGGCAATGTCTCAACTGTTCTTCTCCATGACTGGGAAAGATGGCTCATCACAAGGCAGGCGTCGGCCATCTTCGGCAATCTCGAAGCCGAAACAGTTTTCGATGGCAGGATCTACGAGTTCAGGGCAAGAGGCATATCGAAGAAGGGCATGGCATCCTCTTTCAGCTTCCCCAAAGGCGTGGCTGTGGACACAGGAAAGCCGGGCTGCTCAATAGATGTCGGGCCTTACACCGGCACCAATGTTGAAGTTTCATGGTCCCTGGCGGACGGCGGCTCAGGCGTCAGGGAAGGCAGCCTTGAATACAGGAACTCGACTTCGCAGTGGTCTCCGGCCGCTCCCAACTCAACAACCGGAGGCTCTGTGACAATCCCCTACCAGGGGACAAAGGAGGACACGCTGGAATTCAGATGCATGGCAACCGACTATGCTGGAAACAAGGGCGATTACGGCTATGCCAGCTCAAAGGTCATGTTCCTGAATTCCTCATATTTCCGCCCCCTGCCTGCCTATATCAATTCTTCTCACGTCACAAGCAGCGGCGTCAGAATAAGCTTCGGGTCTATGGGCCTTGGCATCATCTGCTTCAATATCAAGTACAATGTCAGCTCGGGCGGGCTTGTCGCCTATGATCCGGCCCTCTGGCCGGGCCTTTCCAGCGGCGGGCAGACATGCCTGACCGACAGGAAAGCCCTTTTCAGGCTGGCGGATGGCATCTCGCACGGGAAGACATACAGGCTCATGCTGTCAGCGACCCATACCGGCGGCCAGGAGGAGTGGCCGAATCCGGGCAAGAGCGCGGACAAGATAAGGCTGCTGGAATTCCAGGCAGATTTCATCCGGCCAAACCTGTCCATCGGCCTGTACAACCAGAACGGAACTGCCCTGAGCCCCGGCGTGATCAAGGGCGAGCTGAGAGGGATTGACATATTTTCAGGCGCAATCGACAACACATCCGGCATCATGAGCAACAGGATAGAGGCCTTTGTCGATGATGGAGGAGGGGAGAGGCGCGTAGAGAAGGAATGCCCTGCCTCAGGTGTGATGCAGTGGAGCAACTGCAGCATAAGCCTCAATCTCAGCCTGAAAGGGCAGGCGAAGGCCAAGATAGATGTGACCGACAAGGCCGAAAATTCATTTTCCAGCGGCTGGATGTTCTTTGTAAGGCACCCGCTGGCAAACTTTGCCGAAAGGGCTGTCCAGCTGAATCTCGGCGGAAAGCAGCAGACGAAGGTTCTTGCAAGGAACCTGAAGGAAAGCAATGCAACCATATACCTGAAGCTCGACGGCTACAGGCAGGCAGGCTTCAGCAGGCAGAGGCCCACTGACGGCGTTGAAGTATCCGGCGACGGCTCGCAGGCAACTGCGGCCCTCCGGCTAGGGGAGGAAAAGGCCGTATATGTCGACATCTATTCCTCCGAGCCCGGGAGCTACAGGCTTGACCTGTCCGCATACAGCGTCCTAGGGGATGAGGATTCAGACACCATGACAGTCATCATTTCCCCCCCTGTAGGCTTTTCAGAGCTGACTCTGGAATGGCTGGCCCTGATAGCTGCCGTCTGCTGCGTATTGTACTTTTCAGCCACGCATAGAAGAGCTGAAGGATAAATGGAAGTATTGAGCATCCGCGTTGGGCATGGAGCCTCAGTAGTTCCGAATGAAAAAATCTACCAATGCTGCGTCATGTAGCCCTCGCCCTTCTGGATGTAGTATCCCTTCTCCATAAGCTCCTTCAGGAGGCGTAAGGAATTGCCGCCGAGTCTCGGGTTGCCTCGTCTTCCGGGCATATCCTTAGTGTAGTGGATTACGGACGCCGTGCAGATGCCGAGCTTCTCGGCTATCTCGGCCTTGGTTTACATCTATATTACGAAAGTTCTTATTTATATGATATTCCATTATATTATTTAATGAGTGAGATGTCTGATGGCAGTCGTATGGGTAAAGCTGCATATGAGAAACTTCAAGCAGCTTTTTTCAAAACATTTGCTGCCGTTCCGGCTCCATTGAGGGGTGAAACTATCGCGGTTGTAAATGGCCAGCCATTTACGTGGGAATCTGCATATATCGAAATCAGAAACGATGGTAAGAATTCAATTGATATACTGAGACAGCTTAAAAAAATAAATGTAATAAAAGAATGATGTGGATATGAGTATGAAATTCGATAAGGATATCAGGGAGCTTGCAATTATCAGATTAACACAGGTACCCTCAAACGTCAGTTTTTCTATTGGGACATACGGAGGTTTCACTCGTAATCAGTTAATCGAGGAAATAAAGAATGGCACCGATGTGGGGAATGCAGCCGTTGAGATGGAAATATTATTCATCCAGCAAATGCCAATTATTTCTAGAAAGATTGCGGAGAGACATGAAAAAAATGTTAGTAGTTAGAACAGACCATGATGCAATCACCCATTACATGTTTCATTGGTCAATTCCTGTGATCAATGAAGCGGAAAACAAAGGTTTCCGAGTGACAAAAATAGATGGAGTAAAAGCATTAAAGGGCAAAATACTATCTTGCATGGAAGCTCTTAAACCTGACTTTGTTTTTTTGAACGGCCACGGAAATAACACAGTATTCTATGGAAATGATAAATGCGCAGCTATAACTTTAAGTGAAGCCCATGTATTTACAGATACCATTAGCTTCGTTCGTTCATGTAACTCCGCTACTGAACTCGGTGAAAAGGCAGTAAGCACGCACAATTGCCAGTGTTTTATTGGCTATAAATCCAATTTTTGGAATGCGTACCAGAATGAAAAATATTCACAGCCTCTTAATGATCCTGTATCCAGACCTGTTATGGAAACATCAAACTTGGTCCCATTACATTTGATTAGAGGGGACAGCACCAAAGAGTCAGTCGAAGCCTCTCATAGAGCGGCAGAGCAGGAAATAGAAAAGGCCATTTTTTCTTCTGACCCATATTCAAAAGCGAGTTTAAGAGCCCTTATTATTAATGATCACGGTCTACATTTTCACGGAGATGAAAATGCAAGATTGGTTCAGTAATATATTCAAAGCTATCGCCAATATCTCCTTAACATCAAGGGCCCGCAGCAAGAATTTAATAACTCCTGGGAACAGTTTCGTCACTAACTTCAACATCCAATATTGTTAAAACTGAGCCGCCGTTAATCAATAAATCAGGTCTGTTTATTCTGTAATAACCTATTCTACCATAATGGTCAGCTCTTATCAGTCCGACATCCAATCTGTCTTGCTTATAAGTGGGGGTTGCGCTCCCTGCATAGCCATCATAATCATAGAGATGAACTTCGCTCCCTTCAAAAGGCACATAGAGCCCATCGGTTAATCTGAGTTTCCTGTCTTCAAGTTTATCTTGTTTCCCAGACAAATCGAACTTTTTCATGATTGGTTATTGCCAGATAAGCATTTAAATGCCTAAAAAACAGCCATTCATCATGAAGCTTGCAATCTTCTCTGACACCCACCTCGGCTTCGGAAGGCTGGAGGGCAGGTATCAGGATGCATTCGAAGCGTTTGAGGAGGCCATTGAAAAAAGCCTTGAGTGCGACGCCATACTGATAGCAGGGGACATATTCGACAGCCAGCACCCTGATGCTGAAACCTTTTCGAGGGCCATTGAATGCATGGTTAAGGCCCATCTTTCAGAAAACAGGACTGGTTCGATAAAGGGGATCGGAAAGGACATGGAAAAGCTCAATCCGCTGTGCCTGATGGGCATCCCTATCCTTGCCCTGCACGGCAACCATGAGAGGCGGGCGAGAGGCCTGCTGAATCCTGTCCAGGCCATGGAGAAGGCGGGCTTCCTTATCCATCTCCATGCCAATGGCGCAATCCTGGAAAAGGACGGGGAAAGGGTTGCAGTCCAGGGCCTGTCTGCTGTACCAGACGCTTATCTTCCTGAAATACTCAGACAATGGGACCCCAAACCGGCAGAAGGCTGCTACAATGTGCTGCTGATGCACCAGATAATTGAAGGCTTTGCCTTTGGCCACAGGCCGCTCAAGCTGACGAACGTGCCCAAAGGGTTTGACATCTTGATAGACGGCGATATACACGAGAAGCATATGGAAAGGGCCGGAAAGAATGGATCCACCCTATTGATATCAGGCTCCACCATAGCGACCAAGCTTGACAAGAAGGCAGAGGAGATGAAGGGCATCTGGCTTCTCGACACCCGGGAAAGCAGCCTGAACTACGTTTCTTTTGAGAAGCAGAGGAGGACTTATTTCCTTGATGCAGGCCAGGCAGAAAGGAATAGCATCGAAGAGTTTATCGGGCAAATACTGGAGAAGAAGCATGATAAAAAGCCCCTGATAAGGATAAGGCACAGCTCAAAAAATGATTTTTTGCAGCTCATAGCGGAAAAGTACTCAAAGGACGCCATAATATCCTTCAGGAGAGAAATGGCTGACAGCATTCAGGGAGAAAAAATGCAGCTTGAGATGCCATCCGTCACAGAACTGGGGAAAGGCATATTAAGGGCAGGTCTGTCAGACAGGGGCCTGGAGCCGGAGATATTCGAGACAATCTTCGACCTCCTTTGCGAAGGGAAGGAGAAGGATGCGATGGAAATGGTTGAGGAGTTTTCAAGGAGAAACGCAAAGAAGCAGCTGGAAAGGCCTGCAGAAAAAACCGGCAGGGGAAAGGGAGCGAAAAGGACAGGCGACTTCATATCCCGGAAAGCATTTTAACCGGCCGGGCAATAAGGAAATGTTGAACATGGATGAGGAAGTAATCAGGAAAGTGGCGAAGATAGCGAGGCTCAAGCTTACCAGGGAAGAAGAGCAGGCCTTTGCAAAAGACCTGGAAAGCATACTGGATTCATTCAGGATCCTCCAGAAGGCAGATCCCAAAGCAAGGCCTGCCTACCATCCGGTGGAACTGAAGGATTCAATGAGGGAAGACGTTGTCAGCAAAGGCCTTTCACAGGAAGAGGCCCTGGAAAATGCCAGGAACAGGGAGAAAGGATATTTCAAGGGGCCGAAGGCTATTGAATAAACCGATTTCTCATCATCTGAGCCTCCATGCGAATGCCCTTTCAGGAATGCCGTACAAATCCCTTACCACCAGCCTGATCTCCTTTTTCGCCAAGGGCCCAGTGTGCTTTGATGAAATTGCGGAAGAACATGATGCCATCAAAATGCCGCATGCCACCTCCTGGCTTTACCACCTGTGCAACTTATATAGATGCGATCCAATCATTATTAGCGGATGGGATGGAGGATCACAGTCTCCGGGCGCTTGCTAATTGGGCATTGGTACTTACGGCAGTGATTGTGACCTTGGGGGCTATCCTAACCATTAGCTTTTTCACATACACAACCAAGAATGATGTACCCGATCTGCCTCTGCCAAGCGTTTCTTCGGTGCCCCAGCGATCTGAGCCTGCACCCACTCCGACATACCCGACCAACTGCTTTCTAAGGGAGGCATTCAGAGACACGTGCAGGATTCTTTGCAACAGCTACATGAATGCGAGCCCGGCAGACAAACCAGCGAAGGCTGCCGAATTCTGCGAGACATACTTTGGCCTGAGACAGAAGTATCCCCAACTTGATTGGAATTGCGATGGAAGGGCAAACTATACGGCGAATCTATCATTTGGGTCATTTGAATACAAGGTGTGCGAGAATAGGATCTACTGCTTTATGACCGAACCCCTCTCCTCCTACCAAGAGTGTCCGAATCTCACTGTCCAGGATTGTAAACGCGTATTGTGCACCTCGTACATGTCGGCCACACAGAAAAATGAGGCTAACGCGGCCGCAGCCGTAGCTCAGAAGATTCAGACTGGGGAAGCTGAGAATCCATCCTGCGAGCTTGGTTATAGCAAGCCGAACAACTGGTACTTGCGGTTCGGGTTCGCGACCGATAAAGTCGCCAGCAGTTATCTTGTCAATTCAACTATGTGCTCTTGACTAAGTGGCTACGGTGTCGCATATCCCCTCCCGACTTTGCCCCCTGTGCAACGATTGTGAACGTGTTTTTGGCTTTAAGCCGGCATATTCTGACGAGATAAATTATATCACCGGTGAACAGACCAAAAAAAGAATAAAAGCGAAATTCATAGCGTTGCTGCTGAAGCCAATAATCTATTTTAACTCTGGTAAAAAAATCTATAAAAGCAGAATTATATATAAATTAATGCGTGACAGATGATGACTATGCCAATAATACCGCATGACATGCCAAAATTGGAATCCCCATTCGCGAGAGAAATGATTAACGGACAGTATGTAGTCACGCCAAAAATAGCCGAGGGATATGAATGGGTTTTTAATGATGATAGTGTTTTGGCGACAGAAAAGCTTGACGGGACTAATGTATCAATTGTGATAGAAAATGGCACTATTGCAAGCGTCTGGAATAGGATGAACAGGCTGTTGTTTTTTTCAAAAGGAAAAAAACATATCATGGAAGGATTGCTGGAGTCTTTTGACAAAGGCTATTGCGATTTGCCAGACGGGCAGTGGTTTGGAGAACTCATAGGAGAAAAGGTCAATGGAAATCCGTTAAAAATTGAAGGGCATTTATGGGTGCCGTTTAGTACTTATGCAAGAGAGCATTTGGCTTACAAAAGCTGGGGGAAATATCCAAAAACTTTTGACAGCATATCGCAATGGTTCGAGAAAGATTTATTCTCTCTTTTCATCAGAAGAAGAACTGGCGAGATTGCGTTTCCAGAAGGAATTGTTTTCATACAGCCATCAACAGGCAAGTTGGATACGAAGCAGGCAGCGGCCTGCTTCAATAACCGAATGGCCAAGCTCAGGAGGGATATGTTTCCGTGGGCTAAAGCACAGGGACTCGATATCCATAAATCATTGAGCGAGAAGTGAATGGAATTTTCAGAACTTGTTCAGAAAAGAAGATTCAAAGAGTCTTTGATACAAGACCAATCGAAAAAGGTTTCTCATCATCATATCCCTGTTTGAGCTTTTCATAACTGGCCTTCACCTTCTCATCGGCAAAGAATATTCCTGTGGTCATTACCTCACTCTCAGCTCAGGATGGGACAGGTAGTGCTTTATCTTTTCCGGATCCCAGACCCAGACGATCTTGCCATTGTGAATTACAATCTTTCCGCTCTCCTGCAAGTAATCAATAATCAGCTTGAAGGTCTGGTACTGCACCTTCTTGGGCAAGGAGAGCCACAGCTGCTTCTTGCTCGGGTATTCCGGCGCTTCTCTTATGGTCTGCTCTACCATCAGCACGGTATCGAGGCGCGGATAGTGCAGGATCTTGCTGGGCATAGCTGTATGGATTTATACAACTCGGATTTATAAAGCTTGCCGCACTTCCCGTGCCGGTGGCTCTTGTTGCGACGCCTCGTTTATGATATCCTAATCCTTTGAAGGAGTTATCATGATACTTAAGCCGGACCTCGATCAGTGGGACTTTTCTGATGTAGAAGAGCTTCAGAAGAACCAAATTCCCGAATCCTGTGTCATGGACTAGTTGACCGTTGATTGTTCCTGAAAGCCTGGCAAACCCGGCAGCAGAAATCTGTGCTGCCGCTGCCGGTAACACTATAGTGCTTGGTGCATCCGGGGAACAGGGCAATGCTTTCCACTGTATGTCTGTTCGCAGAACGCAGAATATGCCATCGTTGTGGTTCATTGTTTTCGGACAGGTTCTTATATCGCTTTTCTTAACCGCTATCTATAGACAATTATGTCCCAAAGCCATCCCTTCCTCCGCACTCATCCTTCCTGAGGCCAAGGAACCTCGAAAGGAAGCTCTGCTTTTTCCGGCTCTCAATATTGCTTACAGTGATCCATGTCTTCCTGACTATGTCCGGATAATCATTATGCTTCTCCTTCCATTCCTTCAGCCACCTGATGGTTATCTCATTGCTCGTGTAGCCGGGGCCGAAATCCCCGTATTTCTTCTTCAGCTTTTCAATAGCCTTCTCCCTCTCGACCTTCGCTATGATGCTGGCCGCTGAAACAATCTTGTGGTTCTTGTCGGCCTTGTGCTCGGCTATCACTCTGCACTTGTGCATGAGCTTATTTTCTATTCTCAATCTGAATTTATTTGTGTTGACATCCGGAGAATCGATAATGGCCTCATCAGGCTTGATAATGTCGAGAATTTCCACCATCTTATTGGCCTCTATCTGGTTCAGGTTTGTTCCGGAATTCCGATAGCTGTCTATCCTGCAGGCCTCAACCTTGATGACCACTATGTCCTTGACAAGCTTCTCTATCTGCATGGCCAGTTTAATTCTTCTTGGATGGCTGAGCTCTTTTGAATCTTTTACTCCCAGTTTCTCAAGCAGGGGCAGCTTATCCTTTGAAATGCTGACACCAGCGATGGTCATGGGGCCTATTATTGCACCTCTCCCTGCTTCGTCTATGCCTGCAACTATTTCAGACATCCCTAATAATTAGCCTCATTATTTAAGTTTAGCTCCATAACTGCATGCTATGGCGAATCTCTATGTGAATAAGCAGGGCCCTGTATGGAATCCTCCAAATTATGTGCAGCAAGAGGCCAGCCTAGCGAGTTTTCTGACTTCAGAGAGAATGGGCTATATTGAAGGCATCATATTCATCGAACTCGGCACTGAGAGATGGATGCGTTATCTTGATGAGTGCAGAGCATCTCTCAAACAGATGGAGTTCGGCGACGAAGAAATTGAGGAAAAATTGAGGAATCTTGACTCCGGAAAGCATGTCCAAAACGGAAAAATTATATCAGGAACATCATTCAAAGCAGTAAAATATCCGCACCTTGACATGTGCCCTTTTGAGAATTTCTTGACAGATCCGGATTCGGATATTATCTGTAACATACGATTAGATGGGAAGCAGATTGATGTATTGCCTTATAGCAGACCTGACAGAAGGCCTAGGGCTCATTATTTTTATGACATTTCCAAGGCAATGGGGGAAGGCATCCTCTATTATGACGGATCGCTGATGGACGCCCTGGAGGAATTCCAACAAAAGGGGTTCGGGTTCAACATCGCAAGATGGCCGTTGGCAAAGGATTTCAGTCTTGAGACTGTGTCGTTTCCGAAGGGGAATTATGTTGTGATCAAAGAAAATGCCCCTCTGAATGCTATATTGTCTGGCAGATGACATGTAAGAATCATATGATTCAAGAACAAAAACTTTCTCTGTGAAAGCAAAAAGCAAGCATATAAAGCGCACAGGGTCAAATATATTCTCATAGCGGGGTGGAGCAGCTAGGAGTGCTCGCTGAAACCCTTTGCCCTGGATATAAGTCACAAAAGCGCTTGCGGAAAAGGGTTGCGGAAGGCTCATATGCTCCTGCTGAGAGACCCAGAGGCCGATGGTTCAAATCCATCCCCCGCTATTTTCTTTTCCTTGTAAATCTTTCGATTTTTATAGAAAGCACTACTCAATTAGCACCACAAAAACCAGCCAGACAAAGGATTTCATATCTCACTTCTCTTTCTTCCTGACAGCCATGAATACCATGGCCGCGAAGGCTATGACAGCTATGGCCCCGATTATTATAAACAGCATCGTGTTGTCCTTCTTATCCTCAACTGCGACCTCGAACGGCATCTCGGCCACCGCCCCTGTCTCGTCAGTGGCCTTCAGCGTGTAAGCGCCCTTGGGCAGGCCTGCTGTGTCAATTTCCCCTGAAGCTCTGCCCTTTGCCCATTTGGCCACATTTCCATTCCCGTCAAGAATATAGTAAATCATCTCTCCGCCTGCTGGGCAGCCTCCTGCCCCTGTGGCAATGGCTCTGTATGCCAGCCTGCCTCCCGAGACGCCTCCTGTAAGCTGTATGTCGTTCTTCTGGCCCGAAGTGAATTCAGATGCGTCATACACATGGGCTGTCTGCTGTATGCTGCTTCCTGATGCCATTTTCGCTTCAATGGAGGCAAAGCAAAGGTCTGACGGGGAGGCAAATTCAGCAGTGAAGCCGTGCACATCAGAGCTTATTTTCCCGGTGTAGGAATCAGAGAACAGAACCTTTCCATTCCTGTCATTCAGACTGATATCAATAGTTGTGTCTATCTGCCTCGGATCCCCTGCCTGGCCAGCAGAATTGGTGGCGCAGATGTGAAGGGTGGCCTTTTCCCCCTTCCTGAGCGGGAACCTGTCAAGGCCTGTATGCTGTATCCTGGGCACATTGCCGGGTATCGCGAACCTGACAAGCTGGATTGAGGCGCTGCCGTCCCTGATTGAGGTGAATTTGGCTAAATATGCGCCTTCCTTGAGGCCTGGCAGCATGAAGCTCACCTTCTGGCCCTTCTTCAAATCCTCCTCATTCTCGCCTGAGAGAAGGGTTCCCGAGTTGTCATCCCATGAATAGAGCTCCTTGTCCAGCATGTCCGCATCCCCGGCCATACTTGCTGTTATTGTTATGGTCTCGCCGGGGCTGAAGAAAGGAACAAATGTCCTCTCTGCGTATTTCTTCCCATTGATGGCGATTGAAGGCCTGTCAAGGCCAGTGACCACATATGAGCCTGAATTTTTTATGGTAAAGGTGGAAGTGGCGGCAGGCGTTGAGGTTGTGAACGCGAGGCCTGCAAGGTTGAAGTTTGTGGTCTCCATCAGATAGGCGTTAAGTGCATACACTCCCGGTTTGGCATCACCCGGTATTTCCCAGGTGAAGCCTGCCTTGTATGTTTCGCCCGGCCTCAGATTCACTTCTTCCGGAAGGAAGAATTCATCTATAATCTCATCCCCATATATCGTGTCTATGTCCTTCTCACCTCTGTACAGGACAAATACCTTGATGTTTCCCTGTGCGATGGGATAGGGCAAAGTGTTCTTCAATTCAACTTTACCGATAAGCTGCTCCCCTGCATTATAAGCTATCTTCTCGGGGTGGAACCAGTCGAACTTCAGCTCCCCATACCTGTAATAGTCAAAACAGGGGGCCGGCTGGAGGGCGAAAGCAAGGGGGGAGAGTAGTATGGCAAAAGCAGTGATAACAGAAAGGAGTCTGTAATGCATACGGATATTTTGTGTAATGTATAATATAAAGTTTTCTCAGCTTTGGCTTTGTTTAAAAACTCTCTTTTGAGGGCGACTTATTAAACAGGATGGTGAGTTTTTAAACAGAATCTTCATTTTCTATCTTAGTCAAGAAATAAACCTTCCTATTTTTTGTCGCATATAATTCACATTCATAACCCGAAATTTCCTCAATCACACCATCTTTAATTTTCTCACAAGCATCCATAGTTGTTCCAAAACTTGAAATTATGAAAGTTTTTGGGCTATTTGCATTTATTTTTATATATATTTCCTTTGTTTTTTTGTCCACATCATCTGTCGTTTGTATAAAAGCTACTGTTTTTTCAATATTTTCAAACAAATTGTTAATCTCAAATTTGAGTTTTTGTGGAGTCGTAGTCGTCCCTAAAACTATTCCAATATATTTGTTAAAAATACCGCTCTGGATGGTTTGGGCTACATGCAAACCATTGGTGTCATATCTATCTCTAATTATTTTTCTTAATCTATCTAATTTTTCATTCTTCTTATCCCTCTCCAATATTCTTAAAGTCAACCCCATCTGAAAAAGGATACGAAATTTTCTATCATCTATATAGTGTTTGAAAATCTCCCATTCTGAAGAAGCTCTTTGTTCCTTTGCAATGTTAATTGTTTCAACATCTTTGATAAAAACAAGCTCTCTGTTTCTGAACTTTTTGGCCAATTCTTTTATTTTATCTAATGACCAATCAAGCACCCCTTTTGTAACACCCTCTGCTATATCAGCAGTCGGATTCGGTTCATCAGATGACATCTCCAAACTCCTCCAAGAAGGAGGATATACTGAGCGGGTTGTTGTCCAGTACGATTGTGCTTCCTGAGAAAATGACCATGTTGTCTATTCTGACAGGCTGTCCAGTATACCTGTCAAGATGTTTCTTGCCATTCTTATCAAGAACAAATATACCATCTGAATTATATTCCAATTCCTTAAGTAATTCAATCTTTGCTTCTATGGGCATACTTTCTATGGAAACTAATTCAGGCATAATTTTCTCCTTGTAATGAAATGTGTCTTTAATCCAGATTCTAGCTTTATACATCTCCTGAATCACCACATAGATGTTGTGACACAGAACTTTAAACAAGAGGGGATTTTTAAATAAAGCACTCAGCTTTTGCCCTTTATTTCTATCATCTTGGTTCTGGAAGAAAACCCTCCGGCTATTTTCACATCGCTTTCATGGATCCCGTATTTTTCAGCCAGAAGGGAGACCAGCTCCCTGTTGGCTTTTCCGGCCTCGGCTGCAGACTTCAGGTAGGCATGGATGACCCCGCCCTTTTCCATGATTTCTTTCCTGCCTGAATTCGGATGGACTTTCACGGAGATTATCATATTTCCAGAAAAATTCACACAAGAGCGAAGGCCACAATAACCCCGACAAATATTATCGCTATCGTGTTCATCACCTTTATCAGCGGGTTGATTGCGGGGCCGGCAGTGTCCTTGTACGGGTCGCCTACCGTGTCCCCGACCACAGCGGCCTTGTGCGCATCCGACCCTTTCCCTCCAAGATGGCCGTCCTCTATATATTTCTTCGCGTTGTCCCAGGCCCCGCCTCCGGTGGACATCTGGGTGGCCATGAGAAATCCGGTCAAGATGCATCCCAGCAGGAGGCCTCCCAATGCCAATGGCCCAAGCAGGAGGCCAACCAGCAATGGCGCCAGAACAGCGATTAAAGCCGGAAGAGTCATTTCTTTCAGGGCAGCTTTAGTCACAATATCCACTGCCCTGGCATAATCAGGCTTTGCCTTTCCTTCCAATATTCCCAATTTGAACTGCCTTCTCACTTCTTCCACTACAGAAAATGCCCCCCTTCCTACTGATTTTATAACTAAGCTTGAGAAAACAAAAGGTATGAGAGCCCCTATCAGAAGGCCTGAAAGAACATAGGGATCTGAGAGGCTGAATACCAGCTTGTCAATCTTCCCTATTTTTATCCTTTCCTTTTCGACTTCTATAACAAAAGCTGCAAACAGGGTTAAGGCCGCTAGGGCTGCTGATCCGATGGCAAAGCTTTTTGTCACTGCTTTTGTTGTATTCCCCACTGCATCCAGGGCATCAGTAATTCTTCTCACCTTTTTGTCCAGGCCTGCCATTTCAGCTATCCCCCCGGCATTGTCGGTTATGGGGCCGTAGCTGTCAAGGGCTATGATCACGCCTGCCATCCCCAGCATGGCTGTCACGGCTATGGCAATCCCATAGAGGCCTGCGAGGTAATGGGAAAGCAGTATTGCTGCCACCACGACAACCGTGGGCATCCAAGTGGATATCAGGCCGACGGATATCCCTGAAATGATATTGGTCGCAGGGCCTGTCCTGCTCGCTTCTGCTATGCCCTTGACCGGAGGCCAGCTCTTGCCTGTGTAGTATTCTGTTATCGCGAAGAAAATGAGAGCCACGAAAAGGCCTGTGTATGCCGATAGCAGGAGGCTGAAATCAGGCAGGATGAAATAGAAAACAATGCCTGCTACAACAACACTGGCTATAAGGCCCTTATACAGGGCTCTCATTATATTGCCGCTCCGGTCCAATCTCACAAAAAAGATGCCTATTATGCTCGCTATTATTGATGCACTGGCTATCTGGAGGGGAATGTTTGTCCCTGAAGGGCCCACAGTTGAAGCCAGGAGGCTTCCCAAAAGCATGGCCGCTATAACTGTGACAGCATATGTCTCAAACAGGTCTGCGGCCATTCCCGCACAGTCACCCACATTGTCACCCACATTGTCGGCTATCACTGCAGGGTTCCTTGGATCGTCTTCCGGAATTCCGGCTTCCACTTTCCCTACCAGATCAGCGCCCACATCAGCAGCCTTTGTATATATGCCTCCGCCTATCCTTGCAAAGAGGCTTACAAGGCTTGCGCCAAAACCAAAACCCACAATCAGTATGGGTTCTCTGAATAAGTAAAGGGAAATCACGATTCCCAGCAGAGAGAGGCCGACAACAAGCATCCCAGTGACGGCTCCTCCTCTGAAAGCGACTTCAAGGGCCTGCTTCAAACCTTTTTCAGCAGCAGCCGCTGTCCTGACGTTTGCTGTCAGGGCCATCTTCATGCCTATGAAACCTGCCGAGGCTGAAAATATGGCCCCCAGAAGGAATGTGATGACTGTAGGCATTTTAGAGTCCTGCGGAAGGAAGGCATATAGCGCTATCGATATCAGAACCAAAAAGACGGCTATGGTCTTGTATTCCCTTGCAAGGTAGGCCATGGCGCCCTGCCTCACTGCTCCTGAAATGTCCTGCATCTTCTTTGTTCCGGCAGGCCTCTTCCTGACATCGAATATCAGGTAGACTGAGAAAAGTATGGCAAGGATGCTGGCCGCAAAAGGTACGAGCAGTTCAGCCATATTTGCAATAATAGGCCGGAATGGTTTTAAAAGCTTTTGAAAGCTCTGATGGCCAGTACAAGCGTATGCCATTTTCAACCTCCTGCCGAATATAAAATTTGCCTGCAATTCTATGTATGTCCAACTTCGAGCATCCGAAATCGAATCCTCCTGAAAAGGGCCATGAGCCATTGCAGAAGGAAAAATATGGCGACCTCGGGGCCTATGCCGCAGAAGGGAGCTCATTGTGGCAAATGAAAGCTGAATTTAATGTCAGCCGCGAAACGATACGGAAGGAATTGATAAAAAGAAATCTGCATGGGCAATGGAAAGAAAGGAGAAAGGAAGTAAGAAGAAAAGAAGCAGCGATGAGAAAAGATTCATTGAAAGATCTGGCCGAAACAATATATTTGATTTCACTCAAAAAGGCTGAGAAGTCCAGGCCTCTCAGGAAAGCCTTGGAGCGCCATTACAAAAAGAAGACGCATAAGACATCTTTTGAGTCCATAGTCAGCCTATTTGAAGCCTATTATGAGGCAAAGGATTCAGGCGAGAAGCTGTCTCTAATGGAGTTAGGCGAGAGGTGCGGAATATCCTTTACACAGGTAGGCATGATACTTAAGGAGGCAGAAGAAAAGCCCCTTTACGGCGCCAGAGAGAGGAAATTGCTTTCAGAAGAGGGAAACAGGCTTGCGGAAACGGCCATCATGATTGAGTCAAACCTGTCCTATAAAGACATGGGAAAAATAATCGGGGTGCCTTCTTACGTTCTACATGAACGTGCATCTAGAATCGGGAAAAAGCATCCATGGACATCTATAGCTCATCCTGCTCTCACATATTCAAAGGCCATTGATCTTTTTGAGGCATTGGATGCAGGCTTTTCAAAAGAGGATGCGATGCAGTATGCTCAAATAAGCTCAATCAGAGCATATGAAATTGCTCTTGCCCGAAGAAGAAATATAGAGAGAGAAGTTTATGAGTTCAGGAAAAAAATTGGCCTGGCATAATCAGGAAAGCCGGCTGAATATAAGCTGAAGGCTGCAAAATATATGTGATGGAGCGCAGAATCTACCTCCTGTACTTCGGCCTTGCAGTGATAGGCCTCCTGTTTGCAGGATATCTGGCCCTTTTTGAGCCGACAGGCTACATTGCGGCAAATTATCCTCCCTATGCTGCTTTCTCTTATTCCCCTTCAGAGCCGTTCGAAACAGAAGAAATAACTTTCGATGCTTCTGAGAGCTATGACAGCGACGGAAGCATAATTTCCTATGAATGGGACTTTGGCGACGGATCCAGAGGAGAAGACGTGCTGATAGGCCACAGCTATGATTTCCCAGGCGAGTATGCCGCAAAGCTTGTTGTTGAGGACGGGAAAGGGAAGAAGAACTCCATATCCATGACTGTGAAAGTCAGTGGGGTATATCCAAAGCTCTACAATGAGAGGCCTGTCCCCATCCTGGAAATGCCTGACGAAGGTGCCGTGAACGAGGAAATAACTCTTGATGCGGACAGGAGCTATGACAGGGACGGGAGGATAATAAAATTCAGGTGGGACCTTGGCGACGGCAGGCAGGCTGAAGGCAGGACGGTGAAGGCGACCTATAGCAGGCCGGGGGAATATGCTGTGTGGCTGACGGTAAAGGATGATAATGGGGCCAGAAACAGCGTGGGAAAGATAATCACTATTTCTTGATTCTCGCTTCAATCCAATTCCTTGCAGCATCAAGCGACTCCATTGTGACCTCATGCCCCATATCGAACTCCAGGAATTCAGCGCCTATCCTGAATCCTCTGAGATAGGTTTCGATTTCCCTTCCTGTCATGAATTCATCTGTTATCACTTCATCCCTGCTTCCATGGATGATCAGGACAGGCATTCCTTCCGCTTCCTTTGATATCAGTCTGGAGAGCCTCTCAGGCCGATACAGGTAGCCGCTCATGCCTATCAGGCCCGAGAAAATCCGGGGATGCTGGAGGCCATAGTGGAAGGCCATGACAGCCCCCTGTGAGAAGCCGAAAAGAATTATTTTTCCTTTGCCTGCCTGATATTTTTCCTTTATTTCTGAAAAGAATCTGCCCAGAAGCTCCATGCTCCTCATTATCCCTTCCTCCTGCCTGTCATCGAAATGGTACCATTCATATCCGTTCAGGAACCTGAAAGGGGCCCTTGGGAAAATATATGTGAAGTCAGGGGAAATCAGCTCTGCAACTGAGGCGAAGCCTTCAGGGGAGCTTCCTCTGCCATGGAGGCCCACCAAAAGAGCATCTTTTCCGCCTTTGACTTCAAGATAATCCAGGCCCTTCCCCTGTCTGTCCGCCGAACTCATAATCCCACTTAAACCAATTCAGGAAAATATAAAAAGAAAGAGCTATTTCTCCCTCAGCATCTTCTCCGATATCATGAACCTTATGGCGTCCTGCCTGCTGGAGAACATGCCCTTCTCGACAAACTCCTGCAGATACCTGTTCTGCTCCTGTGTGATGCGGACAGGCACCAGCAGGGTTTCCTTCCTGTAGGCCTTTATCGGCACCATGGCTGTCTTTTGCATAGCTATACCATACCTTTGCACTACGGATGCGCTACAAATAATAATTATTTGATATGCTTAAATGCTTTGGCCTGGTTGCCGCCAGTTGTCAGAGGCAAAATTTGGAATCTTGCATGTTTTTATTCCTTTCTTTCAACATATCTGATGACAGTCCGCTATAAGGAAAGATGGATCAGACGAACACGAGATTACTGGCGTCTGATGGCGAATGGAAAAGCTCGTTTGTCTGTCCTCTACCTGCCATCGGAAAATTTGTTTGAATTGGCCCTATTGGGATCAGGTCCGGCAAGTGTAGAAGGCAAATATTCGCCAGAAGAGCTGCCAAAAAAGTTGGATGAGCTTGGCTATGACGTGAACAACAGATCTCCAAGCACCCTTTCAAAAAAGCTGAAGAAGCTTGTTGTCGGGCAGCATTAATCCTTCATTCTCTTTCGACCCCCGGCATAACCCACTTGCTGCTAAGCCTTTCCCTGTTTTCCCTGATCACTGTGCAGGCCATGGCATTTTTTATCTGCCTGTCATCGAAGCCCAGCAGCCTTCCGAAGGACATGATTTCTGACGGGGCCCTCATGTCATAGGCCGTCAGGCCGAAGGAGCCAAGAGCAAAGCCCGTCTTGTATTTCCTGACAAGGGAAGCGACCGACAGCATGCCTGAGAAAATGTCCGCCCTCTTCTGCCTTGCCGAGTGCAGGAGGCTTGAGAAAGCGAAGCCTATCATGACCCTGTTCCTTCTGGCCAGCCTTGCCATCACATAGTCCATGCCGTCGCTGTAGTCAGTGAACGGGTCCACCAGAAGGTCAATCCCGCCGGCCTCAATGGAAGCGCGGTTCATGTCTATGTCCCCTCCTTTGACGGCCAGCACCTCAGCGCTCTTCCTGAACCTGCTTACCATCTCCTCCAGCTCAGGCTGCTTTTTGGGCTCCATCAGGATGCCCCTGTAAATATCAATCCCGGGTTCCGAAGGCATGGCCTCCTCCCCGGAGCCGGAAAGGATGCAGATGCTGCTCCACCCAAGCTCCCTTGCAAGAGACACTGCTCTCCCTGCTTCACTCCTCTGGCCAATGAAGAAGTCCATCTTATAACTTCTGCTTCCATACTATAAATCGGTGATGAGCATGTCTGAAGCTGAAAGCCTTGCAGAAAGGCTTCATAAGGAAGGCTATATCAAGACAGCAAATGTGAGAAAGGCCTTTCTTTCTGTTCCAAGGGAGCTTTTCGTCATGCCTGAACACAGGAAATATGCTTATGCCGATGAGCCTCTGCCTCTGTTCAGCGGCCAGACTATATCGGCTCCTCACATGGTGGCCATGATGGCAGAGCTTGTCTCGCCCGAAAAAGGAGACAAGTGCCTGGAAATAGGGGCCGGCTCGGGATACCAGGCTGCAATACTTTCAAGGCTCTGCAGGAAGGTTTATGCGATGGAAATAGACCCTATGCTGGCTGAATTCGCTGAAAGGAATCTGAAATTGGCCGAGATAAAAAATGTTGAAGTGATAGTTTCTGACGGGTCCAAGGGATATGAGAAAAAGAAGCCTTATGACATTATTGTGATAAGCTGCGGAATAGACATGGAGACTTTCAGGAGGCTTGCGCGGCAACTGAAGGATGGGGGAAGGATAGCAGCGCCTGTGTCCAGGCCAGGGGATTTTTATCAGGAACTGATTCTTGGGGTAAAGGAAAAGAAGAGCCTGCGGACTGAAAGCCATGGAGGATGCGCGTTTGTGAGGATGAGAGAGTAGATTACCTGTAGCCTTTTTTCTTTCCTGTGTACTCTTTTCTTGAGCTGGCATATCCTGTATCAAGGCTTCCATACACGCTTCCCATATCTTCCTGGTGCCTTGCCACTGCCCCGTATTTCTCATCTTCTTTTGCTTCTGGTATTGGCCGCCAGACAACCTCGAACACCTTTTCCCTACCTGCGACAGTGTCAGGCTCGAAAGGCGCCTGTATAGTTGAGCTTGTCCCAAACTCCCACAGCTTCCTGCCATCCTTTGTGCCGAATGCAAAGAATTTGCAGTCGTGGGAGCCTATGAAAAGCCTATCCTTGTAAACCAGAGGCATGCACCACGTCGCGCCTGAAGTGGTGGCCTTCCACACCAGCCCATGGGTCTTCAGGGATACAGCATAGACATTGAAGTCTGCAGAGCCGATATACATATTCCTGCCATCGAATGAAGGCTCATCAGACGTGCAGTCCTTTGCCCTGAAGTCCCACAAAAGCCTGCCGCCAAGGGAGAAGGCCCTCACCATGCCGCTGTGGCTGCCCAGATAAATTTCATTCCCATGTACTACAGGATTCCCGAAGGTCTGGTCCTTCAGGTTATACGTCCATAGGAGCTTTCCGTCATGCCTGACCGCATGAAGCCTCTTGTTGTAGCTTGAGAAATAGACAATGCCTTTGTGATATGCAGGGACGCATGTTATTATCCCGTTGGCCTCGAACTTCCATTTCAAGTTGCCGTCCAGCCCGAGGCAGTACAGGTTCCTGTCATAGCTGCCGAAATATATGCAGCCATCCCCGAGGCAGGCGCCGTTGGGAATCTGGGCCTTTGCAGAAAATGTCCATAAGAGCTTCCCTTTCTTGCCGAGGCAATACAGGTTGCCATCCTCGCAGCCGAAAAATATCCTGCCCTCCAGGACAAGCGGTTTGGAATAGATCTTTCCCTGCGCCGCAAACTTCCACAGCAGCCTGCCTTCAAACGATACGGCGTAGAAATTGTGGTCATATGAGCCGAAATAAATGGCATTATTGTCCATGGCAAGGTAGCCTGCAACAGGCCCGTTGGTCTCGAAATGCCACACTTCCCTGCCCTCCAGATCAATGCAATAAAGCCTCTTGTCGCAGGCGCCGAAAAAAATATGGTTGTTTCTGGCCAGGGGCCTTCCCCACATCACGCTGCCGCCTTCTCCCACATTGAAGACAGCAGGCATCTCCCCCATCTTGACGGTCGCGAACATCCCGATGAACTCTATGCTGCCGAAGCTGTACTGCAGGGCTGGAGCCGGGGATTCCTGCACGTAACCGTAACTTTTCATATAAAAGAAATTGGAGGCGGGATTTATTAGGCGGCAAAGCCGGGCAGCAATTTATCCTGAAAATATCTATTCACTTGCCTTTCCCCATGAAATTCCAGAAGAAGATCTTGTAGGCAAGCAGGGCGGCGTTCATCTCTGTAATTGTGCTCACTGTGTTCTGCACCTCATATTCCTTCGCATTTGACTGCATCTGGGGCATGACCTCCACAATATCGAAGCCCAGAAGCTTTGCCTTCCTGCTCTTCAGAAGGCCGTATATAAGGCTTTCCACGCCTGAAAGCTGCAGGCCGTGGGGCAGCGGAGTCCCCGTGCCCGGAAAGACTGAGGGGTCGAAGCCGTCCACGTCTATCGTGAGCCAGAGGTATTTTGTTTTTACAAGATCCCCTATTTTGCTGAGCATTTTCTCATCCAGCATGCCATTGAAGATAAGATTGCCTGGATCAATTCCGGCCTTTTTCAGGCCTGTGTTTCTCATATAGAATGCCTTCGGCTGCGTCGCGCAGAAGAAAATCCTGTCCCCAAGGCCCTTTTCCAGAATGTATTCAGCCTCCCCGCCACTATCCCTTTTTCCGCTTATCTGGTCCCTTATGCCCACATGGACAGTTTTGAAGCCTGCTTCGATGCAGTTGCGCATGACGCTCCCGTGGCTGTACTCCAGGCCATCAAACGACTCTCTCATATCGAGGTGCGCGTCTATCTGCAGGACTGTGACATCCCTGGGGCTCTGTATGCCCCAGATGGCCTTCAGGGGGCCGTTCAGGATGGAATGCTCCCCCCCAAAGACTGCGAGAAGCTTCTTTTGCGCAAGCATTTTTCCTGAAAGGGAGCTGACATCCCCGACCATGGCTTTTGAAGACGCATCAATATCCTCATGCCTCTCAAAATCCTGATACTCGAGGATGCCGGCAAAATGCATCCTTACCATCTCGGAAAGCTTTTCCATATGGCCAGTCGGCGGGTATTCTATCTGGTGGCTTGCCTGCATTATCGCATGAGGCCCGAGGCTTGCCCCCTTCCTGTAGGAGGCAGTGGCATCAAATGCAACCCCCAATATGCCGGCATCAGACTTCTCCAGTGGAGGATTGCTGTCATTATCCAGAAATGTGCCGAAAATTTTCCCGTCCGTCAGGCGGCCTCTGAAATCAGGCATATGCATATTTATTGATAGTTTTTTAAATGGATTTCACAATATCTTACTGAAATCAGATGCCTGAGAAAAAGGATTTCCTTAAGGAAGCTGTGGAGCATATCGATATCAAGAAATTCAATTCTACCAGTATTATCAATGCCTACGGGAAGATGTCCTTCCAGGCAAGGAATCTCGCCCGGGCTGCGAAGATTTACGGCATGATGCTTGCCGACAGGAACTGCTCTGTCTGGCTCACCCTTGCCGGGAGCACAAGCTCTGCAGGCTGCATGCAGATTTATTCAGACCTTGTGGCGAACAGGATGGTGGATGTCATAGTCGCCACAGGCGCCTCCATAGTGGACATGGATTTCTTCGAGGCCCTCGGTTTCAGGCATTATCAGGGGACGCCCGAGGCGGATGACGGCATGCTGCGCAAGCTCTATATAGACAGGATATATGACACATATATCGATGAGGAGCAGCTCCAGGCATGCGACCAGGTCATAGCCTCAATTGCCGAAAAGCTTGAGCCGAGGCCATATTCCTCCCGCGAGTTCATCGCGGCCATGGGCAGGCATCTTGTAAAGCATGCCAAGAAGCAGGGCTCTCTGGTGCAGGTGGCATATGAGAACAATGTTCCAATCTTTTGCCCGGCCTTTTCCGACTCTTCAGCCGGCTTCGGCCTCGTGCTCCACCAGACCCGCCATCCTGAGAAGCACCTCTCAATAGATTCTGTGAAGGACTTCAGGGAGCTTACCCGGCTGAAAATAGCAAGCGGGGACACAGGCTTATTGATGATAGGCGGAGGGGTTCCAAAGAACTTCGCCCAGGACACAGTGGTATGCGCTGAAGTCCTTGGCCACCAGTCGCCTGTCCATAAGTATGCGGTACAGCTCACTGTCGCTGATGTGAGGGATGGAGCTTGTTCCTCCTCAACCCTCAAGGAGGCCAGCTCTTGGGGCAAAGTCAGCACGACCCATGAGCAGATGGTCTTCGGCGAGGCGACAACCCTCCTTCCTCTTCTGGCCTCTTATGCCTACCACACAGGCAGCTGGAAGGCAAGGAAGCCAAGGAATTTCCTCGGGCTTCTGGACGAGGAAAAACCCAAAAAGTGAAACTAATATATATTTTCTAGTATACATTTCCTTTTATAAAGATGATGTGCAGAATATATATTAGAGTTTAGCTCTTAAGGTATGAGCCCTATGGGTCGTGGCCTTATGGGTGTTTGAAAACTCGCCCTCCTACCACAGTGGTGGGAGTCATTTTTAATTTTTGAAAATCTTCCAATGATGAACGTGGCTTCTGCTGAAATCTCTGCACTGATAGTGTATAAAATAACCAAGGATGATATCCACCATTTGAATTGCTTTTGAGTTATCTGACCTCATAACCTTTCCATAAATGTTCAGTATGCCTTTCTTCAGCTTTATAGTCGCTTTTATCGTGTCGCTTTCATCTCTTGAATCCACCCTCATCCCAATCAACTGAAAGCACATATTTTCCACAAGAGATTTTGCAAAGGCCTTGGTTATATTGAATTTTCCTTTAATCCTGTAATCATCATCGACCTCAATCGTAAGATTTCCTGTCAACTCCTTTGTCCATGGGAGCAGCCGCAAGCAAATGTGCTGAGGCAATAATTCATAGAAGACAACTTTTCTTTCAGCATTTGGAAGCCTTTTGTGTTCGAATACATTGATTTTCAGCCTGCTGCTGTTGATTGCTTCAATAATCACCTTCATGGAGGAGTCCTTGACCTTTCTTGATATTTTCCTCCAGTGGAATGGAGGGTTGACCCCACGCTTTTGGAAGATGCCGGCAAATCTCTCGTAGATACTGTAAATATCGGCCAAGCTGCCGGAAATGATTCCCGTATAGGTCATATTTTCTGCACTGTCGATGCCGATGATCATCACAGAAGTTAATTCCATTCCTTATACGCTTATTCTGAGACTGTGTTGTGGGATAACAGTTAGACTTCTTAGCTCCGTTGAAATCCTATAAAAATGAGTGACCTCCTAAGATTAAGCGTCTAAAAGGATTTCTACAAAAAATTCAAGCAGATCAATAGCTGTAGGTGAAGTTTTGTGCGGATGAGGAGCTAGCTCCTTGATTCTATCAGATCCCTTCTGGGGTCGGATATTGGCGCTATCGGCTCCATTGTATCAATGGCTCTTATAACAGGATATGGTGAATAAGGCTGAACTCCTTCAGGATGGAAGTCAAAAAATACAGTTTCTATGCGAGATTCGGAATCTCCTGAGCGGTCAGTAGCCGGGAAGCGATTAGCGATTATCTCCACACGTCCAGTCGAATCGCTTCCAGGGCTTCCGAGAAGGCCAAATTGCACATAAAGCTGCTGCTGAACATCACGGTATTTGCCTGTCGGATTCCTGAGATATGCAATTGCCGCCCCTAATGGCAAATCCCCATGCGTTTCAGCATAATAATCGGCAAGCTGCCCTGCCCTGCCATCATCCAATAACTCTTCTCCCCTTCTCTGCAGGGCATGAAGTAAGTATCCAACGGCCTGTGCCTGCCCAACAGACAAAAATTTAAGTGCCATAATTCTGGTATTATAGCGGCAAAGGCTTATAAATCTGACACTACTGAACAGTAAACTATTTAAATGATTTTCAATATATGAATTTTGCTGTCACTATAAGAATTGGGAACTCACATATACTCAGTCTCTTCCAGCTTGGCCTCAAGCACCTTCTTTGCCCCTGAAAGGACAGGATCTCCGTGGCCTGGCAGGAGCCTTTCTATTTTCAGCTTCCTGAGCTTTTCCATGCTGGCGGCAAATGCATTCGCGTCGCCTCCTGGCGTGTCTGTCCTTCCTACACTATTGGCAAATATAATATCTCCTGAAAAAAGAGTAGCACTCTTCGCATCATATAGGCAAATGCTGCCCGGGGTGTGGCCCGGCGTATGAATCACTTCCAGCTCCATATTGCCGGCCTTTATCTTCTCTCCTCCCTTCAGAAGGATATCAGGCTTCCTGGCCTTCAGGGAGCCGTCAAAGAAATCAGCGATTGCAGCTTCTGAGTCCCCTCTTTCCAGCACGCCTGCATCATCCATGTGCACTGATGCTTTCGCCTCCAGAAAGAAGCCATGGCCGCCTATGTGATCGAAATGCGCATGGGTAAGTATGACCTGCCTGAAATCCTTGAGGTCCCTCTTGAGAATCCGCAGTATGTCCCTCAGCCTTGTGAAATTGAACCCGGTTCCAGAATCAATGGCCGTGTCGCCTATCAGATAGATATTGGAGTCGCTCGAAGAGAGCTGAATCAATATTATGTCGCCTATCCGCTTGAGCATGGAAAGCACCGACTCTATCTTAAGGTTGTGCATGAAACTATTTATTGTTGACGGTGACATGACATCAGAAATAATCGGATTTATTATTCCGGAACTGACAATAATCATATATGGATATCTCAGTCCAGTCAAGACCACAGAAAGCAGACGCTAATGTCATCCTTCTTGTTGAAGAAGATGCCCTTGAAAAAGGATTGAAGGCTGTATTTGCGCCTGAATTCGGAAAAACATTCGTCAAGCCCTCTGGAAATGAATTCAGGGCGGACATTCTGGCGGGTCTGGGGAAGGCAAAAGAGGCCACAAAAGAGAAAATAAGAAGGGCCGCGTCTTTGGCCGTCCTGGAGGCGAAAAAGATAAAGGCGGATTCATGCGTCCTCCACTCCAGAAGCTGCGGAAAGCTTTCTGAAGAGGATTTTGCCTCTGCTGCCATGGAAGGTTTTATCCTTGGTGACTATGCCTTTGACAAGTACAGGACAGACGAAAAGATCCATGTAAAAAAGCTTGCTCTCGGTTGCTCTTCGAAATCAGAAAGAAGAATCAAAAATCTTGCCCGGAGAACAAAAACTATTTGCGACAACGTGGCATTTGCCAGAGACACGATAAATGATAATGCGGACAGGATGAACCCTGAAGCCATTGCCGTGCTGGCAGGGAAGGTTGCAAAAGAAAGCGGACTGAAAATAAGGGTTCTCGGAAAGAAGGAAATGGAAAAGCTGGGCATGAACCTTATCCTTGCTGTGGGCAGGGGGAGCCAGTATGAGCCGAAGCTTGTCATCCTTGAGCACAAAGGAAATCCAAGGTCAAATGAAACGACAGCGATAGTGGGGAAGGGCATAACATTCGACAGCGGCGGAATCAATCTTAAGCCTACAGGATTTATCGAAACGATGAGGGACGACAAGTCAGGAGCCATAGCCGTCCTTGCCACAATCAAGACGCTTGCCGAGCTTGGCTCAAAGGCGAATGTCATGGCCGTGATGCCGCTGGCCGAGAACATAGTGGGCTCAAGGGCCTACAAGCCTGGAGACGTGTTCAGGGCGTACAACGGCAAGACAGTGGAGATAAACACAACAGACGCGGAAGGCAGGCTTGTGCTGGCGGATGCCATTTCATTCATCGAAAAGGAATACAGGCCGAAGGCCATAATAGATCTTGCAACCTTAACAGGGGCCTGCCTTGTCTGCTTTGGGGAATATGTTGCCGCGCTGTTATCTAACGATGAAAAGTTAGCGGGGAAAATATTTGAGGCAGGGCAGAAGACATATGAGAGGGTATGGCAATTGCCCCTGTACGATGAATACAGGGAGGAGATAAAAGGCGAGACATCGGATCTCAAGAATCTGGCCTACAACAACGGGAAGTATGCAGGCGTGATAACAGGAGCGGCCTTCATAGGCAGTTTCGTGGAGAAAACCCCATGGGCCCATCTGGACATTGCAGGGGTTTCCTGGTACGAGAAGGACAGGTTCCATATAAAGAAAGGGGCCACAGGCTGGGGAGTAAGGATGCTGGTGGAGATGCTCGAAGGCTTTTAATCAATCTGTGCAATTATTGATCAATGAAAAGTTTCTGGATTTTGGCTGCTGCTTTTATTTTGCTTTCAATAGGCACTGCTTCAGCCACAATTGTTATTCGAACAGCAGATATTGAAGTCATGTATGACGAAAAACTTATTGAGGATCCTATTTTTTATTCAATTCAACTGATATGCTATAGACAGCTGCTCACAATAGAAGATAATTTGCAAAGGCCGCACTTTACAAACTTCTCGCTTTTTGATCCTGAAAGAAATTGCTATTGGCAGCCGCTTGGAGAGGAAATCGATTGCACTAGCAGTCATTGCGGTTTATCAAGGCTATCCGGACAATATAGAGTTGCAGTTTACAGTACACATATTGAAAAAACTCTCGTCACCGATACATTAGAGACCAAAAAAAGGTATACCAAACTGGAAATAAATTTCAATCCTGATGGAACATCAACTGTAAAAGAAACGACTCCACTATTGCAAACAGATGAATTCAGGCAGTCAGTAGGTTATTTTTGGTTAATTTTTATCTCACAGATGCTCATAGCATTTTTCTATGCAAAAAAGATGAGGCAGAAAAAAGTATGCTTCACGGTAGTTCTCGCAACTCTCATGTTTGTGCCTGTATTTCTCCTTCTCTCATGGCTGTCAATTCCGATAGTTTTCCTAGCTTTTGCTATAATAGAGACCTTGATAATCTATCTTCTGAATAAAAAAACATTGACAATAAAGGACGCGTTTTTCTTCAGTACTGTTGCAAATATTATGAGTTTACTGTTTCTAGGTTTATTGCTTTCTATCATATGATGATTCTTAGGACAAAGATAGCAAAATATGTTTAAGTGGAAATCCCTTCACTCATTGACCATTTCCTGAAAAATATCATCAGCCAGGGCAGGCATCCTTGTCACTTTTTCTTCGCTTTCCTCTTGTCGAGGTCGAACATGATGTCCTTTTCCCTGTTGAAAACACCGGAAGAAACAAATTCTATGGGCATGTCCTTTCCGCTTGTGTAGACCTTGGCCCCGTGTCCCTGACCTGAAGATTCCAAGCTTGCTTAGCCATTCCCTGAATTTCATGGATATTATTTGCTTCCTTTCTTAAAAAGATTGAAACTTTCCGACAAATATCCGATTTAAATTTCAAGTCCAATTATAACAATGGGAGTCCAGCTCACGAGCCTCATTGAGCCGAAGCAGATATCCTTCGAGGACCTTGCAGGGAAAACGATAGCCATTGATGCCTTCAATACACTGTACCAGTTTCTCAGCATTATCAGGGACAGGATGACAGGGGAGCAATTGAAGGATTCTGAAGGCCGCATCACAAGCCACCTTTCAGGCCTCTTATACAGGACAAGCAAACTTGTCGGGTTTGGGATAAGGCCGGTATTTGTGTTTGATGGGGAGCCGCCTGCTTTTAAGGCCAAGACAGTCGAGGAGAGGAAAAAGGCGAGGAAGGAAGCTGAAGAGCAGTGGATCTCGCACCTGCAGGCCGGAAGGTTTGAGGAGGCGAGGAAGGCTGCCACGAGGTCCGCAAGGCTTACGGGTGAAATGATCGGGCAATCCAAAGAGCTTTTGGGGGCCATGGGAATATCATATGTGCAGGCCAAGTCAGAAGGCGAGGCGCAGGCAGCCTATATGGCCAAAAAAGGGACAGTATACGCCTCTGCCAGCCAGGACTGGGACAGCCTGCTTTTCGGAGCACCGAGGATGCTGAAAAACCTGGCCATATCAGGGAAGAGAAAGGTCGCCAATAAGGAAAAATACACTGATGTTTCCCCTGAACTCATCGAACTGGAGGAAGCCCTGAAAAATCTTGGGATCAGCCAGGATCAGCTTATAATATTAGGAATCCTTGTGGGGACTGATTACAATCCTGAGGGGATAAAGGGGATAGGGCCGAAAAAAGCCCTTGCGTTTGTGAAGGAATTCAAAACACTGGAAAATGTGGTAAAGCAGGTTGAGTGGCCCTTTGAAATCACTCCTGAAGAAATATTTGATTTTTTCAAGAATCCGCCGGTCGAAGAAATGGAAATTCCAAAAGCAGAATTGGATCCTGAAAAACTAAAACAAATAATGGTCTCAGAGCACGGCTTTTCAGAGGAGAGAGTGGCTAAGGTTATAGAAATGCTGAAGGCCTCGAATAAGAAAGAGCATTCGGGACTGGGGAGGTTTTTTGGTTAGCCATTTTGTTCTTCGCTTTCCCTTGCTTGTATAAACCGTTCTATCCAGTACTTGAGAATTTTGTACCGTATTATTTTGCTTTCTATCGACTCGTTTGCATATCTGCCATTATATAATTTAGCTGGCAGCTCCTCATTTATGCTGATTCGCTGCAGATAAATCTGAGTTTTCGCTGCTGTTCTTATTAAGTGCTTCTGAAATGCTGAATGTTCAGCCACATAGAACAGGCTTCTGGAAAATATTGAATCTGG
This sequence comes from Candidatus Aenigmatarchaeota archaeon, assembly GCA_016185435.1. Classification (GTDB taxonomy): domain Archaea; phylum Aenigmatarchaeota; class Aenigmatarchaeia; order QMZP01; family QMZP01; genus JACPNN01. The sequence continues at coordinate 23,959 of JACPNN010000013.1, read as the reverse complement.
CTCGGGGAATAAGTTAAAAAAAATTTCTCCTTTATTGGATAAGATATATTTTTCGTATAGCTTCCTCCCCTCATTATATGAGAAATCAGACTCAAGAAGCCTCAGATCTTCTCTTTCATCATTGCTCATCGGTGTTAAATTAAAGCTCAGGTATTCGACGTTTTCCTTAAGGAAGCCAAGATATTCCTCAAGGGAGGTGAAGTTTTCTTTGAACAGTTCGGATTCTATGTATGCCGTTTCATTGTTTGCTATCCCCAATGACGTTTCGATAGAGTGCGAAGTCACCGCAAAAACAATCGAGTTATAAATGTTATCTATTACAACTTTTTCGCACTCTTTCAGCACACAAGCCCCTCTTTCCGACTCAAAAGCCTCTGTCCTTTCCATCTGCATTTTAGCTTCTTCCAAAAAGTTGTCATGATATTCATTGATTTCTACGAATACCTGGCCTTCATGATACAAGTTAGTCGTCTCTTCCTGTTGTTTGGCGATGTGACCATACGTTTCATAAAACATTGATGTCTGCGATTCAAAAATATAGTTCATCACCCAGACAGCCAGAATAAATGAAATCACAGCCAGAATAACTGATAGAAGAAGCGAGTTTCTGGCAAAATAGCCATATTCTATCCATTCTTCTTTCAGAAGGCTCCCGAAAAAGTAGAGGCAGAAAAAGAAAACAAAGACTACAGGGAGGCCATAGATAAAATTGATAACATAAATGCTAGAGAACGAATCATGGAAAATTATGAAGGGAAAGACGACAGCAAAAATCAGCGTGGTCAGAAGCGAAAAGGCCAGTATGTAGCATGTTTCCTTGAATTTCATGAACAAATCATGGTTGAGGGCCCTGATTTTTATGGCGGAGTAGATAAGGGAAAGCACGAAAACAGATATCAGAGTTGTGAAAAATGTTGAGAAAAAGTTGCCGACTATGACTGATATCAGGACGAGGGAAAGGAGAAAAAGCGGCAACAATTTTCTATCTTTGGATTCAAAAAGGCTGCTTTCTCCAATGCCTTCCATGAATAGCTTTAGAGTGGGTAGAATAAATATCGAATTCAACCGGCAAAGCGGCCTCCTCCCCTGTCAGCCTATAAAAACAGTCCGAACAATAATTATTCATGGCCATCGGCAAGGGCGTTTACCTGAAAAAGCTCACCTCAAGGACAGGCCGCTTCAGGTCTGTGGAAGTCGGCGAGAGGCTTGAAGGGACTTCCCCTCCTTCTGTCTTTATCGGCCGGTCAGGCTATCCTAAAGTGTATGCTGGGCCGATGCTTACCCCGTCTCATGGCGACACATCCGGCCTCGATACGCCTGAAGGCTGGCTGGATAACAGATTCTTGCAGACAATTGTGAATTTCAGACTGCAGCTGGTGAGAGGAAAATCCCTTGTCTCAATAAAGGATCTTGACAGCAGATTCGTCAGCCAGCTGCAAGAAATAGCTATAGCAAAACAGTCCCCAGAGACAGAGGCCGAATTCAAGAGCAGGCCAAGAGGCGTCACATTCAACATGGACCACAGCCCATTTGGCCCATCTGCACCCATAAAATCTCTTGATTTCTCAAATGTCAAATGGGAGTATCAACTGGAAAAAGTATATTATGACGCTGACCTAAAAGCGGCTGAAGCTGTTGTTGATTTATACAACAAAAATCTCCTGTTCTCCCAGATACAGAAGGCCTTTTCAGTCGGCACGATGGGCCTCGGGAAGAACAGGAAGCTTGTCCCGACAAGATGGAGCATAACAGCGGTTGATGATACTTTGGCCGGCTATTTGCTGAAAAAGGTGAAGGAATATGAAATGATTGACACATATCAGGCGTACCAGTTCCAGGCCATGAAGAACAATTTCGTGATACTTCTTTTGCCCACTTACTGGCAGTACGAATGGATGGAGACCTTCCTCCATGTGATGGGCAGTGAGGAGCTCCTGTTCTCGGACTGGGAGCCGTACACCGGAAAGACCGGATACTCTTCTGTAGGAGGTTGTTTTTATTCAGTGAAATTTGCCGTTCTTGAAGCCTTGGAAAGAATGCAGAAACAGGCAGGAGTGGTTGTATTCCGAGAAGCTTACAGAGGCTACATTCCGACAGGAGTATGGCTGTGCAGGGAAGAGACCAGAAAGGCCATGCAGTCGAAACCTGCAGGATTTTCAAATTTAATGGCAGCACTGGAATACATATCATCAAGGCTTGCACTGCCCATGGAGAGGTACAGGGCAGAAAGCAGGCTTCTCAGGCATATGAGGCAGCAGACTAGGATTGCGAGTTTTGTGTGATTTGCAAGCCATTCATTTTTCTGCCGACACGAGGCCGTATCTCCAGACACCTTTCCTGAGGGCCTTGTATTGATAATAAGCTGCCATAACATTGGCCGTCTGTATTCTGTTTCTTATGCGGGCAACTTCGCCAAGCTTGGTGATCAGCAAGCCTGGAAAAGACGCATAATACAGCCTCCTGGAAGAAGGCAATATGTGCAGGGTCTCATCTGTCATTTTTACATTCCTGAAACCTACTTTTCGCATGCTCCTGCAGAAAGCATTAACAGTTGAGAGATTGGGGACGCTCCATCCCCTGATCATTTTTTCCAGCAGCTTTTCTTCCTCCGGCTCTATACCCTCTGCTTTGAAACCATCCGCAATCACAATTCTGCCCCCTTCTTTGAGAACCCTATATGCTTCTTTCATGAAATCTGCTTTTCTGTCTGCATGGCATACGCTTTCGATGGCCCAGATGGCATCAAAGGACCCGTCAGGGAAGCCTGTATCCATGAAATTCCCGACATGGAACGAAACACTCCCGCCAACCCCATGCCTTTCAGCATTCAGCCTTGCCTTCCTGACCTGTCGCCTGCTGAGCGTTATCCCTTCCACAGTGCAGCCATAGTTCCTTGCAAGAAATATCGAAGAGCCTCCAACACCGCAGCCTGCATCAAGGACGTGGTCCCTTCTACTGATCCCTATCCTCCGGGCCATTATGCGATTGGTGTTGAGAAGAGCATCATGGAGGTTCCTTGTGCCTTTATCCCAGTATCCATAGTGTATCGACATGCTTCTTTTCAGGTCCCAGATAAGCCTGTAATCGATTTCGCAGTTGTCATAGTAGTCGGCTATATTTTTTTCTCCCACCATATCAGCAATTGCATTCATTTTTAATAAGAGCCATGTTCGTGAGAGGCAGCAGACTAGGATTGCAAATATTGTGTTAAATGACGTGGCAGAAGCTTAAATTTCTGAGTTTTGCATGAATTGCTATGAATGATGAAAAAGAAGAAGCTGAAATTTACCAAAAAGCCCTCGAAGAGCTTCTCCATCAGCTTCATCTGTGCGAGGGTGAGGCTATTAGAGCTTCTGCCAAAGGAAAGGGGCATGGATATGACTCTCCGGAATTCGGGGAATCTCTGGCAAAAATCGGCAGGCACCGGAAAAAGATAAACAAACTGTGCGCTGTGCTGAAATATGAAGAACTATCCGGAGAAGAGGCAGAATACGAAGGAACGGATACAAGTCTTGGGCAATATCTGCTGAAAGCGCGCTTAAGGAAAGGCTACACTCAAAGAGAGGCGGCGCGCATGTCCGGATTAAGCCATGCATCTGTTTCTACTATAGAGGAGGGAAAATACAGAGGCATCAATACTCAAACCCTTGGAAAGATTATAAGAGGTTACGGCCTGACACGAGATGAAGCCCTGGAAGCCCTCAGGATGGCTCTCAGAGAGTACATGCCGTGATATTCCGCCATCCCACCTCATTTATAAATACATGCTCATCCATTATCCATATCGGTGATTATCATGAAAGGTGGTTCAGTTCATAGTAGGCAGGAAAAGCAGGAGGCTAGTTCATAGCCGATTTATTTAGAGATAAGATTGCCTCTAAGAGCCTTGTTTTCAGGAAGGCAAGGATAGATTCAAAGGGAAGGATATCGATTCCTTCCGATATAAGAAAGAATTTCGCTCTTGATACTGATTCTGACATCTCTATAGCCATTGATTTAAGGAAAAATATTGCATTCCTGATTTTCAAAAATGGCCAGGATGGTGTAGGGGATGGCACAGAGGCCTGTGGAGCCTCAGGTACGGGTTCAATTCCCGGGCCTGGCCCTGAAAGAGGTGATAAAAATGAGAAACCCTAGAACTGAGAGACTGATAGAAGCATTGATAGCCGAATTTAATCTCACTGGTAGAACACCTGTACCATTCGGGGAAAAAATAGACATTGGGCCTCCTGGCGCAAATGAATTAATGGATTATTTTCTTACTCAATATGCACTGGAAAAATATCCTTTTATATTTGGAGAACCTAGATACAGAAGAAAATTTGGAAAGGGAGACAGGTATAAGCAGAGTGAGGACGATGAGCAAGATTATGATATTGAATTGGAAAAAACTGGAAATGATGGTGTTAGGGTTAAATACGAGCTTCTATACCTGCCCAAGCTCGAATTTTGCCCTCCGTTAAGATTCTGCACCGGAAACCAATTCGAAATTTTCAGATCTGTCGCCCTTGATGAAACAGTTTCCAAAGACCAGTTGATAGATCCAACCTATCGAAGCGTGGCAAAAGATCTGATTTACCGGCTTTTCGAATCAAACAAGCTTCACTATCTTGACACGTTTACGGAAAAAGACAAGGACGTGTGGTCTAATGGAGGGACGCCAGAGCAACGATGGATTAGCGAGGCCGAAGAATTTCTGATGAAATATTTCGGCCGCAAGCCGACAAAGGAAGAGCTTAAGCTGTGGTGATTGATATGGTTACTGACAATCCTATCAAGAAAATAGAGGATAAGATCGGCTATGAACAGTTGCGGCGCGGTACAGATTACCTTAAGCTGCCGAATGTGAAAGGCCTGTTGTCCGACGTGCCGCCTGCTGGTGTCCAGACGTTCTTTTCTATCTTCCAGGCGCCATATCTTGCCCCAGAAGGCAGAAGTGGTTATTATAGGAAGCCGCTAGTATCAAGGCTGAAGGCCCTTGAAGAAGTGCCAAATGCCTACTTCGGAATCGGCGGAGACCTGGAACAGTACCGCAACCTACTGATAATGATAGCTATCCGGAAATACCAGCAGTCTGCGGAAAGTCTTTCCGGCAGGAAACCCACTGCAATTATTTATGATGCCTACCCGTATGATTTCCTCAACCAACTGGACATCAAGCTTTCCGAGAAGCCGGCTGGCATATTAAGCAAGATGCTGGAACTGTCTGACGTTGGCAAAGAAGAGCGGCGCAAGACGGTTTTCCAGGTCATGGCCAAGCAAGCCGGGGCAGAGGTACTCATGCTGACGGCACGGGAGTTGTTCGTTCTAGACAGCTATGTGGATGAACTGTCCGGATTGCTTGAAAGATTGCCAGAAAACAGGAAGGAATGGCAAACCGCAGTTCCTCTGAAATACCGAGCAAGCGACCCGTCGCTGCTGTATGTTCCTCTGGAGATAGCCGAGGCCCTGGCACTCAAGCAAACAAGCGACGTGCGGCTCAAGATTGGTGGCCAGAAGGAGAAGGTTTTCGACAGGCTGATTGCTAGGGCTGACGTGAGCTTCATTTTTGCCTATTCCCAGGATGCCATTACACCGTCAGTAGGCAGCGTAGCACCATATCGGAACAGAGAAGATATAACTTTCGACATGGACATCGACCAAGCGCGGGCCTTTCTGCAAAAAACGCGGCCGGAAACAATGTGGCAATTCTCCCGGATTGCCAAAGAGCTTGGCTATGTGGACGAAGCCGTTGATGCCACTTTGGACATCTTCTCCAAGATAATGAGGGAAATCGGATGAAAACAATCGGCATCATCGGCGGCATGGGGCCGGAAGCGACGGCAAGGTTTTACATGGAAATAATCAGACTGTTCCAGCGCAAATATGCAGCCACAAATGACAGCGACTACCCGAAGATGTTCATCTGCAACCTGCCGATACCCGATGTCCTGTACGACCTGGAAAACGAAGTTGGGGTTAGGGAAATGTTACTGACAGCGGCGCGGAAACTGGAAAGTTGTAGCTGCGAATTCATTGCCATCCCCTGCAACTCGGTGCAGGTCTTTATCAAGGACCTGCGCAGCTCGGTCGGCATACCGGTCATCAACATCGTCGAGGAAACTGCGCGGTTTCTAAAGGATCGCAACTTTGCGAAAGTCGGCATTATGGGAACTGAGACGACTGTTCGGAGCCGGCTCTACGAACAGGCTCTTGAACCATTTGGAATCAGCAGTGTGCCGGTTACCACGCTGGAGCAGAAGGACATTTCCGGCATAATCGAGTCAACAATGGCCGGCCGGCGCAGCATGGCCGATGTCGAAATCATTGCCTCGATCGCCAAAAGAATGTGTACAGAAGGAGCGCAGTGTATAGTCCTCGGCTGCACCGAACTGCCTCTCCTTGATCTATGCATGCCTGAAATCCAGTTCATCGACACCATCAAGGTGCTGGCGCAAGTAACGGTAAACAGAGCTACGGAATACCAGTCCAAAGGTTTTAACCTAGGAAGTCAATTATGACTATGTCAAAGTTCCAATCACCCAAGGGAACCAGGGACTTCCTCCCTGAGGAGATGATCAAGAGGCAGTACATTATCGATACCGTGAGGAATATCTTCGAGAGGTTCGGCTTCCAGCCCCTTGAGACGCCTGCCTTTGAGTCATGGGAGCTTCTTTCAGCCAAAGGGGGCGGAGGAGAGGCCATAAAGAACGAGATTTACTATTTCAAGGATAAAGGTGACAGGGAATTGGGATTGAGATTTGATCTGACGGTCCCTTTGGCCAGGGTGATAGCCAGCAACCCGCAGCTGCCAAAGCCCTTCAAGAGATACCAGATTCAGCAGGTCTGGAGATATGATAACCCTCAATCTGGAAGATACAGGGAATTCTGGCAGGCCGATGTCGACATTGTCGGTTCGGCAAGCATGGACTGCGAGGCCGAGTGCCTTGCCGTTGCTGGGAGTGTTCTCATGAATCTTGGTTTTAATGAATACTCAATAAGGCTCAATAACAGGAAAATATTAAATATCCTTCTTTCATTTGCTGGTGTGGAAAAGGATGATGAGCCTGCTGTTTTCAGGATCCTTGACAAGTTTGAGAAGGCGGGAAGGGAAGAAACCTTAAAAGAGCTTGGCAGGGTGATAGGGGAAAGGAAGGCGTCTGATATTTTAGGCTTTATTGACCTGAAAGGGAGGCCGGAAGAGCTGATCGAAAAAATAAGAAAGAAATTGGGGGGATTGAGCGAAGCTGATGAGGGGATAAAAGAGCTGGAAGGGATAGCAGAAAAGGCCAAAGCGTATGGAATCCGGAACATTTCGATTGATTTGAGCCTCGTGAGGGGCCTGGATTATTATACGGGCCCGATATTCGAGATTTCCATTAAGGCAAAGAAGAATGTGGGCAGCGTGGCCGGAGGCGGCAGGTATGACAGCCTTGTGGCCCTTTATGGAGGACAACCTACACCCTGCGCCGGCTTCTCCTTCGGAATCGACAGGCTTTATGACATAATGGAGTCTGAGGGCATGCTTGACATGTCCAAGATCAAGACTAAAGTGCTTGTGGCAAGCGTGAATGAATCCCTGAGAAATGATGCGATAGGAATAGCCCGGAATTTAAGGGAAAACGGCATAAATGCGGAGACAGACCTCATGGGACGGCCTTTGAGGAAGCAGCTTGATTATGCCAATTCGGCAGGCATGCCCTATGTGATTGTTGTGGGGGAAAAGGAAATGAAGGAAAATGCCTTCCATCTGAAGGACATGAAGACAGGGAAAGAGGAAAGAATGAACCTTGAGAGCATAATCAAAAGGCTGAAAATGCAGGAAGGATAGGGATGTTCTGTTTATATAATTTGGCCCTTAAATTGTGAGGTATGGCGGAAATAAGATATTTCAGGTATCGTGTTCCGGTGTCTGAAGCTCTCCTCATCGGAAACGAGAAAAGAGAGATTCAGGAAACTATAGACAACTACAACCAGCAGAACGGAGCGGAAATAGCAGTCCCTGATGATTCTCAGATAAAGGAGGATGATTACTTGAGTGTAAGGTGCGTCCTTGAATATTTGGGCATAGACAATGCAGACAATATCGACATCCGATTGCCATGGTTTGAAATCCGAGCAAGGAAAAATGCTTCCCTCATTGTCCATCCCAATGCCTTTAGACACGTTCAGGGAACTGTTCAGAGATATCCGGCTTTGAGGGAAGGCAGGCTGTTCAGGTTCAACAGAGGCGTGACTCCGATCTGTTTTCTGCCGGAATATGTCATGAGCGGCCTGCAAAGCTATCCCTGGGACATTCATTGTCGGCCGGCAGCTGGCTGAAGGCGGGATAATGCTGGCCCCCCAGGCCGAGGGCCCGCTGATAAAATACAGGCGCAGAGGCAGCGAAATAGCGGAAACGGGGAGATACAGAAATATGTCGTTTGTGCCCCTCAGGGGGAAGAATTCGTGAAAATAATGGATCGAAAACTATGCCGGAAAGCATATGGAAAAGGTTCAGGCTGAAAAGGAAGGAGGTTCTATACTCCGTCAGTGATAAGGCTCACAGGGTATACAGGGTGGACAAAGGGGCGGTGATGGAAAGATACCCTTCCTTAAGCGGCAACTGCTTTGCCCTGCTGCATGGCAGAGGAGAGATTTTCGGGGAAGGATGCCTCTACATTCCCAAAAGGCGTTCAGAAACGAAGGCTATTGTCGATTCTGCTATCATGGTGACGGACAAGGCCGAGCTGATGCACTATTTTGAGCAGAATCCGGAAGATAAGCTCGCTTTTCATGGTTATCTTGCATTTCAGGCCCAGAAAGCTTATTACATGATTGCAGAGAGGTCATACAGTGGCCGTAGCGTCTATCCGTTTATTGCCATGGTAATGAAGCACATGGCGAAAAAAATCGGCATCAGGACCCGGAAGGGCATAATCCTGCCTGTCAGCAGCGCTGACCTGGCTGAACTCAGCGGCACGACATGGAGAACCGTTAACCGGTTCAGGCAGAAGTTCGTAAGGAAGGGTGTGCTGGCTCCCGGCACAGAAGAATTCAGGATTGTGGGCTGGAAGAGATTATCCGGGTATGAAGACATCCCTGAGTACAGGATTGAAAGACAGCCGGACAAAAGCGGGCTGAATCACTTGCCTTCGCAGCTATTTCCAGATGATTACTAAGAAACTGCGGACGGATATTCATCACGTCAGCGGCATGCACTCCAAAACAAGCAGATTTGCATATTGCCGCTGCAATTTTTATTTTCCCATTCGGGAAACCCTGTCCAGGTAGCCGAAGACAGATTTTATCACGCCGCGTGCCATATCCTTGCCGTAATGCTCATTCGGGCCATGGATAGCATAGCTCGGCTTTTCAACACCGGGCATGACTATGGGAATATTACCAAAGACATCCACCATGTCGGCTACAGCCCCTATAGTTCCGCCGCCGCGTATCCTCACAGGCCTGATTCCAAAACCTTCCTCCATTGCATCAACCATGGCCATGGTATGCGGCCCCCTGAAGTCTCCCAAATAAGGCCGGGCAAGGGCTGCTGCCTTTACATCCACATGGGGGTTCTTCCCTTCAATAAAAGATTTCACCTCTTTGAAAACCTTCCGAGGATCTTGGTCAGGAACTATGCGGATGCTCACAAGCAACTGGCCATAGGCCGGCATGACAGTTTTCTTTCCATCCCTCACATTGTAGCCCCCGGCCAGCCCGTGGGAATCCATGGCAGGATAAGCCCAGACATTTTGCAGCATCTTTAGCTTATCGCTGGTAATCATCCGCGGGGTAGTCATCCGCCGCAATCCATGCTCCCTCCTGTATGTTTCAGGATCAATGGGAAGGGATTTCCATTCCGTAAGTTCTTCTTCTGTTGGTTCCCGGATATCATCATACATCTCATGAATCTTGAAGATTCCAGTTTCAGAATAGCTGCACAGTTGACGCAACCTCATAAGCTCATCAAGGGGGTTGTCTGCGACACCTCCGAGATGTCCGGAATGGCCGTCCCTTTCCGCAGTCCTGTACGTCCAGTGCATATACACAAGGCCTCTCAGGCCATACATGACCGCAGGCATGCTTTCAGTGAGCCAGCCGACATCCGGCACGACGACGGCATCAGCCTTAAAGCGTCCCGCCACAATGTCAATAGCGTCCCTGAAGTTCCTGCTGCCCATTTCCTCCTCGCCCTCTGCAAGGAAGATGTAATTGAGATCAAGGCCTTCTTTGAGCGCCAGCCTGACCCCCTCCATTGAGGACAGGAGCGGTCCCTTTTGGTCTGCAGTCCCTCTTCCATAGAAAACCTCGTCCTTTTCCACCATACTGAAAGGATCAGTATTCCAGCCGTCCTCCATAGCAGCCGGCTGCACATCGTAGTGGCCGTAAAAGCCAATGGTAGGGCTTCCGACCGAACCTTCTATCTTTCCGAAGACAAGGGGACTGCCCGGAGTCACTATCAGCTTTGTTTCGGCCCCGATATCTTCCAGGTACTTCTGAACAAGGCCTGCCCCTTTCCTGATATCATCTCCTCTTTCGGGCTGCGAACTTATTGTCGGAATTCCAACAAGATCATGCAACTGGCTTCTGAACCTTCCGTCAACGGTCTCTTTGGCAAACAAATCTGCAATTTCAGGGCGATTCATGCCTTTCTATTGGCAGTAAACCTTTTAAGCTTTGGAGAATGAGGATTCTGGGATTCTCATCAAGAACTTTTGATGCCTTTTTCCATAACTCTTCTCCATATTTCAGTCTGATTGTGTTCGTCAATTTTCCCTTAACATCAGGAAATGGCTTGCTTGCATCAATGGGCACATCAAAGGTTTCCATGAGGCTCCAGAAATAGCCTGTCAAAATATCATTGATTGATGTATGACCGCCCTGAACCTGTGCTGAATTTTTCCTGGAAGTGGCGGAATCACCTGTCTGAACGATCCTTGGAGATACTGGATAAAACATAAAATCTGCCTATGAATTTCCTTCCTCACAAGATTTATATCAGTTTAACAAGACAATTACCACAGTAATGTATGTGCACTGCTATCTGCTTTGCGTGCCCGATAATTCACCATCTCCTCGGCCTGAAATCGTACTTGAACTGCCTCAGCCTCTCCATGCCTTCCCTTTCATGGCCCGGGACAAGTTTCACCGGCTCGGGCCTGAAGCTGACCGCCGGCTCCTTTTGGGGTGGCTCGGCCTTTGGAATCCTTGGCAGGGCCAGATTCGGCATCCTGACGCCCTTGACAAGGGCAAGGCCTATGAGAATGCCTATCAGGAAAGACGCCAATATTCCGGCAGGGGAAGAGCCGAGCAGATAGCTTCCCGTCACCTTTTCAAGCCGCCTCTTCTCGTCGGCAAGCTTTGCCTTTTCGCTTTCAAGGGAAGTTACAGCAGCCTCAAGCCTGCCCTTTTCCTCATTGAAATTCTGCTCAAGGGCCTTGAGATTCTTGTTGTACGATTCCTGCTCCAGCGCCTTCTTCTTCAGGTCGGCAAAGCTGTCGCCTGCCGTGCTTTCCATCTTGTCCTGCCTTATGATGACTTCGCTGAGCTTGTTGTCCAGCTTCGTCTGCCTGTCCTGTATGCTCTGGAGCTGCTGGAGCTTCACATTTATGTCAGTTATTGAATCTGAAATTGTCAGCACCCTCTTGCTCAGGGGCTGAACCACCTTTATCTCGACTGTGGAAAGTATCTTGTCGTTGCCCTTTATCTGGGCGGAATAGTCCCTTACCTCGGCCGAATTGGGCACTATGATTATCACTTCAACGCTCTGGTCGACGAGGTTTGTTATCCTGTATGCCGGCTCAAGGTTGCCTCCGAAGGCAAACCATGATGAGGCATCGCCGGAAGCTGTTACCGAAGTGATCTCGGTTATGTTCTTGAGGGCCAGCGGGAAGCTGTACCTCTGGCCGGGCTCAAGGGAAAGGGATATTTTCTTCTGGAAATCGCCGGTGTCGGCTGAAAAGACTGCCTGGGAAAGGAGAAGCAAGAAAATGCCTGCAAGCAGATATCCCCATCGGACAAAGGCCATAGTCTAATATGAGATGCGAGATTTATAAATATGCGGATTGCGGATTTTTATTTCTAGCAGTATCAGATTATTATGAGATGCGACATGTAATCACAGCTGATTATGGCAGAAAAAATAAGGACACGAAAGGATCTGGAGGGAGATGTAATCGAACTTGCAGGCATAATGGGCGACTGGTTTCATTTGGATTACAGGAATCTGGGAATCAGGCTCCCCAAGCCTGTTTCTTCGGAAAAATACCGCCTATGGAACAGAATAAAACACATGGCAGGAAGGCTGGGATATGACAGCATAAAGCCCGGCCTCAAGCCGGATGTGAGAAGGGATGAGATCATCTATGATCCCAGGATAGAATATGCGTTAGGGAAAGAGAAATTTGTCGGAAGCAGGGGTCTTGATCTGGGCGTGTCATGGTTGCCGCAAAGAAGAGTTATCTATAACGATGAGCTGAGCAAAGAGGTGTCACGGCCTTATATGGGCGGCATCATCGCAGCATGGTTCAGGGAGAAGATAAAGGATGACGAAGATCCTACCACAACGACTTTTTTCAGCGGTCTGGGATATAGGGCGGCTGCGGAAAGGCTGGATGAAGACCTGCTCATAACTTCGCCTGCCTCTCTTGAAAATATAGCTGCCACAATATCCGATTCGGCCAGGCGCTTTGAAAAGGCCTATGAGGAGACCCTGGAAAAGGACAGAAAGAGGGAAACAGTGATTGATTTCGATCCATGGAACCTGCAGGGTCCTGGCTCCGTCAGCACCCAGATAGGATCAAGATCCTATGGCGTAAACGGCTGGCTGCTTGGAGTACGAAAATACTGTGAATATCTTGCCCTGAGCTGCATTGAAACAGTGGATTATGCTACCGGATTCATTGCCGCAGGCACTTGCTTTGAAGAAGCAAAGAAAGATACGAAACTGATTTTCAGGGAAGAGGAAGAACTGAGCAAGGCCTACAGATTGAAAATGATAAGGGAAGAGGTGACCAAACAGCTCGACAGATCTGTAGGAAAAAAATTCCTTAACCTGCTTATAAGGCATGGCCTACAGCATGGCATTTCCGATTAGAAAAGCCGAATCAGTGGCTTCTAAGCGACCTCCACCCCTATCTTCCTCAGCTTCGCCTTCACCTCATCCAACAAGCTGCCGTATTTCTTCAGCTTGGCATGCGATTCCATCATCTCGAGCCAGCCGACTATTATAAGGAAGAAGCCTATTGCGAGGCCGATTATGTGGTTCTGCAGGTAAACAGCAATCAGGCCAAGCCCGAGGCCGACAAACACCAGCCCTATCTGCATGAAGCTGAGGGCAGTCCTTTCCTTGGAAAGTATGGTCTGCTCATAGACCAGGAGAAGCCTGGCCTCCCCCCCCTCTGAGAACTTTTTGGGCAAGTATATTTTATAAATTTAACTATTATAAAGTGATTATGATTCATTCAGATCAGATAAAAAGCTATTCATGGGACAGGATAATCGAGCCAAAGCCTTTTGGGGAGTATTCAGGTTCCCTGTTAAGGGCATGCGGAAACAATCCGAGGAAGGCATTGGTTTTGCTGGAAACACCTCTCGGAGGAGAGTCTCCGCGCTATATTGCAGAAAAGGTCAACAATGTTCTTGGAATCCTGCCTGAGGACTATCTGAGAGGGTTAGGAGGTGATACGGTTATCAGTTATTTCGATAATGCAATACTTCAGCTTACATTGCCATTGGCTGAAAAGGCAAGGATAAAAAAGAGAACAGGCCTGGCAGAAAGAGAAGTCCAAGGATACAGGAAAACGCCTTTAGGAGCTTTACTGGGAGATGCCACAGCCTTCCTGTGCCTTGAGGAATCATCATCTGGCCTGACTAAAAGCTCTGCCTATAAGATTTTTGGTGTCGCGAACTCTCGGGGAAAAAGATATGCGCCTCTCACAACCCTTATGATTCTTGTTTGGCTGCATGAAAAAACAAAAGAAGGACAAACAATCAGGCTCATGGACTTTGTTGACGATTATTACGAGTTTGATGTTGACAGGTTTGGAAGAGATAGCAGAGAGTACAATGAATTGAGTGAATCTTTGTCAAATTGTAATCTGCCGAGGCTCGCAGAGACAGGTCTTGTCAGTTATAAATCCAAGCATAGTAAAGATGAGATGAAAGTCGCACCAAAAGCAGAGGGAAGCCCTCTTGATCCCGGAAGGGTCAGGAGGCTTATGGGAGAGTATGGAAAAGGAACTTTGGCAATTTATAAAATGTATGCTGAAAATGTAATGTCATGCCTGAGAGACAGGAAGAAGCCTTTAAGCGCAGCCGAGACATTTGAGAGAACAGGGATCAATAAAAGTTTTGTTCGTGGAGTTCTCACCATGCTAAGAAAGGTAAACATGATCAAGGTTGTGGAAGGCCGAACCCTGGAGGAATATTCCGAACTGGAGCTTACTGAAAACGGCAGGGAGTTCTATAAAAGATACATGAAAAGATGGCTTTATGCTCTGGGTTTTGAAGAGGCAAAGGGACGTAATGGCGTCAGGGAAAGGGCACTGGATAATGTTATAACGCCTGACCACGCTGAATTTCTGGGCATGAGAAGGGAAAAGCTGGATTCTGTGGCGTCAAAAGAAAGCATGGATGAATTCTCCAGAATGTGCAGGGAAGCCTTCTCAAGGCACCAGCAGGAGAGCGGATACATGAGCTGATTCTGTAGGCGTCTATATTGCTTTCTGCCGTCATTTCCCTCATAATATTATGTCGCACCCCTAATATGAGCGTAGCCTTTCCTTTCCGCCGAGGACACAATTCTGAGAATATTTATAAATTTAACTATCACAGAGTAATTATGATTCCAACCTGCCAGATTGAAGGCTATTCATGGGACAGGATAATCGAGCCAAAGACTTTTGGGGAGTATTCAGGTTCCCTGTTAAGGGCATGCGGAAACAATCCGAGGAAGGCCCTGACTTTGCTGGAAACACCTCTCGGTGGAGAGTCTCCGCACTATATTGCAGAAAAGGTCAACAATGTTCTTGGAATCCTGCTTGAAGATTATCTGAGAGTATTAGGAGACAAACTTGTTAGCGATTATTTCGATTATGCAATCCTGCAGCTCACAATCCCGCTGGCTGAAAAGGCAAGGGTAAAAAAGAAAACAGGCCTTGCCGAGAGAAAAGTCAATGGATACAGGAAAACGCCTTTAGGAGCTTTACTGGGAGATGCCACAGCCTTCCTGTGCCTTGAGGAATCATCATCTGGCTTGACTAAAAGCTCTGCTTATAAAATTTTTGGTGCCGCACACTCTTCGGGAAAAAGATATGCGCCTCTCACAACCCTTATGATTCTTGCATGGCTGCATGAAAATACAGTAGAAGGACAAACAGTCAGGCTCATGGACATTATTGACGATTATTACGAGTTTGATGCTGGCAGATTTAGAAGAAAGAGCAGAGAGTACAGAGAATTGAGTAAATCTTTGGTAAATCATAATCTGCCGAGACTCGCAGAGACAGGCCTTGTCCATTATGAGGCCAAGCACCCTGAAGATGAGATGAAAGTCGTACCAAAAGCAGAGGGAAGCCCTCTTGATCCTAGAAGGGTCAGGAGGCTTATGGGAGACTATGAAAAAGAAAGTTTGGCAATTTATAAAATGTATGCTGAAAATGTAATGTCATGCCTGAGAGACAGGAAGAAGCCTTTAAGCGCAAGGGGGGTATCTGAAATCACAGGAATCAATAAAAGTACTGTTGGTTCAATTCTCCCCATACTAAGAAAGGCAAACATGATCAAGGTTGAGGAAGGCCGAACCCGGGAGGAATTTTCAGAACTGGAGCTTACTGAAAGCGGCAGGAAATTCTATGAAAGATATATGGAGAGATGGCTTTATGCGCTGGGGTTTGCGGAGGTTAAAGAGCGTAATGGCGTCAGAGAGAGGGCACTGGATAATGTGATAATGCCTGACCACGCTGAATTTCTGGCTATGAGAAGGGAAAAGCTGGATTCTGTGGCGTCAAAAGAAAGCATGGATGAATTCTCCAGAATGTGCAGGGAAGCCCTCTTAAGGCACCAGCAGGAGAGCGGATACATGAGCTGATTCTGTAGGCGTCTATATTGCTCCCTGCCGTCATTTCCCTCATAATATTATGTCGCACCCCTAATATGAGTGTAGCCTTTCCTTTCCGCCGAGGACACAAAGGCCAGCACATGCTCTCCTTTCCTTGAGAAATAATCGTTCTGTTTTGCAAGCTCAAAGGCCCCCTTCAGATTCCTTTTCCTTATCAGGGCCCGGAAAAAGGCTCTGGAAAATGTTCTGTCGGATGTCCCCTCTTCAGACGCTGCAATGCCCCTGTAGACTTCTGACTCCAGCTTCCGGACAAATCCCAGCCCGTAACACTGGTCAGCTACGACAATTCTGCCTATGGGCTCCTTTTGAGACAGTGCTTCGTGAAGCATTCGGGCAAGGGCCCTGTCAGTCAGAGTGCCATTCTCAAGTGTCATGCGCGACTTTCCAAAGAAGCTCCTGTAGCCATGGCCGGTCATGTAAATGGCCAATATATCGCCCTGCTTTACTGCCTTCCCCATGCCTGAAACGCAGTCCTCCATGCCTCTTTTTGTCGGAGCATACCCCCTGAAATATTTGAAAGCGAGCGCCGGTGGGCTGGAAGCTTCTGCCAATCCCTCTTCTGAAGACACAATGTAAAGTCTCGTGAAGCCGAGGTGGGGTAGGGCTGTTGAAACATTGGAGATGTTCTTTATGAAAACGGGTTCATTGCCCACATTTGGGGCGATGATTGCCGCTGTTCTTCCGCATTCAGGAGGGCCGAAATCATCTATGGTCTCCTCCAGCCTTCTCTCCAGATTTGCAATGGCCTCCCTGTCTGTTTCCCTTCCCATAGGCATCCAATTCATGTTTGTATTTAAATTGCTGCCGGCAGAGGAAAATCCTTTTCATGTGCAACATTTACATTACAGGGGGACAATAATTATTCTAATGGAATACTCCATTCTGGCCGGCCTCTGCGAATATCTGGAGAAGACTCCTGCCAGGCTGAAGAAGGTGTCTGCAATAGCAAGGATTTTAAGGAGAACGGATGATTCTGCCCTGCCTGCTGTGGTCCTCCTTCTCCAGGGGAGGGTATTTCCACCATGGCACGAGAAGGAGATAGGCATTGCAGGCCAGCTGATGCTGAAGATTGTATCTGCCTCTACCGGTTACAGTGAAACTGACATACAGAAGCACTACAAGAAGCTTGGAGATTTTGGCCTCGTTATAGAAAAACTGGCCAGTGAAAAGAAACAGAAAACATTGTTCAGCAAAGGGCTTACTGTATCCAAAGTGGTGGAAAATCTCCAGAAGCTGGCCTACACAGAAGGCCAGGGCAGCCAGGAGAGGAAAGGCCAGCTTGTCTCTGAGCTGCTCTCTTCAGCCCAGCCGACAGAAGCCAAATACATCGTGAGGACTATACTGGGAGAGCTCAGGATGGGCGTCGAGAAGGGTGTGGTGAGGGATGCCATAGCAAAGGCCTACTTCTCTGAGATTGTCTGGGATGAAAAGAAGATAATCAGATTGCTGGGAAAACAAAATAAAAAAATATTGGACCATGATTCTATAGTAGAAAAATTAAGTGGAAAGGAAAAAATAACCAAAAAAGAATATGATGCTTTCAGGGAGAGGAACACAGTAGACAAAGGGAAGATAACAGACAGAGGCCTCTGGAGGGCAAAAGGCGGGTATGATTATGTGCTTGCAGAAGATAATGAGGAATCAAGGAAAATCAAAAAGAGAATAAATGACGCTGTCGAATGGGCCTGGTTCCTGAGGCCAGACTATGGGGAAGTGGCCTTGCTTGCCAGGCAAAAGGGCCTTGAAGGCCTTGAAAAAGCCTCTCTGGAAGTTGGCAAACCCGTAGAAGTGTTGCTGGCTGAAAAGGCCCCTTCTTTGGAAGAAGCCATAAAGGCCTTTGACAAGCCGGCCATAGAAGTGAAATTTGACGGCGCAAGGGCCCAAATACATAAAAAGGGGAAGGAAATATGGATTTACACGAGAAGGCTTGAGAATATAACCAAACAGTTCCCTGATCTTGTCGATCTGGCGCAGAAATGCGTCAGGGCCAGGGAATGCATAATTGAAGGCGAGCTGATGGCCTTCGACCCGAAAACCTCCAAGCCCCTGCCTTTCCAGGCCCTCAGCCAGAGGATACACAGGAAATACGACATCCCGCAGATGGCCATGGAAATACCCGTCCAGATGCACCTTTTTGACGCGATTCATATAGACGGGAGGCAGTTGTTTGATCTTTCTCTTGGGAAAAGGAGAAGGATGCTTGAAGATATAATAGTTCCAGTAAAAGGAAGGTTTGACCTTGCAGAACAAGTAATCACAAAGGACATAAAGGCGGCAGAAGGATTCTACAGGAAAGCGATAGAAGCGGGCCAGGAAGGGGTGATGGTCAAGAACCTTGAGGCAAGCTACCAGCCCGGCAGAAGAGTAGCAGGAGGCTGGCTGAAGGTGAAGCCGACTCTCGAGACGCTTGATGCGGCCATAATAGGCGGCCTGTGGGGCACTGGAAAGAGGGCAGGCTGGATAGGGAGCCTGATTCTGGGCATCAGAAAACCCAACACATCTGAATTCCTGGTGTGCGGCATGCTCGGCACAGGCATAAAGGAGAAGAAGGGAAATAAAGACGACTTGACATTTGAAGAGCTGACAAAGATGCTTAAGCCATATATATATCATGATGAGGGCGGGGAGGTGAAGATAAGGCCGAAGATTGTGATAGAAGTCGCTTATGAAGAGATACAGAAAAGCCCGAACTATGACTCAGGCTATGCCCTGAGGTTCCCGAGATTCATCAGGCTGAGGGATGATAAGGGCATAGAGGATGCGGACGATCTGGACAGGCTTGAAAAAATTTACAGGATGCAAAAGGGAAAGACGGACCAGAAAGGGAGGACGGAACAGAAAGGGAGGACGGAACAGAAGGGAAAGACGGAGCAGAAGGGAGGAAATATCTGACATTTTATAAATCATACGAATCATAATTTAATTAGTTCTCTGCATATCGTTTCTGGAAAAAGCTCTTTTATACATGCCTCTAAAACCATGCGCTGGAAGCCTTCTGTAGCTACGCATGCATGACAAAGCAATATATTTTTAATTCCGAAATTAATTCCAGAGAAAAGTCACAGGGCGGTAAGAAAAACCAAAGCATTTAAATAGGCAGATGATATACTTAATAACCGACCTGAGACAAATCATTGAAATAAAACGGGTGCGTGTATGGTTGCCTCGACTGAAACTCTTGATGCGCTCAAAAGCATAGGACTAAACCTCTATGAAAGAAAGATATATGTTGCTTTGCTAGCTAGGGGCGTAGCGACTGCAGCCGAGCTTTCTGAACTGGCCAATGTTCCGAGGAGCAGGAGCTATGACGTCCTTGAGAGCCTTGCTGAGAAGGGCTTTGCCATGGTGCAGCCCTCGAAGCCCATAAAATATGTGGCGCTTGAGCCCAAGGAAGCACTGGAAAGGGTGAAGCAGAACCTCGAAAAGAATTATGAGACGCTTGTGTCAAGGATAGAAAAAATGGCCGGCTCAAAGGTGCTGAATGAGCTTGAACAGATCCACAAGCAGAGCCTAAGCCTGATGACGCCTGCAGACCTTATAGGCACGCTGAAAGGGAGGCACACGATAAACAGGCAGCTTCGGACGCTATTCAGGGACGCGAAGAGCAAGATAAGCATAGTCACCACAGAGCAGGGCCTGAATGACCTCTACAGCAACCACTTCAGGATGCTGAAGAAAATTGCGAGAAGGGGAGCAAAAGTGAAGATTCTGGCCCCCCTTTCCAATACTTCCGCCACTAACGCTCTTTCCCAGGTTGCCGAACTGAGGCACCTTCCTTTTCCTTCCGGCCGCATTTTCCTGATCGACGACAAACATGTTCTCTTCGCCCTGACTGACGACAAGGATGTCCATGAGACGCAGGATGTCGCCTTCTGGGCAAATTCCAATCATGCCGCAAAAGACATAATAAAGCCTTATTTTGAGTCCATGTGGCAGTCCGGCTCCAAGCATGAGAAGTGATCCGGCATCATTTTCCAAAACGCATCTCATTTATATTGAAGCCCGACAAAAATATAATATGATTGATTCCATACGGACAGCAAAGGAATCCTTCAAAATTCTTTGCAGAAATCCCGTGATTGCCCTTCCCTATCTGCTGAGCACATTCATCGGCACTCTCGGCGCTCTGCTGATTACGGATATACCCGACGCGGCAGACCTTTCCCAGATGCTTTCCCAGTATTCGTTTTACATTGTGTCAGCCCTCGCGGTCATGATAATCTCCGGGCTGGTGTCAGTTTTTTCCTCCATAATAGCAATAAAGCTGGCATATGATTCGGTGAAGTCAAAGAGCTCTTTTTCTGCTGCAGTAAGCTTTGCGCCTTCCAGGTTTCTGCCCTACCTGTTCACTTCAATAGCTGTTGGTATCCTCGTCCTGGCAGCCCTCCTGCCGCTTGCCATACCACTGCTCATTTTTGCAGTCAGCGGCAGCAGCGCCATACAGACAATTGCCACCATCCTGGTGGCTGCCGGTTTTTTCGTCTCCCTCATCCTTGTAATACTCATGGTCGTAAGGCTGGCTTTTGCCCAGTATTACATTGTCCTGGAGAAAAGGGGCATCGCTGATTCCATAAAGGCAAGCTGGAGGATTGCCAGAAGCAATGTCCTGAATCTGCTGCTCCTCCTTTTCATCATTTTTGTGCCCATGGTCATGGCCCTTCTCTTGGTGGATGCGGGGGCAGAACTGGCCGCCGGCACCAATTACGATATTCCTCCGCCGCCTTCGGAAGGCGCGGCCTTTGACCTTGCCGAATACGTGCCCACTGTCGTGACAGACATCTTTTCAGCGTGGATAACGGTCGCTCTGCTGATGGCCTTCCTTGAGCTGAGGAAGGAGAAGCCTGAACTCCAGAAGAGAAAGAAGTAATTTGTCATTTCGATTGCTATTTGCTTATATTCAGGCCCCTGCACAAATATAAGATGGGCATTGATTCCATAGCGATTGCACTTAATTCACTGAGAATGCTGCTCAAGAATCCCATAATTATCCTGCCGTTTCTCATAAGCAATGCGTTTTCTTTTTTCCTGAGCGCCTTTGTTCCCGCAGTCCCTAAAACCGCGCCTATAACGGAAAGGCTTGCCGCCCTGCCTGCGGCAGCGCTGACCGGCATCATCTCATTGCTGGCCGGGATATTTTTCACTATCATGGCCATGAAGATGGCAAGGGATGCCATTAAATCTAGGCCATCCGTTGAAGCTGCAGCAGGCTTTGTTCTCTCCAGATATCTTCCATTCCTCCTTGCAATGCTGGCCATTTCCCTGATAATCGCAGCAAGCTTTTTGCCTGCGCTCCTGCCTCTTGCCGGCATAATGCTGGCTGCCCCGTCAAAAAATGCGTCCATCTTGTTTGTTCTGGGCCTTTTGCTCATTGCAGGGATTTTTGCGTCAGTGCTGATCCTGTTTTACCTGATTTTCAGGTTCTCAATGGCTGTCTATATCCTGGTCCTTGAGGACAGAGGGGTGAGGGACTCATTCATGAAGAGCTGGAGGATCACCAAGAACAATGTTCTCAGCATCATTTTTCTTTCAGTGCTGATTATAGCGCCATCGCTCCTTCTAATCGGCACTGCGGCGGCAGCAATCGGCTCCGGCGCGGAAACTTTTTTGAAGTCTGCACAAAGCCCCGAAAGCACGGCGAATATGCCGCTAGCTGCCATTATTCTCATTATCAGCAGCGTCAGCTCCTCGTGGTCAGTGGTAGCCTATGTCATGCTGTACCTGCAGCTCAGGAGAACCCCCTCATCCACAGCCGCCAGAAGTAGAAGATAGAAAATCTCACAGCGCCAGACTATTCCACATTCGAATGCATCCTTGCGAGGTCATCCTCTGTCTTCCTGAGCTTGCGCATAAGCTCCACTATCACGCCATCAAGCAGCACCTGGCATGTGTCCTCGAAAAGCGTCCCCAGGGGCGATAAAGGCTCGTGCCGCCCCATTATCTGCTTCGCAATGTAGTCCTTGCGGTGCAAATCGTCCTTGGTCCTGCCTTCCACCACCATGACGGAATCGGCTGCCTTGGCAAGGCTGGAATCCCTGTTTGAAGTGACTGCGGCAATCTTCGCGCCGGCATCCTTTGCGCTCTTTGCCGAAATCACCACAGAGGCTGTCTCGCCGGAGCCTGAGATCGCTATGAAGAGGTCGCCGTCCTGGACAGCAGGGGTAATGGTATCGCCAACGACAAAGACCTCGAACTTGAGATGGGCCAGCCTCACTGCAAACGCTTTGCCCACGAGGCCCGATCTGCCTGCGCCGAATATGAACACCCTCTTGGAGAATATTATCATGCTTATAAGCTCGCCTATTTCCTTCCCGCTGATTTTCTCCGCCACCTCTTTGATGTGGCCTATTATCTCATAGACCGTGTCCTTTGTGAGGCTCATTAATGGCCTTCCTTATCATTTCTGCTGCCTTTTGGGGATCAGATGATCTTGTTATGGCGCCCCCTATTACCAGGAGATCCACTTTTGGAACCGGGGGAAGCTTTTTTATGGAATATGAATTCAGCCCTCCGCAAAGCGCAATTTTTGAATTTAATCTCTTATCTTTGATTTTTGCCAAAACAGAAAATGCAGACTTTCCCGCATGCTGCTGGTCTATCCCTGTGTGGAGAACCAGATAATCGGCATGTATATCCATGATTTTTTCAGCAAGGGCGGAAATGTCATCAATGCCTATGGAATCCACCATGAGGATCTTCCCATATTTTTTGGCGGCCTCTGATGCGCCTTTTATGGTTTCCCTGTCGGCCGCTCCCAGCACAGAAACGGCGTCTGCTCCTGCTTTAAAAGCGATCTCGGCCTCAAGAAATCCTGTGTCCATGGTCTTCATGTCCGCCACAATGATTTTGTCAGGGAACCTTTCCTTCAGCCTTCTGACAACAGACAGGCCTTCGGCTTTGATCAGAGGAGTTCCGGCCTCGATGAAATCGGCATATTCTGCGGCCTTTTCGGCTATCTTCAATGCATCGGCAATTGTCAGGAAATCAAGAGCCAGCTGGACCTTGGCCTTTTCAGCCATATG
The DNA here is from genome assembly GCA_016185435.1 of Candidatus Aenigmatarchaeota archaeon. Lineage (GTDB taxonomy): Archaea > Aenigmatarchaeota > Aenigmatarchaeia > QMZP01 > QMZP01 > JACPNN01. The sequence continues at coordinate 856 of JACPNN010000013.1, read as the reverse complement.
ATATGTTCTTTGGCGGATTTAAATACGGGCATTTTTGTTCTGCGTATCGGATCAATCGAAGTCGCCGAAGGCGATTTGGACGGAGCGAACTGCAAAGAGCGAATCGTAAAACCCCTGTTTTGCGCCCCGAACGAAGTGAGAATGCAATGGGGTTGCGAAGCAAAGTTTTTGAAAATGTCATTCAATCAAGTTTTATAAAAACAATAAAGAAGATAATAAAGGGGCAGAAATAAAATTTCTAGCCGAGTAGGTTTTTAACTAATTCAATCACTTCGTCTGCATTGTTAGCAATAAGAATATTATATTTACCTATCTTTTTAAAAAATATTTTACTCTCTTCATTGTCACTTAACAAAATTACTTTTTTATTAGCCTTGAGAGCTAATGCAACTTCAGACGCAGTACCGGATTCCATTCCACATGCGATAACAACATCGCTCGAAAGAACATTAATATTATTTCTAGCACTTTTCATATCTGTAATGACAGCAATATCAACAGCATGCGAAAATGTGGTAGGGTCGGATGTTGGCATAATTCCTACGGTTAACCCACCTGCTTGTTTGGCTGCCTTATTAACTGCGTCCATGACTCCCTCATTCCTTCCTCCACTAAGCAATACCCACCCTTCTTCAGCAATTTTTCTTCCGATGGTGGAAGCGTTATCAATATCTTTAGGGGTAGCATTACTTCCGGGACCCATCACACCAATAATTAGGGTAAGATTATATCCCAGCCACCTGAATATAGTATATATGCCTCGCTTTTCATGTCCCAAATGTCGTTCTCGCAACTATTGGCATATCCGGCGCAACAAACTCAAGTGCAGATGGTGCAGACATGAGTTCGCAAAGAG
>JACPNN010000012.1 GCA_016185435.1 Candidatus Aenigmatarchaeota archaeon | reverse complement strand
TCCCAGCAAAATCGGCAGGATTAAGTTTATATCTCCCAAAGATGAATACCATCTTGGGAGTAGGCTCATTCTACTCCCCATCCTAATCACCCTCTTAATATTGTTGTCGAGGGATAATTTTTAGACACGCTCCTGTTTACTGGCTAACCCCTCCCCTTTATTTTCGCAAGTGTGCACGCATATTCTAGAGGCCTGTTTGCTTCCCTGTACTCCGCAGCGAGCCTTGTCAAATCGCCAACAGATTCTATAAATTCAATTCTCAAAGGATGCCCAGGCTCAAGGAATCTCTCTGCAGTCTGAAAAGCCTCCACAGGCCTTCCGTGATAATTCAGCAGCTGTACAGCACTCACTGCATAATCATCATCGAAAACTGGGCCTTTCACACCTTTTCCAGCTATCGAAAGCAGATACTGAATGCGCTGCTCTGCATATTCAGGAAGCCTGCCCTCAAGCATCACTTTCCTCATATTGACTCCTTCGGGCAAGCTAGATGCTCTGTTTTCACAATATTCCTGCAGGCTGAGAAGATCCAGCCCAATCTGAATCACCTCCCTGTCTGTTGATTTCATGGAATAGGAAATTGATTCCAAAATTTCTCTTTCTATATCATAGATGGCGATGAAAATTTTCTTTCCGCCTTCAAGCATCTGGGTTATTACTCCCTCACGTGGTTTCTTGTGTGTCTGCTTTTCGACTTCCCTTCTGACCCTCTCGACAACTGCCCTGTAGAAGCTCTTTACAATATAATCTCCCCATTTCTGCCTTTCCACGGGACTCAGTTTTTCAGCAGCCTCTCTCAGGTCCTCAAAAGCATGATATGCTTCTCCTGCCTTTATTCTCAGATCAATGCCCAGTTTGGGATCGAGCCCTTCGCTAAGAGCAAGGCTTGCTGCCTTGCGTATGGAATCAGGAGTGTTGTCCTTAAGGTACATTTCGATTGCAGTTCTTAGGTTCCCGGCAGTCTCATATGCTTCACCAGCGGCCCTGTAATTTCCGTGTTTCTTGTGATCTTCTCCTTCCCGGAAATGAATCCCAAATGATGCTATTCGCAGCCATCTTTGAGCATCCTCCTCGTTGAAATCCTCTGGTTTTCCGATAGCGTCGGACAAACGTAATCTTATTTTCTCCTGCTCTATTCTCGCCTGGGCGGCAAGGGAGAAATCAAACTCCTCTTCTCCAGCCGTTTCAATTGCTTCGAGCATTGCCCAGAGACCTTTTGAAGAAGCATTGTCGATGACCTTCAAAACATTTTCGGACATAACACATTATGAGGAATAAGTTTTAAATCAGCATCACTCAGGGCTTTTGGAAACAGGAGGGGAAACATCCCTGCCTTCATTGTATAATGCCCCTGTTATCTTATTTGCAACCTCTTGGGACGATCTGTGGAAAGTCACGGTAATGTCGTCATCTCCAAAATACGCACCGACAGGCACGCTTGCAAGCGGGTTGTCATGCTTGTCTGTATATAGCATTTTCAGGGGTCTTTTCAGCTTCGGTATTTCGAAGACTGCTGTATATTTGGGCTGCGGATGCACAAGCGCTCTCGTTTCAGGATTGAGAAGGGCCAGCACTTCCTTGGTAAAATCAGCCACCACTTTATGGGCGTGCTCCTCCCATGCAGACTGCTCGGGGCCGCCCTCTTCCATCATCTTTTTGTATCCTCGCTCCAGCTCCCTGTATTTCTTCATGGCGCCTTCCAGCCTGTAAGAAGTCATGATTCCATATTAAGAAGACGGCTTAAATTGCTGCATTTCTTCTCGTCGCCCAAAACCAGTAGTTACACAATCAAAAAAGCTTATATTTTGCGCCGTAAAATATTCACCATGGCCGCGAAAGAGAAGCTTCTCATCCTCTGCATAGACAGGGATGACGACCTTGGGATGAAGACAGGCATCAAGGGGCCTGTCATCGGAAGGGATAAGGTTCTTGACGCTGCTGTCAGGCACGGCCTTGCTGATGCTGAGGACACTGATTTCAATACTGTATTCAGGGCCGTGAAGCTGTTTGACGAGATGGGGAAGAAGTATCACCTGCAGGTAGCCCTGCTTACAGGAAGCAGGAATGTGGGGATAGAGAGCGATGAGGAAATAAGGAAGCAGCTTGACAAGGTCCTCCGCGCCTTCCCTGCAGAGTATGCTGTTCTGGTCACTGATGGCGCGCAGGATGAGCATGTGATGCCCATAATCCAGTCAAGGCTCAGGATACTTTCAGTCAGCAGGGTTGTGGTCAAGCAATCTGAGCAGCTGGAGTCGGCCTACTACCAGATCAAGGACTTCCTTGACAATACGCTTGACGACCCGAGGCATGCGAGGCTTTTTTTCGGCCTGCCGGCGCTGCTCCTGATCCTTTATGCGGCCTTCGGCTTCTCGGCCCAGGGCCTGCGGGCAATATCCTTCTTCCTCGCATGCTATCTCTTCATAAAGGCCTTCAAGCTTGAGGATCCGATAATAAACGCGGTCAAGGAAATGAAGGTGGCCATGAGCGAGCACAGGCTGGCATTCTTCAGCTATATTGTTGGCCTCGCTTTCGGCGCCTTTGGGACATATTTCGGATATCTTGCGGCCATCGGGGTCTTCAGCCTCGGCATCTTCCATATAGCTGCCTATTTCATAGAGAACTCCATTTTTCTCTACTATCTTGGGGCCACAATAGCATGGGTCGGCAGGAACCTCAGCTACAAGAAGAGGCCCAAGGGCAAGATAGTGGCTGTCCCGATTTTCGGCTTTGCAGTCTCGCTCGTGGTGTTTGCGGCCACCCAGTTCATCATCTCCAAGGGGTTCTCCTTCCCCAGCTTCCTCACCATCGTGTTGGTAAGCTTCCTCCTGATGGCAATCGCATGGGGGATTGAGAAGGGATATCTTAACCTGATTATGGAGATGCTGAAGAAAAAGCTCCGGCGCCACTAGCGCATTCCGAAGCTGTTCTCATGGCATTCCTGCCGCTTTTTCTTCTAAAATCAGTATATATCGCCTCATTTTTATCTTCCATTCCGGTTCCTTTTCTCCTGCCCCCTGAACCCTCACTTTTTGCATTTGGCCTCACATCAGGGAAAAATGGAGAGTATAAAATATATTTTTAAAATAGATATATAAAATACATATTATATAAAATAATATTTTTAAAACTCGTATATTAAAGATTCTTATATAAAACAATCTTTATAAAAAATATTTTATAGAATCCAGCAAACCTTTATATATGATAAAGGCCATTTAACACTATGGTCATGGAGACACTTGAGAGTTTGTTTCTTCGGGAAAAGCCAGCCAAGATTCTCCTCGGCCTCAAAATAGCAAAAGACGCAAGCACATACGCCACTGTCCTGGCAAAGCATGCCGACTGCACATACAGCCATACCATAAAGATCCTGAATACGTTCCTGAAGCTGGGGATTGTGAGGTTCGAGAAGTCGGGAAGGATAAAGAGAGTGACGCTTACAGACGACGGCTGGGACATAGCCCACAACCTCGAGGCCATGCTCAAGAAGCTGGCCCAGCTGGAAGAGACCTTTGAAAAAGCCAAAGTGAAGAAATGAAGAATAAGGGATAATGCATTTCTGATTATATTTGAAAATCGATACCAAGCACTCCATTAGATCCAAATTAAAAAAGAAGAAGAAAATGAAAGCGGCTATGGCCAAATATGTGGCGGCAATATGTTCGGTATCGAGACCGCTGTGTTGCTCCTGAAGCTGATCCAAGACCAGTGGCCGTTGCCGTCCATTGGCAGGTCATCAGTTCCGCCGATATGCGTGCAATGAAGGCCAACATTCATCGTCCCCTGGCAGTTGAGCGTCCATGGCCAGAAGCCGTGGGTCCACCCGACAAAGAACAGGGCTCCTACAATGAAAAGCGAGGCCAGAAGGGCTGTTTTCAATCACATCACCTCCTTATGTCTTTTAACTAAGGATATCTTTTGTTGATTTTTTGCATAATAAATGAGATGCTTTCTGTAGTGCAGGCGTAATGCGCCGGCTAACTAGGAAAACCGCTTTCCGGACTTTGCGCCCAGATAGGTTTCATAAGCTTTCACAAGCCGCCGAGCAGCTCCATATCTTTTGGCCTGTATCCGAATGTGTCCGGCATAAGGTCATTTCTTTTTCTTATCACAGCCCTTTCGACAAGTCCTCCATCGTAAAGATCCCTTAAAGTCTTCTTCTGGGCGGATGTGGGCGGATTGAAATAACCCGGTTCGCCGCTTGGTTTTCCATGCGTCTTTGCATATTTGTGCAGATGCTCCAAAGTTAAGAATGAAGCCTTCCTTGGCATGCCGCCTTGTGTAAATAAACAAGACATGTCAATAGTCTCATCTGTCAGCTCCTTTGCACGGCTGGCCAGTTTCTCAAGTGCCTGCCTGGCTGCAGATTGGCCGCATTCTGCCATAATAGATAAGAAAAGTTAACTAATTTAAAGTTTTCCTGAACAATTGCCATTCTCATAGAGATTTTTGTTATGGCCCTGAAAGGAGGGGTGAGATTGTGTAGTAATTACATAATAGTGACAAAAGCATACATTTATAAATCCGGATTTTCAAAACTGATTATGAAAGATGCAGAAGGGGACGGCCGCGGGAAGAAAATCCTTCTTATGTATACAGGCGGCACTGTCGGCATGTATCGTCCTGGAGGTGATGATGCCAATCCGCTTGTGCCGGGAGATTTCAGCCGTTTGATGAAATATTTGCCTCTTGAGGGCCTTGACAGGCTGGGAATAGAGATTGTCACGCCAAGGGTAGAAATTGTGCCCAAGGATTCGTCCCATATCGGACCGCAGGATCATGCCAAATTTGCGGAGGAAATTTACTCGCGCAGAAAAGAGATTGACGGCGCATTAATCCTCCACGGGACAGACACCATGCATTACACGGCCTCTGCGCTGTCTTTTATGCTCCAGAACCTTCCCTTCCCGGTCGTCATGACAGGAGCCCATATGCCCATATCATCTCCCCGCTCGGATGCCGTCCAGAACATTGTGACTGCGGCCCAGATAGCGGCAGGCAAAGGCGACGGAGCAGAGTTTCCAGCCGTGCCTGAGGTATGTATCCTCGAATACAAGAATTTATCCCTGCTCCGCGGCAACCGCACAATAGAATGGGCTGTTGGCGGAGGCTATATGTCGCCGAACTATCCTGCCCTTGGCGAGGCAGATGCCACCCGAATAGTCATTCATAAGGAGAGGCTGCTCAAACCGCCTGAAGATATAGAATCTTTTGCCTTGAGGACCAATCGTGGGAAGGGGATATTATATCTGTCGGAGCAGCCACCGGGCTATCTCTGTCTGGAAACATATCTGGCTGAAGAGGAGGTAAAGGCCCTTCTTGTGGAAAAGGATATCAGAGAATACGAAGGCAGGCCATCCGAAAGTCTGGTTGGAGTGCTGGCAGAAGGCGCCAGGAACGGCAAATTTGTGGGCATAATCTGCAACATCAGGGGCGGACTCCAGGCATCTCCAGAGGATGTCAAAAGGCTTAATGACCATGGGATAGCCACAGGCGGCGACATGACAGGCCCTGCAGCCATAGCCAAAACGGGCTACCTTCTCGGCAATTACAGCGTAGATGATGCCAGGAAACTGTTCGGCAGGAATATGCGCGGCGAGCTTACAGGCAGTCTTTATCAGGAATAGGACGCATATTTTGGTTTACATTTCATCATTTTGTCAACCAAATTAGAAGTCTATGAGGGACTCGCAAAATTGGGCGTTTCGTCTGCATAAAATTCAGCAAGAAGTTTATTTACCATAGGGAGAGCCTCTTCTCTTATTCTGTAATGAAAGTAAGGCTGTCTATGAGAGGAGGCTTCTGGAATTTTTTTCTCTACTATACCAGATTTCATAAGAGATCTGTAATACTCCTTCCTTCCAATACCAACCCATCTGTCATTTGGCCCTACAGCATTCAGCCTTTTCATATCCCTAAGCAGCGCCACAACCGTTCTTCTTATACCTCCTCTCTCAGTAAATAACGGTGAAATATCGATTCTTTCCTCTCTTGTCTCAAAACCTCCAAAATAAAGCTCTTCAACCCCTTCAAGCTGTTTTGCATAAACCCTGACTTGTTCCAAATACTGCTGTGAACCTTTGAGTATTAAATGGCCCATGTATCTAATTACAAATAAACTTTAAGAAGCTAATTGCCCTTTCCATGCCCTCGAATCCCGCTGGGGTATAGCCTATAACTCGCCTATAACTCCTAAGGGCAAAAAATGGTTGCAAAAGCTGTATGGGTTTATATTGGCTATCTCCAATATCTATTAGGTGGCAAGTATGCACTTCGACGCAATAATCACTATGGAAGGGAAGCTTTATTCAGCATGGTGCCCTCAGCTGGATATTGCAAGTTCAGGCAAGACTATAGAAGAGGCAAGGGGCAACCTTAAAGAGGCTATTGAACTCTATCTCGAAGATGAGCATGCTGTCATAGCACAGCAAGACACCTCCATCACCCTTACAACAATAGAGGTTCATAGTAATGTCAAGGCTGCCGGTGCTCTCAGGGCGTGAGATTATAAAATTCTTGCAAGGCAAGGCTTTGGAATAGTTGGGCAGAAAGGCTCCCATATAAGGCTGAAAAAGGTCACCCCTGGAAGAATCTGCATAGTGATAGTGCCAGACCATAGAGAGATACCAGTTGGCAAGCCAAGGTTGACCAGCTTGTTGAAAATCCATTCGTGAACAGGCCAGGATGCGACATCAAGAAGCTTTCAGGGCAGAAATATGTGTACAGGCTGCGTGTTGGGGATTGCAGATTTGTTTATGTCGCGGAAGGCAATATCGTCTACATAATGGAGGCCCTTCAGAAGAGGGAGGGGGCTATAGATAGCTGCCCAAATCTGTTAAAGGCTTGTTAGTCAAGAAGCTCAGGGATGTGCTTTTCCATGAATCTTTTGTACGGCTCCATGGCTGCAAGATTGCCATTGCTGTGCTAGGCATGGATGGTGGAAAGGATATGATAGTCTTCCTCAAGGTTATTGGCCAGGCTTTCAGATGTCGGGCTATAGCCTCCAGCGCAGCTTTTATGGCAGAAAGGACGCATCTCTCTGAAAGGGCCCTGACGCCCTTGCTAACAGGGGCTAGAATAATGAAAGTTTCCCCTTGCTGAAGGTGCCCTTCTATAACAGGCAATGCATCCTCCAGGCCTCCAATCCCAAAGGTCCTGTATCTCATCTCGGCCCTTGAGATCAGCTTGTCAACTATGCGGGAAAAGAGATATCTTTTGGTCTTATCAGTTATGCAAAATCAGATTTCCTCTCCGGCCTGAAGGTTTAGCCTGCCTCTGAGATCCCCTGCCAACCTGGCGGTCTTCGGACCCATTTTGTCCAAGAGCTCAAGTATTGGGGATATGTTTCTTCCTCTGCCTGCCATAAAGAGGGTAGCCTCCTCAAGCTCTTCAAGATGGCTTACAATGCTTCCGCGGGTGATGCTGTATAGCGCCTGATGTTCAATATCCGAATCCATGGCAAAACGCTGGATGTAGTTGTGCCCTCCGTACATGCCTCTTATTGTCTCTTTTATCAACTTCCCTCTTTTCCTCCTTCGCTTGAAATGGTTTCCAAGATACTTCTTCTTGCGCTTCTTGACTTCTGGATTTTGATGGTATATCCTGAAGTATTCGGACCTTGTCTCCTTTATCTCAGGCTTCTGCCTGTGTATCCTCCAGTATTTGGTCAGCTTTTTCTTCACCCCTGGCCTTTGCCTATATTCCGTTTCATATTTCTGTCGGCTTTTTCTTTTCTTGGAATCCTTCTCATAAAAGGACATAAGGTCCAGCTTGTATTTACCGTTCTGGAGCAGATCCCTTGCCACTGAGACATCAAGACTGTGTTCTTCTTCGAAAAAGGATGCCAAAAGCTTTGCGAATCTTCTGTTGAGCTCGCCTGTTCCGTCCAGCAGGTGATGGATCTCGAAGGGCCAGAAATGGTGGTTTCCGAGTCCTTCATAAAATTTCCTTGCTGAATATTTCTGCAGATCTTCGGTAAGGTTCTCTATCTGCCTATCCCCCACATATCCTGCATGGACTGCCAGCTTTATCAGTGCTTTTGATATCTCTTCGTTCCAATATCGGCTATCATAAAGCAGTCCATGAGACTGCTGCATAGGATATTTCTTTTGCAGCCTGCTGAGCAACAGTTCTTTGTGCTCTTTTTCATATCTTTCAACAGATGAGAGATCCTTGGAATGCATCCTGAAAAGAGAGAGAAGGGTAAGAATGCTTTTGCCGTGCTTTTTCTCCATAGATGCTGGGTCTTCTAAACGCTGAAAATCATCATCGAGGACATTGTAAGTTTCGTTCGATAATCCCATGCTTTCTTATAAACCGAAAAAATAAATAGAGGAAAAGTGACACATGCACGCTTGGAAAAAGGCTTTCTGTTTTGTCAACTATATTAGCAGTCATGGCCAAGTAATTCTTGAGAGCATATGGCCGAATTCGCCTCAGTCCCCATGAAGGATCCAAGGGGCTACATATCGGAAGAGCAGGTGGAGAAGCTGATAGACGCTACTGATAACCTTAGGGACAGGCTTATGCTCCAGATCATGTACAGATGTGGCCGCAGGGTGTCGGAAGTTCTTCTATTGTCAAGGGATGATATACTCTGGGAAGACAAGAAAATAATCTTTTCCATACTGAAAAGGAAAAAGCCAATAAAGGAATTAAAACCGGTAGATAATGACACTTTGCAATTGCTCAAAACGTATTGTGAGGGAAAATCAGAACTGAAGGGATTGAAGAAAAAAACTGATGGACTGAGATTATTTCCTGTATCAAGGCAATATGTATTCAAACTTATACGGAAACTTGGCGCAAAGACAGGCATCGTGATGGTCGGAAAGAAGATGCTGCACCCCCATCATCTGAGGCATAGTTTTGCAGTGCATCAGGTCAAGAACAACATAAAGACTGCTGAAGACCTGAGGAAATTGCAGATGTACATGGGCCACTCCAATATAGCGACGACGGCACACTATCTGCAGTTCTCTCCTGAAGAGCTCAGGGATGTCGTGAATGTCTGGAACAGGCAAAAGCAGAGCAAAAAGCTGAGTGAGTTCAAATAACAGATATTTTAATATATATCTATTATAATAATACTAATATTTACTATATATTTAGCTATACTTACTTTCAATTTTTAATCTCACAATATAGTCACTATATGCAATTTTTAGTTTAATTAAATTAAATAATATATAATAAAATATACTTATTCAATTAAATCTATTAATATAATATTTTAATAAAATATAATTTTAGAATATATTATTTTATAATATCTAATATAACATATATAATTTAGTATCCTATATTTCCTTTAACAGAAAAAGTGAGATCCAAGGCCGGAAGTGAGGGTCCGGAAGGAAGAGGTGAGGAAAGGTTGATAAGGAAAGGGAGGCAAGTAGGTGGCATGGAAGAAATAGAATGGAGCGACTTCGAGAAGGTGGAAATAAAGGCAGGAACAATAGTGAAGGCTGAGGAATTTCCTGAAGCCAAGAAGCCTGCATACAAGCTGTGGGTGGACCTCGGCCCTCTTGGAGTGAGGAAATCGAGTGCACAATTGACAAAACTGTATAAAAGTGAGGATCTCGTGGGGAGGCAGGTGCTGTGCGTGACCAATTTCCGGCCGAAACAGGTGGCCGATTTCGTCTCAGAGGTGCTTGTCACGGGCCTCATCCTGGAAAACGGGGAAGTGGTGCTTGTGCAGCCTGATAGGAAGGTGCCGAACGGGGCGAGGCTGGCTTAGACAACAATCTTGTTCAGCTCTTCTATTCTTTCAAAATCAGCATCCTTTGTCACCAGCATCATATTGTTTTCAATGGCTTGTGCAGCTATGAAGAGGTCAGAAAAAGGAAGGCCATACCTTTCTTTCAGGAGGGAAAGAACGCTGGCCGTCCTTTTTGTAGTTTGAATGACATCAAAATTCTCCAGAAAGGCAAGAGAGCTATTCTGGTTGTGCGGCCTTTTCTTCCTCAGCCCATATAGAAACTCGAAATAAGTCATGAAGGATATCGTGGGAAGGGCAGGATACATCCCTTTCAGCTCTTCGAGCCTGCCAATGACAGGTTTCTGCCCGTTTTCAAGGTCTATCAATATGGATGTGTCCAGTTGCAGTATCATTCCCTGAACCACTTCTCCTTCCTCAATTCAGCTACAACTTCCCTTATCCCTTCTGCTTCAGCGTCTGTAAGATCCTTCCTTCCATGCAATATCCTCTTCCAGCCATCCTCATTGTTTTTTGAATATGTATCAACCATGCTCTCAAGAAGCTTGCCCATGGGAATCCTGTGCTTTGCAGCGATGCTTTTCAGCTCTGCCCACTTCTCCTCCCTGACATTTTTGATGGTCTTGAGCGACATATGAAGTATTACTGTAATACTAGTATTTAAGCTTTACTAGGACAGTAAGCAGAAATTGGATAATCAACTACCGAAAGGCTTAAATAGTGTAATTTTATCCTTTATTGGTGGGAAAATGCCAGCATATAAGACTTTCAAGGATATAGCGCATAAGTTTGAGGATATCACTGAAGAGATCAAATACCTGTTTAAACTTAAGGAGCCGAAGGATAAAGTTGCAGATGTATGGGGGCACTTCGGATGCGACAAAGGAGAGAATGCGCTTCTTGTCTTTACTGACAACAGAATATATGCTTTCCCCTTGCCAACACATGATGGAATCCCGCAAAATATCTTCAAAATACTAGAAAATAGCGGATTGCAATATTCAAAAGAAGCAAGACCTTATGCTTTAACAACTTATGTTGATCTTAAAGGGCACAATGCCTTGAAAGGCATAGAAAACATGGCTAATAAAATAGAGAAAAACGTTTTGGAGGCAAGAGGAAGGGTGGAGGACTATCAAATTGAAATCGATGCCGATTATGAGGAAAGGTGGGCATGGGACATTTATGTCCTGAAATGCCATGAAGAGGCGATTAGGGACCATACAATATGGCAGCAAATTGAGGCAAAAAAACGGGAAATAAAGGATGGAATATTAAAGGAAGAAAGAGAACGTAGGGCTTCTGAAGAGTATATGCAAAAAAGATTTGAAGACCTTATATGATATTGCCTTATCCGATCACTTCACAACTTCCCACGTAGTATGCAGAAATTTTCTGCTGACAAGCTTTATAAAGTATTACTGGTAATACTATCCTATGCTGAAGACAAAAGTCACATCCAAGTTCCAGACAACGATACCGGAAGGCATAAGGGAAAGGCTCGGCATTAAAGCAGGAGGAGAAGTGGGATGGCATGTTGTGAAGGAATTTGTGGTCATGGATAAGCATGAGAAGATAATCAATCCGGTTGAATTTCTTACCTCACAGATTAAGCTCGACCTCGATGCTGTCAAGCTTGTGAAGCTTGCTAGAAGTGATTTCGGATGATGTACCTGGATACGAACGTGATCATATACGCAATAGAAAACCACCCTGTATACGGGAAAAAGTGCAGGGATGTGCTGAAGGATATAGAGGACGGCAAACTGAAGGCCTGCTCATCATTTCTTGTCCTGATAGAGCTTATCAACGTTCTCGCCAGGATAAACAATCTGCTGGAGAAGAGGAAACTGGATGCCAGGAAGAATATTGAGGCCGTGACATCCCTCCCTATTGTGTGGCTGGAACTGAACCTTTTGGCCCTGGAGAGGGCTTCAGAGTATGGCTATAAGGTGTCCGGAGTGGATTATGTGCATATAGCCCTCATGGAGCTCAACATGGTGCCTGAAATAATATCGGCAGATAGGGAGCTGGACAAGGTAGGCATAATCAAAAGGCTGGATCCCTTGGCTTATTGAAAATCATTTCCTTCTGTACTCCCTCGGAAGCTCCCTCTTTTGCAAACAGAAAGGCTGTCTCTCTTCCTATCCCGATGCTTGAGCCTGTGATTAGCACTGTCCTGCCTTTGAGAGAATTCACGAATTCAATATAGGATCAGTTCTATAAAAGAGAGCCAGATAACAAATATTATTTCATGTATATCAAAGAGAACCCTTGGCCCCGTTCTTCTCCGCAAGCTGCCTCTCCTTCTCTGCTATCAGCATCCTTGTGGCCACTACAGTGTCCGGGTTGAGGGAGATGCTGTCTATGCCGCATTCGACAAGGAATTCCGCAAAGTCAGGGAAATCCGATGGCCCCTGGCCGCAGATGCCGATCTTCTTGCCTTTCCTCTTGCAGGCCTTTATGGCATCTGAAATGAGCTTCTTGACCGCAGGGTTCCTCTCGTCATATATGTGCGAGACAAGCTCTGAATCCCTGTCAAGGCCCAGGGTAAGCTGGGTAAGGTCATTGCTCCCTATTGAGAAGCCGTCGAATATGTCCGCAAACTCCTCTGCCATGAGCACATTTGAAGGTATCTCGCACATCACGTAAATCTCCAGCCCCTTTTCTCCCTGCTTCAGCCCTGCTTCCTCCATTATCCCAATCACTTTTCTTCCTTCCTCAGGCGTCCTGCAGAAGGGCACCATCACCTTGATATTGGTGAGGCCCATCTCTTCCCTGCACCTTTTCAGGGCCGCGCATTCCAGAAGGAAGGCCTGCCTGAACCTTTCATCATAGTATCTGCTTGCCCCCCTCCATCCGAGCATGGAATTATGCTCGTCAGGCTCGTAAAGCCGTCCGCCGATCAGGTTGGCATACTCATTGCTCTTGAAGTCGGAAAGCCTCACTATTGCGTCCTTGGGATAGAAGGCGGCCGCTATCTTTCCTATGCCATGTGAAAGGGCCTCTGCAAAGAAATCTGATTTTGTTTTGTAATTCTGGGTTTTCTCTTCTATCTGCCTGATAACTTCTGCAATTCCTGCATCAGAGCCAGCCCTTTTCTTCAGCTCCTCAAAATGGATAAGGGCCATCGGATGTATGCCGACATAGGAGCCTATGATGAACTCGAGCCTTGCCAGGCCAACTCCGTCATTGGGCAGCTGCGACTGGGAGAAGGCTTTTCCAGGGATGCCGACATTCATCATTATCTGCGTCCTGGTTTTAGGGAGCTTCTCCAGGTCTGTCCTTTCCACCCTGAATTTCAGCATGCTGCGGTATATCTTGCCCACCTCGCCCTCAGCGCAGCTCACGGTCACCGACTTCTCATCCTTCAGGGCCTCGGTTGCATTTTCAGTCCCCACTATGCATGGGATCCCAAGCTCCCTGCTCACTATCGCCGCGTGGCATGTCCTTCCCCCATGGTTCGTGATTATGGCAGAGGCTGTTTTCATTATGGGCTCCCAGTCAGGGTCTGTCATGTGGGTGACGAGAACCTGATCCTCCTTGAACTTGTGCATCTCCCTTGGAGAAAGCATGACATTGACATCCCCCTGCCCTATCTTTGAGCCTACAGCCTTGCCGGTGATCAGGACTTTCCCGTCTTCCTCCAGAATGTATGTTTCCAGATAATTCTTCTGCCTGGCCCCGTGGACGGTTTCAGGCCTTGCCTGCGTGACGAAAATCTGGCCTGTCAGCCCGTCCTTGGCCCACTCTATGTCCATCGGCTTTCCATAGTGGCTTTCAATCGCAACAGCCCATTCCGCAACCTTGAGTATCTCGTCATCAGTAAGGACATGCATCTGCCTTTCATGGCGGCCGACCTCAACAGTGGCGGTATGGGAATCGGAAAAGATCATCTTCCTCTCCTTGCTTCCGAGCTTCTTCCCTATTATGGCCCTGTATCCTTTCCTGAGGGTGGGCTTGAAAACATAGTACTCGTCCGGCCCGACTTCGCCTTTGACGATGGGCTCCCCGAGGCCGTATGAGGCAGTTATGAAAACCACATCCTTGTGGCCGGACTCTGTGTCTATGGAAAAAATCACTCCTGAGCATGCCAGATCAGAGCGCACCATCTTCTGCACGACAACTGCAAGGGAAGCATCCATGTGATTGACCCCATGATGCTGCCTGTATGATATGGCCCTGTCATTGAAGAGGGAGGCAAAGCATTTCTTTGCAGCCGCAAGAACATTTTCAGCTCCCCTCACATTAAGGAAGGTGTCATGCTGGCCGGCAAAAGAGGCTGATTCCAGATCTTCAGTGGTGGCGCTGCTCCTGACCGCGACGCTTGTGCCCTCCCCATACTCTTCGCAAAGCCTTTCATAGGCCCTCTTGATTTCATTTTCAACGGCCGGGGGGAATGAGCCTGAGAGGAAAAGGTGCCTTGTTTTGCTTCCCATTTCAGAAATCTTCCTGAGGTCATGCCTGTGGCTTCCGGAAAGGTGGCTTTCAATCTCCTTCCTGATGCCTGAATGCGAGATGAACTCATGGTAGCCGGAAGTGGTTATAACGAAGCCGTCAGGCACAGAAATTATGCTGTTCATCTTCCTTATCATCTCGCCGAGGGATGCGGCCTTGCCTCCGACATCCGGCAGGGACTTCATGTCAATCTCCTTCAGCCAGAGGACGGGTTTGGGCATAGTCATGCCTCCCTGTTCCCTGAACCCGCTGCAGAAAACAGAAGCGATTTAGCCGGGAAAGGGGGGGCGGTTTTCATATTATAGGTGAAAGCACAGGAATAAAAAGGTTCTTGGTTTATCTTTTATCCGGCTGCCTGCTTTCTGTTCATGAACTCTTCGAGCTTGCCGAACGCCTCTTCGAGAGTCTCTATTGGCGGGAGGATGACTGACCTGAAATGGTCCTTTCCATAGACAGGGTCAAAGCCTGATCCGTGAGCCAGCACAATGCCGGTATTGTTCAGCACGTCAAGGACAAACTCATGGTCGTCCTTCCAGAGCCCATTCAGTTCAACCTTCGGGAAGATGTAGAAAGCCCCTTCAGGCTTTACAGAGCTGATGCCCCCGATCTCATTGAGCCTCCTGTGGGCGAAGTATGCCCTCTCCTTGAGTTTCCTTACCATTTCGTGTATGTGCGAGTCATTCTCAAAGGCCCTGATGCATGCCTTCTGGACTGGCGTGTGGGCTGACAGCCTTTGCCTGCACAAGGCCTGCACCCCATGCTTTATCTCCTCCATCATGCCATTGGGGTCATGGAAATACATATAGCCCAGCCTCCAGCCGGGCATGAGGTAAACCTTTGAAAATCCGTTGAGGCCTATGACGGCAACATCAGAGGCGAGACTAGCCATGGGTATGTGCTCGACATCGAATACTAACTTGTCGTATATCTCGTCTGAAATGACAGGGATATTGTGCTCGCCTGCAATGTCTATTATTTCCTGCAGGGCCTTCCTGTGGAGCACTGAGCCTGTGGGATTGTTCGGGTTTATGGCGCATATGGCCTTTGTCCTTGGAGTGACTTTCTTCCTGAGGTCATCGATATCAGTCTGCCAGAGCTGCTCTTCTATG
>JACPNN010000001.1 GCA_016185435.1 Candidatus Aenigmatarchaeota archaeon | reverse complement strand
TTGGGGACAGATTGGACACGAGGCTGAGGAGAACAACTTATGTGAGGAGCGTACTGAGGGTCATCGCTTATCAGGTTAAGATATATCTGAGAGTCAGGCTGGCTGGGAATGGCTGGTGGGTGAATAATTAGACACGCTCATTCTTCCGGCAATGTTTATAAAACCAGCCGAAGCCTGCAGTTCCGTCAAACATATGCCGTTTTACGAAGTTCGCTGAAAGAGAATTTGGGAAAATCAAGCGAAGCGTAGATTTTCCGTAAAACGGCTGCTAGAAGAGTTTGCAAAGCAAAACCGAACACTGCAATGAAGTGAGGAGCACAGAGTAATGCGAGAACGAATCATTTCTTTTTGATTTTATTTATATAACAAGACTTATGGTAACAATCACCATAATAATTCATATCATAAAAATCAAAATTCAAGTACCTTTTGAATAATCCTGGAAACTTTCCTGTAAGTATAAAATCTGAATTTTTTTCAATCTTCTTGCCACATAATTTGCAATCTGTCATATAGTTAATATTGTTTCACGAGTAATAATAAAATTTCGTTCGAGCATTATTTCTTCTAACAACAGAATAACAAAACAGATCAAGATATCCCCATGAGCCCGAAGGGAGTCGAACCCTTAACCCCCAGGTTGCCTCACCCATTACCGGATATCGAAGCTTCACCCAACTCTTCAGTTTCTGGTGCTCTATCCAATTGAGCTACGGGCCCATCCAATGCATATCCGCATCTTTAAGCCAGATTCATGCCCTTAGAAATTAACCTCTCTATTAAAAAGGCATTAAATTCTGCCCTCCCGCATCCTGCCTGAAAATATGTCTATAGCCTCGTTCACATCCAGAAGCCGTGTCTTTATTTCCTTCTGAGCCTTCTCCACGATGAGCCCGCCTTTTTTCGGCCTTGCAGCTTCCTGCCCCAGCTCCTCAGTTGTCACGCCAGTTATCAGCGAATCATCAAGCCCCAGCTTTTTTGCCAGCAGCATGGAAAAATCATATCTTGTAAGCCAGCTCTGGCCGGCTACATTGTATATCCCTGTTTTCTGCTTCAACACAAGCTCCAGAATAGCCTCAGCGAGATTCGATGCAAGTGTGGGGTTGCCGTACTGGTCATTCGGGGCCCTGACAGCAATTCCCTTACTGTTCTGCTCTATCAGCCTAGAGACAAAATTTTTTGGCTCCCCATAATCGAAAACAACCGTCGTCCTGATTATCAGATGCTTTTCTATAGTCCTTACAATGCTTTCCCCCTCCAGCTTGGTTTTTCCATAGAAATTTACCGGGTTTGTCGCATCTGATTCCCTGTAGGGCCCATTAGCACCGTCAAAGACGTAGTCGCTAGACATGAAAACGATTGCAGAGCCGTATTTTTTGCAGATGTCCGCAACATTCCTCATCCCCTCCACATTGATTTCCCATGCCTCCTGCCTGTTCTTTTCGCAATAATCCACCCATGTGAGGGCGGCAGTGAGGACAGCAACATCAGGCCTGGACTTTGCAAACGCATCTTCCAGGCTCTTCCTGTCCCTTATATCCGCCCTCAAAAAATTCCCTTCAGATTGTTTGAGGAAAGTGCCGTACGTCTCCATACCTTCTTCCCTGAAGGCATTATAGACAGCCTTTCCCACGAGGCCTGTCGAGCCTATGACCAGGCATCTCATGCGCCTTTCTCCTTATTCAGGCAAAGCCACAGCTTCATCATCTTTATTCCAAACCTTTCAGTCTCCCTGATTACGGATATCTTCGATCCGCTGCTTTTCCTGTCATTCCATACGACAGGCACTTCCTTTACCTTGAGCCCTGCCCTCTGGGCCCTTATCAGCATCTCTGTATCCCAGAAATAATCTTTCGCCTCGACTCCATTTATTATTTTTTTGATGCTCTTTGCGCGCATAACCTTGAAGCCGCACTGGTGGTCCATAAGATGCGTCCTGAAAAGCCTCCTGACCAAAAAATTGTACATCAAGCTTGCCACAGACCTTTTGACCGGCCTTTTGACCTTGGAACCCTTCATCAGCCTCGATGCCGTCACAATGTCATATTTTTTCAGCATCAGGACGAAATCTTCAATATAGTCGAGACTTACAGGCAGATCGCAGTCCATCACCAGCACAGCCTTCCCCTTGGAAGCCAGGACAGCTTCTTTTATGGCAGCGCCTTTGCCTATCCGTCTGTTAAAGTGCATGTGTCTGATATACCCCTTCCTCTCCATCATTTCCAATACTTTTTCTGTCCCGTCCGTGCTCGCGTCTTCAGCAGCTATCACCTCAAAGCCATGGAACTTCCTTTCAAGGTATCTGACAGCCCTCAAAAGGTTATCCTCTGCAATTCCAGCCTCATTGAAAACAGGAACTATGACGCTTATTTCCATTCCTATTTAAAGATTGAAGGTATTAAAAACCAATCATCATCCCAAGCGCCGATTATGAAAGCCGCCTTTCTTTCTGTTGTCACAAGCATGTACAACGAGGAGGAGAATGTGGAGAGGTTTGTGGAAGAGGTGGAAGACGCATTAAAAAATCAGGCATACGACTCAGAAATAATCATAGTCGACAACGGGAGCACTGACAGCACAGGCAGCAGATGCGATTCCCTTGCAGCCGCCCATAAAAACCTTGTCATAATCCATGCCTCTAAGCCTACAAAAGGAAAAGGCAACGGGATAAGGCTTGCCCTCCAGGCGGCAAAAGGGCAGCATGTCTCAATCATGGATGGCGACCTGCAGCAATATCCTGCCGATATACCTTATCTCCTGGAGATCATGAGGAAAAGGAGGCTGGACTACATAGTAGGCTGGCGTAAGCCACGCCATGATCCCCTCCACCGCATAATCCTTTCAAGGATTTATAATTTCATGGTAAAGCTTCTTTTCAACATCCCTTCATGGGATATTGCCGGCCATCCGCGGGTCTTCAGGAGGGAGTGTTTAAAAGACATAAAGATAAGGTCAAATAAGTGGATAATAGAGGTCGAACTGCCCTATTATGCAAAGAAGGGCGGTTTCAAGGGCGGATGGGCCGTGGTAAGGCACAGGAAAAGGGAAAAGGGGATAAGCAAGCTTGCCATCGGGGACATCCTATATATATTTATCGGAATATTAAAATTGAGATTTGGAGGCTTTCATGAGTGAATGGGAAGGACGGAAAGTTCTGGTGACCGGAGCGACAGGCTTCATAGGGTCATCCCTGACAGAAGCGCTTGTCGGAAAGGGAGCAGAGATTTCTGTCCTGGCAAGAAAGGACTCCCCCAGGCTGAAATGCCTCGATCATCTTAAAGGCAGGATAGCCTATTTCTATGGCGATGTTAGGGACAAAGGCGTGCTTCATGAAGCCCTGAAAAACCAGGAGATTATATACCATCTTGCCGCCATAACCCAGGTTATTTACGCGGTAAAAAACCCCGTGATAAGCGCAGAGGTAAATTTCACGGCAACATTAAACCTTCTTGAGTTCCTGAGGGAAGAGAAGCAGGACGCATTTCTTGTTTACGCGAGCTCTGACAAGGTGTACGGGGAGCCAAACAAGCTGCCGATAGACGAGTCAAACCTTTTGCTGGGAAAATCGCCCTATGATGCCACAAAGCTCGCCGGAGACAGGATATGCTATGCATACCATGTGACTTATGGCCAAAGGCTTGCAATATTCAGGGGCTCAAATGCGTATGGAAGAAGGGACGCCAATATTCTGAGGGCCGTGCCTGACTTCATCCTCTCATTATTGGACGGCAGGCAGCCCGCCATCAGGGGGCACGGAAGGCACCAGAGGGATTTCATGTATATAGATGACATTGTTTCTGCACTAACAGTCCTGTACGAGAAAAACAAAATAACGAATGGCGACGTGTTCAATTTCGGGACATCAAAGCCCATTTCTGTCTATGACCTCGCTTTGAACATAATAAAGGCGGCTGGTCAGGAAGGAAAAATAGAACCACTTGTATTGGGGAAGGATTTCTCAGGGGAAATAGACACCCAATATGTTTCATACAGGAAGGCCAATGAAAAGTTCGGATGGCAGCCAAAATATACGCTCGAGGAAGGCCTCAAGAGGACTATAGAATGGTACAGGCAAAATACATGGTTCAGGGATGTGATAAGGAAAACCAGCGAATATTACGGAATAGACAAGCTATTGTGAGCGCATCATTCGATGCTGTCATTCTTTAATCCCAAACAAAACATTATGCATAATTAGGCGGCGATGGAAATGATTGCTGAATCCCTTTTCATGCTTCTGGTGATTTTCGGCAGCGGAGCCTTGCTGCAGCAGGCCATCAACAGGCAATTCAAAAAAGAATATCAGCTTCTTCTTGGCGTTTTGGTCTATATAGGGTCAGTTTCATATCTGGTCTCCTTTATCGCCATGATTCATGATGCGAGGCCTCTTATCAGCGTGATTTATTGGGCATCGGTTTTGTCTTCAGCCTATTTTTACCTGAAGAATTTCAGGCGCCTGAGGGGCCTTTTCACCCCGATAAGAATTCAGATGCGCGACAAATATCTTCTGGCAATCGCATTTATTGTCATAGTTTCTCTCATCCATAATATCCTGTTTGCATATGAGGGCTTTGACGGAATCGGTTACCATCTGCCCTTCGCGGTGGAGGCATTCAAGACAGGCCACTTTGACCTGCAGTTCAACGATGCGAACAGGGAGGATTTCCTGTATCTGCACAAGATAACCCTCCCGTTTTTCTACGAAGGCTTCATTGGATACTCCCTCGCTTTTCATCCGGAAGCATACAAACTTCTCCCCACACTGGCATTCATCCTGTTCCTTGGCTTTTCATATTATTTCGCCCGCCTCTTTTTCGACAGGAAGAAGGCCATATTCGGAACTGCACTACTTTCAGCTACCCCTCTGCTGGCCTATCACAGCATAATGCTGTATACTGATTTGATGCATGCCTCATTTATCGTGGCCTCTTTGTATTGCATTCTTAGATGGAAAAGGGAAAAGGAATCAGCATATCTTTTCTATTCCGCGGCCTTCATTTCCGTGGCAGCTCTTATCAAGCTTCCAATACTTGCCCTGGCGTTTTCAATCCCGCTGATTCTCGTGAAAGACAGGAAATCAGTGCTGCTTTATTTTGCAGTCTTATCTTTGATCTTCATCCCCCATTACGCAATCAGGATAGCCTCGATGACATATGAAGGCTTTGTTTTTTCCCATGGCGTAGGCATAGTTTATGAATCCCAGATTGATTTCGGGAAGACATTAAGCGCTGTGCTCGACTCCATAATCATAATTTCAAGGTCGGCCGACTTCACCCCGTATTTTTATCTGGGGATAATAGCCATGCTTCTGGCAAAGGATGACATTGCCGAAATGAGAAAATTTTCAATTGTGTCTGTTGTTTTTCTCATCATCGGTTATGCCCTTAGCATGGCCAATTACCAGTCTGTATCCCTCGGCTTCAGGAGGCATTTCCTTATGGCACTGGGCGCAGTCAGCGTTCCTTTCCTCCTCTCTGTCTACGACAGAAACAAAAAAATCCTGAAAGGCCTCGTGTTTCTTGCATTCGTTTTGTCGCTTTCCTATTCCCTCCTCATTTTTTACGCAAGGAGCGATTTTAACGGGAATCTGAACACAGTGACAGCTGAAATCAGGCAGCATGTCGTACCGGAAGATAACCTGACGGTTATTCTCACAAATGCGCATACCATCCCAAAAGGCTCATTCTATCTGAATTACCCCGGCAGGCGCTTTAAGGTCATGGAAACCGATAACATGGATGCATATGCATCCTCTGGCGCCGACTATATTTTGGTGGAGAATACAGGCACAAACTTCCTTTCTTACACGCCTGTTTACACGAAAAACATAACCATCTATTTTCCGAAGGAAGAAAGGAGCATCAGGCTATACAAAAAGGAAATGAATATAATATCATAGCTGTCCGGCCATCACCCACTCGGCAAACCTTTTTATCCCGTCCCCCACCTCCACCTTTGGTTTCCAATCAAGCATTTCTCCGGCCTTTCTGATGTCCGCCAGTGTGGAGGAAACATCGCCTTTTTGTTTTTCGCTGTAATTTATTTTTATTTTTTTGCCGAGAGATTTTTCAAGCATGCCTATTATTTCATTTACTGTAATCTTTCTTCCCGAGCCAAGGTTGAACACTTCCTTGCTTATATCCGAATTCATCGCAGCCATATGCCCGGCAACAATGTCACCGATATACGTGAAATCCCTGCTCGACCTTCCATCTCCATACACTTCAACAGGCTTATTCTGGAGCGCAAGATTTGCAAATTTGCAGATCGCTTCATCCGGCCTCTGTCTGGGCCCGTAAACTGTGAAAAGCCTCAGGCTGATGGTCTTAATTCCGTATAGAATTCCGTATGAATGGAGATATTTTTCAGCAGCCAGCTTGCTTACACCGTAAGGCGATATCGGATTTGTCGGATGCTTTTCATCTGTCGGCAGGTATTCGGCATTGCCATATACCGAAGATGAAGAGGAATACACAATCTTCTTTACGGAAGAATCGAGGCAGGCGAAAATAAGGCTGATGGTTCCTTTCTCATTGATATCATTATACAGCCCGGGATTTTCTATGGAAGGCCTTACCCCAGGCCGCGCAGCCATGTGGAAAACATGTTCAACGCCATGTTCCCTTATAATTTTTTTCAGGAGATTTTGATCCCTTATGTCGCCTTCTATAAAAGTAAAATTTCTGTTTTCCTTCGCGCTTTCCATATTTTTTTCCTTGATGGGCCTCGGATAATAAGGATCAAAGTTATCAAGGGAAACAACTTTATGGCCCTCACCCAAAAGTTTGTCCGATAGCGTGCTTCCAATAAATCCGGCCCCCCCGGTTACCAGTATGCTTTTCATAGGACTACTTTGCCTCCAAGGATAAAAAGGCGGCGCCAACAAAAATTGTCAGCCATGTTGTCAGCAGCCTGTGGACAAGAACGGCAGCGGTTGCCATCGGAAGCGGCGCAGGCAAAGTTGCGGATATTATGAAGGCCATTGTGGAATCCGTCGACCCTAAGCCGCCAGGCAGGCTGCTAGCTATCCCGACCAGCAGGCCTATTGTGAGGGCAAATGCAGCTGCAATAATGTCTGCCTTCAGGCCGAAGGCTTCCATCGCCAGATACAGCCCGAAGCTCTCAAGAATCCATATCGGCAAGGAAATTGAGAAGGCTCCCAGCAGGATTCTTTTATTCCCAAATCTTAAAAAGGAGTTATTGAAAACAGTAGCCATTGACTCTATTCTTTTCTCCAGCACCTTAATCCTGGGTACCCATTTGAACAGGTTATAAACATGCCGCGAGAACCACAAAATCCTTCCCCTGCTGGCGGAAATATGCACGACAGTCAATATTGCCGTTGCATAGAAAACAATAAGGGCGACAGATGAGAAGAAAAGCAGATCGCTGACCCTGATGAAAAAAAGGCCTGTCAGCGAAAGCAGGACAACTATTGAAATATCCAGCACCCTCTCCATGACCACTGAAGGGAAGCTCTTCGAGAACTCTATTCCAGCCTTCCTCTTGAGAAGGTAGCTTCTGAAAGGGTCGCCTGTCTTTGCAGGCGTTATGTTGGAAATAAACAGCCCGGAGATGAATACCGGAAACAGTTTCTTCATCTCAAGCCGTATGCCGATGTTTTCCAGCAGTGTTTTCCATCTGAATGCCCTCATATACATGAGGGAAAAGGAAGTCGCCAGAACGAGAAACAGGAGCCCCATGTCAGCCTTGGATATTTCCGATAAGATCCTTTCCACTCCGGACATGTAAAGAAGCGCTGCTAGCAAAATCAGGCCCATCAAAAAGGAAACTAGCTTGAACTTCATAAGCATTCTTTATTTTTGAAGATGCTGGACTTCCAAGCGGTCAGCGGCCATCAGGGATTCAAAGGTTCCGATATCATACCTTACGCCTTTGAATATATGTCCATATATCTCTTTGCCTCTCCTCCTCATGAGTTCTATGGAATCTGTGAGGTATATTTCATTGTTCCTGCCTGCACGCGTCTTTTTTATGAAATCGAATATAAGCGGCTTTAATACAAGGAGGCCGGCTATATTGTAAAATATCCCGCCGGTTCTGTAATTCTCGGCTTCTGCCAGAGTCGGCTTTTCAATCATGCCCAGAACCTTCCCTTTGCTGTCTATTTTGACTATGCCGAATCTGGAAGGGTCATCAACAGGGTGCAGGAGCAAGGTTGCATCGGCCTTCATTTTCCTGTGGAACTGGACTGTTCTCATAAGATTCTCCGCAGGCCTGAAATAGTTGTCCCCGTATATGACAACAAAATCATCATCCCCAACCCACTCCTTCGACATATGGACTGCATCTGCAGGCCCCTTCTGCTCCTCCTGGACCCTGTACGTTATATTGACCCCCAGCCTCCTGCCTGAGCCCAGATAATCAAGTATCGGGCCCTTTTTCCAGCCTGTGATTATCAGGATATCAGTGATGCCGCATGCCTTAAGATTGTCTATGACATGCTCAATCACAGGCTTTCTGCCTATCCTTATCATCTCCTTGGGCATGGCAAGCGTCAATGGCTCGAGCCTGTTTCCCTTCCCGGCGGCAGGTATGACGCCTTTCATATCTACCAGCAGATGCCCTCCACAGAAAATCCTTTGAAGCTTTCCTTCCTCAGCACTCTCCTGCCCTCTATAATCAGCCTTCCCCTCATGCCTGAAAAGTCGCTCTCATCCAACCGCCTGAATTCATCCCACTCTGTCAAAAGCAGGCACGCATCAGCATTTCTTAGCGCAGAAGCTATATCTTCCGCATATTCTGCGTCAGGGTATACGGCCTTCATGTTTCCAGATGCCTGCGGATCATAGGCAGAAACTACTGCCCCTTCTTCCAACAGCATCCTGATTATGTCGATTGAGGGGGCTTCCCTTATGTCATCGGTATCCGGCTTGAACGAAAGGCCAAGTATGGCAACCTTTTTGCCCCCAAGGCTCCCGAGCCTTTTCTTCAGCAAATCGAAAGCCCTTTTTCTCTGCCCCCTGTTTACATTCTCGACCGACTCAAGAAGCCTGGGCTCATATCCGATGCCCTTCGCCTTTGCTATTATTGCGGCCACATCCTTTGGGAAGCAGCTGCCTCCATAGCCAATGCCGGCGTCAAGGAACTTCGGACCTATCCGCTTGTCCAAGCCTATGCCCGCGCTTACATCATAGACATCTATGCCCAGGATTTTGCACATATTCCCTATCTCATTGATGAAGGATATTTTTGTGGCAAGGAAGGCATTGCTTGCATATTTGGTCATCTCGGCTGTTTTGAGGTCTGTTCTCACAATCGGAGCTGTGAATTTATCATACAAAGATGCCACAGCATCGCCGCTCTTTTTGTCAAGCTCGCCTATGACAATTCTGTCAGGATTTAAAAAGTCCTCCAGCGCCTTTCCTTCCCTCAGGAATTCGGGATTCATTGCAACGCCGAAATCCCTGCCAGCGGCCTTTCCGCTGCATTTTTCCAGTTCAGGGATGACAGTCCCTTCAGTGGTTCCGGGCACAACAGTGGACTTGACTATCACAACATGGTATCTGCCAATTTTATTCAATATGCCTCCTATATTCCTACTCACTTCACGTACATCCTTAAGCTCAATGCCGCCGTCCTTTTTTGAAGGCGTGCCAACGCAGATGAATGTCACATCAGAGTTTTTTACTGCCTGTTCAATTGAATCTGTAGGGACAAAATTTCCGGAACCGGCATTCCTTTTAAGCCATTCGGCAACCCCGGGCTCATATATCGGGACATGCCCTTTTTTCAGCCCCTCAATCTTGTTTTTGTCCCTGCCGACACAGAAAACTTCATGGCCCTTTGCGGCAAAGCCCACAGCCGTGCAAAGGCCCACATACCCTGTCCCGCCCACTATTGCCATTTTCATTTAATGTTCACCATACCTTTCTCTTTGTAATAGCCTACCAGCATTTTTATGCCTTCTTCGAGGCTTATTGACGGCTTCCAGCCCAGCCCCTTTTTTATCAGGCCGATGTCGGCGCACGTTCTTGAGACATACCTGTCGATGGGATTAGGCCTGTAATTGATTTGGATATCTTTAAATCCTTTCACTATTTCCGCCAGCCGGCTGAATGTCGTCTCCTTGCCTGTGCCGACATTGTAGATGCCAAATCCCTTTCCCTTTTCAAATGCTGCCAGATTGGCCCCGACAACATCTCTCACATGGATAAAATCCCTTGACTGGCTGCCGTCGCCATAGATGTCAAACTGCCTGCTCCAGATCATCTGGCTCGCTATATTGGCGAAATTTTTCTTATGCGTCTCATTCGGGCCGTACACAGAGAAATACCGAAGGCCTGTTGCGGTCAGCCCGTACATTTCCGCATACATTTTTGCCGCATCCTCCCTCATCATCATGGAGTTTGTATAATGCTCTATCGGCGATACTGTGCTCTGCTCCCTATGGGGCGGCGGCATCAGGGCATACAGACTCGATGTGCTTGCAAAAACAACCCTGCAGTCATTTTTCCTTGCAATTTCCATGGTTTTGACAAAACCGTTCAAATTGACGTCATAAGCCAATGCCGGATCTTTGTTGCATAAGGGCGCTGTAGACACGGCAGCGCTGTGGAAAATGCCGTCAATTTTTTCTGCAAGTTCCAGGCTTTTTACATCTGCCTTTACCAGTCTCACGCTTTTATCCAGGTTTTCAGCTGTGCCCATGTAAAAGTTATCGACAGCTATGACAGAGTTTGCCCTTTCCCTGGCAATTTCATTTGCGATATTGCTTCCAATGAATCCTCCTCCGCCTGTAACCAAATATGTGGGCATCTTCTAACATGAGCCATCATAAATAAAAGCATTTGCCGTGATTCCCCACAATTTGGCATGCAGTGAGCCTGAAAACCCATTCCCTATTTCCAAAACCCTTCAAGGCTGAATTGGCTCTCGCCGCTGCCGGTAAGATCCTCTTCCTTCACCCCTATGTTTGACAGGATGCGCAGGGCCGCAGGTATGACCTGATTATTGATATAGTAATCAGCATCATAGTTCTTTGCCTCTTCAGCAGGCTCTGCTCTTTCGGATATGGAGCCGGCGCCTGTGGTGATGATATACGCTATTGTGCTTCCCACTCCAACAGCTCCTCCCCTCTGGATTATTTTCTGGGCCGCCCTGACATGCGGCGACATCTGCTCATATTTTTCAATAGGCTTGGTTAGCTGGGTATAGATGACGAGGTCGTCCATATCCGCATCGCCGCCTTTCAGCTTGTCTATTGTCGCCCTCACCGCCCTGATGGCCTTTTCAGGAGACTTGTCCCTCAGTATATGATAAAGAACCATTTCCTGCGTGTCCTTCGCTATCCTTGACCAGTCTCTCCTCCTCGTTTCCATTCCCCTCATTATCAGTCTGTCATTTTTGTCAAGCAAAGCATATTTCTTTTTGGCCGCAGCGCCTGTCCGTGATGCGATGAAAATGCCCCTCTTGTAGATATCCTTCAGCTCCAGTTCCATAATCTCCGGGATCGATGCATTAATGCTTTCCACCAGCCTCATGGACTGCTCTTTCTCATCCGTCTTCAGGAAAAGGGAATCTGTATCGCCATAGAGAACCCTGAGGCCATGGCTTTCTGCAATCCCTATAACCTTCTTGATATAATGCCTTCCCCAGCTGGTTATGGATTGCGCGCAAATCCTGCTGTACCATCTGCTGCCTGCGTAGCCATAATAGCCGTAAAATGCATTCGCGAGGATCTTCAGCGCGAACTGCTGGTTGAAAAGCCTTCCCTTTTCCTCCGCGTCCCTGCTATTTTCCATGGCCTGCTTTGCCTTCACCCTCCTGTTTATGATCCCTTCCAGAATTTCAGTTACCATTCCCTTCCTTTTCCTGCAGAAATAATGGTCCTCATCTGGAGCCCTGTTCTGCATGCATTCTTTGTGGCCGCAGTCAAGGCTGTCAGGGGAGATGTTATGGGCGGCTATGATCGACGGGTACAGGCTCTGGAAATCAAGGACAATGATATTCTCGTGTATGCCCTTTTCCGGCGGATGCACATAGGCTCCTTTATACTGCCCTGTCAGCCTCCTTTTCCTTATCTCCTCGGCGTGCGGCCTGTTAAGGCTGATCTCTCCCCTGTCATTCGCAGCCCTTATAAGCAGGCTTTCAACAAGCTGGCTGTATGTCATCCTGCACACATCAAAAGGCGTGCTTCCTGTAACCCTGCCCAGTTCGAATATCAGGGGGGAAAGGTGGCTGAAAAGTTTCAGGGTTATTTCAGAATCCTGCATGCAGTATTCGCCTATCTTTTCCAGGCCTTTTTTCGTCTTCCATGCCTGCTCTATGTCTTTCCATTTCATCTTTTCCTTGCCTATCCCAAGAAGCTCTCGTGCCACCCTGTCCAGAGTCAGCACCTCAGAAGTGAGGCTCTGGGACAATATGCTTTCAACGAAGCTGTAGATGTCAAGATGAATCCTCCCTGTGATTTGCGCGGAAATTGACCTGCCCTTCCTCCTGAACAATATGCCTTTCGAATCCCTTCCGATTCTGATTTTTATCCTGTATTTTTCGGCCCTCGAAACAAGCTTTGGGAAATCAAACCCGTCTGTATTATAGCCGGCTATTATTTGGGGGTTTGCATGATTTATCTCAGAAACAAAGGCCTCTATAAGGCCCTTTTCATCCTGCGCAATCCCTATGTCCTTCCTATCAATTTTCGTATAAGCAAGCAGCTTCTTATAGCCGGTTGTGGAAGCCATGGAGATCATGATTATGCTTTCCTCGCCACCACTTCCAACTGTTTCTATATCAAAGGCCAGCGCTTTGAGATTCACTGCCCTGTTTTCAGTCATAGAAATATTTTTTATCTCGAAAAACTCGTCTGCTTCCAGCGCGCAGTCAATTTTATTCCCTTCCATTTCCACCCAGCCCATGGGACAAAGTTGCTTGTCTATCAGGTATCTTCTGCAGAAAGGCATGGCGTGCTCATATGTTTCCCTCACATCCTGCCAGCCCCTGACAGCCTCCCGGAATTTCGGCATGTTTCTCGGATTTGTTACAGTCACTTTCAGCAATTTTTTCTGCCTTCCCAGTATGCCTTTCCGGATTTCTTCAATCGCAAGAGGCTTATCGTTTTCTATGGCAAGATTCTTCAGCTTTTCCATGACTTCCTTTTCCTTCCCCTCTTTCGCCTCCACGTAAAAATACGGCCTGAAATTCCTTTCCAGGGCGACAACATTTTCCCTGTTTTTTGCAAGGCCGAAAAGCCTGATCACAGGCTTTTCCCCTTCCATCACATAATCCGCATCCAGGAGGCAGAAGTCAATATACGGCATAATTAGTCTTTGGAAAAGGGCTTAAAAGGCTTGGCAATGCAAATTTTCTAAGCAAAAGCTTTCGCATCCTTGACTTTGCCCCTGACCTTATTCATATATTCGATGGCAGCCTTTTCCAGTGGCATGCCAGCGCTTGATTCTTTTCCCTTTCTCCTGCGTATCCTGACAAAGAGGGGAAAATTAACAGCTTCCCCGACAATAAGAGCATTGCCAACCTGCAGGCTGCTTATATGATCCACAACATCCTTCGAGATGCCTTCTGAACTCTCCTGTATATGCTTCAAATCATAGGGGTTTGTGATCCTCAGGATAATGTTGCTGTTGCACTGCGAAAGGATCGTTGTGGATAAATGTACAGGCCTCTGGCTTATCAGGCACAGGCTGGAGTGAAATTTTCTGCCTTCCCTGGCTATTGTCTGCAGAATGCCCTTTGAGAGCGCTCTCTCCCTGCTTGTTCTCTCCGGGGCAAACTGGTGCGCCTCCTCAACTACAAGGAGGAAGGGGGATACAATTCCATGCCTTCTCGCATCAAAGAGCTTTTTCGCAAGATAAGAAACCACAATCTGCTTTTTTTTCAAGTTTATGGTGTCCGACATATCAACGACTGTCAATCTGCCTGCCTGGCAGATTTCATCGAGAGGCGGGTAGTCGCTGGAGGAGAATATTCCAAGCTTCCTCAGGCTTTCCAGTGCGGATAAAAGGACTTCTTTTGTTTTTATATTTGCCTTTTTGTCCTCTTCTACGGCGTCCATAATATCTGTGATGCTGAACATGCCTTTCATCCGGGACATATATTTTGACAGCTCCCTCGTCTGGACCAGATTCAGGGATGTGAACTCTGCTATCTGGCCCCCTGACAGGTTCGGCAGGCCAATCTGCATTTCCGATGTATAAAAGACCCTTGACCTGCCGGAATAGGATTTGTCCTGTGAAAAAGCTGCATATTCCCCATGGGTGTCTATCACAACAATCCCTATCTGGCCCTTCTCAGGCTGCCTGTCCAGCAATTCCTCCAGAATGAGGCCGGTCAAGTAGCTTTTCCCTGCGCCTGACATGGCCAGTATCGCAAGATGCTTTTGGAGAAGCCTTGTCATGTTCAGGCTGACTGCGACATCATGGTGCTTTATGGAGCCGACATCTATCCCATCCGGGTCAAAGCCAAAGAACTTCTGCAGCATATCTTTTTCCGGCTCCCTGACAGAGTCGCCCGGTGACGGGGGGAAATCAGCATCCTGAAAACTCTTTCCTGTGTATACGCCCAGGCTGACCACATCCGCAACAAGGTATTCCCATTCCCAGGTAGGATATGCCTCTGACATGCCGACATTTTTTTCCACATTATTTACTGATTCAGGATTGATGAAATACCTGTTGGTTTTCCTGATATCGCCTATCCTTCCAATGAGCTTTCCGTCATCAACCGCTATCTCCACAAACTGCCCCCTCCTGACCCTGGCATTTTTGCCGACAACAAATGAGAATTTCCTCGTTGTCGGGCTGTCTATGGTGGATATGACTGTCCCATATTCCTGCATAATATCATCCCCTTTATAGGTATTCGCAGATTAAGAATTTGATTCTATAAGGAGTCGCTTCAAAGAGCAGCTATCCATCCTTAATCCAAAACTTCCCTACCAATAGCTATTTCAGCACAACAAAGAAATTCATCAGATGGATGTCAGGATTCTGCATGGCCAGCCAGCCCTCCGCCTGGGAGATGCAGTCGTGATAGCTGACCTGCACATAGGCTGCGAAAAGGACTTCGTTCAGGCAGGGATAAGCATGCCGGACAATATCAGTGTGATTGAAGAATCCCTAAAACACCTTGTCAAAATTTCAAGAGCCGGCAGGCTGATTATACTGGGAGATCTGAAGCATTCAATAGCATGGCCTGAAGAGCAGGAAAAGACAAGCATATTGCAGCTCCTTCAAAACCTTTCCAGAGATATAATAATCGATATAGTCCCCGGAAACCACGACGGGGACATAAGGACAATGCTCAAAGAGGCAGGCAATATAAGGTTCCATCCAATGAAAGGCTTCATATATCAGTCTTCATATCTTCTTCATGGCCATGCCTGGCCCCGCAGGTCATTCCTGAACAGCGAGCATATAATCCTGGGCCACAATCACCCATTGCTCGAACTGAAAGACAGCCTGGGGAAAAGATGGCTGGAAAGGATATGGGTATTTGCAGACCTGGACCAAAACAAAATCGAGAAGCTATACGGCAGGCAAAAAAGGCTGCCAAAGGTCATAATCATGCCGGCCTTCAACGGCCTTGTGGGAGGCAAGGCCATCAACCTTGAGAAAAACCTCTTGGGCCCTGTAACAAGGCTTGTAAACATGGAAAAATCGCATATATACTCCCTCGATGGCACATATATCGGCATCCTCCAGGAAATCCGCTAATCGCCTGCAGGGTGCCGTGCGCCGCATGCTTCACAGACGACAAAATAATATTCGCCCTCCCTGACAAGCTTGGTATCAGGCTTCTTGCACTCCTTGCAGGCGACATAATCCATCACATATATTTCTATCTTTTTCCTTACAGTCTCATCTGAAAACGTCCCCAGCAGTGACAGCCTCTTGCCTTCTATTTCACCTTTCGTGGCAAACTCTTTCAGCAAGAATTTGAGGAGGTGCTTGCTGTCCCTCCTTAGCGTGTCCGCTATTTCGAAGAAATTGTTTATGAATGTCCTCTGGCCTGCCCTCGTAATGCCGGCCTGCGGGATCACAAGCCTGCTTCCTTCCTTCAGCCTCTGCGGGACCTTTGCAAGGCCTTTGTCCAGAAGCTCCTCATATGTCGCTATTGACATAGTATATCTTAGCGCATGCGTTTATATGCCTAAGTTTTGCAGAAAGTTCAAGTATTTAATTCTTGGAACAATGATTGCATTGTGTCCCATATTTTCAAAACAAATAGAGGAGACTACTTAGTGGCAGACGACGAGCTACAGATAAACTGGCTGCCCTTCGAAAAAGAAGAGCTGCAATATGCAGGCAGCCTGAAGTCGCCTGTGGAGGATCTGGCAAAAACACCGGGAGAGAAATATGAAATAGGATCCGGATATGGCAAACACATGGCTTACCTGGCGCATATGAGCCGCAAGCAGCTACTAGAAGCCATAAAATATGGTATTGGTACAACTGAGGCTGAAATCAGCAGATTAGAGGAGCAGCAAAGAACAGGCGTTCCTCAACTGCAATCTGAAATAGAAAGCCTGAGGAGACTTGAAAAAGAACTTTCGTGATATATTCCAACAGTTCACACATATCTGAACAGCAGCTCGCCTTTCTTTGGCTTTCCCCCGAATTTTCTGAATCTGATGTCGCCAAATGTGCCCAGCTTCACATCCAATTGCCCGCAAATCCTTTCTGCCGTGTTTGGCATGAACGGGTAGATAAGTATGGAAATTATCCTGAGCGATTCCAGAAGGTTGTAGAGGGTGTTAGAAAGCTCCTTTCCCTCAAGCTTCCATGGCTGCTTCTCGTTCACATACCTGTTGCACTGCCTGATGAAATCCCATATTGCATCCAAGGCATGGTGTATTTCAAGCTTCCCCATATGACCCTCAATCCTTTTGA
This sequence comes from Candidatus Aenigmatarchaeota archaeon, assembly GCA_016185435.1. Lineage (GTDB taxonomy): Archaea > Aenigmatarchaeota > Aenigmatarchaeia > QMZP01 > QMZP01 > JACPNN01. Next base: position 59,911 of record JACPNN010000001.1, on the reverse strand, counting down.
AATCAAGGTATTTCTCAAGCTCTGCCTTCCCCTCAATCTTTCCCTCAAACTTGACCGCTATTGTTATAACCCTGTTGACAAGGTTTCCCAGATCACTAAGAAGCTCGCCATTTATTCTTCTCTTCAGCACATCCTCGCTGAAATCACCATCCTCGCCAAATGGTATCTCTCTTGAAAGATAGTATCTTATGGCGTCTGTCCCGTATTTCCTTGAAATCTCTACAGGGTCTATGACATTTCCCAGCGTCTTGCTCATCTTCTGGCCGTTGACAGTGAAGAAGCCGTGGGCAAAAACCGCCTTCGGCAGCTCGTATCCTGCAGCCATCAGCATGCCTCCCCATATGACAGTGTGGAACCTGAGGATGTCCTTTCCAATCAGGTGAATTTCAGCCGGCCAGTTATCAGGGCGCGCCGATATATAGTTTATCAGGGCGTCAAACCACACCCAGATGACATGGCCACTGTCAATTGGAAGCTCTATTCCCCAGTCAGTCCTCGGCCTTGAGATGCTTATGTCCTTGACGCCTGACTTGATGAAGCTTATCACCTCGTTCCTTCTGCTGGCAGGCTGGATGAAATCCGGATTCTTTTCTATATGCTCCAGAACCTTATCCGCATATTTCGAAAGCCGGAAAAAATAGTTTTCCTCCTCGATACGCTTGGGCTCTGTCCTGTGGAAGGGGCATTTGCCGTCTATCAGATCGCCTTCGGAAAGGAAGGCTTCGCATGCATCGCAATAAAGCCCCGAGTATTTCCCTTTGTATATGTCGCCTTTCGCATAAACCTTCCTGAAGAAGTCACGGACAGCTTTTTTGTGCCTCTCCTCTGTCGTCCTTATGAAATCGTCATATTCTATCCCCAGGGCCTTCCATGTGCTTATCCATCTTTCGGCCATCATGTCCGTGTATTGTTTTATGTCAGCCATCCCGGCCTTCCTGGCGCCCCTGATCGTGTTAACTGAATTCTCGTCCAGGCCTGTAAGGAAAAATGTTTTTTTGCCCGCAAGCCTGTGCCACCTCGCCAGTATGTCGGCTATGATTGTCGTGTAGGCATGCCCTATGTGCGGCACATCATTGACATAGTAGATCGGCGTCGTTATGAAGAACTTCCCTTTTTTCATAAGAATTATCAGGGGCAGATAGTTTAAAAGTTTCTTTTGTTTAATCCTGCCCTCTCTTTGCCTTTATAATCCATGCATGCTGTCATCTCACTTCAACGGCCGTAAATGATCCTGCAGTCTTTCGTTTCCAGAAACCATTCATGCTCTCCAAAACAAGCTTTTATTTCTTTTGTCCAACATGCTGCTATACGTGATGGTTATGTCATTCCTTCTGTACCTTGGGCTTGCTGATGCAGCAGCCGGGATTGTTTTGTACATATCAGTCTCCTCCAAGCTTTCAGGCAGCCTCTGGCTTCTTGCCTTTTCAGCCTTCCTGTTCGCAAAGGCCTTCATGTCGCTTGTATCAGGCTTTGCGGCAGGGCATTTCAGGAACATAATGGGGGCAATCGATATAATTTCAGCCGCCATGCTGCTCGCATCCTTTTTCGGGGCAGCATACGGTTTCTATGCGTATATGGCCCTCCTTCTGTTCCTCAAAGGCATATATTCTTCAGTCATGGGAATTATAAGATAGATATAGCATAGTTTCCGCCCTGATAATATGCAAGCGCAAGGCAAAACAGCACCATTTTAATCCTTCATTCCCATTTCTATTCATGAACACTGCTGAGTTGCTGCGCTATTACTGCAGGGATGACGTTAGGGAAGCCCTGATGGCGATGGCCAGGGGCAGGGAGGTTGTCGGCGTTTTTAAGAATGGAAGCTACGACAGGAGGCCGAATTCCATAACAAACACAGCAGACATAGAGGCAATGGCCAGGTCAGGGGCAGTTGAATTTCACTGCTCTGTCGAAAGGTGGAACAATGTGATGGCGCTTTCAGGGGACAATTATGCCTTGCAGAGGAGGGGGTGGGACCTCATACTGGACCTGGACTGCAAAAGCTTCAGCCATGCAAAGATTGCCGCAGCCATCCTTATATCAGAAATAAAGAGGCATGATATAGAGAGCGTCTCTGTCAAATTCAGCGGAAACAAAGGCTTTCATATAGCCATACCCTTCGAAAGCTTTCCGAAAAAGGTGAATGCATCGCCAACAGAGGCCCTCTATCCTGATCTTGCCAGGAAAATCATCCTGTACCTGAAAGAAAGGGCAAGGAAAAGCCTGTCAGACGCCCTCCTGAAAAATTATTCGATGAAGGAGATTTTGGAGGAAGGCGGCAAGAAAATTGAGGAGGCAACCGTAAACGGCTCTTTCGATCCGTTCAGGATAATAGAAATAGACCCCATCCTCATTTCGCCGCGCCACCTTTTCCGCATGCCCTACAGCATCAACATGAAGACGTTTCTCACCAGCCTTCCGATAGATGCAGACAAAGTAATGCCCTTCGAGAAGGAGATGGCAAAGCCGGATATAATTTCCGCAGATGCGCCCTACATAAGGCCTGCAAGGGAGAATGAATCTTCAGCCCTTGTAGCAGAATCACTGGATTTTTCTGCCAAGATGCAGGAAAGAGGCAGGCGAAAAGCGACAGTTGGCAGGATAAAGAGAAATATAGAATTCAAGAAGACCGTCAAGGAAGAGTTTTTCCCGCCGTGCATGAAGCTTATACTCAATGGCCTTTCGGACGGCAGGAAGAGGGCTTTATTTGTCCTGATCAATTTTCTGTCGGCCATGAAGTGGAGCCATGATGAGATAGAGGGCCAGATTTCCAGATGGAACTCAAAGAACAGGCCCCCCCTGCCTGAAAGCTATGTCAGGGCCCAGCTGCGCTATCACATGCAGAAAGGAAAAGTGATACCTCCGCCTGCATGCACCAACGAGGCCTACTATCTTGGATTCAATGTGTGCCAGCCTGATCATATATGCGTGACAAGGGAGAAGATGAGAAACCCTGCAAGGTATCCGTATATTTCGATGAAACAATCAAAACAGAAGGCAAGAGCCGACAGGAAATAACTCACAATGAGGCAGATGCTTCAGCTGCCAACAAACATTTTCAGTATGAAATCAATGGCATTGACGCTTGCATATGCCAGGACTGTGAACTTAACCGCCTTGCCGATGAAATTCGCCAAAAGGAATTTTTTCACATCATATCTGATGATGCCGGCTATTATGCCTATGACATCAGCCGGCAAAGGCGTTGCTGCAAAAAAGATTATGACAAGGAACATGCCGAATTTCTGGACCCATTTTTTCGTCCTGTCGAAAAGATGCTTATGGTTTTTCTCTATCAGCAGTCTCCCTCCCATGCCTGCATAATAGCCTGTCAGCTCCCCTATCGCCGCTCCTAAGCCAGAAACAAGCCCTACAAGCCAGAAATCTTTATGCACCTCTGCGAATGCTATGACAAACAGTATGGTTGGGAGGGGCAATATGATGGAAGCATTCCCGATGATGCTGACTATAAAGAGGCCGGGATAGCCGAAGGCTGCAATTATGTAATGCCCCCATGAAATGAAAGCCGAAACCAGCCCAGACATGACCATAAATTATTCTTGCCCTGATAATTAAAGTGCTTGCTCGAGAGTGAAGTAGATGCGCCTGTTGTTTTTCCCCTTGTTTTCCATTGCCTCTATCCTTATCCTGCCGATTTCAGACGTATTCCTTACCTGCGTGCCGCCATCCGCCTGCAGATCAATTCCAGGTATTTCAACTATCCTCAGCTCCTCTATCTGAGGGGGCAATGAATTGGCAAGCTTGACGACAGAGGGTATTGACAATGCTTCCCCCCTTTTCATAAAATATATCCTGACATCTTTGCCCTGGGCTATTATTTTATTCGCTTCATCCGCATAGCCCTGAACCTTATTTTTGTCAAAATCGTCAAGATTGAAGTCTACCCTCGTCCTTTCGACATCCAGCTGGTTTCCTGTTATGAGAGCCCTTGTGTGCTTATGAATCACTGCGCAAAGTATATGGGTTGCTGTGTGCATCCTCATCAGCCTGTATCTCCTTTCCCAGTCCAGTTCGCACGATACACTCTCTCCTGCTTTAAGCCCGTCCGAATCCACTTCATGATAAATCCGCCCATCCCTTTTGGATACAGAAAGAACCGAAAAAACCCTTCCATCTGGATTTTTCATAATCCCTTTGTCAGCCGGCTGCCCCCCTCCTGCGGGATAGAAGGCAGTTGAATCAAGCAATATTATCCGCCCTTCTGCCGCCTCAACCATCGCTTCCCATTCCCGGATATAGCTGTCCGAGAGATAGAGGGCGCCTTTCATACAATATCTGATTTCCTTGACGCATAAATTCTGTAAAGGTTCTCGACATTTTTCCTGCTCACAAAGTCATGGTGCCTGAAGCCGCCGCCAAAGCTTTTCGGTATATGGAGGAGTTCATGGATTATGACCTTTGCCCTTTCCTCATGGCTGAGGCTGTCGAACCTTTCCGAAATGACTTCTATCACGTAATGGGCCTCCAGTCCCAGAGCCTTCTGGAGGGCCTTTGGCAGGACATGGCACCTTGCTATCACCCCCCTGCTCCGGCTCCCTTTGCTTCTCAGGCAAAAAAGCCTGTCTGCATCTATGTGGCCAAGGGAAAGCCTTCTGATTATGTCATGCGATTCCTTCAGAACATCAGACGCATGCTCATACTCTATCATATCATAATTATTGCAGGCTGCGCAAATAAAAATCAGGGAGTTTTGTATAATTCAGGTGGAATATGGAAAGCGAGGATGAGAGAAAATTCATACTTGCCGGAAGGATTGCCGCTGAAGTCAGGGACGAAGCTATGGCATTCGTCAGGCCCGGGATGAAAATACTGGACCTGGCAGAAAGAATCGAAAAGCTAATCATGGAAAAGAAAGCCATGCCCGCATTCCCTCCAAACATATCCATCAACGATATAGCTGCTCATTACACTCCAAGATATCAGGATGACAGGGAGATAGGCGAAGGAGAAATAGTGAAAATCGATATAGGAGTCCATATTGGCGGATATATCGGGGATCTCGCTGCAACATACTGCTCCCGGAAAAACGATATGGTTGATGCTGCCGAAAAGGTTCTGGCCGAAGCCGTAAAAATAGCAAGGCCCGGAACAAAGGTTGGCGAGATAGGGAGCCTGATAGAGCAGACAGCTGAGGATCTGGGATATGGCGTCATTGCCAATCTTACTGGCCACGGGATAGAGAAGGATAATTTCCATGCCGAGCCTACAATACCGAATGTCAGGAACAGCATTCAGCATGAGCTTGCAGAGGGCGATGTCATCGCCATCGAGCCTTTCATATGCGAAAGGAAAGGCATTGTGAAGGAGACCGGAACCACAGAGATCTTCAGATACCTGCAGGACAGGCCTGTCAGGATGGATGAAAGCAGAAAGATCCTGCGCATGGCAAAGAGCGACTTCTCATCACTGCCTTTTGCGAAAAGATGGCTCTGCAGATATTTTTCCACGCTGAAAATCTCCCTTGCCCTCAAAGAGCTGCAGGCAGTCAATGCCTTGGAGGCGCATCCTGTCCTCAAAGAGGCGACAGGCATGAAAATATCGCAGGCTGAGCACACAATCATCGTAAAGGATAAATCTATAATAACAACAAAAATATAGAGTTGGTGAAGCATGAAATTTGATGAAAGGGTGTATATTGCAACAAAAAAGGTCCCGAAAGGAAGGGTCACGACATACAAGGAAATCGGGCTGGCCCTTAAAACCAAAGGCTACAGGGCCATAGGCCAGGCGCTGAAAAGAAACCCATATGCGCCTGCAGTTCCGTGCCACAGGGTTGTCAGAAATGACGGGGATATCGGAGGCTATTCCGGGAACAGGGACGATGATATAAGGAGAAAGATCGAGATTCTCAGGAAAGAGGGCGTAGAGGTGAAAAACAGAAGCGTGGATCTTGGCAGATATTTTTTCAGATTACGATAAATCATGCCATCCAGTAAGAAACGGCCAATAATAATACGTCTTCGAAAATATGGATTATTTTCCAGGCGCCTTTATCACTTCTATCTTCTCTATCTCGCTTGCCCTTGCCGGATATATCTTGTTGACCTTTTCCCTCACCTTTCTTTGCAGATGCTTGTCTATCACGGCCTCTACCACCTCGCCCATCGTGTGCTTTGAAACAAACTCAGTTATAATTTCATCCATGACTTTCCTGACATTCGACCCTACCTTTGAATAGCTGACCCTTGTAAGGACGATCAGAGCCGATATCTGCACTTTCCACTTATCCTTTGTGCTCATGTAATTTATATACTGGATTTTTTTTGTCCTTTTCCTTACCAGCCTCAGTGAATAGTCGTTGCCGATGGAAAATCCATTGAACACTGTGAGAGCGTTCTTGCCGTCGATGGCAGCAATCCTGAATATCAGTTTCATGTGCAGCTGGGACATGTCTCCGTTCAGCTCTGTCATACTCACCGTTATGCTCCTTCCAACCAATGACGTGCCATCTGTTGCCGGCGTATCATATACGGGTTTGCCGCCAAACATTTCAGGAGCCAAAATAGTGTACCAGTCCTTTCCCTTCCAGCCTGTTTTTTCCGTCATTCCTTTCCTCCTCAATGGCCGCTCTGTTTTCTTCTGCAGCGTTTCCGTCGTTTTTCCCTTCCGGCCTATCGTCAATTTTATGTTTGAATGCATTTTTAAGCATTTCCTCCACAATATCGATGAATTTTTCTTCTGAATCAGAAGGAATAGTGGCCCCTGAAGCGGCCATATGGCCCCCGCCTTCCCCTCCAACTGCCGATGCTGCCCTGCTCACTATCTCCCTCAGGTTTATCTGATTGCCGTTCGGCAGCCTCGCGCTCACCTTAATCTTTCCATTTTCAGTTTTTGCGAAAGCGAAGAGAGGTTTCCCTGTAAAAATGCTCCTGCCCGCTATGCTCGCAACATTGGCTATCAGATTCTCAGGAATCCTCTCCCCTGCAACCAGATAATAGGCTGCTTCTGTTTCCCTGACGCTCTTTTCACCTTCGACATATCTCATCGCTTTTCCAAGCCGTCTCCTGTATTCCTCCATTATATCCTTTGCAGCTTCTTCCGCCTCTTCGCTGAGGCAAAGGGCAATTCCTATATACGCCTTTTCCAGCTTGCCGCAGGCATTGAGCATCGTCGCGAATTCATTCGCGTCTCTGATGTCCTTTTTATCGAAGAGCTCATATACATCGCCGAAAATCCATTCAGCATCTGTAACTTTTCCGGCTATCCTTTCAACAATAATGTGGTCTGCAAGCCTTTGCTGCTCTTCGACAGAAAGATCAGCAAGCGTTCTGAAGCTTCCGTCATTTCTTGCTATCTCAATGCCAGCCTCATGAAGGAAATGCACAGCAGCAGATTCTGAGCCTGATATGCCAGGTATGTACGGCTCAATGCAGTATTCGAGGGCCTTGTGGACCGGCCTTGTGTAGCGGCCGAAAAGCCTTATGCCCTTGCCCACTTTTATTTTCCCCTCAGCCACGGCATCCTTCAGTATCTCCCTGTTCAGCCCCAGCAGGCCCCACTCTTTCCCTATGCTGCCTATCTGGGCATCTCCTATGGCCCCTACTATAGCTATTTGGCTGAGGTCCCTGTTGAGCCTGTCTATTGCCCTTGCAATGATATATGACATTCCTGCCCCTGAAATGTTTTCTTCTATGCCAAACAGAAGCGGGTTAAGATGGCTTATGTTTTCATATTGCGCATCGCTCTGCAGCTGGTGATGATCCGCAATTATTACTGTTTTACCCTTCAAATGAGCCGCTATTGCGTCCAGCTGGCCGGAGCCGATGTCAAGGAAGATGAAGCAAGCCGAGGGTTCTGATGACAATTCCTCTATCTTCTCTGCATCCAGCTGTTTTACAAGGCTGACATGGAACCTTTTCTTCAGCCTGATGAGGGCCTTGGAAATAATGGAAGCGCTTGCTATGCCATCGCAGTCAAAATGGCTTATGATCCTTATGCCATCAGAGGAAGCTATTATATCGGCTATTCTCTTCGCCTGCTCAACCATCCTGATTATGCTTTCTTCCATGAGAATTATTATGCAAAGCCCTTAATATTGTGCAGGGCCTGATCTGCAATCATCAAAGGATTTTCTCTGCAGGCCATTTATTGGATATGAAGAGTTATTCTCCAAGCCCGAATATCGCCTCCAGTTTTGCCATGTCCTCAGGCAAAAGGCCTGAAAGGGGAAACAAAAGCAGGCTGCCTTTGCGCTGAATCGGATAGTATTCCCCGCTGGCTATCGCTGATGCGTTATGGATATTGGCCATTTCTTCTATTTTTTTCCACTGGATCTTTGGCATCTCATAGAATGAGACGATCGGACGGCTGCTGTATTCTCCCAGAAGCTTAATGCAGTCTTCCTTTCTGCCTTTTTTCAGGCCAACGAAAATCGGTATAATGCTGCAGCCCCTTTTGAAGATCATGCATGCGGCTATTATCGATTTATAATCTTTCACAATGGCGATTACCCTGCCCTGGCTGCCTACAGGAAGGCCCCCTATGCCTCTGATCTTGCGCTCGTAAACATACGACCAATCATGTTCTATATCAATGAAAACCTTCCTTTCAGGGCAATTCAGATCAACAGTGAAGCCTCGCATCCTTATCTTTTCGCCCACATCCCTGTTGATATCAGCCGAGCTGAATGCATGCCGGCCAACCCGATGGGTTTTCACCGCAAACTTATCCCCCCGCGTCCATGATTCCGTTAATTTCAGGGAAACATCTATTATCCTGTCGATATCAGCATGAGCCCTTGCTGCGACAGAGTATGACTTGATTCCGCTGATTTTTTTCAATATGCGGCAGGCAGCATCAATTTCCTCTGCCCTTATGAATATCCTGCCGAATGACCTTTCGACTGAGCACTGCACATTCCCTGCCTTGAGCGATGATCTGATATTCCCCACCAAAATGTTTTCAAACAGCCTTCTTACAGGCTTGGATTTGATGGCAATCTCCCCATATCTTACGAGTATGATGCGTTCCATAGGCAATTGCTGAAACTTTAGTGAATTGAATGCATAGAATTCACGGCTTTATCCATTCGATTTCATAGTACTCATAATCCGAATCCCCAAGAAGAACCTTCTTGAGCAGGTAATATGTGACGCTGGTTTCCCTGTCTGTGATTGAAAGCAGAACCTCTAGGCCCATCCCATAGCCTTTCTTCAGCAGGCTTGCAAGGTCAAACCCGCCTATATGCTCGTCCTCTGAAACTGCGGCCAGAAGGTAGCGCGGCCCATCCTCTGTTGTCTCCCTGACCCAGCCTTCCCTTGTCTTTTTCCTCCTGAAGGCCAGATAAAGGGAGTGATTGGGATATTCAACATAATCCGTTGGTTTCAGCTTGGGTATTGCAAGAATGAATGTCTTCTTGACGCTGTGGGCAACCCTTACCACCCTGGCCCATTCGGATATGAGGAGCTTCTCCTCCCCCGGGAAGACATGCAGGACATGCCTGCTGTGAAGCCATTTGTCCTGTTTTACAGGGCTTGCGCCCGGGAAATATATCCTGAAATGGCTGCCGAATTTGAAGCCCGTTTTGACCACATACCCGCAGTCCCTCCACTTCTCGTAAACCTCATATAGCTGCCTTGTATATTCCCTCTTTTTCTTGAGGTCGGACAGAATATTTCTGTATGTGAGATGTTTTCCGGTTATCGAATCCTTTATTTTTATTCCAAAGTGCCTGTTGGCATACACTGTCTCCAGAAAACTCATCTTCAATAAGCCTCCTCTCTGCTGCTTGTATATTCCCCACTGGCCAAGCCAGTATTTCTCAAAAAACAGCTGGCCCAAATTATCATCCTCGATCACAGAAAACATGCTGTCCCCGTACCATACCGCTTCGCCATCAGCTTTTTCAAACTGCGGCTTTTTTACCGGATAGTTTTTTGCCGCATTGTTTCCCGCCTTTCTTCTGAAGTCTTCAAGCCTCCTTATGATAAGGCCCCTGTCTCTCCAGTCTCTGTAGGCATTGTAGCGCACAAAAATCTTTGCCTCTGTTTTGGAAAAGGCAGAGGCAAGCTCATTGAACGTATATTTTTTCCCGCTTTCATCGAAGCACGAGGCATTCTGGAACGTGATGAGGTAAAGCACCTCCTCTATGTTCAGCGCGCATCTTCCTGCCTGCTGCCCAAAGAAGTTCTTGCTTAACTTGTCCTGGCTGTCCGCATCAGTGGGATAAATTTCCCCATTTTCAGCCATCCTTAAGTTAATCATACCCCCCTCCGAAACCAATATACATTATTATGTCGATACTTTAAATGGAAGCCCAGAACTGCATATAAAAGCCTTAACCGTCTGTATAATTATTCATGAAAGCCGTCATACTTGCAGGAGGCAAAGGGACCCGCCTGAGGCCTTACACATATGTAGTCCCGAAGCCCCTTCTGCCCTTCAAAGAAAGGCCCCTGTTGGAGCATATTATACGCCACCTCAGGTCAGCAGGCATAAGCGACATCATTTTATCGATAGGGTATCTCGGCTATCAGATCAAAAACTATTTCGGGGATGGCAGCGATTTCGGCGTCAGAATAAGATATTCAGAGGAAAGAGTCCCCTTAGGCACAGCAGGCTGCCTGAATCTCATCAGGGACAGGATAGATGACACTTTCCTGCTGTTCGGAGGCGATAACCTCACCAGCGCGCTGAATCTCAAAGATTTCATAAAGTACCATAAAAAGAGGAAGGCGATTCTGACAGCAGCCATTTTCGAGCTTGTGGAAAAATTAAGATACGGCATTTATAAGCTGGACAGCGCAGGCAGGATTATCGCATTCGATGAGAAGCCTGAAATGAAATATCTCGCAGGGACCATGATATTTTGCATGCAGCCCGAGATATTCCGTTATATACCGGAGCAGAAGGGAATGGTAAACCTGACAGACCATGTAATACCAAGGCTGCTCAGGGAAAAGGAAAATGTCTGCGGCTATGTTTTCAGCGGGGAATGGATAGATATAGGGAGCCCGGAGGATTATACGAGGATTAATGGCAGCGTCAAATGATCTGGCACACTTATTAATCCCCCCGGATCACTAAGCTTATGGGAATTTACAGGTATATAACAAACAGAAGGCTGGCAGGGACAAAAGGCACCGAGGGAGTGATGAGAGTGCTTGTCAGGCAGGATTCCGATGAGGCTGAAGTCGATTATAAATGCCCTGACTGTGGCCATTCAGGGCATGAAATAAGGCCATGGAAAAGGCCATTCAATGTGAAATGCCCAAAATGCGGCTTTCTTATGAGGCTGCCCAGGCTGAAGAATAAAGATTAGTTAAGCATGCTGGGATAATATTCTATATGCCTCTGCAATCCTTATTGAGATACAGATCAGAATCTGTTTTTGTCCTGGCAGGCATATCCTTATTCCTGATCTCAATTTTTGCAGGCCTGCAGGGGGATGTGTTGACCACAGCAGCTTTGCTGTCATTTCTGATAGCATTTGTGCCTTTGGGTTTGGTCGTATACAGGAATTATTACCTGAAAAGGAGGCTCGAAGAGCAGTTTACCGAATTTATAAGGGATCTCAAAGAATCCATAGACAGCGGCATGACACTCCCCCTTGCCCTGGAACATTGCTCTAAAAGGAGCTATTTCGACCTGACGCCTTATGTCATTTCGCTTTCCTCGCAGGTCAGCTGGGGCATACCCTTCAAGAAGGCCTTCATATCCTTCGGAAAGAATGTCGGCTCGAGAACAGTGTCCAAGGCAGCCAATACTGTAATAGAGGCCTATGATGTCGGCGGCAAAATTTCCGAAACATTGGGGGCAGTCATAGACTCCCTTGCAACAATAGAAAAGTTGAAAAGAGAAAGAGAAGCCGCAATAAGGAGCCAGACCCTGACAATATACTTCATATTCTTCATCTTCATCTTCATCCTCATAGCGATAGACAGCTTCCTTATACCCGCCCTTATAATCAATAAAAGCGAACCCTCTGATGCCATGGGAGGCCAGTTCAGCAACTCCTTTCTCCAGTTCATGCTCGTTCAGGGATTTTTTTCCGGTCTTGTCATAGGGAAAATATCAGAAGGCAGCATATCAGCTGGATTCAAGCACTCCCTCATCCTGATGCTTATAGGATATTTTTCCTTTTCCCTTTCCAGCTATCTGCCCCTAAAGGCCATTTTCGGGATTTGAGCCCGAAGACAAAACCTGTTTTTAATTTTTTAACCTTTTCTTTACCGAATCCAGTAATGCTATAATTAGCAATATGGCCCCAATCTTCAAGAAACGTATTTAAATTTCACAACCCATAAAATAGAATCCAATCAGTTATGGTGGAAAAATGAACGCAGGCGTGAAAATATTCATAGGCCTTCTCCTGATAGCAGTGGGTTTCGGCCTTTTTGTGGAGAGCTATTTAGTAGGAAAGGGAAGCAATCTTGTTCCAGGATTTTCAATACCTGTTGTCAGCAAGATAAACTGGTTCAGCAATTTTATCATAGTCGTCACAGGCTTCATCCCCCCATTCCTGATACTTGTCGGTTTGTTTGTGTTCTGGCTTGAGCTTGATGAGATGAAGATGCAGAAAGAGCTTGAGAAGGAAGAGGAAAAGGAAAAGAAAGGCAAGAAGAAGAAAAAGGAAGAGGAAACAGAGGAATCCTGAAGCAATCTGACAGCTTTTTAAGCCGCATATTATGATATTTAATTGATGCCAGCCTTAATGCTGCCCGCGCTTTTCCAGCTCACAGGAATTCCAAAATCCATATTCGACATCGCCACATCGGCCAATCCCGGCGAGTGGCTGTCGTTCGGCATTGGCCTGCTCCTGAGCACTATTGTAAGCGGCCTGCTCCTTGCACTTGTTCTCTATCTTGTCGGCAAAGAATGGCACGAGGGCGCTAACCCCGCCTATGCATTCCTTGTCGTGTTCATAATCAACGCGATTTCAAGATTAGGCGTGATACAGAGCCTTTTGGCGCCCCTTGGCTATCTCGGAATAAATCTGGGTTTCCTCCTCCTCTGGATACTCCTTTCAAAGCTGTTTTTCAGGGAGATGGAAATGAAGCATGCAGCCATTCTTGGCGTCTTGGGCTTTGCTGCCAATTATATTGCCATTTTATATATCCTCCCCTCATTTCAGGCCCTTGTCAGAATCTAACCCCTTCTCCTGAGAACCTGCTTTATCTCTGTCCTTACCTCATGGCCGGAAGGCACGTTCTCCTTTATAATGCTCCCCGGATAAGCAGAGCAATCGCTTCCAATCAGCACGCCAGGCATCGTTTCACATCCGATGCCGAAACTGGCATTCTTTCCGGCAATTACCCCCAGCCTTTTCCTGCCTGTTTCTATCTTTTTTCCCTTCACCTCGCATCTTATCTGGCCCCTGTCAATCCTCTTGTTTGCTGTTATCATGCCCGCGCCTGCCTTGCAGCCGGCATCAAAAATGGAGTCTCCAAAAAATCCAGAATGGATGCTGCAGCCTTTCTGGAAAATGCTCCTGGCAACCTCTGAGTTCGCGCCAATAATGCATCCTTCTTCTATATCGGCATTTTCCCTTACAATGGCATTGTTGCCTATGATGCAGCCCCTCCCGATGTATACAGGCCCCTTAATGACAGCATTCTCATTCACAAATGTTCCCGCATCAATAACAACATTTCCCTTAATGACAGCATTTTTTGCAATCCTTGCTTCGCTGGAAATCATGCTCCTGCTCTTCAGAAGCTTTGCCGCACAGTCATGAAGGTGCCATGGATATTTCAGCGTAACGCTGTCTTTCATCCCAATCACTCTCATATCAGCCCCTTCCATGTATTCGGACAGGGCAGCCTCAAAATCATACTCGTGCTTTTTCTGCCTGTCATAAATGCCGAAAAACTCTTCGGACAGGATGTAGAATCCGACAGCCCTATACCCTACCTTGGCCTTTCCTGTCTTCTCTTCTATGCCTTTTGCGAAACCCTTTCCAACAGTCACCATTCCATAATCCGCAACATCCCCTTTGACAACAGCCACTGCCGGCCCATTCTTAATATGCCTCAGGTATGAGGATAGGATATGCCCGGCATCGAAATGGTGAGCATGTGTCACGATAAACTCGCCTGAGATGTTTTCTTTCGCGCAGGCAAGGGCATTGCCCATCCCCAGGGGCTCCTTTTGCACAGCAAAGTCCAGTTCTCTTTCTTTCAGAACATCCTTAATCAGGCCCCCATTCGACGGAGAGTGAACGATGACCAGGTCCCTTTCATTAACCCCGTTTCCTATTAAGGATTCGATAGTGTGCTCAAGCAGGGTCTTCCCGGCAATGCGAATCAGGCTTTTATGGCCGCCTTCGGCCAGCGGCCAAAACCTGCTGCTCCCCCCGCCGGCTAATATGACAGCTTTCATACTTTCACGCGGACAATCTTCAAAATATCCGAAAGCTTCTTTATTTTGTATTTCGGAATTTCCATAATGTCCTTCGGCTCCAGGTCTGAATAGAGCCCATGCACAAACAGGATGCTTTGCATGCCTAACATATTAGCATGCCTTATCTCTGAGTCGATCCTGTTGCCTGCAACAAAAACATTGTTCCTTTCAATCCCGTATTTATCCGCTATCCTTTCAAAGCACGCCTTCTTATCCTCATCCTTCTCGCAAATCAGTATCCAGTCGAATTTATCCCTTATTCCCAGCACATTTATCTTTTTTTCCTGCCTTTCCCTCTCACCGCTAGTCACCAGCGCCTTTCTGAAACCTTTTGCATCCAATACGTCTTTTGCCCCGGGGAACAGGCGGATATCTTCAATTTCTTTCTCAATGTCGGCCTCCAGATGCCCTTTGATCTGCAAGCTCCTGCTGAACAGCGTGTCATCAAGGTCGAATATGACCAGCTTCATATGTTTCCTTGCAATGTCCATGATGCATCCGGCAAGCTTTTTCCCGTCATGCTCGAGGCCTTTCTGGAATTCCATCTCGATGACCTTCATGCCCATCCCCGCCAGTTTTTTCTTATCCACAGCCACGGCACCCCCAGTCTTCCCGGCCACAGTATTGCATAAAATATAATCAGGCATGCATCCCATATATTTTCCTATCACATCTGCATACATGCTGGCTGTATAGCCATAGCTCTCGCTTCTTTTTCCCCAGAGGTTGCAGACATATATCTTTTTTGCCCTGCTTTTCCCTATGGCCTCCCGAAACCCCTCCACAAGCATATTGGGTATCAGCGATGTATAGAGATCTCCCGGGCCTATGACAATCGCGTCAGCTTCTTCTATCGCATCCCTCGCCTTTGGAAATATCATGGCCTTTGGCTCCAGAAATACGCCGGCAATTTTCAATATTTCATCTCCTGCAGGTTTGTCTATGTTTGCCTCTCCGGCTATCACCCTTCCATCATCCAGTTTCGCGCAAAGGCTTGACTTGTCGGCAGAGATTGGCAGCACATCCCCTTTGACATCGAACAGGCCGCATGCCATATCAGCCGCCTTACCCGCATCCCCAAGCAGGTAAATCAAGGAAGCCAGGAGAAGGTTCCCTGCAGTATGGCCTTTAAGGCTTCCCGAAGAAAACCTTTCCTCAAGCCTGCCCGCTGTTTGCGGAGAGGAGAGCGAGGAAATGCATTGCCTTATATCACCAACAGCCGCTATGTCCATCTCTTCCCTAAGCCCCCCTGAGCTGCCGCCGCTATCAAATACAGAGGCTATTGCAGTAACTCTGATGTCATGCTCTTTTAAGCCGGACAGCAGCGAAGAGATGCCTCCGCCACCAATAACCGCTATTTTCATATATGTCCCCTCATAATGTCCGCAAAGTGCCGATATTCTACAATACTGTCACAGATTTCGCCAGGTTGCGGCAATAGTCTATGTCCATTCCCCTCTCCAGGCCCAGATGATAGGCCAGCATCTGGCCCGGTATGATGTTTACTATCGGTGAAGTATTGCCTACATCAGGCACTTTCAGCCAGTAATCGAAAATCTCATGCTTCTCAGGAGAGACGCCTATTATATATCCTCCTCTTGCTTTAACTTCTGCTGCGTTGTTCAGCATGTCAGCCATTGTCTCATCATTGGCTACAAACGCTATGCAAGGCACGCCATCTGATATCAAAGCTATTGAATAGTGCTTAAGCTCCCCGCCTGCAAAGCCCTCAGCATGTATACAGCTGACCTCTGTGATTTTGATAGCAGCTTCAAGAGCCACGGGATAATTCAGGCCTCTGCCTATTATGTATATATGATCCCTTCGGCCTATTTTCTTTGCAAGCCTTTTTATGTGGGCTTCATACCTCGGATTCAGCATATCATTGACTTCTGATGCCGTATCTATGAGCAGTCTTTTCCCTTCCTCCAGCCTTCCTGCACAGGCATATGCCAGAAGGAAAACGATGGCAAGTTGCCCTGTAGTTGCCTTTGTGCTTGCTACAGACTTTTCAATTCCTGAGTTGACCAGAAAGCTGTGGTCCGATATTCTGTCCAGAGTCGAGCCTTTGACATTAATTATTGAGACAACCTTTACCCCCTTTTTTTTGGCGACTTCAACCGCCTTCATAACATCAGCAGTCTCACCGCTCTGCGAGATTGGTATGAGAAGTGTCTTGGATGTGAGGAAATGCTCATAACTCGGAAATTCAGAGGCAAGAACGAAATTGACATGTTTCTTGGCTATCTTTGAGAAGATATATTCGCCCATCAAACCCACCCTCCCTGCAGTTCCCGCTCCGATAAAGAAGACGCCAAACGCTTGGTTTATCTCCTCAGCGAATTTTCTTATCTCATCCTCATCCTGGTTTATTGCCCTGAACAGCGTTTCCTTCTGCTCCATTATCTCTTTGATAAGGAAGTGCTCATAGTCGCCCTTTTCAGCCTGCTTCATGTCTAACACTATCTCTACAATCCTTTTTTCTACACTCTTCTGGCTGTCTATGTCGAAAAAATGTATGCCATTGTTTATGACCACCATCTGGCCATCGTCTATATACATCACTTTCTTTGTATGTTCAAGAAAGGCAGGTATGTCGCTCGCTACGAAATATTCCTCTCCCCCCACGCCCACAATAAGAGGGGAGCCTTTCCTAACCCCGGCAATTACGCCCTCATTCCCGAACAAAGCAACAAACGCATTCCTTCCTTCCAATTCCTTTGCAACGCTTATCATGGCCTGTCCTATGCCCAAATGTATGTTCTCCTCAAGAAGATGGGCTATGGTTTCTGTATCTGTCTCGCTCTGGAATGCGTGGCCTTTTGCTCTCAGCCGTTCCCTGATCCTTTCATAGTTTTCTATTATGCCATTATGCACAACAGCGATGCTTTTGGTGCAATCTGTGTGAGGATGAGCATTCTTCTTAGTTACCTTTCCCGTCGTTGCCCATCTGGTATGGGCTATGCCTATATTACCGGTCATCTCATGCAAAGAGTGCCTTCCGTTGACTTCTTCAACCTTTCCTTTATCCTTTCTTATCGCCAGAATTTCCCCATTGCTTGTGCATATGCCTACAGAATCATATCCCCTGTATTCCAGATTTCTAATGGCCTGCAACAGGATGCTGCCGGCGTTTCTCCTGCCCCAATACCCGACTATGCCGCACATAGGGTTAGATAGTCATGCCAGATATAAACGCTTTATTCAGAAAAACATCTATCTTCTGCCCCGGAAAAATCCGGTGAAAGAAAAAGCTTATAAAGCATATTGTTATTTTTGTGATAATATTATAATTAATTTGATATTATGTCAAAGCTCTATATAATGAAGGTTGACGGCAGCAAGGCCAATTTAGCGCCTTCAAAGCTTATCACCAGCATTGAAGAGATGAAAGCCCTGGCCAATCCGCAGGCCATCAGGATCTTTAAGGAATACAGCACGCCCTCCTGCCCCATCGATATAGCAAACCGGCTCCAGATCCATGAGCAGAAAGTTTATTATTACACCAAGCGTTTCAAAAGGCTGGGCCTTCTCAAGGAAATTAAAAGCGAACAGCGCCACGGAACAGTGGCGAGATTCTATGAGGCAACTTTAAATTCTTTCAGCTTTATGCTCAGCCAGAAATATGAGCCCCTTGGCATAAGAAACCCTCTCCATTCCATCTACCTTGAGCCGTTCATTACAAACGGCGCGATGACTTCGAGAATAATAGTAGGCTCTCCGGATCCACACGGCCCCTTAAACCTGAGGGCAAGCGACGGCTGCTGCGCAATAGATCTTGCCCTGTTTTTAGGCTCCTTTCTCGGCAGAATGGAAGGCCTCAATTACAAGCTTGATATCGAGGTTAGAAGCAGCGACCTGAAAAATAACCTTATTCTGATAGGCGGACCCAGCGTCAACATGATAACCAGAAAGGCCAACAAAATGCTGCCAGTCTTCATCAGCACGAAATCTTCGCCTGTCATTTATTCGAAGACGACAGGCAAGAAATATTCGGAAGACGGGGACGGTGTTGTTGTCATAGCAAACAGCCCATTTTCAAAAAAACACAGGATTATGATATTGGCAGGCATAAGGTTTCAGGGAACGAGGGCAGCTGTCATATCAATAATAACGGATCTGGACAGAATATTTGGCGGCAGAGCTGCCGACAGCCCCATACATAAAGTTGTGAGGGGAAAAGACGCCAATGGAGACGGAATTATTGACTCTTTTGAGATATTAGAGTAGCTTTTTAATTTAATTTTAGAAAAATAAGCCATTTAAATCTGTTTGAAACAATTCTCGATATTTAAAATATCTTTTGATTCAGGAAAAGATGATTTTTAGCCTGTATCATTCCATATGGAAACTGTTTCATTAAAGGCATAAATATATGGGAGTTGCATTATTCGTTATGAGTCCATATTCGTTGGACGCTTTGAATAAAGGAGGGAAACTAAAAATATGAAAATAAAGAGATTATTGGCAGGAAGTTTGGCTGCCATAACAGCTGGAGCAACTATCGCACTAGTAGCGGCCCAGACAGCCCCTTCTCTTGGCGACTTCGTCAAGACAGAGGCAGGCAAGCTCGTATCTCCAATGATAGTAATTGGCGGCAGCGATGCATCCCTCATAGGATCTCAATTCCCCTATGACGTAGTAGGTGCATCAGACATAGCAGCTGCAGTAGCAGGCTATGCCACCACACCAGTTACCTTGCCAGGAGTTACAGAAGCAAGTGTTTCAGGAGGCACCAAGCTCGACACAACAAACACAAAGCTTTATCTGGGTGACGCGCTGACAAAGTCAGGAATAAGGACAACAGTAACATCCAATGATCTGCCTACTTTGCTGAAGACAGGCACATTCAGCGACGATGCTGGTACTACCTATACTTACGACCAGTACATTAGCTTCAAATGGGGAAACATTACCTTTGGAAAGAGTGGTGGCGATCTTTCAGATCCCAAACTCTACATCGATACAGGAACCAGTACAGCAGCTCCGTTGTATGAGACAAGCGTGGTTTTCAATAAAGTGCTGAACCTTTCCAGCAATGATGTCATCGGCAATGACATAACACTGTTCGGAAACAAGTACACAATCGGAAGCGGCAGCACTTTCACAACAACCCCATACAAACTGGTGCTTTTCGGAAGTTCCAACTCAATGGTGCTTGCTGACGGTGAGGAAAGGACAGTAGTTGTGAACGGCAAGGAGTACAAGGTCAAGTCTCTTGGAGCCAGCTCAACCACAGTCGCTGTCATCCAGGTAGACGGAGAAAGCAAGACAGTCAATAAAGGCGGTTCCTACAAGGTAGGAGGCTTGGACATCTATGTCGATGACATCTTCTACTTCGGCAAGGAGACTCAAGTCAGCTCAATCAAGATAAGCGCCGGCTCTGAAAAACTGACATTGCAGAACGGTGCTACCGTCAAAAAAGGCACAGCCGAAGACTCAGTTGACGGCACCCTCGTTACCCTTACGGGAACAGCAGGGTCAGGCCTATCAAAGCTGACAGTTGCAGCAACAGCAAAGAGCTCAAGCGACGACTACATACTGGAAGGCGGAGCCTTCACAGATCCTCTCTGGAAAAGCTTCAAGGTTGCCTTTGGCGGCATCTCAGGTGGAGCTACAGACATGGTGACAATCGACAATTCAGGCACAGCCGCAGCAACGCTGAAGTTTACCGACTTCAGGGGCAATGAAAAGTCATTCACATGGGCCTACACAGGCTCAACAACCTTTGCTCCAAACCTCAACGAAACAAGCACAAGGAAATTCCATGTGGTTGAGGGAGAATGGATTGCAAAGAATGACTACGCATTGATAGCCCCTTCAGTGGAGTCTGACTTCGGTCACATACTGCAGTACAGTACCTCGAGCAGCTTAGGCAGCTCAGGAGCCTATGTCGAGTTCAGGGATCTCATGTCTGGACAGACAAACAGAGTCTATCTGTTGTCTTCAGGCTATGACAACGCATCCTTCTACATCGACGGCCAGCAATACTTTGTTGACTGGGAAGGCACTGGCAGTGAAAGAATAAGACTTTCATGGGGTACCGGTGCTGACTTTGTAGCGACGCCTATTGCATTCACAACAGGTACAAAAACAATGCTATACCCGCTGATAAAGACAAAGAGAGGCGCCTATATAACACTGGTGGAACCTGTAACCCTTACCAATGCGACGACATACGAGCTGCCAACAAACATCTCATTCCTGTATGACACAAACCTTGGCATAAACGGCACAGCGCCGACATACGGGCAGCTAAAATATAACCTAACATCCGCTGCTTCCGCATCATTGACAATTGCCACAACAGGAGGCGCAAATGTTACGACACCGGGAGTATTGCTGCTTGAGGAGAAGGGCAAGGATGCCACAGAGACAGAAGTGAAGGATGCCGTCTTTGCAACAATAGCTGATGGCTCTGGAACAGGCGTTGACACTTCAGTGATATTCTCAACGACCTACATGACAGCAGCCGTAAAGATCACATCCGACAACACCCTCACCAGCGACAACAGTGTGACTGTCTATGGAGACAGGAGAGGCACTTTTGTCAAGCACGACACTGACAGCCAGGGACTGATTGAAATAACATACCCTGACGATCAGGCAGTGGCGTGGGTGGCTGTTGGTTCGGATCCGAAGTTTTCTGTCGGGACAGAAGGCGGTGCTACAGTCAATGCAGCTATAAAGATTGACAGCCCGGTCGCAAAACTTGACTCGGAAGTCAACACAGCTGCTCTGACAAGTGATCTTATCCTTGTCGGCGGACCATGTGTCAACAAGCTTGTCGCCAAGCTCGCAGAAGATGCGACTTCAGGCGTGCCGGCATGTAATGCATGGAACCTTAAGACAGGATTGATAAAGCAGGTCACAAACGCTTTCGGAAGCGGCAAGAAGGCTTTGGTAGTTGCAGGCAACCAGGGAACAGACACAAGACAGCTGGCAGCCGAGGTAATGAAAGGAACGCTTTCATTCCAGGCATAAAGCCGTAAAACAGACAATTTTTTCTTTTTTTCTTCTATTTATTTTTCTGTTATCTTAGCTTTAGCTGTATTTTCCACACGCATCACAAGCCAGCCGGAATGCTCCAGATTCATTTCCCATTCAAATATCTGAATCAAGAATTGGGGTTTTCATCAGAAAGGCCTCTCTTCCCTCCTCAGTTTCATGAAACTGCTTCTTCTCCCTAAAATGGAAGAAAGATGGCTGTACAGCCTCTCCATCTCCTCTTCCTTCAGCCTGGCGACATTATCCGCCTCTATCAAAGGCGAAGGGAACCCATATGAAGGATGGTGCCCGGAAACAGCCAGAAGAATATTTGCTATCTTGGCTGCCTCCTCTCTCCTGATGAACTCGACTTTTATAGGCCTGTCATAAACTGATGTTTTAAGGTAGCAATAATGCATTTCTTCTCCAAACCCTTCCAAATCCTTCAATATGTGATGGCTTTCAGGGTCATCGCTTGTCCTGAAAGGTCTTGTCGCTTCGCCCTTTTTCAGGAAATGGAATAGTATATTGGTATCCCTTGAATTCGCGAGCACATTCATTGCTTCCCCGGCCATTCTGTGCGTTATTTTGGAAAACAAGGTCTTTGCAAGCATGGAGCAGAAGCTGTTGCTTCTGCTGTCTTCAATGACTCCTGCCAGAGTAACCTTCTCCTCCGAACAAATGCGGCAAAGGCTGTTTATGCTTTCTATCAATTCTTCATATTTTTCAAAAACAGGGGATGATCTGGCAGGCTTGGAGGTATAGTGGGGCATTATGGAGCCATCCAGCAGCAGGATATCCGGTTCAAAAACTTCAATGCTTTTTATGGCTGTCCTTATTTCATCATGCATCCTCTCTATGTTAGCTATATATCCAAAATCGAGGTCTGACAGAGACTCGAAAACCTCTGGCTTGGAATATGGCGCTTTCGACGGATAATAACTGACTCCCGCCATCCTCCCCTTTTTATAATTGAAACAGACAGCTGCAGAGCGGTAAAGTATGCAATCAAAGCTGTGAAGGGATTTTTTCAGAAGGCCGCCATCAACAGCCACGATTCGCGTATCAGCAAGAGCGTCCTTTTGGACATCCATCTTCAGGTCTATTTCTTTTGATATGCTTTTGAGAAAATCAGAAATCCTCTCCTTCTTGCTTTCAGTCTCTGCCACCCTTTCTGCAATTTTCCTTATCTTCGCTTCAAACGAATTTGTAGTCATACCTCTTCAGGTGAAACAGTTTCATTGTTTCACAATTCGATGCCTTTTTAAATTTTTGTAGCCTTTAATTAAATATGAAACAATTGGCGCTGATTCTTTTTCTGTCAATATCCCTTTTCTCAACTCACACAGCATATCCCCTCTCTCTGGATTACTATGGGATTGTCGCCGAGATAATGGATAATGACAATGTGAAGCATCTCCTGACATTCAAATTTTCAGAGCCAATCGGCCATATAGATTATGCACTTGACACGCCTATATACAACCTTTCCTTCGAGAGCAAATTCATCTCATCATGCTCTTCTGAAACTATTTCGCGGGGCAGCGCCATATCATGCGATTTCATAGGGATGACCAGTGAAAAAAATGCAATAACTTTGTCCTTTGAAACGAAAAATTCAGTAAAAGAGACTGACAGTTTCAAGCAGTTTTCCATCAACTATGGAATACCACTCAAAATCAACAGGAGCTTTGTCATGGTAATGCTGCCGAAACAGATTTTCCTGGGAAAGGAGCCGGAAAACGAATCCTATTTCCCTTCAAGCGGCAGCACAATTGTGGAGGGCAGGAGAATCAAGGTTTACTGGGAGAAGGAAAACCTGTCAGAGAATGATAGCCTCCGCTTTTCAGTGCTTTATTCGCCTAACAAGCCATTTTCCACAAATGATTTCATTTCCACGCCTGACGCAGTTTTTTTCGGGCTCGCCGGAATTATAGTGATTGTTTTTATCTCTCTTATAATCTACACCCGCCTCAGGCAGGGGGTCAGCACAATATCCGATGTTCTCAACAATGATGAAAGAAAGATAGTAGCCATACTCGAGGCCAGCGGCGGCAAAATATTGCAGAAAACAATTGTGAAGGAGACCGGCTTCTCAAAGGCAAAGGTCAGCAGAATTATCAAAAGCCTCCACAACAGAAATATAGTCTCTATTGAAGCGGTTTCAGGCAGGGAAAACAGGATAATCCTCAAGGTAAGGAAAGTGGAGACAAAGCCTGTCCAGCAGGAAGATGAGAAGCGGGAAATCGCAGCCGGAGCCGTTAAATGAAGCCCTTAAAGGGATATAAATTAGTTCGAACAGTCAAATGACCTGAAATAACAATGCCGCCGGCAAATATATTCATTCATTGCTTCACCAGCCTAAGCTATATACACAGCTCGCTAATAGAGTCATATGGGGAAAAAGGATGATGAAAAGGCAATCGCCAAGGAAAGGATAGCGATTCTTTTCGAACTGGGGAAAAAATGCGCAAAAAAGGAGCCCAAACTGGCTGCAAGATATGTTCTCCTTGCAAAAAAGATAGGGATGAGATATAATGTGTCTTTGGGAAGGGAATCGAAGAAGCTGTTTTGCAGAAACTGCTTTGCCTATTTCGTGCCAGGCGCAAACTGCAGGGTCAGAACCTTATCCGATAAACAGTCTGTATCAATAAAATGCCTGTCCTGCAATTTTCAGGCATATTTCCCCTATATAAAGGAGAAAATGAAGAGAAAGGAAAACTAAGGCGCGAGAAGCCAAACACGCCTCAAGTCACTGAGCAATATCCTTTATATTTCTATCCCCTAAGAGATTGCTATGGAAACTGATAAACCAGCAGTGACCAGAAGATATTTTTTAATAGGTTATGGTTCAGGAGCAATTGGATGGATATATGGATCTCTGGCAACTAACACTGCAGCTAACTCTCGGGCCGCAGACTACAAAAGGCAAGCAGAACTGTATGAGCAACACATAAATGGACAGGAAGGAGAAATTAAACGGCTTGAACAAAAAGTCACAGGTCTGAAGGATATGCTGCCTTCCCAAGACCTGTTTATGAGTGCTGGATTTTCCAAGCTCGACAGACCCGTGGAATATTCAGATGAAGTGAAAAAAAGAATAGCACAATATCAAAAAAGCCACCCCGATATCGGCCTCCTGGAAATTGTTGAGCATGGACAAGTCATCGGTATAGGGGTTTATCCTGCTAGAAGGAGCGAATACGGTGCAGGATATGCTGGGATGGATGAAGACATTCTTAATCTTTTTCAGTAGTTCACAGGCATAATATAAACCCATATAAGCTTAGTTTCTAACAAAGTATGCCCAATAATTTCAGTGTAGGGGCAGACAAAAGCATAAAAATATATAGGTGCATAAACACGCTATATCTTATGTCAGTAAAAGCAGCTGATCCGGCAAAGCTCATACAGCAGGCAGCCAAGGCCCTTGAGGAAGAGAAAGACATAGCTCCACCTTCATGGGCAAAATTTGTCAAAACAGGCATGCATAAGGAAAGGCCGCCTGAGCAGAAGAACTGGTGGCATATACGGGCAGCAAGCATTCTGAGGAAGCTGGCCATCAACCAGCCGCTGGGCCTCACCAAGTTCAGGAAATTGTACGGAGGGAGGAAAAACAGGGGCCACAAGCCCGAACACAAATACCCGGCCAGCGGCAATATCCTGAGAAAGATACTTCAGCAGCTCGAGAAGGCAGGCTATGTGAAGACAGAGAAAGGCAAGGGCAGGATGCTCACGGCAAAGGGAAAGCAGTTTCTGAAGGCTTGCCAGCAGGCTAATTAGGGAAAAGTTTATAAATCTTTTAACTATTTATTAGTGAGTATTTCAAATAAAATGATTTGATATGGATAGATTGTTGCAGATATGCAGGAAAGATTTTGATCCAAAGGCAGCTAAAAAACCTCTCAAAATTCTGACCAAAGAAAAAGGTACAATTGAAGGGCAAATTATTTCCGAGTCGGGTTATCTCGTTGTCGCAGAGTACTTTAATTTTGTAAAAGAGATACGTCAGCCTTTATATTCAGATGACTGCCCAAGAGAAGGTCCACCAATTTTGCTTCAGGGAGACAATATAATTTATTTCAGTAACCAGTTTGGGGATGGGATTTTTGATATTTATTCAACACCTCGCAGGATTTACGTGACAACAGATTTGCCAGTAGATTTCGATAAATTAAGAAAAAGGCTAAAATCAAGAAAAGAGATATACGACCCTTACTCCTTTGAAGGTGTTGTAGGTATTGGTAGCGGTACTGCTGGTATTGCTGATCCAGTAACAAGACCATTGAAAACCTTTATAGATGATAACATAAAACCTGATATTGATAAGGGTGAATATTTCACCATTTTGAAGGTAGGTGGTGGCACATACGCTTGCAGGTTTGTCGACAATAATAGAAGGCTATCAATAAGAAGAGTGGCCACATGAAGTGTAAGATGCTTTAACTTGGCCTATATATCCTCCTTTATCTTAACCGTCGCCACCAGCGTGAGCGTGCTCCTGACAAACGGCTCCTTCCTGAACTCCAGGACAAAACTGTTGAACTCCCCTATATCCCTGAACTTCATCTTCAGCAGCACGTCATGGCTGCCTGTTATCCCAAACACTTCTTTTATGCACGGCTTCCCAAGGGTACTGCCTTCTATCTTTTGCCCAGGCCTTACCTTTACAAGCATAAAGGCTATGAATTCTTCCCCCACAGCGGCATCTGAAACTTTTACTGTAAACTTTTCTATCGCCCTCTCCGCTTTCAGCCTTCTTATCCTCTGGTGGACTGTGCTCGGCCTCATGCCCAGTTTTGCAGCTATGGCCCTGATAGAGGCGCTGGCATCTGCTTTCAACTCATTCAATATTAAAATATCCTTTTTATCTATCATAATTGCATAATTTTTCTGTTATTTTTTTATTTCATTAAAATTATTATATAAATTA
The DNA here is from genome assembly GCA_016185435.1 of Candidatus Aenigmatarchaeota archaeon. Taxonomy (GTDB): domain Archaea; phylum Aenigmatarchaeota; class Aenigmatarchaeia; order QMZP01; family QMZP01; genus JACPNN01. The sequence continues at coordinate 33,630 of JACPNN010000001.1, read as the reverse complement.
GGAATAAAAGTTTAAATTAGTACAAAAACATATCAAGGTATGCCAAAGATAAAGGATTTATCCCTCGCAGAGGCAGGCAGGCTTAAGGTTGAGTTTGCCGAGCAGCACATGCCAGCACTTATGAGAGTAAGGCAGGATTTTGAGAAGGCCAAGCCATTAAAAGGAATAATGATAGCTGCCTGCCTCCATGTGACAAAGGAGACTGCAGTTCTTGCAAAGACCCTTGCTGCCGGCAGCGCAGAGGTTGCATTATGCGGCTCCAATCCCCTGAGCACACAGGATGATGTGGCAGCATATCTAGCAAAAGAAGGGATAGATGTTTTTGCATGGCATGGAGTGACTACCGAAGAATATTATTGGTGCATAAATCAGGCTCTTGCCACCGGGCCAAATATCCTTATAGACGATGGTGCTGATCTCATTTCAACGGCCATCAAGGAAAACAAGCTGGAAGGAATTATCTGCGGTCTGGAGGAAACAACAACAGGCGTGATAAGGTTCAAGGCAATGGAAAGGGACAAAGCCCTGAAGCTGCCAATAATAGCTGTCAACAACGCAAAGACGAAGATGCTTCTCGACAATATAATCGGCACAGGCCAGAGCACACTGGACGGCATCCTCAGGGCTACAAACATACTCCTTGCAGGCAAGACCTTTGTTGTCGCAGGCTATGGCAACTGCGGCAAAGGCCTGGCCAAAAGGGCTGAAGGCATGGGCTGCAAGGTAGTGATTACAGAAACAGACCCTATAAAAGCCCTGCAGGCCTTTTATGACGGCTACAGTGTTATGGGCATGGACGAAGCAGCCAAAACAGGCGATATTTTTGTGACAGTGACAGGCAACAGGGATGTTATTAAAGGCAGGCATATAGAAAAGATGAAATCAGGGGCTATAATTGCAAACTCAGGCCACTTCAATGTGGAGATCAATACAGAAGAGCTGTCATCTTTGAGCGCCGGCAAAAGAACCCTCAGGCCAAATCTGGAGGAATACAGGCTGAAAACAGGAAAGATTATCTACCTCCTTGCAGAAGGCAGGCTTGTGAATCTTGCCGCTGCTGAGGGCCATCCAAGCGAGATAATGCAGACATCCTTCTGCAACCAAGCGTTGTGCGTTAAACACGCTGCTCAGAACAGAGGCAGGCTTGAGAAAAAGGTATATGATGTGCCGCATGAAATAGACAGGCATGTTGCAGAGCTTGCATTGGCCAGCTATGGGGTGAAAACAGACATCCTTACTCAAGAGCAGAAGAAGTATCTTGAGAGTTGGGAACACGGGACATAAGCATTTTAAAGCTCCTTGTCGGCTATATATTTGTTATGGCCGAAATGCCCTACTCCACCGATATCCAGTCCCAGATGCAGGAGAAGCAGATTGAGGCTGCCAAGAAGCAGATACTTGCAAGGATCCTGTCAAAGGAAGCATATGAGAGGCTTGCAAGGGTGAGGACAGTGAACGCTACGCTAGCAGGTCAGGCAGAACTCTATCTTCTCCAGATATTCCAGACAGGCAAAATCAAAGACCAGATAAAGGATGCCCAGATTAAAGAAATACTCAGGGCTTTGTCTCAGGGGGAGAAAGAAATAAACATAGAATTCAGGAGAGGCTGAATTTCATCAATATAAATATTTGCGACTACAAGGATAGCCATAAGGACTTTATGGGCTTCAAAACCGCTTCAAGAAAGCTGCGCTATGCTGCGGCAAGGAAGGTCAGAAGAGCCCCAAGATGGGCCGACATAAAGAAGTTCGGCCTCAAGAGGGCCAGAAGCAGGCGCATCTCATCAAGAGGGAGGAACTGGAGAAGGGATAAGTTAAGGCTGTGATTTCTGGAAATATGTTCAATACAATAAAGTAATTCTGAACAACTATTCGATAATTATTCATAGTCTCCAAATCAGAAAAGGGCAAGAATTTAAACTTCATTCAGCAATTTGTTAGTTATGGCCGAAGTAAAGGCGCCCAAAGCCGAAGAGAGGCTGTATACCATACCCCTGAGAATCCATTTCGTGCTTGACAGCAGGATAAGGAAGGCCAACAGGGCCATCAGGATTATAGAGGATTTTGCCAAAAGACATACCCATGCAGATGCCGTCAAGATTTCCGAAAAGGTCAATTCTGAAGTCTGGAAGAGGGGAGCCAAGAGGCCTGCCGGCAGGATAAGAGTAAAGATAAAGCTAGAGGACGGAAAGGCAAAGGTCATGCTTCCTGAAGAAATAGAGATAAAGTCTGTGGAAAAGAAAACCACAGCAGCCATGCTGAAGGAGAAGATCACAGGCAAAAAGGTCTCTGAAGTCGAGAAGGAGGCTAGGAAGGCTATAGAAGAGGAAAAGGCCAGGCCAGCCCTGAAGGAGAAGCCTGAAGAGAAAAAGGCATCTGAAACCCAAAGGGAAGAGAGGAAGGCCGCAGAAGCTGTAAAGCAGGCTGAAGCAAAACCTGCAGCTTCTGAACTCACAGACGATAAGAACAAAGAAGAAGTCCGAACAAAAAAACCTGAAGCCGCTGATAAGAAAAGAGAGCCTGCCCAAAAAGAGGATAAACCAAAAGCAAAAGAGAAAAAGTAGGCAAAGCCAATTCTCTGTCTGTTACTTTATTTTCTCCACTTTCTTGCCCCTTTCCTGCGGAACAATCTTCAGTTTCGCGCCCTTGAAGGTTCCGGGCCATCTGCCCTCAAAATACCTGTCCAGGAAGACGGCAAGTGCCGCAACCTCGGAATGCGGCTGGCTGGTAACTGAGAGATTCCAGTCTGCAAACTGATATATTTCTGAAGGGACTTTTTCACCACCGATTATAATCAGAAGATTCTTTTGTTTTCTTATCGTTCCAATTTCTTTCACAACAGGAATTCCGTATACAGTCAGATGAACCATTTTTCCCTTCCACTCTTTCAGAACAGTTTTCCAGTCATCCGCATACCCAATTCTGAATCTTCCACCCCACCTTTCAGCGGTTGATGAGACAGTTTTTTCCAGGTTCCCATCCTTCTGCCCCGTATAAACAAAGCTGTCGGCCCCAAAGGCCCTTGCAACAAGGCAGCAGTGGGCCGTAATCCTCTGGTCCCTGAAGATCCTGTGGCCGAGCCTTAGAACTGTTACGGACATATTAACAATCTTGAAGAAAGCAGATATATAACCATCTGCCTTCAGAAAACATTTCTATAATGTCGTATGCAGCAGCGCCACAACCTTCTTCCCAGTCGCAGCAAACGCATTGAACAGCTCGACTGCCTTGGGCGTGGTGTGGATATAGACCTTTATCCTTTTCCTCTCGGCTATCTCCTCGACCTCCTCCGCTATCCTCAGTGTGCCTGTCTCGCCGCGGCCGATGACTATTATCTCCGCGTCCCTTCCCCTGCCCGAAAGCATCCTCACAAGCTCGTCAGGGGTGACTGTGTGCTTCTTGGCCACATGCTCCACAGAGCCGTCCCACCATATCATCACGTCTGAATAGTATGATCTGCCATCAACAACTATTTCCCCGAAATCAAAGGAATCTATTTTGACCATAAGAAACACAAAATCACTGCAGATTCATTTCCATTATATTTATTCCATTGCTCTCAATTAAAGCATATGTACTCCCTTGGGATCCAGAAACTTCTCGATTCGGCAGAAATCTCTATAGGCGGCAGGATTCTTGTGAAGGCAAAGGGAAAAGTTTATGAAGGCCTGCTCATGCCGCGGCCTGACATAGGCGACAGCAATTGCATTGTGCTGAAACTGGACAACGGCTATAATATCGGAATCAGAATAGACAGAGGCTCGGCTATTGAAAAAAGCGGCCATAAAGAGCCAAAAACTGTCAAAGAGGAGGAGGAATTCGAGCTTGGCAAAATCAAGAAAAGCCTTCTCAAGGTTTCCTTTGACCCTGAAAAGCCTCCGATAGCAATGATCTCCACAGGCGGGACAGTCGCAAGCAGGGTCGACTATCAGACCGGCGGCGTCTCTGCAATGATGGATCCGAAGGAATTCCTCCACAATGTGCCCGAGCTTTTCAATATAGTTAACATCAAAAACTTTTCAAAACCTTTCACCAAGATGAGCGAGGACATGGACAGCTCTGACTGGATCGCTCTGGCAAAATTAGTAGCAAAGGAATTAAATTCTGACAACAAAGGCGTAATAATAACCCACGGGACAGACACCCTTCACTACACTGCTGCAGCGCTAAGCTTCATGCTCCCCAACCTTCTCAAGCCTGTGATAATAATGGGCTCCCAGAAATCCAGCGACAGGCCATCCAGCGATGCAGTCATGAACCTCATCTGCTCCTCCCACGCTGCAGTATCCGATATAGCAGAAGTGGCCGTATGCATGCACGGCAATATGAATGATGATTATTGCCTCCTGATGAGGGGAACAAAAGTAAGGAAGATGCATACAGTAAGGAGGGACGCGTTCAGGCCGATAAACGACCTGCCTCTGGCCAAGGTATGGCCCTCCGGCAAACTGGAAATTGTCAATAAATCTTATAGGAAAAGATCTGACCAGAAAATAAAAGCCGACGCTGTATTTGAAGAAAAGGTTGCAATTGTAAAGGCCTACCCTGGAAGCGAACCCTCCATTCTCGAATATCTGCAAGCGAAAGGCTACAGGGGCTTTGTTGTGGAAGGCCTTGGCCTGGGGCATGTGCCGACAGATTCCAGGAAAAGCTGGATAGAGATTATAAAGAAACTTGTCAAGGATGGAATTCCCGTTGTGGTCACAAGCCAGACCATATACGGCAGGATAAATCCCAACACCTACACGAACCTCAGAAGACTCTACCATTATGCCAGGGCCATCCCAGGCGAGGACATGCTTACAGAGGTCGCTTATGTGAAGCTTGGGCATGTGCTTGCAAAAACAAAGGATATGGATGAAATCAGGAGGCTCATGCTCACTAATATGGCAGGCGAGATAACGCCAAGGACTGTGCCTGACGCATTCCTTTATTGATCAGACTATGGAAGACCTCGACTACAAAAAGCTGGGGATGAAATGCGGCCTGGAAATACATGTGCAGCTCTCCACAAAGAATAAGCTTTTCTGCAGCTGCCTGTCAAGGCTCGTGAAGGAGGACAACGATAGACTCCTGAGGATCCAGAGGCGCCTCAGGACAGTCGCAGGAGAACTCGGAGAAATAGACACGGCAGCCATCCACGAGTCAGAGAAAGGGAAGACATTCGAATACGTCTCCTATCCTGAAGAGAGCTGCCTTGTCGAGCTTGACGAGGAGATAATCCATGATGTCAGCCCTGCAGCCCTTAGTGCTGCGCTTCAGATAGCAAGGCTTTTGAACTGCGAGATTCCAGATGAAATTCACTTCATGAGAAAACTTGTTATAGACGGCTCAAATATCTCAGGCTTCCAGAGGACTGCAATAGTAGGCATGAATGGTTTTATCGACACCGATTTCGGCAGGGTAAGGATAGCCAATGTCAGCCTGGAAGAGGACTCTGCCCAGATTGTCTCAAGGCTGGGGAACAAGGACGTATACGGCCTTGATAGGCTAGGGATGCCGCTTGTCGAGATAGGGACAGAGGCTGACATACATTCCCCTGAACAGGCCAGGCAGGCAGCTGAAAAGATAGGCGGACTTCTGAAGCTGACAGGAAAGGTTCACAGCCACCTTGGGGCCATAAGGCAGGATCTGAACGTTTCCATATCAGGCGGCGCAAGGTCCGAGATAAAGGGCGTGCAAAGTTTGTCCCTCATACCAAAGGTCATAGAAGAAGAGGTGAAAAGGCAGCTTGCCCTGGTTCTGGCAGGCAAGAATGTGCATAAGGACGTCAGAAGAGCCCTGCCAGACGGCTCCACGGAATTTCTGAGGCCTCTGCCAGGGGCTGCGAGGCTCTATCCTGAGACAGACCATGTGCCTGTAGCAGTCACTGAAGAGATGCTGACGGAAGCAAAAAAGACCATGAAAAAGGCTACAGCAGAAGAATTGTCAGAAAGATGCAAAATCAGTCTGGAATTAGCGAGACAAATAATCAATGAAAATAAAGCAGTTTTATTTGAATCCCTCTCAGAAAACTATGACCCTTCCATAGTAGCCAATATCCTCACAAGCTACCTCAAGGAGATGAAGTCAGAGAAAATAGCAGTTGAGAAGCTTACAGAGGAGAGGCTGAAGGAATTTTTCTCTGCCCTGAATGGCAGGCAGCCGGCAAAAGAAACAATGCTCAGAATGCTCAGGGAGCTTGCCATGACAGCCCTGCCTGCAGAAAAAATAGCATCCTCAATAGAAACATTGCCTGATTCCGATATCAGAAAAATAGTCGAAAAGATAATCAAAAGCAACAAAGACGCCATAGAAAAATACAACGCTGCAAACATCATAATGGGCCTTGTGATGAAGGAAGTTAAGGGAAAAGCTCAGGGAAATAAAGTAATGAAAATCATCCAGGAAGAAATAAAGAAGACAAGCTAAGCATCAAGGCCCAGCACATCAGGATGCTCTTTCCACAGCCTGTTGTACGCTATTATGAACCACGGCGTGTACTTTTCCGGATGCCTCTCCATATCAGCCTTCAGGTCCTTGGGGTCCACATATTTCCAGTCAGCCACCTCCTTCGGGTTCGCAATCACCTTTCCGTCATGCTGCCCCGCAAGAACGGCGCACATCTCCCTTTCTGCGCCTATATCCTTGTAAGGCGCATGATATGTGAACTTGAAAACATATCTCAGAGGGCACTTGAAGCCCAGCTCTTCCACAAGTCTCCTTTCAGAAGATGACTGGTAATTCTCATTCGGATAGGGATGGCTGCTTGCAGTATTGTCCCATATGAGCGGCCACAGCCTTTTAAAGCGGCTCCTCTGCTGTATCAGAATCTTTCCATCCCCATTGAACACAAAGACTGCTATGGCCCTGTGGAGCGTGCCCGGGCTGTCATGGCACTTCTCCTTATCCCCAAAGCCGATCACATTATCATTCTCATCCACAAGTATGAGCGTTTCCGCCATGCCCTTATTAAGAAGGCCAATATTTAAATTGAGGGACGGTCACTGAAAACCAGCTATTATTTCCTAATTATTTCCCTACAAACTCAAAAATGGCCCTCTGTCTTGCATGCGCCTTCGGCTCCCAATACTCTGCCCCAAACACCTTCCCAAATTCCTGGTTTATCAGCCTTACAAGATCCTCTGAAAGGTCCATATCTCCCTCCTCACATTTCAATCCTAACTTTTCACAAATTCTGCCAAAGCCATCTGCTTTCTGGGATTGACAATCCTCATATCCTCTGACCATGACAGCCTCCTCGCATCCGCTATGCTCTTCTGCAGGCCGAAGCTTATCAGGCCTTCTGCCTTCATATCCCTCACAAGTTCCGCCATAACACCACCATTAAGGACTTCGCCGAGTCCATATAAATCGGCTTGCCAAGGGTGGCATGCCGCTATGCCGCTAAAGCGGAAAAAACAAAAATCAGTTCACTCCAGTCTTTATGTGGTATATGCCAAATTCCCTGCAGATGTCCTCCATCTCCGGGAAGAGGGCCTTCCATCTCGTCTCCACCATGCCCCTTGTGATTTTCATGCGAATCACCTCCAGACTACTTTCTGTTCTGGAGCGTGTATAAAAGTTGGCCAAGGGAAAAAGGCCGCTATGCCGCTATAAATGGAATGTATTTAAGCCATTGTACCAACTATTAATTGACCCTTATGTGTGACACATGCGCCAAGCACAAAAAGAAGAAGTAATTTCTCATTTCAACTGTGATGGCTCAGCCATTGATACTATATTCTCTCCATCTGCCCTCACCAGAAGCGCCTATCATCTTCATCCCCACAAGCACCTCCATGTATTTCCTTAAGGTCCTCCCATTCGCGGCCTTTATGCCTGCTTCTGAAACCTTTTTCCCGTATTCCTCATAAAGGTCTGAGGCCTTGGCAGTCTGCCTTGCCTTAACAATGCCGAGCAATACCCTCTGATGCTCATTCAGGGCCATCACTGCCTTTTCCAGATCCTTCTCCTTTATCCTTGGCAGCGCCTTGGCCAGAAGATTGTCGCCTATCCTGTCGAGATCCCTGCTTTCAGCATCTTCTGCAGATATCCTCATGATATCTATCGCTATCCTCGCATCCCCTCCAGCCATTTCCGCTATCGCTTCAATCTGCCTTTTCTCTATGGCATTCGGCAGCAAGCCTAACTCAGCCCTGTCCTTCAATATGTCTGCAAGCTCGATTGCGGTATACGAAGGAAACTCTATGTTGTCCATGGCCATGAGCCTGCTCCTTATCCTGGCATCTATGTCGAAAAACACTTCTGGGTTGTTTGCTATCAGAATGAGCCCTATCCTTTCCATCTCGGTCAGATCGTACAATATGCCTTCCTCTTCAAGCTTGTCCACCTCATCAAGTATCACAATGCAATGGCCTGCCTTCAGCCTGCTCCTTAGTATGTCAAGCAACTCATCCGTAGGTATCCCTTTCCTGTGTATGGCCAGAACTTCCCCCATTCTTTCCAGAATGCTGTACAGCACCCTGAACCTGGAAGAGTTGTGCCAGCAGTTGACATAGCAGCTCTTCACAGAGGCATGCTTCTTCAGCTCCTCGACAACATATCTGGCCATGCAGGTCTTGCCAGTTCCGGGCCGTCCATACAGAAAAACATCCCTCATATCCCTCCTGTTTATCAGCGGCTGCAGATCATCCCTTATGGCCTCTAACTGGCCTTCCCTGTGCAGCAGCCTCGAAGGTATGAAATGCTCCTCCAGCGCGCTGAGGTTCCTTATTATCCTGTTCTGGACATCGTACATGTTTTCAGGCCCCATTAGATTTGGGTAGCGGTATTTTAAATATGCCGCTATGATTTTTATTCAGCTTCAGTTCTTTCATTTTTGGGGAAAAAACAAGTAGCCCCGCCAGGATTCGAACCTGGGTCTCGAGGTCCAGAGCCTCGCATCCTTAGCCCCTTTTGTCAAGGTTTGGCCGCTGGACGACGGGGCTATAATACAAAGACTTATATACCCTGGCCTTTTATAAATATCAGTGAGGCCTATGGGTGGTTATAAAACAGTACAATGAACATTATTTCCAAGGCCAGCCATTGCTTCACGCCCTTTTTATCCTTAATCCAAGAAATATTCTATTCGAGCTGAAGGAACATATATGAAACTCCTGCTGATCCACTGCGACTCCATTGAATGGGAGGCCAAGAAGAAGGCCATAAAGGAGCCTGAAGAGACGGAGATGAAGCCCGAAAGGGCAGAGGAAGCCCTTGTAATTTTCACCGCCGTCGAAAAGTCCGACGAGGGCAGCAGGGAAGCTGTAATGAAGCAGGCGATTAAGGAAATACTGGAGGTCTACAACCAGGTCAAAGCAAAAAATATAGTCCTCTATCCTTACGCCCATTTGTCCTCAAATCTTTCTTCACCGCATTTTGCCAAGGATATGCTCCTTTCCATGGAATCTGAAATAAAAAAACAGAAAATAGAGGTGAAGCATGCGCCTTTCGGCTGGTACAAGTCCTTCAAGCTCCATGCGAAAGGCCATCCTCTTGCTGAACTGAGCAAGGAAATATCAGCTGAAAAAGCAGACAAGGAAAAGGAAACAAAGCGGCAGCCTGTCCTCAGAAAGATCCATCTGGATAAAGAAGAGCTCAAGGAGAACGACCACAGGATACTTGGCCAGAAGCTTGATCTCTTCAGCTTCCAGGAGGTTTCGCCAGGCATGGCATTCGTCCATCCCAAAGGCAGCATTCTTATCAACCAGCTCCTTGATTTCTGGAGGCAGGAGCATGAGAAAAGAGGATATAAAGAAATATCCACGCCCCTGCTTGCGAACAAGGGCTTATGGCAGGTCAGCGGCCACTGGGACCATTACAAGGAGAACATGTTCTTCACAACCATAGAACAGGCTGAATATGCGATAAAGCCGATGAACTGCCCCGGCGCCATACTGGTATACAAAAGCTCGCAAAGGAGCTACAGGGATCTTCCTCTAAGGCTTGCAGAGCTTGGCAGGGTCCACAGAAACGAGCTTTCCGGAGTGCTGTCAGGCCTTTTCAGGCTCAGAGCCTTCACTCAGGACGATGCCCACATATTTACCACTGAACAGCAGCTCGAAAAAGAAATAGAAGATGTGGTAAGCTTAGTGCAGCACGTCTATGGCGCCTTCAACTTCGATTACCATGTGGAGCTCTCAACCAGGCCCGAGAAAAGGATGGGTTCTGAAGGCCTTTGGGACAAGGCAGAGAAAGCGTTAGAAGAAGCGCTCAAGAAAAAAAAGCTCAAGTGCAGGATCAATAAAGGCGACGCAGCCTTCTACGGCCCAAAGATCGATTTCCATATAAAGGATTCCCTGGGAAGGACATGGCAATGCGCCACCATACAGGTTGATTTCCAGATGCCTGAGAAATTCGGCCTGTCCTACATCGATGCCGACAACAGCCAAAAGAGGCCTGTAATTATCCACAGGGTCGTCTACGGCGCAATAGAAAGATTCCTCGGCATCCTTGTCGAGCATTACAATGGCTCTTTTCCTTTATGGCTTTCCCCTGTTCAGATTATAGTGATACCGCTTACAGACAGGAATAACAGCTATGCTGAAGCAATCTGCTCAAGGCTCAAAGGAGCTGGAATAAGATCAGAGCTTGACGAGCAGTCATCGACTGTCGAATACAGGATAAGAAATGCCCAATTGCAAAAAATCCCTTATACAATAGTAGTCGGAGACAAAGAAGAAAAAGGGAAAACCATTGCAGTGAGGACAAGGGACGGAAAAGTCAAATTCGGGGTTAAGGCGGACGATTTCCTAGAGCAGCTGAAAGAGGAGATAGAAAAAAGGAAACAATAAAAATTCCTGCCTTTCCAAACACAAATTACCGTATCAGCCTGAACCTCTTCAGCTTCACAATCTTCATCCTGCCAACCTGCCTTCCTGCCACAACCAGCGGCTCTATAGACACATCCTCGGCCATATGGGCCTTCAGGTAAAGGAAAACTGTAGAGACAGGCATGCCGGCAAGCCTAGCAATCTCCCTCAGCCATATGCCCTGATGGTTGTGCATCAGAATCTTTTGTATCTTCCTTGCCTTTTCCCTGTCAAAGCCTTTTTTTCTCGGCATGATTTATATTGAACACGTGATCAGATTTAAAGCTTAGTGCTTGTCAGGCATCACAGGCAAACCTCCATCACCCTGGCCTTCTGAAACCTTTCTATATCCTTCGGCCTTATCCCCAGAAGATGTCTCTCATCACCTCCCCCGCACCACACCATATCATGGCGGAACACCTCAGCATCAACTACAGTATCAATCACGCTTGCATGGCATATCGGAGGCACCCCGCCTACTCTATATCCTGTATGTTTCTCCACCTCATTTACAAGCAAAGGCCTAGATGATTTTTTTACAATAAAGAGCACAGACTTCGCTATCCTGCCCTTTGCTATGCCAAGCTGCAGCTCAGCCTGCTCCACTGTCTGCGTGCTGCTGCTGAATCCCACAACTCTCGCCTCAATCCCGTGCTTCGAAATGAATTCCTCGAGATCTTTGTGATCCATAAATTATAATCAGTTCAGGATTGAAATTGTCCAGAAATTCAACAAGCGCAAAGTGCAAAATTTGCTCAAATTCACCATAACATCGTGGTATATCGGTTAGGCTAAAAACCGACTGCCGTCAAGCGTAAACTTTATAAAGAGGCTTTCTATGAATCTAATAGGTGTATAAAATGGCCAAAAGAAAAAGAACCGAGAGAAAGTATTACGTCCTTAGGAAGGGCAACAGGACTTCTATCTTCACAGGCAGAAGTCCGAGACAGGCCGCCCTGAAGGCAGCCACAAGAGGCGTTGGAGATATCAAACTAAGGGAGAGGGGCAGGAGAAACAAAGACGGAACCTACACAATCCACATCTTCAAGGGTTCCGTGAGAACAGTCTCTGCACCTGAAAACAGGCCAGAATGGCTTCCGGCAAGGGTAAAGAAACCGGTTGTCCAGAAGGTCGGTGTCGAGAGAGTAAGAAGACTATAAATCTCAAATGCCTGAATTTTTTTCTTCTTTTTTCATTTTCAGCAGCGAGCCACAGCTTTATTAAAAAACAGATATCAAAAAACGCTGCCAAAGACTAGGATAAACAGCAGCGTCAGCAGAAAGACAGGCGCAAACCTCACCCCTTCCTTTACCCACACATATTTTTTGGCTTTCCTTATTCTGGCAAGCTCCCATTTTGTCATCACCTTCCATTTCCCGTCAGCAGGCACATCGCCAAGCCTGAGGTCTTTTGTTGCCACCCTTTTCCTTAAGAGGTTCTTTTCTATATACTGCCCGTATATCACAAAAACAATCATGCCCGCGGCCAGAAAAGGAAGGGGGAAGAGGATATAGGCCATGCCTGCCGCCGGAGAAAGAACTCCCGAGAGGTAGAGTGCCCCAGACGCAGCAAGGGCGCAGAAGAAAAGGAAAACAAATACTATGGTTTTTGCCTGCCCCCTGAGATGGACAGCGAAAGAAGCCAATGCATTTTCCTTTATCCCCAAGATTATCGAGTATGTTATCACATAGAGGAATGACACCAGGAAGAAGTTCAGTATGAGCACAAGCGGAAAGGGCAGAATGCTTGCACTATTCAAAAAAGGAAAGGCCGCAGAATCAGGGAACAGAAATCCCAGAGACCCAAGCAGCCATGCATCCCCATCCCCCCACTGCTTGAGATAATAGAGCGAAAGGCCGAAGCCGAGGAAGACAGTTCCGTAAGCAATCGAATTGTAAAGGAAAGACATGTCTCCTGCCTGGGCTGAATAGGCCCCTCTTATGAGCAATGCAAGGCCAATCATCGCATAGGGGATCCAGTCAGGGAACTCTGTTGTCTTCAGGTCCAGATAACCGGCTACGCCAAAGCCAGCTATGCCTATTGCAAGCAGGAGCCATTCAATCATGTGCTTTATATTTTGCACTGGGGCTGGATTTATTTGTTTCCGGAATTGGGATTGTCGACTTTTTATTTCAAAGCCAGATATCCTATTCAGGCAGAATGCCGAAGGTATGAAAGCCTATGGATATCAGCAGGACATAAGCTTCACAGCAAAGCTTGACCCCAGCTTTGGCAGCCTGCAGATTATAGGAATGCTGGAGACACTAAGGGAGGCAAAAAAACCGACCCTGTTCAACATAGGAGAAGGCGGCAGCATCATGGTCGGCAGGCCGCTGGTGAAGGGCGGCAGAATATTCTTTGGAGCTGCAGACAGGAAGCTCTATTGCATTGACTTGCAGGGCAACAAGGTGTGGGACTTTGAGACAAAGGGCCCCCTAATTGGCTACATGGCCATTGATGGCGATGCAATCTATTTCGGCTCATATGACCACAACTTCTATGCAATATCGACAGATGGAGAGCTTCTCTGGAAATTCCCAACTGAAGGCAAGATATATTCGCAGCCACTGGTGCTGAAGGATCTGATAATATTCGGCTCTGAGGACCACAAGCTTTATGCCCTGACAAAAGACGGCAGGCTGGCATGGAAATTCCCCTCAAAGGCCCAGGTGCCCAGCGGCCCCTGCCTCGGGAAAGATTCCATATATTTCGGAAGCTATGACAGGAACCTCTATTGCCTCTCTCTCGAAGGCAGCCTGAAATGGAAATTTGAATCCAACGGCATGGTTCTGTGCAACCCGGCATACCACAGGGGCGCCATATACTTCGCATCATACGACAAGAGGCTATATTCCCTGGGAGAGGATGGGCAGCACCTGTGGACGTACGGCCTGAAAGGCGAGTGCTTCGCAAGCCCTGTCATTTACAAAGAGAGCGTGTATTTGGGCAGCGATGACGGCATGATGAGAGTCTTTTCCCTCGGCGGCAGATTTCTATGGGGTTTCCAGACAAGGGATATGACAGGCAATGAGCCGGCATTTGACGGAAGGAACATGTATGTCGTCTCTGCTGACCATAACATATATGCTGTCTCCCTGAAAGATCATTCCCTGGTCTGGAAGGCCAGCACCAGAGGCCTGAACTGGGGAACGCCAATCGTCTTCAGAGGCATGCTCCTCAACGGCTGCTGGGACTGCAACTTCTACGCCTTCAGCATAAAGGATGGCAGCGTGCTCTGGAAGTTCCAGACAAGCTCGACCGTTCAGTCGCCCTTTGAGCCGGATTTTGCGCCGAAAGGGGAGCAGACATTCAGCGTTGTCTGGCAGCCGGCAACAGAATCTGTCAGGGAGGATAAATACAGGTCAGGCAAGCAGCAAGAAGGTGGCATGGAAAGCCTCTACGGAAGCCTGGATACCGGTTACATGGGTTCCAAAAAGGAATATGTGAGGAGGAAGAAGGGATACAGATAATCCTGGCAAGAAGTGTAAAAAAATCCTGATCCAGCTTTTTATCTGCTGCGGCAAATATTTTATTGTATGCTTTTTTTCGGGAAACGGGAGAAAAAAGAGCCCGAGCAGCTCTCCAGCCGGGAGTACAAGCTCTATTCCGAGAAAAAAGAGGAAAGGCTTTCATGGTATGAGACTCTTACCAAAGCCTCCGGAAAAGTTCTTAAGATTTCCCCTCCGGCGGGCATGGAAGCCGATCTGCAGAAGGCCATTAACTTCACTGGCCTGAGGATAGCAACTACCGATGCATTCTCCCTGCCCCTTATAATCTTCATCATCTTTCTCATTTTTTCCCTGTCCATGGGCATTTTAGGCCTGATGCCTTACCTCGGTTCCCTTCTTTTGGCATCACTTGGCCTTCTGGCCGCCTATTATCTCTATTCCTACCCGTCAGGCCTGATGAAGGAGATGAGGATACAGGCAAGCTCCCAGGTAATTCTCGCCATACTCTACATGGTAGTCAGCATGCGCATGTCCCCAAACCTGGAGCAGGCCATCAAATTTGCTGCCGCAAATGTCTCCGGGCCATTGGCATGGGATCTCAGGAAGCTCATATGGGACATAGAAATGAGGCGCTATTATTCGGCATGGCACGCCATGGATGATTACATAGCAAGATGGAAGCCTGAGAACGAAGAATTCGCCGAATCCCTGAGGCTCATAAGGGAAAGCACAAGCCAGCCTCCTGACAGGGCCAGGCAGGTCCTTGATGAGTCCCTTGACGTTGTCCTCGACGGCAGCAAGACCCGGATGAAGCATTATGTCCAGGACCTGAGGATGCCTATCATGATGATCCATATGATGGGCATAGTCCTGCCTCTGCTTGGAAGCATAATGGCTCCTATGGTCGCTGTTTTCATGTCAGACAGCGTCGAATGGTGGCATTTTGTCCTCGGCTACAACATATTCCTTCCGATCATAATCGTCTGGTTCATAAATGATACGCTCAAGAGGAGGCCGATAACCCTCACCCAGGCTTCGCCTGTAGGAGAAATAATAAAAAAGGACACCAAACCTTTGGCAATAGCAATCGGCATACTTCTCCTTTTTGTATCATATCCGATATATTTTTTTGTTGCCCAGCCAAACCTCCTTTTCGAGAGCTTCAAGCAGCAGAACCTCGATGTGTTCAATCTCCTGATGTCCATGCTCATCATTTTCGGCGCAGCTGCATCCCTGGGCTCATACTTTCTTTTCTCCACCATGAAGACGGTGAAGCTGCAGACAGATATCAATGTCATGGAAGGCGAATTTGAACTGGCTTTATTCCAGCTGGCCAACAGGATTGGCGCAGGAACGCCCACAGAGCTTGCCCTTGAAAAATCCCTGGGCGACGTAAAGGACCTGAAGATAGCAAGCCTTTTCGAGCTTACACTCAGGAACATGAAAGCCCTTGGCTACACTCTTGAGTCAGCGCTTTTCGACCCCCAATACGGCTCCCTGAAATTCTATCCCTCCAAACTCGTCAGGAACATAATGCGTACTGTTGTTGATACTGCAAGGAAGGGTTTGGCGTATGCCTCAGAAAGCATGTTCATGATATCCAAATACCTCAAGAATATTCGCGAGACCCAGGAATATATGAGGGAGCTGCTTGATGAAACAGTCAGCAGCATGCGCTTCCAGGCATACCTCCTTACCCCGGTTGTTTCAGGCCTTATTGTGGCCATGGCTGAAATAATCATCCTTGTCCTGGGGCAATTAGGCGGCTACATGGACAGCCTGAAGCTCGCAAACCAGGCCAGCGGATTGGGAAGTTTCTCCAGCTTTCAGGACCTTTTCGGCCAGCCGAAAATATCGCCAGAAGTGTTCCAGCTTATAATCGGCACATATCTCATCCAAGTCATCTTCATACTTGCATCCTTCATAACAAAGATAACCTATGGGGAAAACAGGCCGATGGAAAGGTATCTTGCCGGCAAGATGCTTCTGGTGGGAGTCTTTATCTATTTCATCGTCTCCCTGACCGCGAGCGTCATCTTTATCGAGTTCATAAAGGATGCGCTTGGAAACATTAAGGTCGTGTAGCCATAAAGAGCTGGCTGATGTTCATTTATGAGCAAAGGCAATCCTTACTTTATTCCCTTCAATCCCGTCTATCCTCCCAAAGCCAATCCTGATAAGGTGTACGACAGCGCCTTCCGGAAGCCTTTTAAGAGCCTCCTCCCCATATCCCCTGTCCGTGCCATCAGGCCTTAATATCTCCACCTCTGCAAACGGCCTCGAAACGAATTGTATCTTGGGCATCTCTTTCACAATCCCATCCCCTTCAAATGCTGCCGCTTCGCCTTTGAGAGATATGTTCCCAAATCCGATAAGCCTTATAACCTTTCCTTTGAATTTCCGGTAATCTTCCTGGGAAATGAAGATGCTTTTTGTGTCTACAGCAATTATCCTCTTTCCCCTGTCCGGAAAATCAGGGTGCACATGCATCTCAGCAGAAGGAATATCAGCATCCACAACCAGCTTCACAGGATTGATGACCGCCATATATCTGTTTGCCATCGGGTCTATAATCTTCCTGTTTATTCCTTCAAGATTTTCCCAACTGAGGACAATGTCAGTTTTTGTCAGTCCTGTGTTCTTGGCCAGCTCTTCAAAGGCTTTAGGCTGGAAACCTCTTCTTATAAGAGCCCTTATTGTAGGCAGACTGACATCATCCCAGCCTCCTACTGCCCCTTCAGCAATGGCCTTTCTCATATCCCTCTTGTGCAGCTTTTTCCCTGGGAGATGTATCATCCCAAAATTTATCACCTCAGGCCGCTTCAATCCGAAAGCATCATACACCTTTGCCTGTACCGCAGTATTGTGCTCATGTTCCTTGGCACGGAAAACATGGGTTATGCCTGCTGCATGGTCCTCCACAACGCATGCGAAGTTATAGAGAGGCCAAACTCTGTATTTTTTCCCAAGCAAAGGATGCTCAGCCCCAACAATCCTCATCAGGGGAGGGTCCCTCAATACAGGATTCTTATCCCTCATGCTTGTTTTCAGCCTCAAAACAGCCTCGCCTTCCTTGTATTTTCCTGTGAGCATGCTTTCCCATCTGAAGTCATGCCGTTTTTTTTCAAGATTTCTGCAGGGGCAAGCCTTTTTTTTCTCCTTCAATTCCCTGAATGCCTCAGCTGCACATGTGCAGACATACGCTTTCCCTTCTTCTATGAGCCTCCTTGCCAGCCTCAGATATTCCTCCACATGGCTGCTTTCTATCACAAATTCGTCCCATTCAATCCCCACAGACTTAAGATCCTGCTGTATAAAATCGTAAAATTCCTTCGACACCTTTTTCGGGTCTGTGTCCTCAAGCCTCAGCATGAACTTCCCTTTGTATTTCCTCGCATAGAGGTAGCTGAGGTATGCGGCCCTGAGAATATGAGAAATGTGAAGGGGGCCTGTGGGCGCAGGCGCAAACCTTGTCTTCACCTTTCCCATGGCAGCCTTTGGCAGCTCCGGCAGCTCCTGCCGCCTCTCTTTCTCTTCAAAAATCCCCTCAGGAAGCCTCTCCAACTCTTTTTTCTGTTCCTCTATAGAAAGGGAATTGATATCATTCACTATTTTCCCAATAACAGGGATTATCTTGCCTATATCCTTCCTCGCCTCAGGCCTTTCAGAAACAATCCTGCCTATAACAGCCTTGGTGCTGGCCTTGCCATCATGCCCGACAGCGTTCTGAATGGCAAAGGCCTTTGCAAGCCTTTCGATGTCATGCAATGCCATGAAACTAATTGCTGGGATGGGAATAAAAAGAATTCAGGAAAGAAAATAAAAAACAATAGAAGCCCTGCAGGCCTATATCTCCTTGATCTTCTTGGCCACAGCTTCCTTTATCTCTTTGTCATTCGGTATGGCTATGCTTTTTCCTTTGAAGCGTTTGCTTCCGTCAGGCAAATAGAAGCCCCTGCTGACAGAAATGAACTCATTCTCCCCGTCAGGAGTGACTGCCTTCTTCCTGGCTATTTCGAAAAAGTTGTTTCTACCGAACTTGATTTCCTCGGCCTTTATGACCTGGAACTCAACCTTTTCCTCTGTCTTTTCCTCTGCCATTTTTTTACCTCCGTGTGTATAATCTGCCTTTCAGCAGATGGGTCCGCATTTACATGATTTGGCCATATGTCTATGGCACACGGATACATGTTCAGCAGACATCAGTTGTATTACTTTAGCAGGCCTATATTTAAGCCTTTCTTAGCCCTCTATACGAAGGCCAAAGTCCGGCAGGGCACAAGGCTCAAGCCGGACTAAAAATGCCATCTAATCCAATCTTGTTTTCCCTTATAAAGAGCCTTTTCCAAGCAGGATGCCGCTATGCCGCTATCGCCTTAATATTTTTGCCCTTCTGCTTGTGAGGTCAATGATGATTGACGGCTTTCCAGAAAGCCTTCCGCCATTGATAATTATATCGGCCTTTGGAATCTTATCCCCTTTTATTTCTGAAGCTGCTCTCTTCCCATGCCTGTTAGCTGATGTCGTAATAAATGGCACCCCTGCTTCAGACACAAGCATGGAAAAGGGATGCCGGGGAATTCTTATTCCCAAAGTATCCAATGGGCTGGCTTTTTTCAGAAATCTTTTATTTTTCTTCTCTAGAATGATCGTATATGGACCAGGCAGGAGGTCAAGATATCTTCTATGCCGCTTCTTTATAATCACATGCCTTTCAATCCACTCCTTTGAAGGAGCAATTACAGAAAAAGGCTGCCGGCTTCCCTTCAGCTTTCTTATCCTTTCCACGCTTTTGCCTATCAGGGCGTTGCAGCCTATGCCATACACAGTGTCAGTCGGATAGGCGAAGATTAAACCATCCAGAATCATTCCTTTAAGCTTCCTCCTCACTCCAGCCCTTTTAAGGTCGCCCATTTCTATATTCATGCCCAGACACCTTTGCTCCAACAGCAGAAAATACTAGCTTTTGGCTGCCTGTTTTTTGACCTTTTACAGTCATTCCTTTCAATCAGCGCCTGTATGGTCAACTTATCGATTTAATATAGAAACCCCAAATATAATATTGCAGGCTATGGGCGAAATCACATCAAAAGGGCTGGTCAGCAGGTTCAAAAGAGGCATTGCCAAAGGCAGCAGGGCCCAGTCCGAAGACGAGCCAGAAGAAATATCCGAGAAATCTGGCAGATTCAAGCAAAACATCATGAGCAGTCGTGCAGAAAGGGAAGAAGGAGGGCCAGAAAGAATAACCGAAAGGCATGTTTCTGCTTATTACATACCTGTCCCCTATGGGCAGCTCCCCCAGCCAGAGGGCCAGAGAGCCAGGAGTGAAAAAATCGAAGGCATCAGCATCACAGAGCTGCCTGAGAGGCTCACAATATCAAGAGCCATTCAAGAGGATGAAAGTGAGCCTATAAATCTTTCCTATCCGCTTATCCCTGCCTCGCCAAAGAAGGGAGATCTGGTATTTGCCTATGCCGATGTGCAAAGAGACATGAAGGAGAGGAAATTTGTCTACAAAATCCTTGAGCCTTCAGTCAGCCAGCAAGAATGGTCTATGATCGAGAGCATTAAAAGAAGACTTGAGGAAAGGCTCGAGATTGATATTTCCAGAATCGGGGCTGTCGAAGCCAAGAGCCTTCTTAAACAGGAAATTGCGAAGGCATTCTACGATCTAAGGATAAATATAGACCAAGGAAGACAAATTATACTCTCCTATTACATCGAAAGGGATATTCTGGGCCTTGGAAAAATCGAGCCTCTAATTCACGATCCCAACATCGAGGATATATCAGCAGATGGCATTGGCATACCAATATTCGTGTATCACAGGAACCCCAGGTTTGGCTCCCTGCAGACCAACATATCTTTTGAAACAAAGGAAGAGATTGACTCCTTTATAACAATCCTTGCGCAGAAATGCAACAAGACCATATCTATAGCAGAGCCATTGCTTGACGGCTCCCTGCCGGACGGGAGCAGGGTGCAGGCCACCATGGGCTCAGACATAGCAAGGAGAGGAAGCAACTTCACCATAAGAAAGTTTTCCGACCTCCCCCTGACGCCAACCCACATGGTAAAATACAGAACTATGTCAAGTCTTGAGCTTGCATACCTCTGGCTTGCTGTAGAGCATGGACAGTCAGTGCTTATTTCAGGCGGAACCGCAACAGGAAAAACAAGCCTTCTCAATGCATTATCCCTTTTTATCAGGCCCACCCTCAAGATAATCAGCATAGAGGATACTGCCGAATTGAGGCTTCCTTTAACCCACTGGATACCTCATGTGGCCCGCTCCCCCCTTTCTGTAAAAGAGAAGGTTGGGGAAGTCACCCTGTTTGATCTCCTTAAGGCAAGCCTGAGGCAGAGGCCCGACTACATAATATTGGGAGAGGTGAGGGGCAAAGAAGCCTTTGTTCTTTTCCAGCAGATAGCTACGGGCCATGCTGCAATGGCGACCATACATGCCGCAACAATGGAACAGCTTGTTGACAGGCTTGTCACCCCCCCTATTAACCTGCCGGCAAGGCTTCTGGAGAACATAGATATAGTTGTTTTCCTCGTAATGTCCCGCTCGAACGACATGGACGTAAGGAAAGCAGACGCAATATTCGAAATGGAAGGCATAGAGAATGAGAGGCCTGTTACAAGGAAGATATTTGAATGGAACCCCCCGGAAGACAAGTTTGAGCCAAAGGGCGAGTCATTAGTGCTTCACAAGATAGCGAGACGAAGCGGAAAGACAGAGGAGCAGATAAGGGAAGAGATATTAAGGAGGAGAATGATACTTGACTGGATGTACAAACAGGGCATTTACGACTACAGGGACGTTGGCAGGGTAATCCATACATATTATTCAGACCCTTCAAAAATCATCGACATGATTCTGGAGAGATAGTGCTCGTGCAAGAAGAGCTTGCCATGCTTTCATGAAGAAATATGGAATATGAACATAATCAACATTTGTCTCACTTTAATTAGCAAGAAAAGCTAATTTTAAGTAACATGCTAGCAAAGACAGCTGTGCAGCTTTTCGGCAGCATCGTTGAACGATATAGCGATAACTTCGACCGCGTCAAGCTTAACATTAAAAGAGCCAGACTCAACTACAATGTTGTCCAGTACATCAGCATGGTTCTTTTCCTTGCTCTTCTGGCATTTCCTGTAACATTTTTTTCATTCCTTCTTTTCTTCCTCCTTACTTTCCAGCAGGAAGGCTCTGAGGCATTTTTCTTCAGCTTCAGCGTTGAGCTGGCTATTGTTTTGTCATGTATCGTATTGGTGGGAGGCTATTATTATCCCGGCCTTAAGGCTTCAAGCATTCGGAAGGAGATAGACAGGCAAGTGCCTTTCGCCTCCTTCTACATGACCACTACTGCCAGTTCAGGCATAAACCCAATAGAAATATTCAGGGTATTGTCCCTGAGAAAAGGAGTTATAGGCGAGGAGGCAAAGAAGATATACACCAATGCGAAAAGCCTGGGAGTAAATTTGAATCATGCAATCCAGAAAGCGGCTGAAAATTCTGCAAGCCCTGACTTTGCCGACCTTTTGTGGGGGATGTCGTCAGTGATCACATCAGGCGGAAACCTTGAGGAATATCTTGAAACAAAAACCCAGTCCCTCATGAATACTTACAGAAGGAATCTGAACGAATATGCCAAACAACTTGCCCTGTATACAGAAATATATATCACGCTCATCATCGTCGGCAGCCTCTTCTTCATAATCCTTACTGCAATCATGTCCCCCCTTACAGGCATAAGCGTCCTCCTGCTCCAGACATTTCTGGTGTTCTTTGTTGTTCCCCTGGTTTCAATAGGATTCATCATGCTGCTGAAGAACATATCGCCCACAGACTGATAAATATGGCAAGAATAGAACTCGAAAAAAGGCAGAAGATCATGCTCGGCACGACAGTGTTTTCTGTCCTCCTCATAGTTATAGGCATAGTTATCGGCGATCCGGCCCTGATAATAAATCTTGTCATTATATCAGTTTTTGCTTTCATAGTGCAATTTTTCCTTTATAAATATTCCTATTACATGTGGGTGAAGAGCATAGAGGATCAGTTTCCGAAATTCGTGAGGAACATGGCCGATAATTTACGTTCCGGCATGTCTTTTAAGGAAGCCCTGAATATAGCAACAAAATCCGATTATGGAAAGCTTACGGAGGAAGTGAAGAGGATGGCCAGCAAGATGAACTGGGGAATAGACTTCCAGCGCGCTATGGATATTTTTGCGGCAAAAGTCAGAAGGAGCAGAATGATAACAGAGGCCATAGCAGTCATGAAAGAGGCCTATAAAAATGGCGGCGCAGTTGCAAATACATTCGATTCCATAGCAAGAGATATGATTATGCTCAAAGAGATTGAGGCTGAAAGGGAGAGCATGATGAGGCAGCAGGTTATGACCATGTATGGCATATTCATCATGTTTCTGGGCATAGCAGTAGTCACTATCTTTGTCATGGTGCCGATGATAAAAACCCAGCCTGACATAAGGGCAGGAGGCACATCCATCAGCTTCTCGGATCCATGTCTGGACTCTGCGTCCTTTCCCTGCAATCTCTTCTCTCTGATAGGCCTCCTGCTAAACATCCCAAAAGGCATAGCCTTGTACTACACTTCACTTTTCTTTTCTGTCAGCCTCATACTGGCAGTCCTGATTGGATTGATTGCGGGGCAGGTAGGAGAGAACTCGATAACAGCAGGAAGCAAGCACAGCATAATCATGGTCACCCTCTGCCTGTCAGTTTTCATGTTTCTGGCCAAGTCAGGCCTGCTGCCAAAATAGTCTATGAAAAGTCATAACTATAGTTCAGCATCATCCGCCCTTTCGGATCAATAAGCTTCAGGGCATCTTTATTGTTGTTCCATACAGCCTTTTTGCTTCCCCAGAAAAGATCTGTAGCATTATTTTCTCCCCTGCCCGACCTCAGGGTTATGGTATGCCTTGAAGCAAGAAGGAGAAAGGGGAAGATAAAGCTGCCATTTGAAGACTCCAGTACGATCCATCCAGTCATTTCTACTCCCATGCCGCATTTGTTCTTGAAAATGACATATTCATCATTCAGATTGCTGTTGTCATTTCCCTTCGCATTGAAATGGAAGGCAGAGGCATAGATGCAGAAATATTCCGGGTCCAAAGCCCATAAGCCTTTTCCCTCGCTTTTGGCTTCCTTTTCAGCCTCTAAAACGGCATTCGCATACTTCTCATTGCTATTGAATATCAATGACCTCGCATACCCTTCCCTGACAAGCTCCACATTGGTAAGCCTGCCATCAGCAAACACATATCTCAGCAGCCTTCCATACTTGTCCTTGTTTTCAGCATCCGTCTCCAGCCTTATTCCCTTGCCTCCCACAAGCCGTTCCAGAAAAATCTTTGACTCTGTATAATAGTATTGGCCCCTCTCCGGCGTATCTATGGAAAGCAGCCTGACCCTGTCGCCATTCCTGAGGGCGATTGTATCCCCGTCAATAACCCTCTCCACAATGGATTCTGACAAAAAGAGGCCTGTGGTATCCACATTTGAAAGGATAAATGCGGCAATGGTTATCAGGGCAGCCGCTAAGAGGGCCTGCTTGTCCTTCACCCTTTATTTTTTCTCGCCTGCATTAAATACGCCTTCCCTTTTTTTGTGAATATGAAAAAGCCGATTATTTCAATGCGAAATCAGTCAAAATACCTTCTCAATAACCAGCTTCCTGCAGATACTATTCAAGACACGAATGCTCTTCATCATCCCGCTGACATCGTCGGTCATCTTTGCCCTGAAAAGCCTTGACTGGCCGGGCTTCAGAGGGTTAACAATAGTCGCATCGTTCTCAGGGCTGAAGATAAAAATCTCCAGGTTTCCGTTTTGCTCTGCAAGCACTTCGAAAGAAAATCCGTAAAGATTCACAGACCCTGTGTTTGACAGCCACACATCAAGATAATCGCCAGTTCTGGGGCCAGAAAAATCCCATCTTATGCCCCTGCCCCTGGCGGAGTCAAAATCAATTCCTGCCTGCCCACATTCAATGCTTTCTGTTATTCCGGCCGCCTCACCCTTTACAGTCTTGTTCACAAAGCCTATATACCAGATGCTTACGGCAGCTGAGGCGACGAGAACAATGGAAACAAGAAGGACAGCGGAAACTATGGGCTCCAGAGCTTTCAGCATACTTAAGAATAGACAGGCCCTCTAATATTGGTTATCCCTCAAAAATGCGGCGGTCATACACAATTTGTTTTCCGGCCATTAAGAAAGTTTTCCAGATTGCCTGCAAAAATCTCCTGTTTTGCCGCTCTGGCCTCCTTTGAGATGCAAGCTATAGGAGGGTATATCATGCAGTTCTTGTGTTTTGAAAGCTTTTCCAGATCAGCCTGTTTCATTTCATCAGAATGGTCCAGAATAAACGTCAAATCATTTCTTCCAAGCCTTTTCTCCAATGCGCCAATGTCTATCAGTTCCATGGGAGCTGTATTGATGACAATAGAGTCTTTTTTTATCCTTCTGAGCATCTCTTCATTCAGGAAATTTTCAGTCTCTTTTGTTTGCGCAAGGTGTATTGAAAGAATGTCGCATTCGGAAATCAGATTATCCAAATTCTCATATTTTATGCCCCTTGCCTCAAGTTCCCTTCTCCTTTCTCTGGACCAATATCTTACGTCTGCGCCAAACCCCACAGCTATTTCTGCAACCCTTGTGCCAATCCTTCCGAGGCCAAGGATCCCGAATGTTTTGTTTTTAATCTCCATAGCCCTAAACCCAGCTTCAGAAAAATTTCCTTCCTTTGCCTGCCTCTTCCCCCTTTCCAGTTCCCTTATGTGTTCCAGAAGAGCAGCAAAGACAAATTCCGCAACAGATTCAGTGCTGTAGCCAGGGACATTGCACACTGTAATCCCCATGTCTTTTGCATAAGCGGCATCAATCTTCCCGAAAGCAGTGGCCATTATCCCAATATACTTCAGCTCGGGAGCATTATCAATAAGATGCCTGCCTACTTCTATCCCGAAATTTACAAGGAGGCAGTCAGTATCTTTGAGGTTGTCTATGATTTCGGAACTGTCTTTGGGAAGCGAAACCTTTTTTTCAGCCAAGATGTCGATCCTCTTCCAGTACTCAGCATCCAGTTTCGGTCCATCAATTCCTATCAGGAGGATTTTTTTGAATTTCATACCCCGATGTAGATTATATCCCCTGATTTTAAAACTTTTTCCAGTCCCATCAACTTTCTCACTCAACCCTTACCTGCAAAAAATCAGCGCCTGATTCAAGTGTGAGGTATATGTAGTGGCTGCCCTGCGTGGAGTTCAGATAGGCTATAGCCGTCGCATATGGAAGGCTGCTTCCTGTCTCCTCCAAAGCCGTGTACCCTTTCCCCGCATTATCAGGATTAGTATCATCTATATTTATTGACAGCTCCCCATCAAGCCAGCCAGCCGTCTCTTTCTGAAGCGCATTCAGAAATATGCCGCTGGTGTTGTATTGTGAATGGCTTGTCCTGTTCCCTATTTTCCTTATGAATACCGTAAGGTGCTCATTCTCCATCACATAGGCCGGAATGCCCCTGTATACAGCCTCATACGCTTTCGTATCCAATTGCGAGCCGAAGTAAATATTTCCTATCTTTCTTCCTGTTCTGGGGGAAATTATTTGCGAATTTGAAATCATCTCCCAATAAACAGTATCTTCTGAGCCATTCACAGTGAGCTTGCCGCTCTGTATGCTTATTGTCATCAGCCTTCTGCTCCCATTCGCTTCTCCGGCGACAGCCGCAATCTTTTCATCAATGCTTCTCATCGCCTTTTCCATCTGCTGGGCTATGCCAGCTTCCTGCAGCTTCTTGATTGCCGGCTGGAAGGAATTGTAGGCTATTATAGTCGCTGCTATGATGACAGAAAGGTATATGACGCCCGAAATGATAGCTATTGCTTTCATCTTTAATCATTGTGTTTCTTTATACTTAACCTTCTCCGCGCCATCAGCACCAGAATAGCAAAGGCTGCAGAAATAACTATTATGGCCGTCACCATCTGAGGCCTGTTTTCCAGCCTGAGCTCAGCAATGCACGCCCCGTCAGAGCAGCCATGCTTGCATTCTGTTTTCTGCCATCCTGTCCTATCCGCGAGGCACTCACGAAGAATGTTATCCTCACAATGCTTTTCAAATCCCTTGCAGGCTTCCAGTTTTTTGCACTCCCCCTCAAGGCAGCCATTTGGGCATGTCTCCGCATTTTTCCATGAAAAATCATTACATATCTCTACTCTATCCCCTGAACATCTTCTGATGTCTTTCCCGCAAAGATTGGTGACAGTAAGATTAATCTCAACAGAGTTGTTCCCGTATCTCAAGTAAATTTTTGGATAATAAATTCCGGCATCAGGGAAGAAAAATGTGAAATCAATAACCTCTGTCCGGTTCACATCCATTCCATCTATAAGTTTTTCATGCCCAACCCTGCACCCCTGCGCGCATTCTGTTTCTATGTATAAATAGCTGATATTCTCAGTGCCATTGTTCCTGACGGTTATGGAAAAATTCACCCCGCCTTTCCCCTGCAGCACGCCCTGGTATATGACTTCTATGGATGTGACGTTCATTCTTCCTTTTCTTGCTCCTCCGCCCCCGCTGCCAGATGCTCCGCTTGCGCTTGCCGGCGGGCATGAGCCGCAATCGCTTGAGCATGCGCTGCAGCTCTCCCCATAAGAGGAGTCGCATATGGAATCCCCGCATGAGAACCTTTCAGCAACTGAAAATGCCGAAAAATGTGTTGTATTGACGGTCACAATATTGGCTGTCGTATTGGATGTCCAGTTTGCAAGCACCCAGATGCCTGTGCAAGAATTGTTTGACCATTCATGGCATGCATAGGCAGCAAGCCTGCTTTCAGAGATAAACAGGCCGTCATTATAAGGAATCGCAATAAGCGCTGAAGTGAAATTCAGGGAAGTCTGTATGGCCACAATCTTGATGAAGGCTGTTACGGATGATGGCAATGAAGAAGCGGTTATGCTATCCTCAATCGTCAGATTGCCGGCAGTGGCAGAAGAGATGTTCATGCCCTTCAGTGTTGTGTTGAAAGAGGATGAGAGAAAGAGATCCCATACGCCGGAAGCTATCGAAAAATTGGCATGGGAAACATTCTCTGCAGAGGCTTTTGGCAGATAGGTGTCCGCAAAAAGTATCCTGATTGTTGCCGGCAGAAGGGCAGAGCTGTTGTAGACAGCCACATTTGCCTGCACCTTTTCCCTCACGCTGAAAGAGCCGGCAGAAACATTCGCTGTGTTATTGGCTGTGTCATTGGCAAAAATCGAGATATTATAGCCTCCCAAATTCAGGCCAGAAATGTTGTAAGCCTTTATATAATGGGTCCCATTGTACTGAAGAAGAGCGGTATTGCTCCATGTGCTGTTCGATATGTTGAGCCACGCCACGGATATATTGGAATTATCCGTTATGTTCGCCGAAACATTTGTTCCATCCCCTGCAGAGCCGAATGCAGGGAAAACAGCGGAATCCTGTATCAGGGGATTTGTCACATCCCTGACAATGAGCCAGTGCGTAGCTGCTGCAGACGAATAGTTTTGGCTTCCATTATATATGACGGTTAAATTGTATGCACCCGGCCTGCTGAATAATTGGAGGACAGTGAAATTTGTCGTATTCTGTATGCTCTGTATGCCATTGGAAAAGACATCCGCAGCGGCGGCATGATTGAGCCTGGCTGTTATATTGGCCTCTGTGTCTTCATCTATTGTAAAATTGCTGTCAGAGGAGTTTAACAGGAGCGAAATATTGGACACAAATATCTGGACATCAAAAATCCAGGAATCGCTTGAATTGAAATTCCCCCTGGTGTCATTGGCATAGCTTCTCCAGTAAAAGGTTCCTGCAGGCATGCTCGCAGAAAAACTGTAATTGCTTCCATTCCGGGACATTGTATAGTTGGCCCTGATGCCTGAGAAATTGCTCTCAAGCAGAGAGCCGGACACGCCAAAGGTATCATTCCAAGTTATATTGAAAGAGGAGAGCAGCAGAGGAGAATATAAAGATGGTATAGAGCTCATATTCATGCTCCATCTCGGCACAAAGTCAGCCACAAAGCTGCTGTTGGCAGCAGCGAACGCAGAATTGTTTCTAATGTCAAATGCGATGCATGACCAGATATAGGCAGTTTCATTCAGGCCTGAAACAGCCCATGCAGAGCTGTTTGCCTGGCCTGTGATATTGGATGACGCATAAGGCTGCCATAACCCTGTCTGGTTTGTGTACATGGTTATATTTTTCAGCCCATTGCCTGACGAAGCAGAGCAGTTGAAGCTCATGCCAGAGTTTGTCAGGACAGAGCCATTGTTCGGATAGTTCAGCGAAACATTAGGCAAATTAAATAGGCTAAGGCTGCTGATTACAGTGAAGCTCTGGGGATATGGAAGAACAGTTGCATTTACCCTGATTGTCCACAGGCCGGAGCCTGGGGCTTCGACAAGCACCTGTTCCAGATTGTTTGTTTCATCCTTCCTGTCTCTCTGTGCCGGATTAGAAGGGGCGCTTGAATTGAGGACCCATGGATAAAACCTTGCCCCTGTGCTGTTCTCAACCACAAGGTCGAGGTCATTGACCAGCTGCCTGCCCGCCAATAGGCTGGCAGGCCAGTCATCCCATGCCGCCGTCACCTTAAGCAGGCCTGCATTCGGCGGCACATTTATATTATATATTGCCGAATCGCCCTGCATGCTAAGATTATCATATGCAATCAGCCTGCTTGTTCCTGTATCATCCTTTATAAGCCTTAATGCTTCTGACGCATTAACCAGCCCATATCCTGTAGAATAGTCCGGGCCGCTGCTGTTAAGATCCTTTGCTGTGTGCGCCAGTAATGCCCTCAGTGATGACGGCAGATGCAGGCTTTTGTTGTGCGTTGTGTTGTAGGCTTCATGCAGCAGAAGCAATATGCCGCTTACAGCAGGAGCAGCCTGCGATGTGCCGCAGGCAGAGGCATAGCTGTTGCCACCCGACGACGACGTTATCGCGCCTGAGGTCTCGCAGCCAGCAGCAACAACCTCTGGCTTGAGCCTCCCGTCATCGACAGGGCCAAAGCTGCTGAAGGCTGTCATGCTCTCGTCATTGGAATTTATAGCCCCTACTGTTATGGAATTCTTTGCCGTCTGTCCAGGAGGAGGGATGGTTGAGTACTGGACTGTGCTCTGATTGCAGTATGCCTTGTTCCTCTCATTTCCTGCAGAAAAGACTGCAGAAATCCTCCCTGCAAGGCCAATGCCTCTTGTGATATTGTCATACGCCTGGCTGAAGCTGTCATAATCCCCCAAAGTGCTGCAGCCAGCCGTCACTATATCATAGCCCCATGAATTCTGCGAAACAACAGCGCCATACAGCCTTATTGAATTATTTGTCTCATTCAGCAGCTCTGTCAGGGTGTCAGGCCATTCAAATGTCACAAGCCTCGCTTTCGGGGCCATTCCTCTGTACTGTATGGTGGTGGCATTCGACCCGTTCCCCATTATTGTGCCCGCCACATGGGTCGCATGGCTCGTTGTTCCGCATGTCCCTGAATCGCCTGCAGAGGCATTGCATGTCGCATTATCTCCTATTATCACCCTTCCTGCCAGGCCTGAATGGTTGGCCTCAGCCCATCCGCTATCCCATTCGCCTGCAACAAAATTGGTCCCGTTGTATTCAGCCTGCACGCTGTCAACCCAGGAAGCGGCCCTGGAGCCGTCATTAAATGCCTTAAGAGGCGGCGAAGCAGGCTCAATGTACTTGACGATCTCTTCCTTTGCCAATTCCTGTATATTATCTGTCTGGACTATCCACCTCATGCCATCGCTTGAAATATAGCCGCCGTATTTCGAAACTGCCTCTTCTTTCGACTTATTATCGGCATCCTCAAAGAAAACAGCAGCGACCCTTTTCCCGTGCGCATTTCTGGCTATTTTATCTGAAGGCATTACCGGCCCTGCATATTCAAGCCCATCCAGTTCCATTACATCTTCCCTGAAGCCGGAAACTATCCAGGAATATTCAGGCAGATAGTCAAGAAACCTTACGCCTCCACTTCCCGCCTGCAGCCTCTCTTCAGCCGAAGGCATATGATTCAGCCTTACAATATAATGCCTCTTGTTTTCCGTATACTGGCTGATAAAATACTGGCTGTATGCAGAGACTGAGCGTATTTCCCTGTTTTTCAGAATTGTAAAATGCTTATCCTGCTTCAAGTAAGAATACGAGTCCGACTGCAGCGCCATCAGGAACAATGCCATAACAGCGGCAACAAGCATCCTTTTCATCCCCCAGCCTCCCTGAAGCTCTCCATCCTCAACGCCAGCTCGCCGCCTCTCCGTTCAAGTATGCCTGAGACAGCGTATTTTTTGCCCATGGCCAGAGGCCAGCACTCCTGGCCGCATTCATCGCCCTTGCATGCGGCCTCTTTTCCTTCTATTGTTCCAATTATCTGTATCTGGCTTCTGTTATCCGCTATCGACAAGCCTCCACCGCAGGAATTGCAGCAGGGCCTTTCCATGCAGGCCAGCTGGGTGCACCTTAATTTGTATGGCTTGGCTATGCCAAAAACCTCCACCCTTTCGCCCTCATGCCTGACCTTCAGAACATCTTCAACAGTAATCTCCGGCTTGTTTTTTCCCATGAACAGCAAAAGAATGCCGGCAGCCAGAACAAAAATAAGCATCAAAACTCTGTGTTCCATATTAAATATATCGCCACCCTTTATTGTAATAGCTTATGCAAGCGCAGGGCGGGAAGGGGGAGACTCTAATTGTCATCAGGCATGGCTTCAGGCTGAATTATATAAAGCCGTGCATGACCGACAGGCAGAAGAGGATGGCAGAAGTCATACTGAATAATGGCAGGATGGATCCTTACAGGATGTGCGATACACTTTCCAAGGCCTTCGACAATGTGAGATGCTCGCCTGAGATAGGTGTTGCAAGAATCAAGATAGGGGACATGAACATTATGGTATTCGATTCCGGAAGGATTGTGATCAGGCAGGCCGCTGATGACGCTGGGATAATACAGATAGCGGAAAAAATAGCAGCCCTCCTATCGTGCGACTATAAATAGCATGATAACAAACAATCAATAATGTTCGGCCAAGACAAGACTGAAAGCAGGGTTGTTTCTCTCCGGGAAGGGATAAAGGGCCTTATAGACGAAAGCATCGAGGCAAAGCTCCAGGAAACAAGAAGGGAGATTATAAGCTACATAGACGGAAAACTGAACAGCCTTCAATCATCCCAAACCAGCCAGACAGGCAATATCCAGCAGCTCAGAAATGAGACAAAGGCCTATACAGGGCAGCAGCTTGCCGCCTTAAGAGCCAGTTTGGAAGGCCGCCTGGACGAATTATCAAAAAGCTGCCAGCCGGGCGGGCTGCTGAAACCCGATATCATCAAACTGATAGACGAAAGGCTCAGGAATCAGCAGCCGCAGGGCATTGGATCGAACGCTGCAGAAGAGATCAAGAAGGAAATCATAAATTATGTGGACAAAAGGCTTTCAGAGGCAAGGCCGGGCGCATCAGCAGTGGGGGAAGAAATACAGGCCCTGTTTATCAGGGAAATGAAGATGCTTGAGGACAGGCTGAGGAATGAGATCAGGAATATGGAGAGCAGGATCAGATCCATGGACGAAAGGGTCGAAAAGGTTTCAGAAAGCCTGGAAAACGCGCCGAAAGCCGGGGAAAGGCTTGCAATGCCCATCATAATAGAGTAAAATCACCCCATCTCTCTTTTATGCATAATGCCATAATTCTATTATGAAAATTTCAGCGCATGCAGAAAAGATATTGAAGATAGGATATGTCTGCGACAGATGTCTGGGAAGGCAGTTTGCCAGCCTCTTGACAGGCCTGACAAACTCGGAAAGGGGCAGGTCTGTAAGGCTCTTCATGGCGATGGAATACGAGAACAAGCCCTTCAAGACAGATATCAATAACTTCTATGGAGCAGGCCTGAGAAAAAAGACAAAAGCCAGGCAGGCTGCATGCTGCATCTGCTATGACATTTTCAATTCCTTTCCAAACTATCTGGAAAAGGCGCAATCGAAACTGAGGGGAGTAGAATTCAAGACATTCCTTGTCGGAAGCAGGCTTTCTGCAGAGCTCGAGACGAGCGAAAAACAGCTGTGGCAGGCCGTAGGAAAAAAGCATGTTGAGAGCCTAAAGAACGAGGTTAACAGGGAATTTGGAAAGCTCTTCGAAAAGGAAACCGGAAAAAAATTCGACAAAGACAAGCCTGACACAACCATTCTCCTTGATATGCATACAGAAAAGGTTTCCATACAGATAGCCTCAGTATTCATCTATGGAAAATACAAGAAGCTTGTGAGGGGAATCCCGCAGACAAAGTGGGAGAAATATCCGGAAACAGTCGAGGATATTGTGGCCGGGCCAGTCATGAGGTCTCTGGACGGAAAAGAGCATGCTTTCCACGGGATGGGCCGTGAGGACATCGATGTCAGGTGCCTCGACTGGCGCCCATTTGTTTTCGAGGTTAAGGATCCAAGGAGAAGGCAGCTTGATCTGAATGACGCAAAAAAGGAAATAAACAGCAGCGGCAAAGTCAGGGTTTCAGGCCTGAGGTTTTCAGACAAGAATGAGGTAAGGAAAATCAAGGAAGCAAAGCCTGACAAAAGCTATAGGATTTTGATCGAATTCGAAAAAAATATCACACAAAAGAATCTGGACAAACTCAGGGCCCTCAGAGGGAAACAAATCCGCCAGCAGACCCCAAAAAGGGTCCTCCACAGGCGGTCAGACCTGGAAAGGAAAAGAAAGGTGAAGGCCATCACATGGAAGCTTATCAATGGCCATACAGCCGAGTTAACGATAAAAGGCGAGGCAGGCCTGTATGTGAAGGAGCTTGTCCATGGCGATGAGGGCAGAACAATGCCCAACATCTCAGAGCTGCTGAAGAACAGGGTCACAGTGAAGGAGGTGGATGTGGTGAGGGTATGGATATAAGATATGCCGCTATCATAAATTTATGATCGAATTGAACTATCCAGACAAAACCAAATTCTGGCAAAAGATTCTAATCACACTCGCTGTCCTGTCCTTATTGGGGATAGCTGCAAAATGGGTATTTCTTGAAGAATTTTCTGACATTCTCACTATAAACTTTGGCATTATCAGTTTTTCCTATTTTCTTTCTGCAAAAAGATGGCCACAGTTTGATGAAATAATGGTGCAAGTGATCCCCATATCCGAAAAGAATAAAGTCTAGGGTAAGATTATATCCCAGCCACCTGAATATAGTATATATGCCTCGCTTTTCATGTCCCAAATGTCGTTCTCGCAACTATTGGCATATCCGGCGCAACAAACTCAAGTGCAGATGGTGCAGACATGAGTTCGCAAAG
>JACPNN010000005.1 GCA_016185435.1 Candidatus Aenigmatarchaeota archaeon | reverse complement strand
TTCTCTTTGCGAACTCATGTCTGCACCATCTGCACTTGAGTTTGTTGCGCCGGATATGCCAATAGTTGCGAGAACGACATTTGGGACATGAAAAGCGAGGCATATATACTATATTCAGGTGGCTGGGATATAATCTTACCCACTACTATAAATCTTTCGATTTATAACCACTATCAAGTAATTAACTTCTATGAAAGCCAAACCCTTCTTTAAAATTTTAAACCGAAAACTTAGCCTTCGTTCTTACGCATAATCTTTTGTGAACTGTGTATAGGCAGAAGTTTTTGTTTGGTTTTCTTTTCACGGTCTCAGTTCTCCGGCAGCTTTATGTGAACCTTTTCGTACTGAATTTGTCAAAAAGTTCAATCCAAAAACTGATCGAGGACTGACAGCAGAAGACGTGTTACTGTCAGTTTTCAGGCAACTTGATTCCGAAAATCTTGCTCTCCCCGTTGTCCATGCTCACGCCATAGACCTGGTCCGCATACCTTATTACCTCGTCATTGTGGCTGATGACAATGAACTGCGTCTTCTTGGAGTGCTTCTGCAGCATTTCGGCCACTCTCTTGGAGTTCTTCTTATCGAGTGTTGCGTCCGCCTCGTCAAGTATGTAGAATGGCAGGGGCTTGAAGCTCTGGACGGCCATCATGAAACCAAATGCTGTAAGTGTTTTTTCCCCGCCAGACATTGAGTCCATGCTGAGGAGGTTCTTGCCGCCGGGGGATGCTTTCACCAAAAGGCCCGAGTCAAGATTGTTTTCCTCGACCAGCCTCAGCTCTCCCTTGCCTCCTGTCAGGTCCCTGTATATCTCCTTGAAATGCGCGTCGACATTGTTCAGGGTGTGCATGAAGACAGAAAGCCTCCTCTCCTCGACCTTCTTCATCGTGTCCAGTATGGCATTCCTTTCTGAAACAATCTTGTCAAGCTTGGCCCTGAACTCGTCGAACTCCTGCTTTATGGAATCGAAATCGTCAAGGGCCTTCAGGTTGATGTTTCCGAGCTGCTGCAGCTGGGCAAGGATGCTCTTCTCCTTTTCCTTCATTGCAGCCATGCTCATGCCAGAATAATCCTTGGGGTCAAAGCCTTTCCCCCCGGCCTGCGCCTTCAGGTTGTCAAACCTGGCTTCAAGCTTGGCCCTCTCTATGCTTAGCCTGCCGATGGTCTGCTGGAGGGTAAGCCTGTTCTCATAAGCCAGCCTCCTCTTCTCCCTTATCTCCTTCAGCCTGCTGTCTATCTTGCCCCTCTCGATGTCCGCATTCGAGACCTTGGTCTTCTTCCTCAGCTTCTCAAGGCCTGCGGCCTCGCCCTCAAGCTCTGCTATCCTGTTGGCAAGGGCCAGGTTCTCATCCCTCAGCTTGCCCTTCTCTGCTGAAAACTCCTCAAGCTCCCTGGATGTGTTCCTTTTCTGGTAATGGCCGCCCATCATCGCCCCGCTTGTCTCTATGAGGTCGCCGTCCAGCGTCACCAGCCTGACCCTGAGCCTCTCTGCGATCTCCCTTGCCTTCTCGATCGACCTGACGCAGGCTGTCCTTCCGAAAATGAAATCCATTGCCCTTGAATAGCGGGAATCATATTCCACCAGCTCGTTCAGCCACCCTATTGCTCCTGGAGGCAGAGCCTGCTTCTGGACTGGCTGCATCTTGTCCAGGGGGAGGAATACAGCCCTTCCTATCTGATTCCTCTTCAGGTGGTTTATGCACGCTACAGCTGTGTGCATGCTGTCGACGACAACGTCATGAAGGTGCCTTCCGGCCGCAACTTCCGCGGCTACGGAATATTCGCCCTTGACTTTCACAAGGTCTGAAACCACGCCAAAGACGCCCTTCATCCCCAGCACAGATTTGACGGCCTGGCTGGCATCGGAAAACCTTATCCTTTCCGACATCGCATCCACCCTGAGCATCTCCCTCTTGTTGGCCTCTATCTTGTCCCTCAGCCTTTCAACCTCGGCCTCTATCCTTGCCAGCTTCTTCTCAACTTCAACCTCTTCGCTGGTTCTCACAACCCTTGTCGCAAAGTCCTGGAGGGCTGACTCCTGCTCCATGAGCTTCCTGTCGAGCCCGTTTATTTCAGCCTCAAGGTCGCTGCTCTCTTTCTCCTTGGCCGCTATCTGCTTGCTGATTGTGCCCAGCCTTGCCTCCACATCGGCATTCTCCTTCCACAGCATGGCCATCCGCATGTTCCCGAGCTCATCAGTAAGGCTCTTATAAAGGAGCGCTCCCTCCCTTTCCTTCTGGAGCCTCTCAACCACTGCTGTCTTTTCCCTGATTATTATCTCGGCCTCCTTCAGCTTCTCCTCTGTCTTTGCCAGTTCAGCTTCTGCCTTCCTTTTCTTGTCGTCATATTCCGCTATGCCTGAAATGTCGTCAAGGATATGTCTCCTCTGCTCGGCATTCATCTCCACGAACATGTTCACGTCGCCCTGCTGGATGATGTTATGCGCGTCCGGATGGAGGCCTATAAGAAGCAGGGTGTCTATAAGCTCCTGGCGCGTGACCACTCTTCCGTTTATCTTGTAGGTGCTCACACCCTTGCTGTTTATCCTCCTGCTTATGCTGACGTCATTCTCCTCAAAAGGCAGCTTCCTGCTGGAGTTGTCGAAATGCAGGCCCACCATTGCATATTCAGCAGAGTTCTTCTTGCCGTCCTGGAAGATGAGGTTGCTGGCCTTCGCAGCCCTCAGGCTTTTTGCGGGTATCTTCCCAAGGACAAAGAGTATGGCATCGGCCACATTCGTCTTTCCCGAGCCGTTCGGGCCTGTGAACACGCTGAATCCCGGCTGTATCGGTATTGCAGACTTTCGCCTGAAAGACTTGAAGCCCTGCACCACGATTTTATTGAGCTTTACCATAGTTTCCTGGAAAGAGTTCAGTTATAATTATGCTGCCGACTGCTTTTATAAGTTGGCAATCCCATCGGCCTTAATAAACACCGGACGAAAATAATATTAATTGATGCTAGAAACGCTGGTCAGCCTCAAGACAATCTACAGGAAGCCATACATGATGTTTGTGTGGGCATATCTCATCACAGTCATGGGCATCCTGCTTGGATACAGACTGCCCCTCTCGATAAGCGTCGATCCGGGATTCATCAGCGTCGTCTATGTGATAATACCTTCGATCTTCCTCATCAACAGCTTCATAAGGCATGAGGAAAGGGTTGAA
This sequence comes from Candidatus Aenigmatarchaeota archaeon, assembly GCA_016185435.1. Lineage (GTDB taxonomy): Archaea > Aenigmatarchaeota > Aenigmatarchaeia > QMZP01 > QMZP01 > JACPNN01. The sequence continues at coordinate 100,326 of JACPNN010000005.1, read as the reverse complement.
GAGAAGCTGATAAAGAGGCACAGGAGCTTCTGGGGGAGGCATGAGAGGGATATCATAATACTTCTCCTCTATTTCGGCGGCATGACAGCGGCATTTGCAGTATCGTCATTCATGATGCCTGACAGCTCGTTCAAGGTGCAGCTGGAGAAGATAAGCCAGATAAGGGGGACAGACATCAAGGACATCACGGGCCAGGCCGCCTCGAAGGATACTTTCTTCATGGAGGTCCTTCTGAACAACCTCTCTGTCATGCTATTTTCGTTCTTCTTCTCCCTGCTCTTCGGGGCCGGGGCTGTATTCATCCTTGTCTGGAACGCGAGCATCCTGGGAGTGTATATAGGAAGCATTTCAAAGGACCTGTGGAACATTCCTATAGTCGGCCTGGGCTTCATCCCCCATGGGGTGCCTGAAATAGGGGGATACATTGCCGCGGGCCTTGCTGGGGGCATACTGTCATTCGGGATTGTAAGGAGGAAGAGCCCCGAGATAATGAAATCGATAGCCATAGACAGCCTGAGCATCATGTTTTTGGCCGTAGGGCTCATATTTCTTGGCGCCGCTGTGGAGGCTTACTTTTGATTGTCCCGGCCTCACATATTGTTTTTACCCATAAGTCGGACATGTCTGGAGAGGGATAACCTTTTTTAGCAGACCCCCATAGTAATATTAATTGATGAAAAAACTCCTGCCCTTTTTCATGCTCGCCATAAGTCTTGCCTTTCTTGCCTATCCTGTTTCTGCCGATCTTGACGTCCAGCTGTTTGTATCCAAAAACATATACAGCGGCGGCGAGAGGATAGAGCTTGGCGGATATGTCTCGAACCTGTCGGCCAACAGCACGAAAATCCCGAATGCGAATGTCACGCTTAATGTCTCCAACAGCTCGGGGATTATTGTGGCCAACTACACCCTTACTTCCTCCAGTCTCGGCTATTTCTTCTCGACAAATGACTATTACACAAGCAGCACACTGGTTTCAGCCCCCCCCACAGCTGGAAACTATACCCTGACTGCGACATATTATGAGGGCACATCATCGTACAGCGCCTATGTAGTGGTTTATGTGTACTCGAATACCACAGTGGATGAGATACTTCTGGCCTTGAACAAAGCCAGCTATCTTGCAGGCGAGGGCATAAGCCTTACTGTAAGCGTCAATAGGAAAAGCGGCAGCATAACTATACCTGTGCCAAATATTCAGATCAATGGCACACTGAGGGGGACAAGCGATGATTCCGTGCAAAGCAGCTTCAACTGCACTACAGACAATTCAGGCAAATGCTATCTTTCCCTGACTGCGCCATCAATATCAGGGAACTATTATATCGAAGCCAGCAATTACGCCGGATTCACAACCTTCCACGTGCTTCCTTTCGAGGTGACAGTCGCCACAAAGGATGACACTGCAACCAACCTGAAGGATGTGTTCAGGAAAGGTGAAACAGGATATGTAGAGGTTGCTGCCACAGTCAACGGCAGCCAGGTGGCATCAGGGACATATGCAGTCAGCGGATTCATAACGGATGCCGGCAATTCCATTATCCAGAGCCTTGCAGGCTTCAGCCTGACAGCGAATAACTCTTATGCCAACAGGGAGCAGTTTTCTTTAAGCACGGGGATCAGCTCAGGCATGTATAAAGTTGTCGTCGCTGTTTCAAAAGCCGGTGGGGAAACAATCAATGGAAGCACGATTTTCAATATCAGGGACTGGACGCTGTCATTCAGCAAGGCTGCATCTGCATCCGGCTTTGAATACGGGTATGTGGCCTTCCCTAACACAACAGTTTATTTCGAGGCATCTCCGGTGGACAGGGCCACAGGAGCGACCATTACCAGCCTTGACAGCAACTTCACCATCAATGTCAAGAACAGTTTGGGGATAGCAGTCACCAATGCTACGGCAAACTACAACGCCACCTGCAGCTGCTACACCTTCAACTTCACCACCCCGGCAACAGCAGGCGCATACAGGGTGACTGTAAGCCTGCTGAACAGCCTCGAGACCCAGACTGTGGAAAGGATTATCACGGTAAGCGACAAGACAGCAACAGCCGTGACGACAGACAAGGAGAATATCAGGAAAGAGATATTCACGGCAAGCGAATTCGTTTACATAAAGCCCAGCATGAGTAACAAGACCCAATCCCTCAATGTGACGGATGTAGAAATCGTATCAGTCAATTTTGAGGACGGCAGCCTGCTTAACTATTCAAATGCCAGCTATAGTACGATGAACTTTTCTGATGACACATTCCAATATGCCTTTAATCTGACAACAGGCCTTGTAAGGGTGGATCCGGGGAAGAGGGGAGGGCAGTACATCGTCAGCATGTATGTAAACAACCGTTCCACATATGCCCAGGTCAAATTCACCATAAAGCCGTACGACATCTGCACCTCAGCCAAGGCCTCTGCTGATACGACAAGCACAAGCGACTACTGGTTCCAGTTCAAGACCACTGATGTTGTGTATCTGCAGCTTGCCGTCAGGCAGTTCCAGGGAGGCACAAACACAAGCTCAGGGAGCGGCAGCTCATCAGGGGGGGCAGGAGGCTATGGGATGGGCGGAGGCTTTTATTCCGGCTATGGAAGGGGCAGCCAGTGCACAGTCTCAGGGACGCAGCAGTCTGTGACCAATGCAACCCTGAGCATCATAAAGGTTACAAATACGTACAGCGGGAGAGATGAGCCGCTGAATACTTCAGCATCAATATGCCAGGCTTTGAGCACTGCCGGCACATACATCTGCACCATCCAGGCAAATGACAGCCTTTGGGATGGCGGAAGCCATGTGATAGTCGTAAGGGTGACCGCACCTGACGGCTCACAGGACACAGGCTACGGCTTCTTTGAGTCGCGGGCTTTCTATATCTATGGCTGGACAAGCACATGGAGAAACAAGCCGGCATCCAACCTCACATTGACCGTCAACATGTACCAGGCAGGGAGCAACTGGTGGTCAAGCAACCAGGGGCTAAGCGGCACAATCACGCTTGAAAAGATTGAGTATTATGGAAAGCAGGGCGAGTGGGTCTGGCCGCCAATCAAATACAACTACAATGTGACGGGCATGAACTCGACTGCCATTGGCGCAGCAGGCTATGGCACGCTTTCCCTGCCTGCATCCCGGGCGCCCAATGGCCAGTGGGATTCCGGATCATATAATGCGGTTGTCAAAGGAGTTGATGAGCAGGGCAATGTCGATTACGGAAGGATATGGTTCGAGATAAGAAGGTTTGAGGCATATGCAACGCCCGTGGAGATAATGAACGGCAGCGGATATTGCGGCTCAGGTTCCTGTTTCAGATACAAATACCTGTTCAACACCAGGGAAAACATAAGCCTTTATGTAAAGGTGAATGATGCAGGATCTGATTACTACAGCTATGGCAATTCATTGGGAGGCAACATAACGATAAGGGTGAAGAAGCTTGAATATTATGCTTCATGGCCGCCCCAGGAAGTCAGCACAAGCCTGTATACCGCCAATACGCTCATAGTAAACCAGTCAAACAGGGATTATTATTCCGCAAGCCCGGCGACGGACGGAAACTATCTTTTGACAATAAACAGGACCAGCGGAAGGTGGAGCGGCGGCTATTACAATCTTGTCCTAGACCTTAACGGCACAGAAACCGGCTATGGATGGTTCTCAGCCCAGGCCTTCTATTTCAACGCCCAGCAGGTGAATGAGAACAGAACCTCCGTATACAGCAGCAGAGGCAGAGGGCCCATATATTTCAATGTCTCGGCCACCAAAAGCCAGAAATGGTATGGCTACTACACCCCGGGTGATTATACGAACGCCACTATTGTCGATCTGACTCTGCACACATGGTCTTCCGGGGCGAATGGCTGGACGCAGACTGACTATAATTATCCCGAAAATCTGAACATGACAATAGCCAATTCAAGCACACTGGATGTCAATTCCACGCAAATGCTCAATGTGACATACAGGAATGGCACCTGGCCTGCAGGCTGGTACAATGGCGAGCTGACTGTCCGGAACAGCGAAAATGAAACAGTAACAGGATATATCTATTTCAATGTGCAGCCTTTCAGGGTCAGCATAAACACGGACACATACAATATAGATACGACGGACAATGTTTCGGGGACCATTTACATCTATGAGCCTGACTGGAGCAGCTCTGCCACAATAAACAGCAACTTCACCATCGACAGTATACTTGAGGAGAGATGGAGCTACAATGGCTATTCATCAACTTCCATGACAGGCTTCACCCCTTTCACAGGGCAGTTATGGAATGGCACCGCCAGATTCAACGTCACCCCCAATAACGGCTCATGGTCCGGCAGCGGATGGAAGAACCTCAAAGTAAGAATAAGGGATACAACAGACAACAGCACGCAGGACGGCTGGCTGAGCTTCAGGGCCGTGCCCTTCGTTTCAACCATAAACAGGGCCTCTCCTTACACGATAGGCCTTCAGCAGAATGTCACGGTCAATGTCACGCTTGCAAAGGCCAGGACAGGCGTGCCGACAGCCGGCAACATAAGCTCTGTCTACTACTGGGGCTGGCCGTCCAAGACATACTACAACTTCAGCACAGGCAACTGCTCAACCTTGCTCGGCCACCGGAGCTGCATGGTCAATGGGTCAGCCAATGTGACAATCACAGCTCCCCCCGGAGGCTGGAACGAGGGCTATTACTACATGTATTTCACTTTCACGAAATATGATGACGCAAGTTCTGCTATTGATGACTGGAATTCAGTCTACTTCTATGCCAGGCCCAGCCTGACAGGCTACATGCATCCCGTCGGCGACAATGGGTACTGGAAGAGCTTCTACCTGCCTACAGAGAATGTCACAATATATCTGTATTCAGTCACGAACCTGAACGGCCAAAACGTGAACGCGACTGTGTCAAATGTTGAGTATGCCAAATCGTCAGCAGGGTGCTGGTCAGATTCCTGCAGGACATACCAGAGCGCTTCCAGCTGGAATGTGGCCAATATTACCAGTGGAGCGGCGGTGTCTGGAAACACTGTTAACGGCGCCGGATACATCAGGATACGCTCCCCTTCAAGCGAATGGAGCCTTGGGAACTACTATGTGAGGATAACCATCACAAGCGGCTCTGACAGCGCAATACTGAAGAACGGGTACTTCTCTGTCAAGGATGGCATTTATCCCAATGTCACTATCTCGAGCCCCTCACAGGGCCAGAATATCACAAACAGCTTTGTCTATATCTCAGCCGCCACAACAGAGAACGCGAACTGCTACTTTTACATCCAGAACTACGGCAATGTCTGCTCCAGCGGCTATTACTATTCCAATGCGAGCTACTGCAATGTGACTGGCTTCAGCGGCGCGACATACTACTGGTCCATGGCAGGCAGCTGGACTTCAGGCATGTCCACCGGCACTACAGCGCATTCATACAACCACTCTGCAGCCGGGATGCCAAACCAGGATTATGTGGTGCAGGTATACTGCTATGACTCGGACTATCTGCAGGGATATAATGCCGCCTCCTTCAGGCTTAATGTCAGTAGCGGCGCCTCCAGCGCGAACTCATCGAATGTCACATTCTCATCAGTAAGCTCCAACTCAACTGCAGCAGGCTCAACGGTCAAATTCTCGGCATACCTGACAGCCGGCGGCGGCGGAAATGTCTCAGGGCATGTATTCTCCTTTGACAACGGGACGGGAAGCTTTGTCAATGACTCGTTTGTAGCTCTGTCAGGAAACGTTAGCTGGGTGAATGTGACGAAAGTTATAAACACGACTGTCGGGGCGACAATAAGATGGAGGGTCTTTGCCAACAGCTCATCCGGGAATATCTCGGAAACAGGAATCCAGTCTTTCGCAGCAACCAGCAGCGCCACATCTATCGCATATTCCTCCCTGAGCTCCAATTCATCAGTTGCCGGCTCACTGACAAAATTCTCATCCTACTGGACAGCCAGCAATGGCAACAACCTGTCTGGCTATGTATTCTCCTTTGACAACGGGACGGGAAGCTTTGTCAATGACTCGTTTGTAGCTCTGTCAGGAAACGTTAGCTGGGTGAATGTGACGAAAGTTATCAATACAACCATCGGGGCTGCAATAAGCTGGCGGGTAACTGTGAATGCTTCGACAGGCGAAATTAACGGGACCGGGGCCCAGTCTTTCAATACGTCAGGCAATGCCCCGCAATGGTCGTCGGCAAGCATAAGCAACACCACTTCAAACACATCGCAAAACTTCTCGGTTTACTGGACCGATCCGGCAGGCCTTTCAGGCCACATATTTTCGACAAACAACACAGGCATCTGGAGCAATGACTCATTCGTGGCATTTACAGGGACAGCTAACTGGTCGAATGTGACAAAAACGCTCAATGCGACTGCAAATACGACAGTTGGCTGGAGGGTGTGGGCAAATAACACCAACAGCATCATTAATTCAACCTCGATCCAAACTTTGAGGACAACATGAAAAATCACATGATGCTCGGGATAATGATTGGCCTGCTGGCCATGCAGATGGCAGAAGCGGCCCTGGTCATTGACAGCTTCTCCTGCAACAGCCAGTCTCCAACTGTCAATGTGGAAAATGGGGCGAACATGAACTGCAATGCCGTTATCCTCAACAATGATCCCTCTGCTTCTGTTACAGTGAACTCTGTCAGCCTTGTGGTTTCAGGCAGCTGGGCGGAGCAGAGCAGCTATACAGTGGCCATCAATTCGGCCATTGGGGCAAGCCAGACAAAGACTGTTGCCTTCCAGAACATCAAGTCAGTCACCCCTGGAAATGACAACCGCTTCCTCCACATAGACATTGACGGGAGCGCGCACACTGAAGAGGTCTCATCGGTTTCGGTGAATGCCGTTGTCATAAAATCCCTTTCCTTATCCACCAGCTCAAGCAGCGTGAATGGGGGCGTGGATTTCACCTCTACAGCCTCTGTCACGGCCGGGGGATCTTTCACTGACATGACGCTCGCGCTCAGCCTGTCCGGCTGCTCCCTGGGAAGCGGGGAGACAGGGAGCAAGAGCCTCGGAGCCCTCAATAACAACGCTCAGGCATCAATTTCCTGGACCATAACCCAGGGAACAGGCGCGACATGCTCCATCACTGTGACAGCCACCGGAACTGCCGCTTCTGTAGCGGCCAGCAAGGCCAGATCAGCATCTGTTACCAATCCGAATCCTTCGACATCGTCTTCAGATTCAAGCTCGGCCAGTGGGGCTAGTGGCGGAGGCGGGGGAGGCGGGGGAGGAGCAAGCACATATGACCTTGGGGCCCTAACCTCTGAAAAAATCCAGTCTCTGGCAAAGGGGGATGTGGTGAAGTTCACGCTCAGCGGGGAGGCCCACCAGCTCAAGCTGATGGAGCTGACAAACAAGACAGCCACATTCAACCTTTCCTCGGCTCCTGAGGTGTTCACGCTTGCTGTAGGCGAGGAAAAGAAAAAGGACTTTGATAACAATGGCGCTGTTGATCTTTCCATTGCCCTCAATTCAATCAGGAGCGGCAAGGCTGAGATAACCATAAAGGCATTTTTGCCTGCGGCCAAAACAGCGGAAGAAGCTGAAAAGCCGGAGACGGCCGGCGAGGCGAAAAAGGAAGCAAAAGAACCACCACCTCAGGAAGAGGAAGGAAGTATCCAAAACATACTGGCTACTGTGACTTCAGGCGGAGTAGTGAGCATGGCATTCATTGCAGGGCTTGTTGTGCTTATAGCTAGTGGAGCGTATCTTGGCTGGAGCAGGATGAAGAAGAAAAAGTGACTTCTTGGTTTCTATATTTTGATTTGTAGCATCTGGCTCCAAATCACAAAATTATAAGGTTTATTAGCGGTTAAGGCCAATTTTAATATAGTGATTCCAGAATGAATTTGTTCCGGAGGCAGGGCCTTGCCGCATTCCTTATATTCTTCTTATCGCTTTCTATGCCAGTCTCTGCAGCCTCCATATCTGCTGCCACAAGCAAGATAGTCTATGCGGTCGGGGAAACCCTGACTGTCACGGGGACAAGCGGCTCGGCAAGCAGCGTGACGCTTACGGCAACCATCTACAATTCAAGCAGTTCTATAATGGCCGTTTCATCCGCAGCAAGTTCGGGCTTGAGCCCCAATTCCTTTTCCTTATCGGTTCCTGTGAACTCGAGCTATTCCAAGGGCAGCTATTTCCTGATTCTCAGCGACGGAACTGACTCTGTCAACCTCTCCTTCAGGGTCATTTCGCAGGCCATGGAACTCGAGGCCCATTTCATGAGCAAGCCGGGGGAGGTTGTGGCAGTAAGGATGGACACCGTTCTGCAGGATGCGAATGAGAGCTTTCTCAACGGGAGCTTTGGCGAGCTGCTCAACATGTCGCGGTCTGCAAGCAAAACAGTGCATTACGGGAACGCGTCCATAAGCGGGAAGACATACCATTTCGCCCTTGTGGACCCGACCAACAGCACTATATTCGACAGGCTGTACATAGATGATGACACGGCATTCAGGCTGGTCAATGATTCTGAGGACGCGTCTGATGTCGAATACCAGAACTTCAGGGAGGGCAGCTCTTTCTCCAACGGGACGTTCACATATGTGGTCGGCGAGGTGGAGGAGAACACAGGGAACAGGCTGATACTCTGGAAGCCGCCCACCAAGCCTGTATACAACACAACCGACCTTGTCAATATAACCGTCGTGGCCAAGAACAGCACGCATCTCCTGGCAGGCCAGCCCGTTGAGATCGAGATCCTGAACTCCAGCGGACAGAATGTGACGCCTTCAGCGGTGTATGTGACGGACAGCAATGGCTGGATAAACCTGACAGTGAACCTGTCGCAGGTGCGTGCAGGCCTGTACACGATAAGCATGAACGACAGCCTTGGCATGGAGATGCTGCCTGTGGAGGCCTTCCAGATGTTCGTGGAGGTTGCAGATCTTTCCGGCAATCCCACTGCAGTGTTCGGCCCCAATTCCAAGGCAAGGGTGATTGTCACATCAAAAACATCTGCAGGGCCGTTCAACCTCACCTCCCTTGCAGCGACCATATACTATCCCAACGGCACATCTGTTTCGAAAGCAAGGGCTGATTTCACCCAGACATCTGATGGCGTGTACAGGTATGATATTGACCTGGGCGGCGCGCCAACAGGAGGGTATGGATTAAGCATCGCAGGCAGCGATGGAACAAACAACCAGACATTCTCGACGGGCTTCGAGGTGCAGGCGGCTGACTTCGAGGCCATGGCGATCAATGTCAGGTATGTGGAGGATGCTGAAGGGACAGGAGCAATGGTCAATGCTTTTGCTCCCAACAAAAATGTGACAATAATGACATTCCTGACGAACATCTCCGCTGGCGGCCTTGAGGCCAAGGGGGTTGAAGGTTTTGAGGGTCTGCTTGCCCCCGGCAACTGCAGCGCCAGCGTGACGGTAATGGATGTCAGGGACGAGAACGATATCTCGTATACGGCGGATTACAGGGCGATGAACCTCAGCGCAGCCATGGGATATCTGTCCGATGTCCCTGCCGGAACAACCCCTCCGCAGGGTCTGGAGTCGCAGTGCATGGTGATCTTCCCCAACACGAACCTGAAGAACGGCATATACAGGATACAGCTGAGGATGTATTACCAGGGACAGTACCTGTTCTCAGGAGCGACATTCGGCGTGCAGAGGGTGCTGGCCAGAGGCAGCACTGTGGATTTCAGGGGCGACGATTTCGGCTTCTTCGCGCCAAACAGCACGGTAAGGATCAAGCTGAGCGTCAGGGACCTTGTCACGGACCAGGATCTGCCTGCATCGAACATCACCTCGGGAAAGATCATAGAGATGCGCAGGGAATTTCCCGAGTTCAAGGACATCATGGGGAACTCCACGCTGAGGAATAATATGAATGAGTCTGTTGTCAACGGGACAATATCCTTCCTTGCTCCCAATGATGAGGGCTTCTTTGCCATGAAGTTCAGGTTCACGGCAAATGTCGGCAACACAACAGAGACAGGCTTAGGCGATGCATTTTTCATGCTCAAGAAATACATGATCTGGGGCCAGCTTCCGAGTGTGGATCAGGGGCAGTGGTTTGTCAGGGTGGGGCAGAACATCACCCTGCAGGTAACTGTCATGGACATAGGGGACGCGCAAAGCGTCTTTGGGGGCTACAAGTCCCAGAAATCATGCACCGGCTGCACAGGGCTGGTGATAAATGCCTCTGCTGTATTCAATGACCAGCAGTTCAGGAGGGTATCAGGCTATACTATGCAGACAGGCACCATAACCAATTCCACCAATCCTGTCGCCAATGTGACAATCGTCCCGGCTGCCGGCGGAGACATGCAGGGAGGGTGGTACCATGTCGACCTCATCGCGACTGATCCAGCCACGAATGCCACATACTTCGGCTGGGCATGGTTTGATGTCAGGAACTTCTGGGTAGAAGCACAGGCTGCCACGCCGGTAAATGCCACCCATTACCAGGAGCAGTCGAGCATGGGTGGTCCCGGAAGCGGAGCGACATTCGCTTCAGGCCAGCCTGTCTACTTCACCATTGTGCCGAGAGAGCCTGGAACATGGAACATACTGTCTGTTGACTCTGCGCCGACGGTCCTCAACGTGCAGCAGGCGCCTGCAGGAAAAGGCGGAGGCCCTATTGCTCCCATATCAGGCTTTTCCGCATCAGCAAGCCAGAAGAATGTATCTGTTTGTCCTTCATGGATGGGAGGCCAGTGCTACCTGGAGACGAAATGGGTTATCAACCTCACAGGCCTGCCATCAGACAAGCAGGGGAATTTCCAGGCCAATGTGAGGGTGACAAACTCGAACACAAGCGACACGGGAAGCTTCTGGTTCAGCGTATCGTCATACAGGGTGAGGGAAAGCTACAGGCAGAACTCAATGCCTCCCATGTTTGCCGCCACAGAGAACCTTACAGTAAACTTCACCGCCACTAATTTTGACAGCTCACCCCATAACATAACCAATGTGACCATTGAAGATATGTTTTCGTCGAGGCAGGGCAGGCCTGTCAGCATGAGGTACGGAAGGAATTACACTACTTCCTGCAGCGGCAACAGGTGCACGACAAATGTTTTCCTGGCAAATCTGGGGAGCGGGGATTACAATGCCAGGTTCACAATCACAGACGTGCAGAATGTGCAGAAGTCGTCAGAGGTGTTCTTCAGGATCCAGGGGACAGTGGTCAACATACCCTCTATGTCGGAATCATGGGTGTGGCAGAGCGACGATGCAAGTGAAAAGATAGAGAGGGACGTGATGAGAGGCGAGTGGTCAAGCTGCTCAGGCCAGAGGAATTCCGTGCCCAATGCCTCAAGGTTCTGCGGCCAGTACTGGGCAGGATCAGGGCAGGTGAACTTCAACCTCACCGCCCCGAATGTAAGCTACACGAAGGAGTTCTTTGGATACATCCCCCTGATGGAGGACTGGTGGGCAGGACAATTCGGCTCCGTGGCGAACAAGTCCAGGATGTACATGTATTCCAACGGCAGCATGCTCTGGGTGAGCAGCTCAAGCAACCTGACAAAAACAGATGCCTCATTGTACAAGAACCTTACCGCCGGCGGAACATTTGCTGACAGCAAAGGCGGAATATGGAGGCTGGATGCCCTGGGGGACCAGAACCTTGTGGTGTTCGGCATCAACACCCTGTATTCGACAGGCATCCTGATAAACACATCCTATTCGAGAAGCGGCTTCTTCAAGCTCGGCCAGATAAGGGAGGCTGATCTTGGAGCCTATACGCCACAGGGCAGGACAGGCCTTGATCTGGACGGTGATGGATATGCAAATAGGACAGCATATTTCGTCATTTCGGACAATGCGGCAAGCGGCGTATACGACACATTCTTCTTCTCCACAGACGGCAATTTCACTGGAAATGCATCTCCGGTAAAGCTCAACCCCCTGTCTGTGAATGATGCGAACAGGACAAACAGGGAGTTCGGCCTGAGTTCGGATGCCAAGCAGAGGCTTACCCTGCTCAGCATAGATCCCAGAGCACAGAACGTGAGGTTCTATTCGAAGCAGGTTGGCGACTGGGCATACCTGGGCGAGATCAAGTATCTCACCAATATCACGATCCCTGTCCTGGTTATAGACCCCTCGGGCGCTGCCCAGACATCGACAGTCACGGTAAGCGGCTACAAGAATTCGCTTACATGGAGGCTGACGCAGACGGATCTCGCGTCAGCTGCAATCACAGGCATAGGGGAGCTTAGGTTCAATACCAGCCTGATGGGCATGTCTGGAAGATACAGGTTTGCGATAAAGACTGATGATACTATTGAGGAATGGAAGTGGCCAGAGGCGAATGTAAGGGGCTTCCTTGTGGACGGGACACTTGGGGAAGCGGCTTATATAGGCGGCTATAAGCCTCTGCCCATCTACAGATGGGACAGGGACACTTACGGCGAGGTGCCGAGGCTGCAGCAGGACAACAGGAACTCGAGCAGCATAGTCAATGGCGTGCTTCTGCATGCGGACCCGTTCGACTACAGCTCCTGCCAGCTGTATAATTCGACAGGCCAGATACCTCTCGGCCAGATCAACCCGAACATAACAGCTTTCCTGAGGATGGACTGGAATGTGCCTTCATCTGTCTATTTCTTCTACAATTCCACTGAGAGCAATCTGTACATGAATAATTCAGGATGCGTTTTCAATACAAGCGCTGCCCAGACTGCATATCAGCAGGGAAGCTACCTGACATTTAACACAAGAGGAAAGAACTATAACACAACAGTCCTGAGGATAAATGTATACCAGTATGCAGGATGCGGAGGGAATGACTGCTGGCGTGCTGACTTCGGCATCGCTGGGATAAGCAACCTTACCATGCTTCCTGTGCAAAACACTGGCAACCCGCAGTGGCCCTACGGCTGGGGCTACATGCAGAACGTCAGCATAGGAGGGACCGGCTATGACGTATTATTCGCCAATGACAGCTACAGCTACCAGAGATGCATTTATGAGAATATCAATGAATGCGCGAAAAAAGCCTTCCTTGTCCAGACTTCAAACGGCAACTTCAGCGGCTCTATCGGTGTCAATATAGGCCAGAACTTCACTTCAGATCTTTACCTGGCAAAGATCGGGCCATGGGACAATGATGGCATACTGGCTGGAAACTTCTCCCAGCTTCCTGGCGGGGCAAAGCCTGCCATTGCGGACATCTCCTTTGCCGATGGCACCACAAGCTACTTCAATGCGCTGAATGAGACTGTCCTTGGAATAGACCTAGACAAGGACGGCTACAGGAACAAGACATTCTATATGCTCGCCTTCGACAACAATTTCGACGGCGTGCAGCAGCTGACAAGCAATATAGTTGATGATGACCTGCAGCTGGTGGGCTGGACGTCCACTGTAAACGGCTCAAGCATTGACATAGACTTCAGCGGGACAGAGATCTTTCTCGGCAGCAATGCGAGCTGGACAAAGGAAAAATGGGAAGGCCTGCCTACAGGCGTGTGGCAGGGAAGCGCGAGATTCGGGGATGATTATGCGGGCGTGAGCTGGGAGCAGCAGCCGTGGTGGCAGATGCCATTCTACAACTCAACCACTGCAATACTTTCAAAGGACAAGTGGCGAGCTTCTTCAACAGACAATATGAGCGTCGTGGTCAAGGTCTACAACTTTGACCAGAGTGCGATAGCGAATGCGAATGTCAGCGTGACCCAGGTTGCGAGGGCCACATTCAGCGGATTCCAGATAATACCGCCTTCAGGCTACAGCGTGGACAATACCTACAACAGGACAGATTCATACGGCTACAGCCTGGTCAGGGTATCCCCTGTGCAGATAGCTTCTGCCCCTGCAGGCACATGGCCTGACGGAAATTATCAGATCATGCTGAACATCCAGGCTTCAGCAGGAAATGAGACGTATGAGAGGTGGTTCTGCGTAGGAGTGTGCGGATGGTGAACATGAAAATACTGATATATATTCTGGCTGCAGCTTTGATTTTGCCAGGGCTGGCTTTCGCGGCGGCGAGCGTGAGCATTTCCCAGTCGGGGGCTGATTCCAATTCAGTCATGCAGGGCAGGGTCTTCACCGTTTCTGTTGCAGGAGCTACTGCCAATGCGCAGGCCATAATAACATCATATCCCGCAGGTTTCAGCCTGACAGGGGAAAGCTTCACAAAAACCGCAAGCAGCAGTGGATCCGTTTCATGGACGACTACTGTAATTTCTCAGAAGCTGAGCGGCCAAACCATTTCTGTTTCCATCAGCGGCCAGGGGAGTCCTGAAACCGCTACCTCAAGCACCTTCAATGTCATAACTGCCCCTTCCATATCAGCGACTGTTTCGCCAGGTTCGGCGAGCGCGGCCCAGGGATCCAACCTGGCTCTCAGCCTCAATATCGTGAACAGCGGAGAGACCTCCGCAAGGTTCGGGACAATAACAGTATCCCCCAGCATTTTCTCTGTCTCTTCAGGATGTTCCCCATCCGAAATCTCAGGTGGCCAGAGCGCCGGCATAAGCTGCAGCATCGCTGTCTCGCCTTCCGCATCCACTGGCGCGCAGACGCTGACAGTCATCATAGCGCCCTCAAACGCTGACTCGATAACAAAAACAGTTTCAGTAACCGTGACGGCAGCATCGTCTGAAACGCCTGGAACAGGCACCACAGGAGGCGGCGGAGGCGGAGGAGGAGGAGCAAACACATATGACAAGGGAGAGATTTTGAGATCTGTGACGCAATCGCTTGCCAAAGGAGATGTTGTCAAATTTAATCTCAAGGGCCAGGCGCACCAGCTGAAGCTTGCAAACCTTACGAATACCACTGCCACATTCAATCTTTCCTCATCATGGGAAGTCTTCAGCCTGAGAATTGGCCAGGAGAAGAGGAAGGACTTCGACGGGGACGGCAGCTTTGACCTTGCCGTATTTCTGAAGACTATAGCCAACAGCAAGGCAGAGGTGACCATTACGCCGTTTGCCGGAACTGTTCCCGTATCTGCAACCGCGCCCGCAGAAGCGCCGAAAGAGACGGAAAGCTCTGTCCCTCAAGAGCCCTCTGGAATCCTGCCTGGGGAGCAGCCTCAGACAAAGGAGACTGGTAAGGGGGAGCAGCAGCTAAGTGCAGGATTTGTGCTTGTTGCGGTGCTTGTGATACTCATCACTGCGGCAATAGCCTATGTTGCCTGGGACAACAGCAGGAAGAGGAAGGGCAAGGAAAAGCAGGAATGATTGTTTCGATTAACAACTTCTCATATGTTTCCATATCTCGATCTTTTCTATTTCTCTTGCAGAAATAAATCATTGGCAGATAATCGGCATTTTTTATACGGATGTGCACATTTATATTAATGCCTGCATTCAGAAGGAACCTCACGCTGTCGGAAAGGGCCTTGATTGACATAGCCACTGCCTGCACTGAGGTCTACAAGAAAGAGGCAATTGGCCTCCTGATCGGGGTGAAGCACAAAAAGCACTACATGGTGCGGGATGCGATTAATTTCCAGAGCGCGATAAGAGGCTATGAGTATGTCAATGTCCCGTCTATAAGGATCAACAGGGTCAACTATGTGCTCTCTCGCCTCACTGACCTGAGGGTTGTCGGGGATTTCCATTCGCATCCGGATTTCCCATCCAGGCTTAGCCCCACAGACAAGAAGGACGTCAAGAAAGGCGGGCTGGCATTGACCATCCTAGTTGTCCTGAACAGGATCAAAAGAAAGGCCCACGGCTGGAAGGCCAAGGACAAAGGCATAGTCGGGGACATCGGGAACAGGTACCACATGAAGATCATGGCCTTTGAGTATGACAGGAAACTGGAAAAATTCAATAAAATCAAGATCGTCTGCCCCTCCCTCAGGAAGATAAACAGGCAGCTGAGGGAGAAGGAAAAAACTAGGAAAACAAAAACAAGATAAGAAAAACAAAAAATGAATTGGACTTATCCTGACCTGTACCAGAACTTGCCCACATCCATGCCTGTGACATTTATAAGGACTTCGCCTGTATCATGGTTCTTTGCCACATAGTCAGCCTTTCCTGTCGCCTTGTTGACATGGAACCAGATGTCGACAACCCATCTCTTGATGCTGTAATCCCAAGACCTGACATCAAGCTTTCCTGGGCCCGTACATTCCAGATGCTGGGCTGCGAACTGGCTGCATGTGAACTGCAGCTCGTGGCCATGTGAGCTCGTGACTGAATGGAAAGGAACTATGCCCGCCCATCCCATGACTTCAAGCTTGCTGTTCGCCTGCTGGCTTATGGCCATGCTCGGGATCATCTGCCTCTGGAAAGCGTCTGTATCAAAGCTGATCTTCTTCATCGTAACCAGTGAGAGATCAAGGCCTTTGTAGGTGTTCAGGCTGCCGCCTGAAGCAGAGGCTGAAATTGTCGTGTCTATCATGCCCGCTGCCGAAACTAGGACAGCAAACAGGGCAAGAATTGCCAATGGCAGAGCAAGTTTAGATTTTTTCATAATTTGACCCTCCTTTTGTAGAAATACTTCTTATGCCAACTGATTGTTTCCAGGCCTTATAATGGTATCGCAAAACGCACTACATCGAACTTATTTTACTACTGGGTGTGTGTGAATTTATTTTGTAGGATGACAAAGCGGAATAAAATCACAGCGCATAAGTCGCTCAATCCATGTCCCAGCCCTATAGCGGCAGGGTATGGAATCTCAGCAATCCCCTGTTGTATCCTTGTGCGCATAATACTGGCTGGCTGGTGTTCAGGCTGATGGTAACAGTCGCTCCAGGATTTATAATCTGCCCCAGAGGATGCGAGGGATCTATGCCTGAGTGGAGGGGAATGCCATTAGGGGTTGATACCAGTGTTTTGCATGCTGAAGGGGTGCAGCCGAAGTTCTGGTTGAATTTCCTGATAGGCACATAACCGCTGTCAAGCGTTCCATTTGTCGCCCTGTATGTTATTTTGCTTATGTTGAAGTTCTTTGCGCCCAGACACAGGCCTTTGCCATAAAGGTCTGTCCCGCTCATGAAGAGCATGACTCTTATGGAATTGTTGTTGAGGATTGTTATCTGGGGCGGAAAGAGGCCTGTGGCGTTGTTGAAATAGCCCAGGGATATGATACTAACATTCAATGGATATGTGGAGGGGTTGAAAAGCCAGGAGAAATTGGACTCCCCATGGCCTGACAGCAGAGAATTCACGGCCAGGGTGAGTGTCTGATTCCCTGATTCGGAACGCACGGTGAACAGGCAGTGGAACAACTTGTCAGTTGTGTTTATGAACGTTGTCCCTGTCCTGTTCAGGATGTATGACTGATTGGCCCCGTTCCTGAATGTCAGATCATTTTTGGGGTTACACAATGCTCCCTTATTCCCCACTATCGCATAAGAATTGCCTATGTTCCCGCTGCCCAGAGCATGCCTTGCGAGGATGAAATATTCCGCCCCTTCCCCTTTGAAAATGTATCTTGCCTCCCTCAGGCCTCCAAAAGCTGTCTTGTTGAGGAGGTTCTCCTCGATGGTGAAGATTGTCATGCCCGGGTCTATGCCCGGATTGACAAAGGATGGTAAAGAAGATGCATGCGACACTATAAGTGCGGCAAAAATGACGGATAGCGCAAAGATTTTCTTTCGCATTACATTCATATTACATATGTAGTATTTATGTATAATAAATGTAATGCATCAGGATAGCAAAAGAATTTTACAACCATAGGATAGAGAAATTTTCGTAATGCAGCTAAAAAAAGAATGGGCCTCGTCTGGGATTTTCAATATACATCCGGTATCTGTTTTCTTTGCCGAATGGGCTATCGACCCATTCAACAGATGTATTATGTTTCTTTTGCCGAATGGGCTTTTCTTTTCAAAAGAAAAGCCTATATTTGAACCCAGGCTAGAAGCTTTCTGCATGGGGACATGCTGTGCACTTCGCTGAAGCGAAGGCATGCCAGCCAAAGGCTGCGCATCCCCATAGTACCCCTTGCTTCCTGCTGAGCTTATACGAAAGGGGCCTCCAGCGGTGCGCTTCGCTCTTGCGAAGGCATGCCATCACTCATGATGAGCAGCCCTTATTAACCCCCAGCAGCCATGCCGTAATTTGTTATTACTTACGACATCTGCATTGCCTTTTTCTGGATATCCTACCCTCTTTTTTGGAAAAAGAGGGTGGCCCACAGGCTTCTGTGCTTCCATTACACCAACGAGGCCATATGCCTTATTGTTCAGGTCTCGTATTAGTTGAAATTGCATGTTTAGTACATGTAATTCCTTTTTCTGGGCAACCTGCCCTCTTTTTTGGAAAAAGAGGGCGGATTACACCAACGAGGCCATGGATAAGATTAATATGTGCTGGCTTTTAAAGGCTTAAGTGGATAGTAGCAGACAGATGCGATATTTTAAAGAAGCAAAAACAATCATATATATGCGCTACCAGACATATGGGACCGGCACATCAGGGCCCTCGCTGTCGGCCGATGTCAGCGGCTTCGGCAGCTTCCAGCTTGTCGATATGGTGCTGCAGGCAGTCACTTCAGGCAAGACCTTGAACTGGGAGATAGGAGAAGGTGGGAGCATTGAATCCAAGCCGCAGTGGAGCAATGGGAGGATATACTTTGGCGCATGCGACAAGAACTTCTACTGCCTGACAGAGAAAGGGCAGGAACTGTGGAGGTTTGCTACAAAGGGGCCAATATGCGGGAATGCAACAGTTGCGGGAGGAGCGGTGTATTTTGGCTCCTATGACAACATCCTCTATGCCCTTGACCTTGAGGGGAATCTGCTCTGGAAATTCGGGACCACAGGAAAGATATTCAGCAAGCCTCTGGTTGTGGATGATATGATCTGTTTCGGCTCGCAGGACAAGAACCTTTACGCTGTCAATTCTGATGGTGAAAAGCAGTGGGCCTTCAGGACAAAGGGGCCTGTGTCTTCAGGGCCCGCATACGGCAACGGAGTGATATATTTCGGCAGCTACGACTACAACTTATATGCTGTGGATGAGAATGGAGGGCTCTTATGGACCTTCCCTACAAAGGGGGAAATAATCATGTGGGTCTCGTATCAGGACGGTGTTGTCTACTTCTCCTCCTTCGACAAGAACCTCTATGCGGTGGATGCCGGAAATGGGCAGCTGATATGGAAGTATCCGACTAATTCTCCGCAGGACAATGGCCAGCTTGTCACAAAAGATGCCGTATACCTTGGCGGAAGGGACGGGGTGATGCATGCTGTTTCCCTGGAAGGCAGCCGCCTTTGGACCTTCACGACAAACGAGTGGGTTGGGATAGGGTCCGATATTGGCAGCGGACTTTTATTTTTCGGTTCTGCTGACAACAATCTGTATGCTGTGAAGGCAAAGACAGGCCATCTGGAATGGAAGTTCAACACCAGATCGCTGGTTGTGGGCACGCCGACTGTCGCGGGAGAAAAGATAATCTTCGGCGGCTGGGACGGCAACCTGTATGCCCTCTCGATGGACGGGAATGTCCTCTGGAAATTCCATACGAGCATTTCCACTCCAGCCCCTTTCCATATAGATAATCCCTATGAGGTGAAGGATACATTCAAGGTCACATGGCAGCAGGAGGCCGCATCAGAAAAGGAGGACAGATATGCGTCCAAAGGCAGCAGCATGGGAGAAGGCCTCAGCCTCTACGGGACAGGCGATGTGGGGTATGCGGGCTCGAGGAAGGAGTATGTGGGGAAGAAAAAAGGGTACAGGTGAGCTGTTTTAGACACGGCGGGAAATAAACGGAAAGGCTTGTTTTTTGTGCTTTCTGCATGCAGTTTTGGGATAAGCGCATTGGTGAAGCCTTAAAAAAATTAGCACACAATTCTAAGCATGGCAGGCAAGTCCTTCTGGAAAGGAAGAAGCTGGCTGAAGGAATTTGAGGAAAAAAAGAAGAGAAACAAGAGCGTTGCGATCAAGGCGCTCCAGCACCTATACGGCATAGCCGAATGGGAGGCCAAATCATACGGTGACCTGGTGCGTGCTGAGCCGATGTTCAAACTTCTTGGAGCATTGGAAGAAGCTTTCAAAGTCAGCAGGAAGTATGGTGAAGCGCTTGATGACCTGGACAGGGCTGTGACAGAATACGAGGGCTGGCTGGACAGGATGAGGGCAAATCCTGTGGCGCAGAAAGTGGCGGAAACCTCTGCGGATTTTCAGAGTCTGAAAAAGGCATTGAGGTCTGCGCTTGGGCCTGAGGCTGCCGACACATCTTTCATCGACACTCCTGGTTTTAGCTGGCTCATGAACTACACAATGCTGGTGAACCACACAATGGATTTGTATGAAACAGAAAGCCTTGGCTACCTGCATGATGCAGCAGGACATTTCAGGGAGGTTTTTGAGAAGGGAGGGGAGGGGGCGGCTCAGAGGTATGTCGCCGATTTCATATGGGAATTCAGGAAAGAGACAAGCGATCCTATAGCCGGTACTGGGTACATGACTCCGGAGAATGCCATTGTCAGTGACATCAAGGGTCTGTTAACTGCCGGTCAACGGAAACGCGTAGCTCACATGATTCCGCTGTCTGCTTTTGTCAGCAACATCGAGGACGCGAAAATTGCCCATGAAAGGGTGGGGAAGGCAAAGGATGCATATATCGCTCTCGGGGGGAGTGAGGAACTGGCAATCCTCGACTGCTTCAGGAAAGCTGAGATGAAAGGACCTGAGATCGTTTCCTTTGTCGCGGACAGAACAGGCAGGCTGAAGGCTCATAACGCGGACGCGCACACCATATGGCATCTGATTTCCGGAGCCGGTGCAGATCAGAAGATGGAGATCCTTGACTATCTCGCACGCAGGCCGGCTGCCGCCAGCGTTTACAAAGGGCTCCGCAGGGTCCAGGTTTCGGCGAAGGAATACAATGAGTTCCTGCTGACAACAGCCGATATCGGATGGGGCCTGAGGGATGGGAGTCTTCTTGATCTGGTGCAGGAAATCGCATCAGTCTCCGGACAGGCGGAGGCAGCCGCCTGTATTCTAAGGAACGGGCCTGACATCCTTGTCGACCCGAATGCCGGGAGGCTTCTGGACATCGCGAAGCATTACCATCTGGCGGATCTTATTATCAGCGACTATCTGGCTTCAGCGGCTGCCTCTGAAAGCAACAAGACCTTGGCCCTGCTGATGATAGGGGAATATATGCCATCCGCTGAAGAGCTCAAAAAACTGAGGCAGAAGCTGAGGCAGCTGGACGACGGAGGGCTCTCCTGGGTGTCTGATTCTCTTTCTGCGGACCAGCTGGTAGAGAATCTGCTCAGGGCTGAAAGATCTCCGGCCAAGGCTGAACAGACGCAAATGAAGTCTAAGAAAAAGCGTGCAGGCTGGCATGAAGCCATGATGCAGGAGCTGGAGAAGTCAGGCGCAGGGCCTGAAGTTGTCGGTCTTGTAAGGGAAACCTACAATTCCCTCGGCCCCTCCAGTTCCAGAAGGCTGAGGGACATATGGGTAAACCGGAGGGAATCCTTGGAAGATTTCTGCAGGGACGCGGTTGGGCTTGGCGGCACAAAGGCTTATGAGCTCATCCTCAGCGACTATTCTCTGTTCTTGGCCTACAAATCCAGGCTCAATGATGATGCTTTTCGCGGCAAACTGCATGAAATTGCCAGATCACAAAGCAGAAATATATATAGGGAAATCGGCAGCCTTCTGCATGTAGATATTTATCCTCCTGCCCCTGCTGGAGAAGTAATCCGTGAAGCCGGACTGTCTGCCGGAGAAGAAAGGCCCTCCTACAAAAGGATAATCGTCTGGGGAGGCCAGTACGGACATGATGTGTCGGAGAAGATAAAGCATGCCGTTGACACGCCAGTGGAGGTGTTTGACGAGTTCAATAGAAGAAAGGATATCTCCGGCATCGGCCAGGAGGATGCCGTTGTATGTGTGGTCGCATCAGTGTATCATCCCATCTACTACCAGCTCAAAAGACACTGCAGGAAGAACGACATCACTTTCTACCACTTCGGCCTGAGGGGCCACACCACCCTTGTGGAGTTTCTCCAGGGGAAATTCGGAAAGAAGGGTGCCGCCTAAAGCCTGTTGCATATTGGGTCAGTGCGGGAGGCAGGATTTTCGTTCTGGTTATTGTTTCAGTTTTTGTATTATGTTTTCTTTGCCGTATGGGCTTTCTTTTCTGAAAAGAAAGCCTATCGAACCTGCGAAGACACTAAGTCACGGGATCTCTTATTTCACAGCTTTCGCTCAATACTTAAGATTTCTGTATGTTGTTTTCTTTTCCGCAAGCGCTTGTTTTTCATTTGTTTTCTTTTGGATAAAACCTTTTCTTTTTGGAAAAGAAAAGGTTTTCTTAAGTCCCGCCCCTTTGGCCTCTCGGGAACCCCCGCAATAGTATAATTTAGGCCGCAAAGGGATATAAGAAGCAGAGAAAGGTATATTAGGCCCGTAGTTCAGTCGGATAGAACACCTGCCTCCGGAGCAGGGGATACGGGTTCGACACCACCCTCTTTTTCCAAAAAAGAGGGTAGGGTATCCAGAAAAAGGAAATACAAACATCTATCTGGAAAATACCCAAGACGAAAATCCCGTCGGGCCTGCTACCGTGCAAGGTGCATCGATTTTTTCAGAAAAAAAGGCGAGTCTATTCGAATAAAGGGATTGCAGAAATTGAATTATTTCTCCAAGAACTTAGGTACCAAATCAATAGCTTTCTCTCTCTTTTCTCTATGCCTGATCAGGAACTTCTCCAGCTTTTCTGAAAGAAACTTCTTCACCTCTCCGGTAAGCATCTTCCCGGAGCCGTAATCCTCTGTTATTTTTTTCATTTTCCTGTCATCCTCTTCGAACAAATAATACAAATATTCATAACTCACATCGACAGACAGATTGGCCCCAAGCTTCCTGTGCTCTTCCACTGTGTCCCTGCCTCCTGAAAATGCGTGCTTCATGATTTTCTTTCTGGCCTCTTCAGGCGTGTCTGTCAGAGCGATATAGCTTGTGGGATCTGAGGAGCTCATCTTGCCTCCCTGAAGGCCTTTGGCGAATTTGTGGTAGGTTGATGAAGGCGGAATGAATCTGAATTCGTTTATCCTCGAGGCGATGTCCCTTGTGTATCTTATGTGAGGGTCCTGGTCCACCCCTACAGGCACGACAAGGGGGAGAGGCCCGAGATAATCGGGAAGCTGGGGATGGAGGATGTCCGCTATCTGGTAGAAAACAGAAATCAGCTTCTGGGGATCGAAAGTGCCGTATATGGCCTCGAATTCATTCTGCGTTGTCCTTCTTGGAAGCATGGAAATTAGTCTGTAATAAGGAACGGTATGAGCCGACTGGAAATAGAATGTGCAGCTCTTCGGCCTTAATCCCAATGCTATGTAATTGATCAGGTATTCTTCAATTGCTGTTCTTCTCAATTCATCAAAAGGCATCCTCCTGACATTATAGGCCTCCACATCGGCAACACAAACGAAAACATGGGCCCCAAGACTCTGATAATAGACAATCTGCTGGGCGACCATCATGTGGCCCAGATGGAACTTGCCTGAAGGCATGAGGCCTGTCATCATGGCAAAGGGCTTTTTTGATTTTATTGCAGAATGTATCCTTTCAAAGTCTCTATGCGCATACACAGCGCCTCTTCTTATGAGCAAAGGAGGATCCGGGAGTTTTTTTATGAAATCATCGAATGGCCTCAAACCGAATTCCTCCATGAGCCTGCCGTAATCCTTCACCTCTCCTTTTCCCCAGGGGTCGATTGAGGGCTTCATGCCAGATCATTAATATTGGAGTTCTGCCGGGATCCTGCAGCCTTATTTGAGTTGCTTCTCAAGATATTTTACTATGTATCTCGCAAAGGAGTCAAAATCTTTGATGTCATTTTTCAGAAAGCTGTGCAGTTTGTGCACGTCAACATCGGAATAATGGTGAACGAGGATGTTTCTGAAGCCTGCCGAAGGCGCAAATTTTTCAGCAAAGCTCTTCGGCAGGATACCTTCCTCACCGAGGATAAGGATTGCATCCCTGTATTTCTCCGGCTTCCTGAAGCCCTTCCCTGCAATAAGAATCTCGGAGATTTCGATAACCATTTCTATTGCAAGCTGAAGATACCGCTCTACAGCGCCTCTTGCCAGCATATCTTCCTCAAGCTGTTTGGCAGAATACTTTGTGCATTCTTGGAGAAACTTTGTGTGCCTTTCTAGCTCTCTCAGCTTGGCGTGTATCTCTTTTATCACAGTATCCCCTCTTTTCTTATCCTGCCAAAATCCCTTTTTATGAACAGGGAATCGTAATAATCCCTATCAAGGTAAGATGACATGATTCTTACCTCGTTCTGTATTTTCTC
This sequence comes from Candidatus Aenigmatarchaeota archaeon, assembly GCA_016185435.1. Taxonomy (GTDB): domain Archaea; phylum Aenigmatarchaeota; class Aenigmatarchaeia; order QMZP01; family QMZP01; genus JACPNN01. The sequence goes on along the minus strand of JACPNN010000005.1, from coordinate 76,105 downwards.
GCGGCTGCTTTTACAATAAAGAATCCTCCCATCCCTTATTATGTTGAAATTCAGGAGGAGCGGAGCATCGTTCATCACGACTACATCGAGATCTTCCCTGCCGAGCATTGAGGTGAGCGAGCTTATAAGAAATAGCTCTTTCGCATTCCTTTCCTGCCTTGTCAGTTTCCTGTCAAAGAGAACAGCTATATCTATGTCGCTGTGCCTTGACGATTTTCCCGTTGCCATGGAACCGAAAAGATAGACAGCCCTGACAAAATCCTGCGTTCTTAGGAACTTCTTCAGCAGCTTCATCCTGACATTTAGAGTTTCCATGGATAGTTGTTTGTTTCTTTGCTTAAATATGAAGCTGATTTCCAGCATTCAGAACGTCAGCCCCTCGACTATCTCTGTCTGTATGCTTCCATTCTTCTGTATATGGCCGTGTTCTATAAAAATCACCCCCGGAGTCCAGCTGCCGCTTTAGTCTGTAATAGTTCTGATCTCATATAAGCGGGTGCTCTTGCTGCTGAAGCCGCCGTAAATTATGTCCGGAATATCAAAGCGGCTTCCAAATTCGACATGCTTTCCTCTATAGCTCCTTCCATGATTTATCATCTCTTCTCTGGACGCCGAAGAATATTTCACTGAACCTCTGACAACAACTTTCTCTCCGCCTATGTCTGCCATGACATCGAAGGGGAGGGTCTCCAGAAGTTCGTGCTGCCTCTCCTCCCATCCCCCTGAGCTTTTCCTCTCAAACTTCCTCACAATCTCATTGGTGTGAAACCTCACATCATGTATCTGGCCTACAGTCGGCTGCTTTATCCCATACCCTGCGTCCCGAGAATATGCCTGGGCCGTTTCCATATCCATCACTTTCTGATTTGGCTGGCAAGTGTATTTAAGTCTTGTGTCATAAAATGAAAGATTTATTAATTAATAGCATAAATATTAAAATTATGTCCCAAATAGAGCAGAACTTCAGGCAATTGCTGAGCAAAAAACCAGAGATAGAGAAGTGCTACCAGCAGGGCCTGATAAACAGGAGGGCCTTGGCCAGATACCTTATCCGGCAGAAGGTGGCCCAGAAAGGCCAGATGGAGGCCCTGATAGCCATGCTCAGGAGGTTCGAGTTCGGCAAGGTGGAAGAAGAGGCCATTGATCTGTTCAGGGATATCAGGATCTCCCTGAAGGACGGGATTCTCATTCTTGATTTCGAGAAGGACAAGGACCTTCTGAAGAGGCTGGAAAAAATAATAGCCCAGACAGACTATGACAAAGGGGATACTCTTAAGATCGTTGTCGGCTCTTCTTCAATCACGATTTTCATAGACAGGAAGAAGGAGAAGGATTTCAAAACAGTTTTCGATCTCTTCAGGATGAAAAACAGGTATGATGACATATCAGAAATAAGCATGATGTTCCCTGAAGAGGCCATAGAATCGAAAGGCGTATTATCGGTGGTCGCAAGGGAGCTGCATATCAATGATATTGTCATGACAGAAATGCTGACGGCCAGCAGGGAACTGCTTGTGTATGTAAAGGAAGAGCATGTCCTGAAGGCCTATGAGGTGCTGAAAAGGCTGCAGTCAAACGGCTAGTTGCTATTGTTCCCCTTCCAGATATTCCTCTTCCATGCCCTCTTCAGCCTCCTGCTCCTTGGCAGGCCCTGAAAGCTCCACATTGAATATGTGCTCTATTGCCTGCTCTATTGTCAGCGGCTTCCTTGCCTCGCAGAAGGTGAGGCCTAAACCGTTCAGCAGGGATGCCTGGACCCAGTCCCTTGTCCCCTCCATGCCGTTTCTCGCCTCTGCTTGCGTCGTTCCATCCTGCTTTATGTCTGCAAGGAACTTCATGATTGCAAGCTCTTCCTCGCTTAGGAAGCGGGAGGCCATCTGCTTGAATATCTCTACCATCTCATCATCTGCGTTTCCATTCGTATTGGTATTGTCTTCTTTTTCTCCTCTCACCGGGTTTTGATAAGGTTTCGCCATAATCGACAGGTTTTGAAGCGGTTATATGTTGACCGGAAACAGATGAAGGATCAATAACAGGCCATTGAGAAGCCCGGCAAGGCTGTGTATGTAGAATCAATCCTGCGCTTGGGAAGCCATGCCGTTTGGTTCATGTTTTCTTTTAGGAAAGGGGGATTTATAAGCTTTGTTTTGGAGGCAAAAATTTGCTGGCATCCTCCATTTTCCTTCTCATGATCTCAGTTTCCTGGCGATATGTCATGAATTTAAGCAGGCTTGAGGCAACATTTTAATAATGGGGCATGTTGAGAGGATATCGACAGGAGTGATAGGATTGGACGAGAAGATGGAGGGCGGATTTGTCAAAGGAAGCATCAACCTCGTCACGGGCAAGACAGGGACTGGCAAGACCAGTTTTTGCTCAACATTCCTCTATCAGGGGACAAGGGAGAACCAGCCTGGAGTGTATATCACGACTGAGGAGGGCGCGGAGGAAATAAAGAAGGATATAGTGGCCATGTTTGACTGGGATTTTGAGGGCCTTGAGAAGTCGGGCATAGTCAAGATTTTCTCGATAAAGCCCCTTTTCCCGTCCAAGGATGTGGAAGACCTGAACAGGCTCGTGAGGCTCTACATATACGATCTGATGTCGAAAATAGAGAAGGCCATTGAGGAAGTGAAGGCCGAAAGGGTTGTGGTCGATTCGGTATCGATAATAGAGATGTTCATAAAGGACGAGTATGTCAGCAGGGTTGCCCTGACAGCCCTTACGGAAAAGCTGAGGCATCTGGGTGTCACATCCCTGCTTACGGGGACCATTCCTGAGGCCAGCGAGAGCCTTTCAGGCGGGGGGATTATCGAATTCATTGTCGACACTGTCATCAAGCTTGATTTCGTGCCTGTTGCCGAGGAATACAAAAGGACTTTGACAGTAAGGAAGATGAGGAGGACGAAGCATTCGACAATGATACATCCGTTTGACGTCACCCCAGAAGGGCTGAAGGTGATTGAGATATAGGTTCATGCTCTTTTCATCAATCCTGTTCAATTGTTTCCTGATTCCTCTTCTTTTTTAGCACAAAAAACCAATATCATGTGATGACTATAAAGGCGCAGCATCCCTGAAAAAAAGAAATGAGGATACCATCTATCGTATGCCGCTAAGCGAAGGTTTCGCTTTGCGAAACTTTGGGCGAATCGAAATGAGCCGTTTAGCGGCTGTTATGTGCCCTTCATTTATATCACAGAAGGATTCGACGGGCACAAGCGAGGAGAAAGTCGCTGGCGAACTATTCTGATTGATATTTTATAGTAATGATTAGGTTAGCGGGTCCTGTATATCCGCTCTTCTGTACTACCTCGTTTATTAGACCACCCATATAAGAATTAACCCAAGCTCTAACTGCTTCAGGAGGCAGATCTTCCCTTAAAATGGTTGGTCTAAAATAATTTGGACCACGTTCAAGGGGATCCGCTCTTTTGTCTACTTCTATGTGTCCCTGTATATCTAATTCTATGGAAAGTTTTTTCGTCATAAGTGAATTACAACAGTAAGAAATTTAAACTTAACGTTCTCGCCAGCGATTGCGCATATCAAATATGGGCACAAGGCAAAGATGGCTGCAGCTTGTCGAGAGCAACAGGTGGTTGTTCGAGCAGCTGGCCAGGGATACAGAGAAGCTTGAAAAGCTTGAAGCGAAGCAGCCAATTCTCTTAGCTCGATATATGACAGAAATAACCTTTATATACATGTAATACAAGTATTACATATGCAGCTCAGCATCAGGGATGTGGACGAAAAGACATTTAGGGAATTCAAGGCAGAGGCCACCAGGGAAGGCCTGCCTGTCGGCAAGGCTATTACCCTTGCCATGGGCTTCTGGCTCCAAGAGCACGCGAAACCCATCAGAAACATGCTGGATTTCAGGTCTGTCAATCTGGGCAAGGGAAGCGAAAAACTGAGCGAGGAGATTGATAAAACGCTTTACGGGATGAGATGATGACAATCTTTATCGATACCAGCGTATTTGTCTCCTTTTACAACGAGGCAGACCAGAACCATGGGAAGGCGAAAAAGATTATTTCTGATATTGCATCTGGAAACTATGGAAAGCCAATGACTTCAGACTATATTTTTGACGAGGCCGTGACAGTCATGCTCGTCAGAACAAAGAGCCTTGACCATGCTGTCAGGATGGGTCAATATATAATGGATTCAGTGCAAATAGCCGTTGTAAATAATGCCGTTCTCTATGCGGCATGGGAGCTCTTCCGGAAGGGCAACAAGGAGAGGATGTCATTCACCGACTGCACAAGCAGGATCTTTGTTGAGAAGTTCGGAATTAAAACCATAGCAACCTTTGACACTGCTTTCAGGAAGACAGAGGGGATAAATGTCATAGATGGCTGATATTTATTCCTCATAAAACCGAAGGTTCCATTTTGTGTCCAAGCAAAGCCCGATTTTCTCCATAGTCGGCTGCTGCTGTGATCACTAAAATGGATCATTACCAAGGAAGCGAGCTCATTTTCCATTTTTAACCCAGAAAAACCATTATCAAGTGATGCCTGCGAAACCTTTTGCGATGTCGGAGAGGATGAAAAAAGTCTCAAGGCATTACCTGCCGGCAGCGGAGACAGTCAGCAGGTTCTTCCCTGAGCTTGAGATGAAGCTGCAGCAGGCAGAATTCGCTTCTTCGGCAAAGGAATGGGTGGCTTTTGCCATATTGGCGTTCACCAACCTCTTTACTATGGCCGCAGGAGGCGTATTTCTGGTCTCCCTGATAGCAAAGGTTGAGGTCATAAGGGCCATACTTGTCGCCCTTGGCACAGGTATATTTGCTGGTCTTCTTGCCTCCTTATACATACTATTCTATCCGAAGCTGCTTGTTGCAAGGAAGGTGAAGGCCCTGGAGGATAACCTGCCTTATGCGATGAGGCATCTGCTGATACAGGTAAGGGGCGGCATGCCTCTCTACAACTCCATGGTCTCCATATCCATGGCCGACTATGGCGTGCTGTCGGCCGAGTTCAGGAAGGCTGTAAAGCAGATAAACACAGGCATGTCAGAGATTGAGGCCCTGGAAAGGCTTACCAGATCCAATCCCTCCCTCTACTTCAGGCGCGTGATGTGGCAGCTGCTTAATGCGCTGAAGACAGGGTCTGACATCGGCGTGACCTTGAATGAAATAGTCGACAGCATCATAGTTGACCAGAAGGCTGAGATAAAGAAGTACGGCAGCCAGCTCAACCCGCTGGCCCTGATGTACATGCTGCTTGTGGTCATTTTCCCCACCCTTGGCATAGTCTTTCTTCTCATAATGACGGGCTTTGTTGGCAATGTCATAAACATCCAGTTCGTGCTGATGATGGTCATTGGCTTCCTTATCCTCTTCCAGTTCATTTTCATCGGGATAATAAAGAGCAAGAGGCCTGTGGGGCTATAGGGGAGGCATGTACAGACTGATGCCTGATGCGTACAAAAGGAAGGTGGGGGAGTGGTTTACACTGGCAGGTATCAGGCGCTCCCCTGAAATGTTTACAAACTATTCCTTTGCGCTCTCCTTTGCCCTGGGCTTTGTGGCAGCCCTGCTGACAGGGCAGTATTTTTCGCTTGTATGGGCCGCTGTCTTCATCGGCAGCCTCCTGCTCTTCCACGGGTTTGTTGTCCTTGCCGTTGAAAGGAGGACAGGCTTTCTGGAGAACATATTGCCTGATGCCCTCCAGCTGATGGCGAGCAACAGCAGGGCCGGATACATCCCGTCCAGGGCATTCATAATGTCAGCCAGGCCCGAATTCGGCCCCCTTTCAGAGGCCATACAGCATGCAGGGAAGGACGTCATGACAGGCATGCCGCTCGAAGAGGCTTTGAAGGGGATGACAAGATATGTGAGGTCAGGGGCCTTTGAAAGGACCATAAAGCTGATAATAGAGGGGATTTCCTCCGGGGGCAAGTTTGCCAACCTCCTTGAGGAGAATGCAGCTGACTTGAGGAGGATGCAGGTTATAAAGAAGGAGATGGGGGCCAATATTGCGATGTACATCTTCTTCATCTTCTTTGCAGGAGCTATTGGAGCGCCCATGCTCTATTCAATGTCTGCCTTCCTTGTCAATACCCTGTCAAGCTTCGGTTCTGTGGACCTGCCTGATGTTTCCGTATCTAAAATCAAGTTTGCAGGCTTCGGGAAGACGGCCATCAGCCAGGAGTTCATGTTCCAGTTCTCGATAGCCGCCATGCTTGTCACAGCGATCTTCGGCAGCCTCATAATAGGCCTGATTTCGACAGGAAAGGAGAGTGGGGGAATAAAGTATATACCTTTCCTTGTGATAGCCTCCCTTGCAGTCTATTTCATCACAGGCTCCATGATACAGTCCATATTCAACACCTTCCTTGGCACCGGCTGAGATATTTATTCTATTCCTTATCGTGAAGTAAGAAAATATGAGAATTTCACAAAATAAAAAAGTTAACCGATATGCTGGAGTCATATGCATGATGGAAAGCGGCGGCCAAAGTTTATAAGGGAGGCCCGACATATAATAATAAGAGGTATATGGGAAAACAGCTTAAAGGACAAGCAGCGATGGAATACCTGATGACCTACGGATGGGCCATCCTGATAGTGATAATAGTGGCTGCAGCGCTGTGGGCCCTCGGTGTCTTCAACCCGACAAATGTGGCACCAACGACAAAGGCAGGACTGTCGGCATTTGAGATTCCGGCGGGAGGGTGGCAACTGACTGCTGCAGGCGCATTGACTATCCAGCTAAGAAATAGCGCTGGAGCACCCATCAATGTAACCACTGTTGGAGCGACTGTAGGAACGACAACATGCACCATGACCAGCGGAGCAAGCGGCAATCTGCCAACAAATGGCCTTTACACAGCGACATTCACTGGCTGCGGCACAAGGACTTCAGGAGCAGGCTATTCGGCCAATGTGACAGTGACATACAACAATCTTGACACAGGCTTGAGTGGCTTCGTATCATCAGGTACACTGACTGGCACGGTAAGTTAAAAGTATTGGACTGGGCCAGACTTTCTTTTTATTTTTACCTTCATCTTTTTCTTTTGTTTTTCATCCATTTATTTGGCAGACTGCAATATTTAATATGAAAGGGCAGGCAGCCACTGAGATGCTGGCCATTGTGGCATTGGTTCTGGCTTTCCTTATACCTGTCTGGTACTATGTCAGCACCTTGCAGGCCAGCACTGCCGCTGAGCTTACCCAGTCGTATGCCGAATCAGCTGTCTCAAGGCTGGCAAAAGCCGCTGATTCTGTTTTCTCGCAGGGGAAGCCTGCCAAAATAAGGATGGATGTATATATACCGAAGGGGGTGGAAAACATCAGTATCAATGGCAGAAATATTATTGTGGCCCTAAGGACAGGCCAAAGCATCTCTAACTTCTCTGAAACATCAATTTCCCCCCTTAACGGCAGCCTGCCGACGAGGGAAGGCACTTATAAGGTGTCTGTGGAGGCCTTTGACAATGTGGTGCAGATAAGCTACAGCTAAAGACAGGATTCTTGCAGTCTGTACTGCTTTTGTTAAGTCTTTTCCGAAAAAGATTTTTATGGCTTGATCGAATATTATTATTTATGGTGTCCAAGGATGACAAGAATTTTCTTGCGGGTGCGGCCGTATTCGTGCTTGTGGCAGTTGCTATGGTCATCGCGGGATTTGAGTTGCTGCCGAGCATTGCAGCAGGCTTTGCAGCAGGCCTTTCTGCTGCGTTTGCCTTTGACAGGATGGAAAGGGGCTGAATGGTATCTGATAAGGTTGACTTTGCGCTCAGGATACTGGCATGGGGCATTATAGGCACAGTTGTTGCAGTCGTATTGCTCAAGGCTTTGGGCGTGATACATTCTCCTGCCGACATCAGCCTGGATACATTGCTTACAGGGGCTGTTCTGATAGAGCTGGGCAGAATTGAGGCAAAACTCAGCCTCCTGTGGCAAGATTTCAAGAAGCGGAAGAAAGTATAACTGCCTTTCTTTCCCTAGAGGGGAGGTATCCCAATAAGGGCCTCTGCGGGCCCTTCACTTGGTCAGCCAACTTTTTTGAAGTCTTTACTTCACTGTCACAGGCTGGCCAAGTGTTATCAGCCCCCAGCAACTGAAGGATATGCTTATCATTGGTATATCCTTCTTTTGCCCGTTTGGTTATGAAGCATATCCACTGATATGCTTCTGTCTCCAATTGGCTTTTCTCTGGAAGAAAAGCCTATACTACACCTCTCTGATTAGTATTGCCTTTTCTTTTGGGGGTAGAGCGGTAGACCTTTACAGGCTTTCTTTCCAAAAGAAAGCCCGTTCGGCAAAGAAAGGGATTACAGGTGGCGATACTTGTAATCTGAAGGGAGTAGGACGGTAGAGGGAATACCTTCCCTCTGCGTAGGGAATGCGCAATGGGGAGATCAAGATTGATATTAGTATTCAGAGGGAAGTAAACCATAGAAGGGATACCTCCCTTCTGGGAATGGGGTCAGGGAGATTCGAACTCCCATGTACACCACCCTCTTTTTCCAAAAAAGAGGGTAGGTTATCCAGAAAAAGGAATTACCGATATCGAGCAGGAAATGTCAAGTTCAGTGGAGGTAATTGGTTTTCTTTGGATAGGGCGGTACCCTTTCTTTTTCTAAAAGAAAGGGGTGCGCAATGGGGTCAGGGAGATTCGAACTCCCATGTACGGGTGTCTTCCTTTCACAGCCTTGGGTATCTGTCATCATGCTCGCCGCATATGGCAGCTCCCTCGTCGGCTCAATGCTCCCGAGCATAACATCTGTATTTCCTTTCTTTGGGTAACCTAGCCTTTCTTTCGAGAAAGAAAGGCTGGCCTGGAGCCCGCCAGGTTGCCATTAACCTCATGACCCCTCAATATATATTTTCCTTGACTCAGCTTAATAAATGGATTCGGCCTAAATAAACTAATGGTTCTAAGGCATCTTCAGAGGCTCCATGGCAGGCTGGCGGATATCATTGGCTCATTCTTCGGCAAGAGGAAACTGATGAAGATAGGTGTGTACGGCCCTGTCAATGCGGGCAAGACAACGCTTGCCAATACCATCTGCCTGGACTGGCTTGGGGAGGAGCTGGGGAAGGTTTCTGCCATACCCCATGAGACCAGAGAAATACAGATGAAGGAGCATGTGGAGATGAAGCAGGACGGGAAGAAGCTCGTTTTCAACCTGATCGACACCCCAGGCATAGCCACCAAGATTGATTTTGAGGATTTCCTGAAGTTCGGCATGAGCAAGCAGGCCGCAAGGAAAAGGGCGAAAGAAGCGACAAAGGGCGTGATAGAGGCCATAAAGTGGCTGGACAAGATGGACCTTGTTCTTGTCATCATGGACTCGACAAAGGAGCCCGTGGACCAGGTGAATGTCACCATACTGGGCAATCTCGAGGCGAGGGGCAAGCCCGTCATCATAGTGGCCAACAAGCTGGATGTCAAGAGCTCCAAGGCCTACAGGATCAGATCGGCCTTCCCCCAGTATCCTGTAATAGGGGTCTCGGCCAAGACAGGCTACAATATGAAGGAACTGTACAAGACCATGCTGGAGGTCAAAAAATGAAAGGATCTGATGGAGGCAGAATATGACAAAGCTCAGGATAAAATTCATCCCTTACGAGAAGGTGGAAGAGAAGAAGGTGGAGCATATATTGGATGAGATAGAGAAGGACACGATAATCATGATAGACGCCAAGCTTTCTGCAGAGCAGGAGACAGAGCTGATAGAGGAAACCATGAAAAAGATTTCAGACAAGTTCAAGGGCATAGAGCTGGGCAGCATGGAGTTCACTCCGGCAGAGGAGGCTGGCATACTGGCCAGGATAAGGAACAGGGTTGTCGAGACCGTGGTGGGCAGGAAAAGGGGCATGACAGTGATTGGCCCGGCCAAGCTCATCAAGAGGATAAAGAGGCAGCCGAAGGCGTTGTTTTTGGAGATGAGCGCTTGATTAGCAGAAGCGGACAAATAGTCAAAATGGAAAGCAAAAGTGTACTAGCAGTTATTTTATTGATAGCGGTTTTGGTTGCAGGAAGCTATATAATTCCCTCTGAATTCAGGTCTTCTGGAGACCAAGGCTCAGACGACCAAGCTGCATCTCCGGAGAGTGCTGCAAATCCAGAAAACCGACAACAGCTGATATTGGATCTTAATCTGAAGACAACGAAGCTGGCTACTATTCCCTATGGATATAACTTAACCAAACTTGTTTTTAGCCCTGATGGTAGGGAGGTAGCTTATAGTGTGAATAAGAGCGGGGAATGGTTTGTTGTTGTAGGGAATAGGGAAGGCAACATTTACAATATGGTAGACAGTTTGGTATTCAGCCCGGCCGGGCAAATAGTATATAGAGCTTTTAGAGGCAATAAGTCATTTGTGATTACGGGATCCAAAGAAGGGAAGCCATATGATTTCATAGTGGCCCCCTTCTATCGCCTATTCATCTCAGATGGACAAAAAATGGCTTATATCGCAGAGGAGGGAGGTAAGTGGCGTGTTGTAACAGAGGAAAATGAGGGAAACTTATATGATTATGTGTCACAAGTTGTTTCCAGCAAGGACAACAAACTGGCCTTTGTGGCAAGCAAAGGAGGCAATCAGTTTGTAGTCGTTGGGGGGAAGGAAGGCAAGAATTATCGTTGGGTTGTAAACCCAGTATTCAGCCCAGACGGCAAAAAAATTGCTTATCAGGCTGCAGAAGGGGAGAAGGGGTTCATTGTCGTTGAAGGAAAAGAAGGCAAACCCTATGATTCTGTATCATGGCCTGTCTTCAGCCCGGACAGCCGTCATGTTGCCTATATGGTTCGTCAAAGGCAAAACAATTTTAGGGAAGAAGAAGCAGGATTTGTAGTCATAGGAGAAAAAGAAGAGAAACGATATGATTGGGTATCAGATCCTGTCTTCAGTGCTGACAGCAAAAAAGTGGCTTATGCAGCTAGCAAGAACGGCAGTTCGATAATAGTAGTTGAGAGCAAAGAAAGTGAACCATATGATCTTATATGGGATTTTGAGTTTGGCCCAAAAGGTCAGAAACTTGCTTATAAAGCAGGGAGAGCAGGAAAAATGTTTATAGTCTTTGATGGTATAGAGGGTAAACAGTATGAAGGAATATATGATGAGGTATCTTTTCCTGTGTACAGTCATGATGGAGATACAATAGCTTACAGTGTAAAACAGGGGAGAAAGCAATTCGTAGTGATTGGAAACAAAGAAAGCAAACCATATGATGAAGTGAGTTATCCTATTTTCAGTCATGATGACAGAATTGTTGCATATAAAGCCAAAAAAGAAGATAAATGGCTAGTTGTCGTCGGCCACAATGAGGGCAGACCATATGATTGGATTGGAGATCCTGTCTTCAGTTCAGACGACAGAAAAATAGCCTATGGCGCAAGGCTGGGCAACGAGCTCTGGTGGATAGTGGACCCTGTGCCTGAAAGCTGATTTTTATCCTTCTTTTGTGCTGATTTTGTTATAACAAAAGCTTTATATTGTTATAACACAATTATTATTGGAATGGATTGGATACCGGAGGCCTTGCAGAGGTATGACAGGCAGACAGTGTATATCGACATCAGTCTGCATGCCTTGAAGCATAAAAACCTGACACCGGCTGACATTGACATGGCTGAGGAAACCATAAGAAGGGGCAGGCCTGTGCCTGAAAAATCCGATGAGAAAAGGCAGAATGTATGCTTCAGGCTCTATTACGGCAAGGAGAACGCCACATACACTGTCATAGCCGGTCTCCATCCAAATTTCATCAGAATAGTTACAATCATCAAGGAAGAAGGGAGGATATAATATGGAAAACATGAAAAATCTGAGGAGGAAAGGCCTCATCTGCAGGTGCGGAGGGACAATCAACGTGCAGAAGGCTTTCATCGAGGGCTTCCTTATCAACGCCAATGTGTGCGAAAAATGCGGAGATACAGGGCTTCCTTTAGATACAGCGAAAGAACTGCTCAGGCTGAGGGAAGAGGCCAGGAAAATCAAAACAACCAGGAAGATATTGAGAATAGGCAATTCAATAGGTGTCACACTGCCGCAGGAAGCTGCAGGCATCGGTTTCAAAGAAGGTCAGAAAGTGGAAATAGAGCTCTTGGGTGAAGGGGAAATCGGGATAAAAAGGAAGGTTTAGTGTTTTAGTTCTGAAACAGTTTTCCCTTTATATTCCCTTTGCCCAATATTTAATATGCCCAACACATGCGCGAAGTGCGGCAAGATACACCCTGATGATGCGCCTTATCTGCTTAACGGCTGCGATTCATGTGGCAGCAAGTTCTTCTTCTTTGTCAGGCAGGACCTTATCGAGATTGTGGAACAGGAGAGGCTCAAGCTGAACAAGCAGGAGATTGAAACGATCGAGAAGGACATAAGGGAGATAGTGGAGGAGGAGGAGCCTGAGGAAAGTGAGGCCGGCCAGGAAACAGTGATACTGGACCTCGAGGCCATCAGGGTCCTTAAACCGGGCAAGTACAATATAGATGTCACCAAGCTGTTCGCCCAGAAACCGCTTGTCATAAGGCTTGCCGAAGGCAAGTACAGGATTGATCTGTCGACTGTATTCCAGAGATTTCAGAAGGGATTAGGACGGTAGAAGGGCTCAGTTTTTGGATAAAACCTTTTGGGCTTATAAAACCAATAAAAGGTTTTGTCGACTGTGTTTGAGAGGTTCCGGAGGAAGGGGAAATAAGGTTCAGAGACTGTTATGCTAAATAAAGCTGATTCTTTTGGTTCTTATATACTTTTATGCTTGGCCAAACAACAATAAATCATGAAAAAAAACTATATGTTTCTGCTCCTGGTAATTGCTGCCCTATTATCTGTAGCCATTATTGTTGTCTTTAGCGGCTCTAAATTTCCCCTTAGGGTTCAGAGGTTTATCTCTCTTGATTGCGACTCATGCACAGATGATTTAACCAGCTTTGATGATTGCAGGGCTTATCTTGAACGAAGGCGCTTTGATAATGATGTTGTTAGCGTTGCAGATAAATTCGGGGTTAATCTTGAAAATGTAACCAAAATCATAAAGAAAGCTACGTTGCCAGATGGGAAAATTACTTGCACCTACTACGGATAAAATGCCATTGCTTACGAAAACTGTTATCGGCTTCTTAAAAGAAAATAAATTTGATGCTATAGCTGGCTTTCTTTACAGCACTATTTCATATGGAATGTTCTTTTACAGCCTTGGTTATGGTGCAAGCTGTCCAGATGTTGTTCCTTGCAATCCGATAATTGATGCCATGCTTTCTGTGTTGTATCCTCTAACCGTGGCAAATACCATCAGTTGGGAGCTCTTGGTCTTCTTTGTTGCACGTCTTTTTGCATTAGTCGCCGATGCTTCAGGCTATATAGCTATGCTCATTGAGGGATCAATTACATCTGCTATTTGGATCTTCATTGGCACTGTCGGACAGAAAATATTTAATGATATCATTGGAAGTCTCAGCCAGAGAGCCAAATGAAAGAACACATAAATCAGCCTATATCATCACAGCCTCTTTAAAGTCCTTGAAATGCATATCGCCTGTTAATATTCTGCCATTGAGTTCTCTGGCCGTTGCAAGAACGAATGCATCAGGCAAGGAAAAATCCCTGACTTTCTGCCTTGTTTCTGCATGGAAAAGGGCAGCCTTGGAAGCAAGTTCGACATTAATATATGCGATTGTTGAATTGCTGAGTATGGCTTCAGAAGCAATTCTGTAGTCCATTCCCTTTCTCTGCACTTTGCTTATAACTTCAGCATAGACTAGAATCGGAGTTACAAGTTCGTTTTCCCTAGTCTCTATTATGTCCTTGGCTTTTGGGTTGCCCCCCTCCAAGTAAGCTATCCAAGCGTATGCATCAATTATATATCTAGTCATGCGTATCCATTGTTTTTTCATCTTCTTCTGTGAAACTTCCTATGCCCCTGAGAATGCCGAAGTAGCTTTTCCTCATTTTCTTCACATCTATCTCGACAGTCTGGCCAGAAGTTATTCCTTCCTCTCTTGCAAGCTCCATGGGTATCCTTACCATGAGACTGCCTCCAACGGTTTTCACCTTTGAGAAAGCCTTCATATTATATCACCTCTTTAACAAAATATAATTTGAGGTTATATTTATAAAGCTATCGGATGCCATAAGCATGTTCTTGAAGAATCAATTTATTCAAATGCCTCTTAAACCGGGCAAGTACAATATAGATGTCACCAAGCTGTTCGCCCAGAAACCGCTTGTCATAAGGCTTGCCGAAGGCAAGTACAGGATTGACTTGTCGACTGTATTCCAGAGATTTCAGAAGGGATTAGGACGGTAGAAGGGTTCAGTTTTTGGATAAAACTTTTTGCGACCCTTTTTGAACCGTAAGCGTCAAAAGGCTCGACCCAAAAAACATCTTTTGGATAAAACCTTTTGGGCTTATAAAACCAATAAAAGGTTTTGTCGACTGTTTTTGAGAGGTTCCAGGGGAAAGGAAGCAGACAATATTTGTTTGGCTTTTAATACACTGAACATGATATGTATTTATGAAATACAATCTGCAGATTACCCTTGTTCTGATATTGATATTCATTTTCTCGCAGGTTGTGGGGCTGGGCCTCGCAAATGCCAGCATAAAGGAACTGAAGATCCTTGAGACTGGGGAGAAGATCATCACCTATTCAACTATACCTGTCGAGAGGCCTGAGACAACAGGCTTTGAGTCGCTTCTGTTCATCCTGATTGGCATCGCGTTCGCCACAGGCCTTTTCCTCCTGATAGTCAGGTTCAGGCTTTACAGGCTGTGGAAGCTGTGGTTCTTCTTTGCAGTCCTGCTGACCATGTGGATAAGCTTTTCCATTGTCATGGGGCAAATCGAAGCCTTCATTGTGGCCCTGGTTATAGCCTCTGTAAAGGTGTTCAGGCCCAATCCGATTGTCCATAATATAGCAGAGGTGCTGGTATATTCAGGCATAGTGCTCCTGCTTTTCCCCATGTTCGATGTCATTTGGGTCGTAGCGCTCCTGCTTGTCATATCTGTGTACGATTTCCTGGCGGTCTTCAAGACCGGGCATATGGTGAGCATGGCCAAGTTCAGCATGAGGACAAAGCTGTTCCCGGGAATATCACTGCCCATACAGGGCAGCAAAAAGGAGGCCGCTATATCAGGCCAAAAAATCATGAAAGCAAATAAAACAGGAGAGGCTGAAGAAAAGCAGTATCAGGCTGCCATACTTGGCGGAGGGGACATAACATTTCCCATGCTGTTCTCCTCAGTGGTGATGCAGGATTTGTTCAGGAATGGCTTTGACAAATTGACTTCCCTCAACTTTTCCCTCGTCATAACCGCAACTTCAGCGGCAAGCCTCCTGCTGCTCCTTCTGCTTGCAAGGAAAGGGAAGTTCTATCCTGCGATGCCGTTTATAACTGCAGGATCCCTGATTGGGTATGGGATAATTTTTGCCCTTACAGGAAGGCTGGGCGTATGAAAGCCTCCTCTTTTTTGGAGCAAAATCAAGAACAACTGCACTGATGCGAATTTATAGTTTTTTTCCAAATATCTCTCTATGGCATCTGAAAGGCATCTGTATGAGGATATAGACTGGCTGAATCCGAAGGAAAGAGAGAACGCCCAGAAATCCCTGGGCATGGAACTGTTCTTGAGGGAGAACAGAAGGTTTGCATTTTTCGAGCCGTTCTTCCGGGCATTGCTGAAAGAGAGCCATGATAAAGTCAGGAAACTCACTGGAATTGATTATTCGACAATATCAAGGTGGGCCAGTGGCGAGAGGGAGCCAGATCTGTACAGGCCTGAGGATATTGAAATAACTCCAGGGAGAATGTATCTCCTAGGAGAAAGCGCCAGCAGGAGCTTCTATTGTGTCAGGGGGCACAGGTGGATGAAAAACGGCGATGATATCTTCACAGCATACATATATCCCCAGCTTGTGCAGCTGGCAGGCATCCTGCCCCGGCACGAAAGAATGTGCAGGACGCAGCTTACACCTGGTACCAACAGCCTGCTTGCCACGCCTGTGGGCGGGATAAAGCAGGCATTCCTCAAGGCGCTGGATAAGAAAGGGCTGGCTGAAAGGCAGGGGAGCGGGAGTTATAGGATAGCTTTCGTTCCTGAAAATGGCAAAGAGCCGGCGTATTTCCAGGGGCTCTTTGACAGGCACGGATTTGCCGGTCTACAACATGGCACTCCGCATCTCCACTTCAGTGCTGGAAACGGATGGGAGGGATTCCTGGAAATGTTTTCCCTCGGCAGATTTCCGGCTGCTGTCACGAAAGTGGAATATAAGAGCGCTAAAGGCAGCCGATTGGACATGCTGCAGAGGAGGCGCATCAAGGAACATTTTCCCTTGTCGGAACTGGAAACCAGCGAATACAATGGCAGAAAAATATCAGTAATGTTCAGCCTTTTTCCCTTATATCTCGGCAGCTGGATGGGCAGACAGAGGGATTCGGGCAAAGTGCCTGATGCCCATAAGGCCGCAAAAAGCATGCTTTTCCTTGGAAAATCGGCATCATACAGCTCCAGTCCAAGGAAGGCCAATGGGATTGCGGCATCTCTTGAAAAGATGGCATCCAGAGGGTATGGAGCGAGGAGGGGCGGCCTTGAAAACCGTTTCAGGACGGAGGTGGGGTGGCTGCTGCGGAAGATGGGGGGAGCTGAAATGGCTGAAGAGGTGAGGGGCAGGTATCCGGAAAACAGCAGGGGGTACAGTCTTTTCGTGTACCCGAAGTGGGTTGAAGAGGCCGGGATAACAAAGCAGGAATGCAGGAGCTATATAGGGGAGCTGTCAGCATGCTCGCAGCTCAATATTTCAGAAAGCTATGGGGGCAGAAAGAGGTTGACAGAAGTGCTGGTTTCTGGAACAGTTCCTTACGATTTCAGGCTGTAGTCAGCATGCAACATCAATATTCTTCATCACACCGTCAAGCAGGAGCCACTGGGCTTCCAGGCCCTGCCTGAGGGACTTTATTGCTGCTCTTCTGTCGCCCTTTGTCCTTGCAAATTTTTCCAGCAGATCGAGCCACACTTTTGAGTGCTCTATATCCACTTCCTGATGCTTGTCAAAAAATTCGAGAGATTTCTTGCCCTTTATCCCATAGAATTTCTTCAGGCCCTCTTTCTTGAGCCTTGCAATCTCAGGTATCTGGAACTCGTATGAAAGGAGGCATGCAGCCCCCTCTATGAGGGATTTTTTTGAAAGGGACTCGAATGCTTTTACTGCCTCGTTTGTCTCTTTGAATTCCTCTGATAAAATTACATGTTTCTTTTTAACCGCAAGGGCTTCTGCAAACTGCAGCCACAGTTCATCATGCGGCTTCTCAAAGTTGCCGGTCTCCTCTTCAATAAGATTGCCAAGGATCCTCCTTCTGGTGTCCGCATCGTGGCAGCTTGAGTAGACAGAAGCGACAAATCTCGGGAAGCTCCGGACAAATTTGTGATACTGCTTGGCATAGGTTTGGAGATGCTCTATGGAAAGCTTTCCTTCCTTCCAGAGCCGATAGAAAGGGTGCTGGCTGATATGCTTCCTGCCTATTTCAGAAACAAGCTTCTTGCGGAAAGCCGTCATATGATGCTATCCTTTTGGTAACTTAAAAGCTTGGCTGTCTTGGGAAGCCGCGGAAAGATTTTTTCACATGGGCAGCATCTTAAGGCCATGTGTCAGTATTTAGTCTTTTTCTGAAAACAGCATGACCATTTCTGTCCTCAGCGTCTGTGATTGCAGCCTCTATCCTCTCCCCTTTCCATAATTCAGTGGGAGTTCCATGGACATATATTTTGTATCTGCCATAAGTAGTTGGCAGATTCAAAAAAGGAATATCATACTGGCTGTATGCTGCTATTGTGCCGGTCACTATGCTGCCTTCCTGTAAGGGTACATGTCTTTTTGCATTTTCCATGAAAAGCTCTATTCTGTCAAGTCCTTCTTCTCCTTTTGCTAATACAATACCCTCATCAACTAGCTGCCTGAAGTCGTCTGCTTCCCTGAAAGGGGATAAAATCAAATAGAATCTGTCGACGAGCCTCTTTTTCACATACAGGGAGTGGCATATCTGCACGTTTGTCAGGCTTGAAAAGAAGGCTTTGGAAGCTGCATGAAGCCTGTTGAGGCTTTCAAAGATTGTTCCGGAAAAATCCAGGGAAGAAGCATCATCAATAGAAAATTCAAAGCCTCTGTAATGCAGTTTTCTCTTCCCATAATCTATGAATCCGGATTCATCATTTCCCGGGATTTCGTGTATGCCTTTTGAAGGGGTCATAAAGTGATTGGAAGTTCTTCAATTAAAAAGCATTAAGCCACTCTGATATCAGGGGAGATTCTCATTTTTTCCATCTCGCCAGCATCACAAGCAGGCCTATGACAATAAAGCCTCCGGCAAGCATCCACTGCATGGCATCCGGAACAAGGTTCATTTTATAGGCCTTCAGAGTCTGTGCCGGGATGAAGAAGAAGACAAGGCCTGCGGCGATAAGGATGAGGCCAAGGATTGTCCTAATTTTGCCCATAATATATAATAATTTCATAAGCGGATATAAAAGGCATCAAGAAATGTGTGAAAAAATGTCATGGATATTGTTGCCTTGAACACAATGGAGAAAAAATCACAACATAGGAGATATATATTCTGAACTTTCCTTACTTTATATATGTCTAAAAAGTTTCAAAAGGAAAAAAATAAGATTCTTGGGTTTATCCAGAGAAAATGGATGTTGCTTGCTATTATTATTGCTCTTGCCATTGTTTTTGTTTATGGATTCAACATCACATTCAACATGTGGCATAATTCGCTTTTAGCGATGTTTGGAAGCTCTTTTGTTTCTTTAATAGCTTTGCATTTTCTGGCAGCCATTATTGTTGGATATATTTACTATGAATTCAGGAAGTTCGCTCATGAATTGGGCGAAAAATTCAACAAATGGTTTACGTTAACTATCGTGATTAGTTTTGTACTTCTTTATGTGGGAACAATCGCAATTAATTATACTGTAAGTCCACCTAATTTGGACTCGGTTTTGAGAGATAGAAATAACAACCAAATTGTAGGAGTAATTGACTGCCTTGACGAGTCACAACAAAACGAAATTTCGTTTGGGGGGCAATATATAGTAGGTAATAGGGTGATATGTAAAGTAACAAAACCTGAATTACAGCAATTTGATGCAGCAATAACACTGACGGATAAAGATGATATTCCAACTACTTTTCACAGGCAAAATGAAATATGGTTCATCGCATTAGAAAACACAAAAAGAATTTATTTCGAGATAGATGGCATTGACAGCAAAGGAGAAAGATTAAGCTTGCATGTGAGTAGAAATATGGTATTTCCAACTCAAGATGAAAGTGCTGAAATCAGTAATAAGATGCTTGCTTATTTCATAGCGCTCGTTGGTGTGGTTCTTTTTTCTGTGCCATCGGCAATGGTAAACCTCCAAAAGTTGTACAGAGATAAAGAGTGATAGGCCACAAACAATAGGCCAAAATCAGTAATAGAAAATCTACTTCCCCCCGTTCAGCACGCACACTCCTCCATTCGGGTCGCACGACCCGTGTATGAAGTAGTTGTAGAGGCCGTTTGCGGCTATCAGAAGGCTTGCGAAAAATATTATCGTGAAAACCATGGAAAGAATGCTGAAATGTTTATAGACAAAGCCTGATAAAAAAGGGGCTTTTTTTGAGGTTCTTACGACTAAGGCCATCTTTATCCTCCTGTCCAGGCCGCTCTCGCAGGGCCTCAGGGTCACCAGCCTGAATGTGCAGTTGAACGCTTCTTTGGCCAGAGGCCTGTATCTGGCTGAGAAAATCCCCAGCACTGCAAATATTATTAGAGATACGATGCACAGCACCATAATGCCTCCTATGGCCGATTTTGGGTGAAACAGTTTTTATAGCACCCTTGAAACACGTTTCAATGCGCGTATATAATCCGTTTCAGGCAAGAGTACGGAAGGAGGTGAGAATTTTGACCACGATAAGGGTCAGGAAAAGGGACAGGAGAGCAGAGGACTTCGACAGGAGCAAGATCGAGAAAGCTCTGAGAAGGGCCGGCGCAAGCGCTGAAACAGCGAGGGATGTAGCGAGGGACATAGAGGAGGACCTAAGGACGACAAACACAGCGACAATAAGGGAAAAAGCCGCAAGGCTGCTGAGGGCAACAGATGAAAGGGCTGCAAGAGAATTCGAAACCTACAGAAGAGACGGGAGAACAAGGGAAGAGACAAGAAGGGCGGCTTGATAATATTGCGTTGTATGTTAACCCGTGATGGATGCTTCCTGCAGAGGATTGGAATTTGCAGGAGGCGTCCATCTCACTTGGGGAGGGCGGATATAAGGAGAATGGGCAATAATAAATATGGTCCTGGAAGCCAAAGGCGACGGGAAAAAGAAACTGAAGGTCGGTGTATTCTCATTTACCGGTGATGAGGGCTGCGTCATTGTTTTTACAGAGCTTCTCAATGAATATTTTTTCAGGTGGAGGGACCTTGTGGAGTTCAAGTATGCAAGGGTTATACAGCAGAAGAATGTTGTGAAGGATATTGATGTGGCCTTTGTGGAGGGGGCCATATCAGGCTTCAAGGAGGAAAAGATGCTGAGGAAGATCAGGAGGAACAGCAAAAGGGTTGTGGCCATAGGCAGCTGCGCTATTGACGGCTCCCCCTCAAACCACAGGAATTTCTTCGATGAGCAGACCACGAGGGAGATTATGCCCATTCTCAGGAAATTCCCCTACAGAAAGAAGGTATCTCCTTTGCACGAGATAATCAGGGTGGATGAGACTGTGCCCGGATGCCCCATAGTTGAGGAAAGCTTTCTTAATATACTGAATAAATATCTGATTGAGTTTGGCATTGTGGGCCGGGATAGCAATGAAAAAGGGGGTAAGCAATGAAAACTGAGAAAAAGATTCAGATTGGATTGACAGCGGGGGTGGTAATAATTGCAGCCATTGTATTTTTGAGCATGAACAAAAATATAGAAGGCAAATACGATTCCTTCGCAAAATGCCTGACAGACAGCGGGGCAAAGATGTATGGGGCCTTCTGGTGCCCGCATTGCGAAGAGCAGAAGAAGATGTTCAGCACGAGCTGGAGCAAAGTGAACTATATTGAATGCTCAAATGCCGACAGGACCCAAACAGAAGTCTGCAAACAGGCAAGAATAACAGGCTACCCGACATGGGAGTTCAGGGACGGAAAGAGGGCTGAGGGCCTTCTTACCTTTGAAAAGCTGAGCCAGATGAGCGGCTGTTCACTGGGCGGTTGAAATGATTAATAAGATTTTGCATAAACTTTGAAAAGATAAGCAATAATATATTCGGAGAAGAGGATAGAATGCACCAGCACAGCTTTGATATCAACATCGAAAACCTGAGCAAGATAGAGGGCCATGCAGATCTGTATATCAAGGTCAGGAAAGGGGAAGTATTGGATGCCAAGCTGAAGATAGTGGAGAACAAGAGGTTCTATACGCAGGCCATAAGGGGCAAGATGTTCAATTCTGTCCCCCAGCTTGTCTCGAGGATATGCGGGACATGCAGCGTGGCTCACCTGTCATGCTGCACAGAGGCTGTTGAGAATGCCCTGGATTTCAAGCCCAGCGACCAGACCAGGGCCCTGAGGCATCTGAACATGTATGGGCTGATGATAAGGGACCATGCCTTGCATCTGTATATCTTTGTCCTTCCGGACATCTTTGGCGTGCAGTCTGTCATGGAGCTTGCGGACAAGGATGAGGATCTTGTGAGGCAGGCATTCATCGTGAAGGGGGCTGGAAATAGGCTCTGTAAGCTTGTTGGAGGAAGGGCCATACACCCCATTTTTTCCGGGGTTGGGGGGTTTCTGAAATTGCCTGAGAAAAATGGCATAAAAAAATCCATTGAAGAGCTTTATTCTGTAAGGGCATTTGCCACTGAATTAATAGATATTCTGCTTGAATCCGACTTCAATTTCACAAGAAAAAGCAACTATGTAGGGATAGCCAATGAGAATTACAATTTCATGAGGGGGGAGATAATGAGTTCAGAGGGAACCTGCATACCTGAAAGGCATTACTGGGACCACCTGAACAGGGTTGTGATACCCTATTCGCAGGCAACAGGATTCAGGTTCGAGGGTAAAGAATACACTGTAGGGGCTCTGGCCAGGATGAACCTCAACAGGCATAACATGCATCCTGACACATTGCATGATGTGCCTGAAGCCGTTGCCAAATTCCCTTCCGACAACATATACTCCAACAATCTCGCACAGGCGGTGGAAATGCTCCATTCGATAGACAATGCGATTGAGATCATGGAGACGTGGGACTTTAAACAGGAGCCGAGGCCTGTCATAAAGCCGAAGGCAAGCGAAGGCGTTGGAGTGATAGAGGCCCCAAGGGGCACTCTTTACTATCTCCTTTCCTTCATGGAAGATGGAAGGATAAGGTATGGAAACCTTGTGATACCGACAGCCCAGAACCAGATACAGATGGAGAAGGACATAAAAGCTTTTGTTCCGGAGCTTCTGTCCAGGGATATGGAAAGGCATGATATAGAGCACGAGATAGAGAAGCTGATAAGGGCCTATGACCCGTGCATGTCCTGCGCCAGCCATTTCCTGAAGGTGAGGTGGGAAGATGGCTGAGGGATTTGATGTGCTCATCATAGGCGCCGGACCTGCGGGCTTGGCGGCAGGCATGTATGCTGCCAGGGCAAATATGAAAACCCTTGTTCTAGGATTCCCGAGCAAAAGCAATATGGCCAAGGCCAAGAGAGTGTTCAACTACCTCGGCTTCCCTGAGGGCATAGGGGGGGAAGAGTTCCAGCAGGCTTCCAGAAGACAGGCGGAGCGATATAAGGCCGCGGTTCTTGAAAAGGAGGTGGTAAGCGTAGATAGGCAGGAGAAAGGCTTCAGGGTCAAAACCTCTGACGAAAACGAGTATGAAGCAAAGGCCATCGTCATAGCCTGCGGGAAATCGTACAAGAGGATAGGCCTGCAGAATGAGGAGACATTCGTAGGGAAGGGTGTCCATTACTGCGTCATCTGCGACGGCTATTTCTATAAAAGCAAAAAAGTTGCTGTCATTGGTAACGGGAACTATGCGGCTGAAGAAGCTCTGGAGCTTCTGTCCTATACAAAAAATATTACGATATTTTCGAATGATGAAACAGTTGAGATATCAGAAAATCTTTTGAAAAAACTGAAGGAAAACAATATCGGTTTCACTGAAGGAAAAATTTCAGCTTTCGAAGGCGACAGGTTCTTCAGGAATCTTCTGATGGCAGACGGTTCAAAAGCCCAGCTTGACGGCGTTTTCATCGCTGTAGGTGTGGCCTCAGCCTCTGCTTTTTCAAACAGGCTCGGTATAGGGATGGACACAGCAGGCAATGTGGTTGTGGACAGGGACGGCAAGACGAATGTTGATGGTATCTTTGCAGCCGGTGATTGCACGGGAGGAAATCCCCAGGCCCTGAAATCTGCAGGGGAGGGATGCAATGCAGCTCTGGCCGCTGTGAAGTTTGTAAAGGGAAGGAGCGTATATATAGATTATAAAGAAGAGTGATAGAAGTGAACAGAAAATGGTTCTACGGAAAAATATTTCTTGCACTTATGCTGTTCTCGCTTGTTTATGTGCTCCCGATTGATCTCCAGCCGCAGGCTAGAGCTACTCTTGCGATAACGCTTCTTGCCATGACTTTGTGGATATCAGAGGCCATGCCCCTTGAGGCTACTGCTCTGCTTGTGGCCTTTCTTCTTGTGATTGCCGGGGGATTCCAGGCAGATGCTGTTTTTTCCCAGTTCTTTGACAGGGTGGTTGTCCTTGTCCTGGGAGGGTTCGCCATAGCAGTGGCAATGAGCAGGCATAAGCTTGATGAGTATCTGGGTTACAAGGTGCTGGGCAGGTTTGGAAGCTCGGCCAAGTCCGTTCTGCTGGGAACAGTGGCTGTCACTGCCTTCCTTTCAATGTGGATGAGCAATTCCGCTGCTGCGGCAATCATGATGCCCATAGCCGTAATTCTTCTGAGGAAAAACAGGATAAAGAAGATGCATTCCAACTTTGCCAAATCAATGGTGCTTGCTGTCGGCTATGGGGCGACCATAGGCGGGATAGGCACGCTGATAGGCAGCACGCCGAATGTCATCACCCAGAAATTCCTGGCCGAAAAAGGGATAACATTCGGCTTTGTCGAATGGGGCGTGAGAGGCTTTCCGTTCATGGTCCTGATGGTCATTGCATGCTGGCTCGTACTCCATCATGTTTTCAGGCCTGAAATCAGGAAGCTGGCCACAAAAAAGCATCCCCACCCGTTCACTCTGGAGCAGAAGAAGGTAGCCGCAATATTTGTCCTGACAGTCTTTCTCTGGGTTACAGAAAGTGTTCATGGGATACATAACAGCATTATAGCATTGGTTCCCATAATCCTGCTTTACCTGTTCAGGCTCATCGATACACATGATTTCCACAAGGTGGGGTGGGACTCCCTGATACTTATTGGAGGGGGGATTGCCCTGGGAATGGCCATAGACAAATCAGGGCTGGACGACATTGTCTCCTCTTCCCTCGGCTCCTCGCTGGCAGGCCAGCATTATTTCTTTGTGCTGCTGGCCATGGGAGTTGTCGGCATAGCCCTGACAAGCTTCATCAGCAATACTGCAGCATCAGCAGTCCTGATACCCATAGTAACAGCCCTGTCAGGCATGCTCGGCGTTGACATGACAAACCTCGTGGTTGCAGCGGCCATAGGGGTAAGCCTTGACTTCATCTTCCCCATGGGCACGCCGCCTTCTGCTTTGGCCTATTCCACAGGATATATCCATGTGAAGGAAATGATAAAGGCCGGGATATTGATTTCGATTGCTGGAGCACTTATTATGGCTGGGATGGCATATTTCAGTTGGGGGCTGTTTTAGGACCAAGAATTTTTTATACAAAACATCGGGTGCTTGCATAGGAGTTGAAACACACGGAAAATTTCAGCACAAAAAGCTGGATCATTGGAATTCTTGAGGTAGGAGACACGCAGAAGGAAAACCATGATAAATATTCAGTCAACGAAGGTGTGCATTATGGAGTTTTCCGATTCTGCCAATACTTTTATGCCGTGCAGATAGCCGACTATAAAGTTACAATCCATGCACCCTGATGGCAAAGGCAATGAAGGACAAATAGGCTGAGAACTCCTGCAACTGCCTTTAAATTGTCTGATTTTATTTACTTCTAATTATCATGGCAGACATAACTTTAAGGCCAATAGGCTTCGTCAAAAACAACATCAAAGAACCGAGATTTGGCGGCTTCGCAGATGAGGTTTCGGAAATTGTTGTGGACGAGAAATTCACTGGGGCCCTGGACGGGATTGATGACTATTCCCATGTGATAATAATATACTGGATGGATAAAGTAAAGGGCCATGTGATAAAGCATCAGCCGCAGGGCAACCCCCATGTGCCGGTTGTAGGGATCTTTGCGTGCAGGTGCCCCCAGAGGCCGAACCCGATAGGAATCACAACAGTCAGATTGATGGGGCATAAGGGCAACAGGATAAAGGTGAAAGGCCTTGACATTCTGGACGGTACGCCGGTGATCGATATCAAGCCATACTGGCCGCAGTATGACAGGGTTGAGGATGGGAAAATACCCGAGTGGGTGAATAAGCTGGAATTTTGATAGGATTATTTTGAAAAAAGATTTTGCAGTATGATTCTTACTTGCTCTATGGCTTCATTTTTATTCATCCCCATAGGTATCCCGATTATCCTTATCCTCTCTATCAGCTCTAATTTTTTCATTAATTTCAGGTTCTGGCCGAGATCAAAGTCATGCAGGGAATAAGCTTTACCAGTCTCTATGGAATCGGTATTCTCTATAATTTCCACTTTCCTTATTCCCTGCACAGTATCAAGTATGATCAGCTCTTTTCCGAGCTCATGTATATTGTCAGAAGGGTCCAGTTCAACAAAATCAATATCAGGAAACTCTTTTCTCAGGCGAGGCAGCAATTTAAGTGGCAGGCTGTCCTCTTTCAGCAGGGGGTTGCCGAAGACATAGATGACATGTCTCATATCTGATTCTGGCCGCTGTCTTTATTAACCCTGCTTATTATCCCTGATTATGATAGATTACGAGAGCCTGAAGAAGGCCGTGGAGGAATTCGGGGAAGTTATGGTGAGGACTGCGGCGAACCAGGTATATG
This sequence comes from Candidatus Aenigmatarchaeota archaeon, assembly GCA_016185435.1. GTDB lineage: Archaea > Aenigmatarchaeota > Aenigmatarchaeia > QMZP01 > QMZP01 > JACPNN01. Next base: position 49,978 of record JACPNN010000005.1, on the reverse strand, counting down.
AGCTGCACAGGCACAACATCGAATTCATTGACAGGGCAAAGACAATCAGGATAGATGGAGGGACTGAGACCCACTGGGTAAACGCTGACAGCATCGAGAGCTATTGGATACACAGGAAGGCCAAGGACTGACGACTGCTGCCGGAAGTTTTGTAATTGTTTGGACCATCATTTTCAGTAGGAAGCAGTCTCTTTATGGCGCAGTGAATACAAAACTGCAAGTATCTTTTTGCATTTGATCTTCCAGTAAAGATTCTCTGTCGGCTACTTCAGCTTGCTGTAGACAATGGCAATCACTGCTCCTGTTATCGCGTACTCTATCAGGCCTGCTATCAGTTCAACCAGCCAGATGTTGATCCCTGCGAAGCCGATCATCATGACTGGCCACATCGTCCCTGCAAGAAGCCACACAAAAAGGCCGTAATACGCTCCCTTCTTCCAGCCGGCACCTGATATCGAGGGGTTTACTACCGAATACACCAGACCCATGAACAGGCCCGCCAGGAAGATGGACAGTATGAAGAATGGCATCGCCTGCTGGGAAACCATCATCGGGAATGTCTTCTGGTACCAGTCGCTTGTCCCTGTGGCTGCCATGAAGACGAAGCCCAGCGCTATCATGACTATTCCTGCAACAACGCCTGTGATCACTCCTTTCTTCAGATCCATTTTGTCACCTCCTTATTTTTAGACGATTCAGTGTGAATCCGTGTCAGACAGCCTTTGGCTGCTCAATCCCGCTCTTCACTTTGGCAATCGCGAAAGCGCCTGCAAGGATCAGGGCAGAGCCTGCGAGCTGGAGCAATGGCGGCTGCTCGCCCATGAAGGCCATGCTCAGGAGAAGCGTGATGAGCGGCGCAAACAGGAGGATTGTGGAAGCCTTTGAGACATTGATGAGTTTCAGGCTCCAGTAGTAGGTCAGGACATAGCCAGCAAGTATTGCTGCTGATGCAATGAGGTTTAGTATTTGTGACTGCTTTAGCATAAGCAGAAGCTCAAATTTGCCTAAAAGGAGCATTGCTCCGAAAAGGAAGACAGCGCCGAAGAACATCCTTCCGAACATCACCACAAAATGGGATTCTTTCTGAAGAAGAGCTTTCTTGGCAATCACATTCTCCACGCCCCACAGTATTGTGGCTGCAATCACAAGCAGATCGCCAAAAGCCGGATTTGTCCAGAATGCGTCAGGGGAGATGGCTGTGGACGATATGGCAAGCGCCCCTGCAAGCATGAGAATCAGGGCAATAAGCTGCTTTTTGGTTATCGCTTCCTTCAGGAAGACATAAGCAATAATGGTTGTGAAGAGCGGCAGGGTCTTGTGCAAAAAGGCTGCTCTTCCCGCAGTCGTAAGCTTGAGGCCGCTGAAGAATAAATAGAATGCCAGGCCTCCCCCGATTATGCCTATTGCAAGCAGATAATTCCATCTGGCTTTCCTGAATCCGGAAAGATCAAAATTGAAGGACCATAAGGACAGGAGAAAAAAGAGAAGGCCTATCAGCATTGCCCTTACTGCTGTAAAAACAACCGGCTCTAGGTCGACTATGAATATCTTGTTGGCGAATATGGCGAAACCGCTGATTATGGCGGCAATAAATGCGAGAATTGTGCCTTTCTGCTCTTTTTCCAAGCTTCCACCGCATACTTATTGGTTCAGGGATATAAATTTATGGGAATGTTGTCCCTATCCCAAGCCGCCTGTTTTTGTCTTCCCAGATCGCTTTTGCATTTTCCCTTGAAACCTTCTCTGTGATGAAATCGTAATGGGTGACAACATAATCATCCTTCTTTAGGTGAGGCTCGAATGCATTTCTGAAAATTCTCTCTCTCCTCTGGGTCAGCACCTCTGCTCTGTTGTCTTCCAACAGCCTCAGCACCTTTCCGGCCCATATCCTGCAGTCATCCTTGTCGAAGTCCCTCTTCTCCTCAAATCTCCTTTCGATGACATCGTCATGCAGGTTCCAGAAATACTCCCTTATCTCCTCTGGCCCTATCTCCCCTTTTCCTCTGTTTTGAGCTATTTTCCTGCAGGCGAGGTAAGCCACAGGAAAGGTCTCTCTTATATCTGTCTGCATTTCCCTCTTTCTCAAAGCATAATCAAGAAGCTCATTGACAAGCTCCTTCTTAACGGTTCCTCTCTTCACAAGTGTGGACGTGCAGGGTATTGCATACCTGAGGAATAGCCTTTTGTCTGCTATTTCGATTCCTGCCTTCTCTCCTCCCTTATTTAAAAAAGTTTCCATGCCATCCTATTCGTGCTTGAGAATAACAGCGTTCGTAATGCCTCTCCTCTTCCTTTCAATCAGCCCTCTGCCCTCCAGCTTGTCAAGGGCTCTTGTGATCCTTACTTTAGACATCCCGAGTTTAGTGGCAAGCTCATTCTGGAAGGCAAAGCCATCATCTGCAGCTATTGCCTCGAAAACCAGCTTCTCGTCGCCTGCAAGGCTCTCTGCCGCCTTGGTCAGCTTCCGGCTGCTCTGCAAGCTGACAGACTTTGTCCTTCTTGCCTGGATTATGATATTCAGGCCGAGAAAAAGAAGGGATAGGACGGCAATCAGGCCGAGTGCTGATTCTACCGGTATGCTCCTTGTGAAAATGCACATGCCCGGAGGAAGCGGGCAGTTCTTGTGGAGCTCTTTGCCCATGTTGACAATCTCTGATGTGAGGGAATAGAGGACAGCGAGAAGTATGAGGGAAAGGATGATTATGGCATGGCCTGTCCTGCCTGGGATGCCTGCGGGGAGGGATATCATATATGCCCTTCGGTCAATAAGATTTCTTTTGCCCGCTTAAATTGGCGCATGGATTCTCAGGCTGCTAGTGAGAAAAACAAAGCCCCAGGCGAGACGTTCACTCGGATATTTTATATTCACTCTCTGTAACTGTTTTCTTTGGATAACCTACCCTTTCTTTTACAAAAGAAAGGGTGGAGATTTGAACTCGCGGCCTTCACCTTTTTGTTTTACATCATTTTCTTCTTCCTTTGCATTTATTTTTCTTTTCCACGTTTGGTTATGAAGCATATCCGCTGATATGCTTCTGTCTCCCATTCGCTTTTCTTTTTCTTAAAAAGAAAAGGGTTTATACCAAGGTGACGCTCCACCGGCTGAGCTACTGGGGCAATAGTGTAGGTATTTGTTCTGTAATTTATTAAGCTGATATGCAATAACTTCTCTCTATATGGAAATAGTCCGGCATGATACGACAGCTCTTGTCGCCATGAAAGGTGGAAAATTCCTCCTTATAAAGAGGGGCCACAGCCCTGAAAAAGGCTTCTGGGCCTTTCCCGGGGGTCATGTTGACAAGGGCGAGACGCCTTACAGGTGCATGCGGAGGGAAGCTAAAGAAGAGGTGGGGGACTTCAAAATAGAGAAGAGGCCTTTTTTTGTTTTTGTCCATGATGCCGGAATTCTGCATCGGCATAGGTGCCATGCCTTCCACGGGAAGCCGGAAGGGAATGTCAGGGCAGGGTCTGATGCCGCTGAATTGGGCTGGTTTTCCCTCAAAGGGATGGAGAAGCTTGACGTGACGCACTACACAAAGAAGATACTGAACCATATGATAGAAAAAGGGATTATATGATAAAGGCCGTGGTTTTTGACCTTGACGGAGTGATTGTGGACAGCGAGCGTGAGCATTATGTCACGGCCCTGGATGCCTTCAGGGGGATGGGCGGGAAAATAGAGCGGAACGAAAAATCATGGGCTGCCTTCAGGGAGGCGAGGAAGTTCATCCTGGTTGCTGAGGACTATTGGCCTGTTTTGAAGGCCGTGCAGGAAGAGAACATTGATTTCAGCAAGATGGCACCGGCCGGGTTTGCAGGGCTGAAAAGAAAATACAAAAACAGCAGGGAATTTGTCCTGGAGTTCTATTTGATCAGAAAGGAAAGGATGGGGAGTGATTTCGCTAAGTGGCTGGAGATGCATGCATTGTATGAAGGAGTAAAGGAAACGATCACGGAGCTGGAAAGGAGGTGCCCTGTGCTGATAGTTACCGCAAGGGATTCTGATTCGGCCTTGAAGCTTCTCCGGCATTTCGGCATCGGGATGGAAAAGGAGCGGATTTTGGGGAGGGAGGAAGATGGCGGCAAGGCCGACCATCTGAGGAGGATAGCGGAAAGGATGAAAATCAGGGCATCGGAAATCCTCTTCATAGAGGATCTGGTGGAGAATGCCATCATGGCCAAGGAAATAGGTGTGAAGGCCGCCCTTGTCGAATGGGGGTACGGGGGGAAAGAACAGATTGAAAAGGCCGTAAAACTGGGTATTCCTATCATAAGGAGAGGCAATGTGAAAAGGCAGGTTGAAAGGCTGATGAAAAGCAACTGATAGCTGCTTTTAAATTATGGAAACAAAAAATACAATGCCTTCAGCCTCAGCTCCTGGAAAGGTGCATCTTATAGGGGAACATGCCGTTGTCTATGGAAAACCTGCTATCATAGCATCCATAGGGAAGAGATGCTTTGTCACGGCGGAAAAAAGCGAAAATATAGAAATTATTTCTTCTTCCCTCAATCTGAACAAAAAATTCACAATAGAAGATTCAAAGCTCCTTTACCTGAGGGCCAAAAAAGAATGGATCGAAGGGAAGGAAAAGAAGGACTTCTCGAGGCTGTTTGCCCTCATGAAGCAGGATTATTATAAACCAATAATCTGCGCCTGCATGGAGGCCCTGTCAGCCCTCAGGATAAGGAAAGGTATAAAAGTCGGAATAAATTCCGAAATACCGCTCGGCTCTGGCCTGGGGAGCTCGTCGGCAATGGCTGTCGCGATGGTAAAGGCGATATCAGAAGCTTACGGGAAAAAGCTGGTGAAGCAGAGGGTCAATGAAATCGCTTATGAAATAGAGAAATTGAACCATGGAATGCCTTCTGGCGGGGACAATTCCACATGCTGCTATGGCAGGCTGATATGGTTCCAGAAAAATGCGAATGGGCCAAATATAATCCAGCCTCTTGAGAATGAAATACCATATGCTTTGGACGGCTTCCTGCTTGTCCATACCGGAAAGCCTGAAAAAACTACAGGTGAGCTTGTCCAGCATGTGATGAGGCTTGAGGAGAGTTACAGGAATGCGAGGATAGAGATTTTGGGAAAAGCGACCTATGAGATGCTTGCAGCTCTTAAGAGAAAGGATTTCAGCAAGGCGAAACACTTGATGAATCTGGCCCAGAGAAATCTTGCAGAGCTTGGCGTGAGCACAAAGCAGATTGATGGGCTGGCAGAGAAGGTGGTATCAATAGGCGGCGCAGCGAAGCTGTGCGGGGCCGGAGGGGGAGGGACTGTGCTCTGCTACCATGAAGACAGGGAAAAGCTGGCTCACCTGATAAAGGAATCAGGATACAGCCCGATAGAAACTGAGCTTGGCGTTGAGGGCGTGAGGGTTGAGAAATAGCCTTGGCGAATTTATTTCTGCAGGAATGGCCTTTTGCCGTGCATATGTTTGCACGCATTTGTATAGGTGCCAGCACCAATATATTTCATGAAAACAAAAATCCTGCTCGTCAGGCACGGCCAGACGGACTGGAATACCAAGAACCTGATTCAGGGCGACAGCGACTTCAGCAGGCTCACGGAAGAGGGCAGAAGGCAGACAAGGCTGGTGAAAGAGAGATTGATAAGGGAGAAGATCAGGATAGATGCTGTCTATTCAAGCCCGCTGGAAAGGGCAATTGAGACCGCAAATATGCTGAAACCGGATGGAATGGAAATCAGGATCATGGATTCTCTCAGGGAGAGGCACTTTCCCGCAAGTCTGGAGGGAAAGACGTTCGATGAAAACATAAGGAAGCGCAAAAAGCTTTTTGAGACATGGAAAAGGATAAGGGAGCTGCCGGGCGTCAAAGATGTGGAGACGGTCAGGGAAGTGAAAATAAGGTCCTATAAGGCTCACATGAAAATAGCAAAAGAGAATATGGGAAAGACTGTGCTTGTAGTCAGCCATGGCGGCTTCATAAAGAACCTTGTTCTTGCCGTCAAGAGGAAGCCGGCAAGCTATCTGAATGAGTTTGACATCGACAACTGCTCCATCACTGTGCTGGAGTATGACGAAAAAAAGCTGAGGGTTGTGAAGATTAATGACACAAGGCACTTGACTGCAAGATAATCGTATTTTTAAATTCCTTTTCCAAATTCAACGGATATGAAAGCCTCCGCAGTGGCAAACTCCAATATAGCCCTGGCCAAGTACTGGGGCAAAAGAGACGCTAAACTAATGCTGCCGCACAACAGCAGCATAAGCATGACTCTTGACGGTTTGTTCAGCCATACCACATGCGAGTTTGATGGCAAATACAGAAGCCATATTGTAATTCTGGATGGCGCAGAACTGCCTGAGGGTGACGCAAAGCAGGAAGTCACTATACAGCTTGATGTAATAAAAGAAATGGCCAAAATAAAGGAATTTGCGAAAGTTGTCAGCAACAATACTTTTCCAACTGCTGCAGGCCTTGCAAGCTCGGCCTCTGGTTTGGCAGCTCTCGCCCTTGCCGGCTCAAAGGCCGCAGGTTTGGAATTGGGCAAAAAGGAATTGTCAATCCTCGCCAGAAGGGGTTCAGGATCAGCCAGCAGAAGCGTATATGGCGGCTTTGTCGAATGGCAGAAAGGCGTCAAAAGCGATGGCTCTGACAGCCATGCTGTCCAGATAGCTGATGAAAATTACTGGAAGGATTTCAGGATGGTCGTCTGCATTGCAAGCAAAAAGGAGAAGAAGATCAAAAGCCGTGCCGGGATGGCCCAGTCAGTGGCCACAAGCCCGTTCTATAAATCATGGATCGAGTCTGTGGAAAGTGATATTGATGCATTGAAAAAAGGCATATTGAAAAAGGATTTGGAAGCGGTTGGCTCAACAGCCGAACACAACTGCCTGAAGATGTATGCAACAATGATTTCTACAAAGCCTCCCATAATTTACTGGAATCCGGCCAGCATGTCCGTTATACATTCAGTTCTTGAATTGAGAGACAATGGCATGAAATGCTACTTCACATGCGATGCCGGCCCGCAGGTAAAAATAATATGCTTGGAAAAGGACTCGAAGGAGATTGCTGAGATGGCCGCCAGGATAGAGGGAGTGGAGGATGTTATTGTTTCTGGGCCGGGAAGGGGGGCGGAATTTGTCAAAAGGGATCTGTTTTAAGCAGCCGTATGTGTTTAGCTACCTTCTATAAGTCCTCAGTCTATTGATTTTCTTCATGTCTGTGCGTCTTGGATAAAAATACCTAGAATAACCTCAGAGCCTAATGCTATCGTTTTTTAATTTTGTCGCTTTTTGCATAGTGAATTGACTTTATCTTGATGTACTCGCTAGTTACTTATTTCTATGAGCTAAACACGTACGAATGGGCTTTCCGCCTCTATCCCCGGCATCTGGAAATCCTTCACATTCTCAGTGTAGATTTTGAACACCCCGGCTTCGTGCATTGTGGCGCCTATCAAGGCGTCCCAGAAGCTCGCCTTATGCTCTTTGACAAGGCCCATGGCCCTCCTTATTGTGCCTAATCCATAATTCACCTTGATCCAGCTTTCAGAGAATATGATGGCATTGACAACAGTTTCTGCCTCTTCCGGAGAAATGGGCCTTTCTATTTTATGGGTGGCGATGAAGAAGAATTCTGCAAGGATCTGGTTTGAAACAACTGCTTTCTTTTCCCCATTGAATATGGCCTTTACTAGTTGCTTGGAAATGTTATGCTTCTTCCTTTCTGAAGAGTCAACAGTATAAATAAGTATGTTGCTGTCGATAAAACAACTATCGCTCATAAAGGTCTTCCCTCTTCTTGAATGTCATCTTTCCCATATTCCTTCCTTCCTCAATCAGCTGCAGAGCCTTAAATATTGTCTCTGCCTTATCCTTCTTGCTCACCCATTCTTCAATGGCATCTGTTATGGCATGGCCAAGATAGCCTTTCCTCCTGCCATAAAGCGCTTCAGCCACATTCCTCAGCTTCTTTTCAGCTGAATCGCTGATTGAGACTGTTATAGTTCCCATAGTGTATTTATATTATCATATATTTAAATACTTTATATTGTAAATATATCGACTGTAGGCAGACTGAATCTTATATCGCGTGCTTACATATTGATTTATGCCAGAACTTTTCGACATAGTCGACTCAAACGACAGTGTGATAGGCCAAGCCACACGCCAGGAGTGCCACACAAACAAGAATCTTATTCACAGAGGTGTTGACATCTTCATCTTCAATTCGAAAGGCCAGCTCCTGCTCCAGAAAAGGAGCATGAAGAAGGACTTATACCCAGGCCTCTGGGCGAGCTCTTCAAGCGGCCATCTGGATTCCGGAGAAGCATATGAAGAGGCGGCAGAAAGGGAACTTTTTGAGGAGCTGGGGATCAAGGCTGAATTGAAGCCTGTAACCAAATACAGATGTTTCCTGGAAAAGGAAAGTGAAATAGATGTCTTGTTCAAAGGGAAGCATGACGGCCCATTTTCAATAAATAAGGAGGAAATCGATGAGGCAAGGTTCTTTAGTATGGGTTACATAAAGGAGAAAATGGCGGCCGAGCCTGAAATGTTTTCGGCAGGATTCAGGAAGGCCTTCAGAGTTTATATTGGAGAGGATGAATGATTTTATGCTGAACTTATGCGTGGCATTTCTGGAGGTTCCGAAGGGCAGCCGGTTGCTTTTATATGAATCCGATTCAAGATGAATGAGGTGCAAATGATTAAGATTTCAGCCCCCGGAAAGCTTTTCCTTGCAGGGGAATGGGCAGTCCTTGAAACGGGAAATCCGGGGATAGTGGCCGCTGTTGACAGGAGAGTGTTTGCTGAGGTTGAGGAGAGGCAGGGGAATATACTTATTGATCTGCCTGACTTCGGAATAGAAGGGATAGAGGCCGCATTTGACGGGAAAAGCATCATATACAAATCAGAGGTTCCGGATGAGCAGAAAAAGAAGCTGGCCTTCATAAAGGCCGCCATAGAGGCCGCTTTGCAATACCTTGGCCCATGGAGGCCGTTTAGAATAAAAAGCTATGGAAAGGACATGGAAGCTGAGATTGACGGGGTGAGGAAAAAGATAGGTTTCGGGTCGAGTGCGGCCGCTGTTGTAGCCTGTATGGCCGCTGTATTAAGGTTCAATGGAATGGAAATAAGATCAAAAGAGGCCAAAGATGTTATATGCAAATTGTCAGCGATAGCGCATTATCTTGCGCAAGGAAAAGTCGGCTCAGGCTTTGATGTGGCAGCCAGCACATATGGCGGGATATTTGTTTACCAGAGGTTTGATCCTGACTGGTTGCTGGAAAGGATCAGGCTGAATGAAGGAATGAGGCCGATTGTCAATAGCATATGGCCTTCCTTTTCAATTGAGCCGCTTGCAAGAATAGAAGGCATGCATCTGCTGATAGGCTGGACAAAGGAATCTGCCGACACTGCCGAGATGATAAGGCAGATGGATTCCTTCAGGAATTCTGACAGAGAGGAATATGATAGAATATATGGCAATATAGCGGATACTGTAAGGGAGATTGTTTCTTCCTGGAAAAATAAGGACAAGAAAAAGATTCTGGAGCTGATAAAAAAGAACAGGCAGCTATTGAAGGAGCTAGGGGAAAAAAGCAGGCTGAACATAGAGACAGAAGGCCTGAAACAACTGGCTGAAATGGCAGAAGCCCATGGCCAGGCAGGCAAGCTCTCGGGGGCAGGAGGAGGCGATTGCGGGATAGCCTTCTGTTTTGATGAGGATGCTGAAATCGATATAATAGAAAATTGGGAAAGGAGCGGGATATATGTGGTTGAGACTGATATTGATTTTGAAGGCGTGAGGGCTGAATATATTGATTAGTAAAGGGGATGAATAGAGGAGCTGCTTTCTCATTCGACCCATTGATACTGTTAGTATCAATATGCTTAAATACACTTGATACTGTTAGTATCAATATGGACATATCGATAATACTGGAGAAGAACCCGTGGAGGCGAAACAGGGAAGAGATAAAAAATGATGATCATGTGAGGGAGGTTTTTTCCAGAAAACACAAAATCCTGTATTCGTTCCATGAAAAGAGGAACCTGATTTTGATAGGCCCGAGAAGGGTTGGGAAAACGACTTATTTCAAGCTGCTTATATACGATCTCCTTATTAACAAAAAAATTAATCCTGATGAGGTGCTATATGTATCATGCGAAATTCTCAATGAACATTCTGATATAATAGAGCTGCTGAGGCTTATCAACTCGAAATATGTCTTTTTGGACGAGATAACCTTTGTCGAAGGATGGGAGAGGGCCGTAAAGTTCGCCATTGACCAGGGCATTTTGAAAAACAGAGTGCTTTATATTACAGGCTCTTCAACTGCCTTCTTGAGAAAAGAGACCTTTCCCGGCAGGAAGATAACTTTTTTGCCGTTCATGCCTCTGGATTTCCTGAGATTTTCAGGAATTTTCGGCAGCATCAGTCTCAAGGAAACGCTAGAAAGGTTCAAAGACATGGAAGACCTTATGCCTCATTTCCCTGAAATATTTAACCTCTTTCTGAAATACATGGAATGCGGGGGCTTTCCCAAGCCTGCTTTGCAGCTGATGGAAGACGGTTCAATTAAGCAGGAAAATTATGATGAAATCTATTCATGGTTCAGGGGCGATATGCTTAAACTGGGGAGGAGCGAAGAGATATCAAAGGCACTGATTTCAAGGATTCTGGAAACTCTGACGACAAGGGTTGCATTTCATTCGATAGGAAATTATATAGGTGTTTCGCACAGAATAGTTAGAGAGTATGTGGAGGAGATGAAAAATCTGATGTATGCCGACTTTTGCTACCAGTTGGACCTACAGAAAAAGCTTCCTGTGTTCAGGAAAGAAAAGAAGATATATTTTACTGATCCATTCATTGCCAGGACGTTCGAGAAAAAAATTCTGGGCAAAACTGTTGCGGGGGAAACCAAAATGGCCGAAATGATCGCTTTCAATTCCTTAAAAGCAGTGAGCAGAGATGTGTTCATAATAGCTTCTGACGGGGAGACGGACTTCTGGGCTGACGGGAAAAAGATGGAAGTCAAATGGTCAGAAAGGGTAAGTCCAAGAAAGGACACCATAATATTGAGCAAGAAGGATTATAATCCTAAGGCCTCTGTGTACCCCCTGCCGATTTTTGTGTTACATAAGTTTAAAGAGAGGGGGGAAATATCGGAAATATGAACCAGGAACTTATCGTGAGACGGACAGCCGAATACGCGAGAAAAAGAATGGAAGACGAGGCATCAGGCCACGACTGGTGGCATGCCTGGAGAGTGTGGAAAACCGCTGTCCGTATCGCCAAAAAGGAGGGAGCGGATCTCTTTGTCGTGCAGCTTGCTGCTCTTTTGCATGATATTGCCGACTGGAAATTTAATGATGGTGATGTTTCCATAGTAGAAAAAGATGTAAGAAAATTATTGGAAAAATTATGTGTCGAAGAGCATGTCACTTCCCATGTATGCGAAATCATAGGGAACGTCTCATTCAGGGGGGCTGGAGTAAAGGCAAGAATGAGGACAAAGGAAGGGATGATTGTCCAGGACGCTGACAGGCTGGATGCGATTGGTGCGATAGGGATAGCAAGGGCTTTTGCATATGGTGGATTTAAGGGAAAAGAGATATACAATCCTAATATATTGCCTGGAAAACACAAAACCTTTGAGGAATATAAAAATGCAGAATCAACAACAATAAACCATTTCTATGAGAAGCTGTTGCTGCTGAAAGATCTGATGAACACGGAAACAGGAAAGGAGATTGCAGAAGAGAGGCACAGGTTCATGGAGAATTTTCTGGAGGAATTTTTTGAAGAATGGGAAGGCCGAAGGTACTTGCAGCAGCAATAAAAATCTTCGCTCCAAAAACATGCGTATGCTGCACATAGTTGTCGGCGGCTTCTATGGGGATGAGGGGAAAGGAAAGATATGCGCCTATCTTTCCATGGCAGATGATTTCGATTATGTTGTGAGGGCCGGCGGAGGGCCACAGGCGGGCCATACAATCTTCCCAGGCAAAAGCGTGAGGCAGGTGCCATGCGGAGTTGTTAACAGAAGATCAAGGCTGCTGGTTTCAAGGGGGACTCTCATCAATCCTAAAATTCTCCTGAAGGAAATGGAGGAATATGATGTTGGCAGGAGGCTGCAAATCGATTACAGATGCACTGTTATCGAGCAGCGCCATATTGAGGCGGAAAAGGAGCTTGTGGAAAGGATAGGGTCTGTGGGAGCAGGAACAGGCTATGCAAGGGCTGACAGGGTGCTGAGGAGGGCGAAGCTTGCGCAGGATGTGCATGAGCTGAGGCCTTTCCTTGCAGACGTGCAGAAAACTGTCCTTGGCGCCATCAGGGGCGGAAAGAGCGTGCTTGTGGAGGGCGTGCATGGCTATGGCCTTTCTCTTTTCAACAAAAGATATCCACATGTGACTTCGCAGGACACTACAGCCAGCCAGTTCGCCGCTGATGTGGGTATAGGGCCTCTGGATGTTGGTGAAGTGACTGTCGTCTTCAAGGCGTACACATCGAGGGTCGGGCCCGGGCCCATGGGGAAGGAATGGAAGGAAGAGAGGCTAAAGAAGATGGGGCTCAGCGAGAGAGGGACTGTGAGCGGCAGGCCGAGAAGGCTGGGCCCTTTCGATAAAAGGCTTGCGGCTGAAGCTGTCCAGGCGAACTCGGCCACTCAGACGGCAATGACATGCGTTGACAGGCTGTTTGCTGGCAATGAAGGCGTGACAGAATATGAAAAGCTGACAGATGAAGCGAAACTGTTTCTGGAGAATATCGAACAATATGTGGACAGAATGAGAATGAAAGAAATTTTCAGCGGCATCGAGCTGATTTCCACTGGCCCTGAGATTGAAAACACTATAGATAGGCGGGCTGAGATGATTCAGGGTACAACTGATTATCAGAATGATTTCCCTATATAATACTTTGAGAATATGGATCCTGTTTTCAAAATGAAACAGGCAGGGAAAGGGAATAATCATTATCTACGACTCAATAAATTCCACGCCAAGCACATTCTCCACTTCCTTCTTCCTCTCTCCCGTGAAGGTCTTGGCCGGGCCGTAGATCTGGTTGCTCTTGACGCCTGTTATTATCAGAAGGCTTCTTACTGTGTCGCCAAGCTCCTTGATTATCTGTGCCCCCCAGATTATCTTTGCATCGGAATTTATCTTGTTTGCAACTGTTTCGACAATCTCCTGGCACTCCCTTATTGAAATGTCCTCTCCGCCGGACACATTTATCAGCGCCCCTGTGGCGCCTTCTATATCGACGTCAAGAAGGGGGTTATGCAGGCTCTTCTCGACTGATTCCAAAGCGCGGTTTTCAGTGTCGCTTTCTCCCATGCCTATCATGGCCAGGCCGCCTGAGCCCATGACAGCCCTTATGTCGGCAAAGTCGAGGTTGACAAGACCGGGCTTTGTTATCAGTTCCGCTATGCCTTTGACAGCATTGACCAGCACCTCGTCTGCCACTTTGAAGGCAGTCGTGATGCTTGCATCAGGGACGATTTCCAGCAGTTTGTCGTTGGGGATAACAATTAAGGTGTCAACTACGCTCTCGAGATTTTCAAGGCCCTCGAACGCATTCCTCTGCCTCTGCTTGCCTTCCATTGCAAAGGGAAGCGTGACCACGCCTACAGTTAATGCGCCAAGTTTCTTGGCCACATCGGCAATTATCGGGCTTGCGCCTGTCCCTGTTCCGCCTCCCAAGCCGCAAGTAACAAATACAAGGTCTGCTCCTTCAAGGTATTTCTTGATATCCTTCTTGCTCTCCTTTGCAGCTTCCATCCCAACCTTTGGGTTCGCTCCTGCCCCTAAACCCTGGGTAATCTCCTTCCCAAGAAGAACCTTATGGTCTGAATCCGTATAAAGCAAATCTTGGGCGTCAGTATTGACCGCAACTGTTTCAGCCCCTACAATGCCGACTGCCATAAGCCTGGAAACAGTGTTGTTTCCTGCCCCTCCGACCCCTACAACCTTGATTTCGGCCTTCCTTGCCTCAAGAATTTTTCTCAGTTCCTCATCCTCTTCTGTTTCCTTGTCGACTTTCCTTCCCTGAAGTAGCATCTCTGCCATTGAAGATCAAATAATACTTATAATAAAGGGTTTTTAAAGCTATCATAGACTGTAAACAGGTGTTTACTATATTGGGATGGGTAGCGGTTTCTGAAGGCCTGAACAGTAAACAGATGTTTATAGTAATTCAAAAATCCTGGTCTTTTCCAATAACAATTTTTATCTATAGTAAACATGTGTTTATAGTTATTTGGCCAATTTTGGTTCTGTTATCAAATCTGATTTTAACTAAAAAAATATATTTTGACTTCAAAAATATTCTCCTGAACATTTAGGCAAAGCAAATTTCAAAGGGAATGGCTATTCCCTCAGCATCCTGTACACTTCAGCGCTCTTTCTGTAATTGAGCTTGAGCATAAGATGGCCTCCAAGCTCCTTTGGGAATTTCTCGACAATTATGTATTGGCCTGCATAGTCGGGCCTCTTGACATACTTGTTGACTGTAGGCAAAGGTTCCTTTATTTCTCTGGCCAATTTCCTTAGCCACACTCCCTTGGGATTGTCATTCAAAAGCTTCAGGATCTTTTTGATGATTTCCTTCTTGACTGGCCCTTTTTTCATATACTGTATAATCATAAACAGATGTTTATAATCTTTACTGTTGATTGCCTTCTGTTTTCCCATCCTTAAACTTCTGTTCTCCTTCCTGTTTTTCCTCAGAAAAAGCAATTTCCTTGACCTCCTGCATATGCTTCCTCAGCTGCCCGTCAAAGAACTCCTTGAGCTTATCATCCAGCCTGATTTTTGTGGCAATCGAGAGCTTTCCATCGGAAAAGGCTGGAGTGGAGTCGATTCCCAGATATTGCAGATAAGCTGAAGCCTTGTCCTCGGGCCTGTCGATTATTCTCCTCACCTTCACCCAGTAGCTCACATCCTTTCCTGCCAGGGGATGGTTAAAATCAGCCCTTACCCTGCCTGAACCCGCTGACTGCACTTTGCATCTCTTTCCGTCAACCTCGAGGAACATCCCTGCTGCAGGCATGACCTCGTTTTTTGCAAAGGCCGAGTAAGGAAGTATCCTGATTTTTGAGGCATCCCTGGGCCCAAAGGCATCCTTTGCCTCAATATCTATTGTCTTCTCCTCTCCTTCCTTCATGCCGGTTAGTATCCTTTCCAGTGATTCGAGCATCATGCCTGTGCCTATTATCACAAAGGCGGGCTTGTAAATGGCATCGCTTCTGTATATGCTTTCCTTTTTGGCAGCATCCTCCACTGTCAGGTCAAATATTTCCCCTGTGCCCTTCACTCTTCCTATGAAATCTATCTCTGCAAAATCGCCTTCCTTTATTGCTCTTCCGTCTGTTTCTGCCATATTTTCTCTTGCCCCTTCTGCTCCTTTTCTTTGCCAATTCGGCAGGGCAGAATGTTATTTAGGGGAGGGGCTTAAATAATAGTTATGAAGGCTCTGCATCTTATGCCCATGATGCTCTTTTCCTTGGCCATCCCTCTTGCTTTGGCCGGCGCATTTGAAGTGCAGCTTAAAATCAATGATGGCAATAGCTCTCTTTACATTCCGGGAATAGGCGAGAAGCCTGCCTATGAAGTCTCATCGAACAATTATCTTACTCCGCCCCATTTTTACATCTCATCCCAGGACGGCAGCCTGTTAAAGAGTCTCGTCTCCCTTTATGGCTCTCCTGTATCCATAGGGATTGACAAGGCTGCAGGGTCGCATACTATCAAGCTGAAGCAGCGCGCCAACAGCAGCGCTTTGCTCGTGTTCTCGCGCGGCGACTGGAGGAGCATTGAGAACAGGATGCGCGACATGGAGAGAGGAGTGTTTTTGGCCAACATCGAGCCAAGCTTTGCATTCGGCCTTGGGGCAGGCTATGCCCTCAAAATGATACTCCATTATCCGGCCATTGATATTGCAGGGGACATGGTCCTTCAGAAGGGAATCCATAGGCTTAAGATAGAGAACCTCGGGACAGAAAACGGCAGGCTGAAGGTGGGGATCAGCAGGGGATAGCTGGATGTTGCGGAAATAATTGGACACGCTCATCTTCATTTAGAGGTATTTAAGTCTATAAGTCTATAAGTACTTATGGGACAATTGAAGGTCATAATATCGGACGAAGCCGAAAGGGGCTTCAGGAAGGCCTCAATGGAAAGGTTTGGCTACCAGAAAGGCTCGATAAGCCATGCTGCGGAAATAGCCTTGAAAAGCTGGGCAGACTCGAGCGGCAGCATGGAAGAGGCAAGGAAAATGGCTGCAGGAATGGGCATTTCCAATCCCATTGAAGCCATAAAGGGCATGCTGAGGCATGTTAAAAAATCTGCAAAGGACCTGAGGCATGAAGCACATACAATAAGGGCAGACAGGTGGAGACATGTATCTTATAGACGCAAGCGTCTTTCTTGAAGTCGAACTCCAGCAGGACAGGCACAGGGAATGTGAGGAGTTTCTGGAAAGGGTGATGGAAGGCAGCATCAGGGCTGTAATTTCTGACATTGAAATAGATTCCATCCTGATAGTCATGGAGAGGGAGGGGAAGAAGATCCATGACATGAAAAAGTTCCTCTCATCCCTTTCGCTTTACAAGGGGCTGGTCATCTATTCGCTCTCCCTCTGGGACAGGATAAAGGCCTTGGAGCACTCTGAGAGCTTCAGGCTGGACATTGAAGATGCCATGGTTGTGCAGGCTGCCATGGCCAATGGGACGACATATGTCGTCTCGCTTGATTCTGATTTTGACAGGGCAAAAACAGTCAAAAGGATGCTGCCTGGAGAAGCGCATTAGGCTGTTTGCACCGGCTTGTCATTCCCTCCAGAACCCCCTGGTCCTTATTGGGCCTGTTTTTCTATCTTCCTTCTGACCTCTGCGATAATGGTGTCAGCGGCGACCAGCGCAGCGTGCACAATATCCATGGAGACATCTGAGGCTGCTGAAGGGTATCTGGATATTATATAAAAAGGGTTGAGGAATATGGCATCATCGGCGAATCTTCCAAAATCCTTATCTATTTCGGCGCACATGGCTGCTAAGGTCTCTAGGTCATGAATTCTCGGAAGCTTGCCCTTATTGAAAACCAAGAACGCCTTCAAGGATTTCTCCGCCGCCTGATGGCAATGAAAGCATGCAAGTTCCCATAACTGCTCGTCTGATGCCAGTTTTTTTGCGGCCCTGCTGTCCTTCTCAGCCTTCTCAAGCCACTCTTTCATAAATATTGATCCCATGGTGCACTATCTCCAGAATAAATGGGTCTTGGGACCTTATTCTGGCTGTCAGTTCGCTGGGTGTGAGAACAATGATATCAGCCGGCAGGCTTTTGCCCTTTAAAATCCTGTATACTTCCCACATCCTTTGTATGCTCGTCTCATTTGTTTCCTTTACTACAAGAAGATCTATGTCGCTGTATTCTGAGAAATCGCTCCTTGCGGCAGAGCCGAAGAGGTATATTTTTTCAGGCTTGTAGTACTTCTCAAGCCTCTCTACTATGCTGCGCACGCCTTTTCTTATTCTGCTGTTTTTTATGTCCTGCATACTGATAATGCTCTTCGGCTTACGCATATTGTTATATTGGCATGCCCAATTTAAATAGCGGGAAATGCTCGGACCGGGGAAAAATTTTGGTGGCCGGGCAATCGCCAGGCCTTCATTCCCTCCAGAACCCCCTGGTCCTTATGTACTGCCTTTCTGCCTTCAGTATATCCTCATATAGCTTGTCCTCTGTGTTCCTTTTAGCAAGTATCCTTGCCGCTGTTTTGGTTCCAATGCCCTTCGCTGCAAGCACTTTCAGCGCCTGATGGCCCGAGGCTACCAGAAGCGCTGCTGAGTCCATCAGCCTGTCAAGCTCCTTCTGCTCCTCTGCTGAAAGCTTCCTGTTTGAAAGATTTTTTTCGACTGCCGACCGGATTTGGGAGGATCTTTGGACGCTTGTTATGCCAAGCATTTTTGACCTGCAATTATTGCAGGACAAGTCCCTTGAAAGGAGTTCTTTGACGCTTCCTATAGCGGCTATTCTGGCGCAATTGCAGCACACGAGGGCGAGCATTGTTTTGTGAAGCCTTTCCCTGAATATCCTCAGTATCTCCTCGCTGGGCAGGGCAGAGGCTATTATTTCATACCGTTTTGCTATGCCTGCAAGGCCGATCGGCGTAAGGCTGTCATGCTTGGACGTGTGAAGGGTTCCATCTCTCAGGCCTTCTGCAAGCTCTTCAGCGGCCTGTATGTCGAGCTTTTCCTGGATCACCTCATTGAGCGCCTCGAGGTATGCCGGATGATGCACATAGGCTTTGACGGCCTTCTTCAGGTAGACCTTGCCATAATCGGCATCTTTTGCTATTATGCCGAATCTTCTGGCTACATGGCTGAAACGCCATGCCAGGAGTTCTGAATCCGCCAGGCCAAGCTGGATAGCTTTCAGCACCATCGGCTTTGACATGCCTTCAAGCATGTCCATCATATGGAACCTGTCCGACCGCCTTTTAAGCCTGAAAATTATCCTGCAGGGATCTGTTTCCAGCCCAAGGCTGCTGGTCCTGCCGAGAGCCAGGCTGGCCAAAGCCCGGCCAAAAGTCTCATTGGCCTTGCTGCCGTTGCATGAATGGATTATCATGAATGCTTCCTTTTCCACAATGCCGTGCTCTATTACTATCTTTCTGTCAGTGGCAAGCGCATCTGGCGGCTGCTTTGAAATGTACTCGGCAATCAGCTCTGCCGCGCTTTTGCTGACAGGATAATTCGAAACCAGATATTCTGCTGCCGCAGCCTTTGAATTGCCTGTCCCGCTTTCAAGCATCTCCCTGACTTTCCTCCTGATTTTTCCCACCTCATTCGCTATCTCCTTCGGCACAGGTATCATCTCTCCCTGCCACGCAGGCACTGCTGCCTGGGTGTCATCGAGGGGCTCTGCGAAAACTTTGCCATTGTCTATGCTGATTACCTTCCAACCCTGCCCCTTTGAGATGAATGCTGCCGAAGGGTATAGGCTCATTGAGACGAAATCCGCATCAAGGGTCGCCACATGCTGCCTGCTTGTGACATCTATCATGCTGTAAGTTTTTGTGACAGGTATCGTGGACAGGTTTTCATTGTAGTATTCAAAGGCCTTGCTCCTCCTCCTGATGGAAAAATTCTCAGGTTTCCCATCTTCGCTTTCCAGTATCCAGAAAAATCCCAGCCTTTCCATGGCTTTTGCGACATCAAAAAGCTCCTGCATTTCAATGTTCCTGAAGGGGTAGGCCCTTTTTGCTATTGAATATGCCTCAGACAGCCTTATGCCATACTTGTCCAAGGCCATCCCTGCAAGCTGGTGGGCAAGCACATCAAGCGGCTTCTCATAGATGCTTGCCTTCTCTATCAGCCCTTTCATTGCATGGCTTGCTATTGCAGCAGCCTCCAGAGCATCATCGGCATCAAGGGCTATTATCAGGCCCTTTGACGTCCTGCCCGAGGAGTGGCCGCTCCTCCCCGCCCTTTGGAGGAGCTTTGAAACCTGCCTGGGGGAGCCATACTGCAGCACCATGTCTACAGACCCTATGTCTATTCCCAGCTCCAGGCTTGATGTGCATACAATCGCTTTCACTTTGCCTGACTTGAATTCGTCCTCAGCCTTGACTCTCACCTCTTTTGAAAGGCTGGAGTGATGTGTTTCAACCTCCAGATTCTCCCTTTTGAGCTTGCTTGAAAGCACTTCAGCTGTCTCCCGCGTGTTGGAAAAGATAAGCATGCTTTTGCTTTCCCCGATCTTCTTTGCGATATAGTCTATGGCATTTTCTCTTGGGTATTCGACCATAATTTGCATGCTTTTGGCGCTGAATGCGTTAAGGATTGAACCGGCATGAAGATAGGCCATCACCTCTTCAGGATTGCCTACTGTCGCTGAAAGGCCTATAATCTGGAAAGGCTCTGAATTCTTGTTTTCCCCTTTTGCAGTCTCATTTTTTTCAATATCCGCCTTATTTATTTCTTCTTCATCTGCATTTTTGTGCCTTGTGTCAGGCTCTTCTTTTCCTTTATCTCCGGCATCAGGTGCTCCTTTTTCATTTATTACAGCCCTGAGCCTTTCCAGGCCTACGGCAAGCTGGCTTCCCCTTTTGCTGCCGACAAGCTCGTGTATTTCATCTATGACGATATGTCTGACGTTCTTCAGGTGCTCCCTCATCCTCCTGCCCACCAGGATGGCCTGAAGGGTTTCAGGGGTAAGGATCATTATTTCAGCGGGGTTGGCTGCCTGCATGCTCCTTTCATATTGGGAGGTGTCGCCATGCCTCACGGATATGCTGATGTCAAGCCTTTCGCACCACCAGACGAGCCTTTTCATCAGGTCCCTGTTGAGGCTCCTGAGAGGGGTAATGTACAGCAGGGAGATGGGCCTGTGCTCCTTCTCAGCAAGCCTGCTGAATAACGGAAGCATACAGGCCTCTGTCTTGCCGGATCCTGTTTCCGCTATAACCAAAAGCCCTTTGCCGGAGAGTCCGTTATTATTGAGCAGCGCTGGTATCACTGCCTGCTGGACAGGGGTCGGCCTGCCGAACCTTTCGGCTGCCAGGGCCTGGACATCCTGATGGAGCATATAGAATGCGTTTTGCATAATCCTCCGGCATGCATGTGGAAGTATATTGGGCGGCAATATTATATTACCAATAAAAGCAAGCTAGACCAACTTAAATTATATGGCCTCACCTTCATACGGCATCATTTTCGCCCTTTCTATTGCTGTATTGGCTTCGCCTCTGGCTTTTGCCATCCCTTTGCCGCAATTCAGCTATACGCCCCTGAATCCTTCGGCAGGCTCAAATGTCACCTTTGACCCGGCTGCATCGAGATGCAGCGGCTGTATAATAACCAGCTTCAAATGGAACTTTGGAGACGGGTCAAATGTCAGCGGCAGTTCCGCCCCGAGGAGCCACAGCTATTCAGCCGCCGGAAATTATACCGTTGTCCTTAACCTGACTGACAACACAAGCAGATGGAATTCGACCGGCAAAGTGGTTAGAGTCTCGCAGCCGGTTTGCTCTTCAAGAGGCGATACCTGCGATTCAGATCAGTGTTGCTCCGGCGTTGTCTGCAGAAATAATTTTAATCTATCGACTTCTAAGAGATGCTGCAATGCCGATGAGTGTCTGAGAGATAATGCATGCGTGGCTCCGGGAGAGACAGCTGCAAACTCTACAGGCAACTTCACCTGCTTGGCCGGCACGTGGCAGCCTGCCGAGAGGCCTAATGCTCTGCCTGTTGCATTCTTCACTATCAGCCCCCAGAATCCTGCCGAATCCGAAGCTGTGCTGTTCGACACTTCCGGCAGCTATGATCCTGATGGCAATATAACAGAATATTCTTTGGATGTCGGCGACGGGACGACAGTGATTGAGTCGGACGAAAGCATTATAACCTCCCACGCCTACTACACTTCCGGCACATATGTCGCTGTATTGACAGTCAAGGATAACAGGAACCAGACATCAGCCTTTTCAAGGGCTATTGCTGTCCAAAACGAGCCTCTGACAGCTGCTTTCTCCTACTCCCCTTTCAGGCCTCCTCCCTGGCGGGAAGTGTTTTTTGATGCCTCGAATTCCAGGGGAGGGATAAGCCAGTATGAATGGAATTACAGCGACGGGGATTCTGACATTACAATTGAGCCTCAGGCATACCATATATTCCAGTCTGAAAGGACATATATTGTCAGGCTCACTGTGAGGAATGGCGGAGGCAATTCGTCCTCCAGGAGCAGGAATATACGGGTCACCTCCTCGTGGCCGTCGGTGCACGTCTACTTTTCCATCAGCCCGAGAAAGGCTCTGCCAGACAGGCAGGTGACATTTGATGCCACCGGAAGCTATTCCACGAAAGGCAGGATCACAAGGTATGAATGGGACTTTGGAGACGGCGCTATAATCAGCACTTCCAAATCTGTAGTAACCCACCAGTACAGATCCACAGGAGAGTACTCTGTAATACTGACAGTATTCGATTCGACCGGCGACCAGAACTCAAAGGCTGGCACTGTCAGAATTGTGTCAAAGCTGAACACCAATCCTGTGGCCAAATTCAATTATTATCCGGAGAGGCCGAAGGCGAGGGAAAACGCGACATTCGATGCCTCTGAAAGCTACGATTCTGACGGAGAGATACGGGGATATTATTGGAGAATTAATGGGTCCTATTATTCAGTCTCACGGGATCCCATAATCAACATAGCATTCAGGCGGCCAAATGTCTATAATGTGACGCTTTTTGTGATTGACAATGAGTATGATTACTACAATGATGGAATCGGCAGCATTAGCAAGCTTGTCACGGTTGATGCAAGCTCTTCCCTGCCTGTTGCCAATTCCCCCCCTGTGCCCATTTTCTCCATTAGCCCTCTGGGAACGAAAGTAAATGGCTATGTCAGTTTTGATGCAGGGGACAGCGAAGATCCGGATGGCGACGAAATAGCATATTATGAGTGGGATTTTGGGGACGGGGAAACTGAAAAGACGTCATGGCCGAACACATACCACAGCTACAGGATGGTAAAATCATATGATGTTGTCCTGAAAGTCACGGACGAGTTTGGGGCCTCGGCCCGCTCTTCCCCAAAAACAGTGCGCGTATTTGACGCGAGATGCGTTGATGATGATGGCGGGCAGAACTATGAGGTTCAGGGAAGCCTGACAGGCACAGCCCTCAAGCAATCATATGATGATAGCTGTGTGGACAAGCGGTATCTGAATGAGTATTACTGCACCCCGGACAGCAAGAACGCCTCAGAAATTTTCGACTGCTACAGACTTAAGATGATATGCAGCAACGGGGAGTGCAAAAAGAAGAAGACAGTGCCGGTGCCCATATTCACATATTTCCCGGGACTGCCGGTTGCGGACGAGTCGACATTCCTCAGCGCGGACAAATCATATTCGGCAGACGAATTCCCTATAACTGAATTCAAATGGGACTTTGGCGACGGCTCGACAGGCACTGGATCAGCGATAACGCATGCCTACAAATATCCGGGCAGATACAATGTGACACTGGCTGCGACAGATATGCTGGAGTCAAAAAACTGGACATCAGCGGCAATATCTGTCATGCCGAAAGTGGAGCTGAACATAACCGGCAAGACAGTGACTGAGTCAAGAATAGACGCTAATTTCAGCATAGCATTCCCGAAGGGCACTGCGAATTTCAATATAAGCAGCCTGTCGATTGATTTCGGCGATGACACAGGAATTGTCATTTGTGACTCAGGGGAGTCCTGCCAGCAAAACAGAATCAACCGGAGCATTCAGCACAGATACAATCTGACAAATAAGACAAAGGTTTTTGTGGCAGAGGCTGTCGTCGGCATATCTGACCTGACTGTCTCCACGGCAAAGGCTACTGTAGCAGCTTGCGCTGACAATGACAGGGACGGCTACTGCGACTATGAAGACTGCGATGATTCGGATCCCAGGAGCCGCCCTTTTGCTCTGGAAATCTGCGATGGAAGGGACAATGACTGCGATGGCCGGATTGATGAAGGCTTTGACATGCCGGGGAAGATTTTGGGCAATTCGTGCAATGACTGGAAAGGCAGCATCTGCAAAGGCGTATGGGCATGCAGCCTGGATGGAAGCGGCGTCATCTGCAGGGGCAATGTCTCTGTGGGGCAAAAGAAGGAGATCTGCGCCAATGGGCTTGATGACGACTGCGACGGAAAAACAGACGAAACCTATGAGTATGAACAGGCTGATCCTCAAAGGCCGCTGCTTGGCTGTTTTGGATGCAATGACGGGGATGAGGCTCTTCTTTCTCCTGCAGCAGGCGGGTGCGGAGCGAGAAAAAAAGTCTGTGTTGGCGGGGAGTGGATTGAAAAGACAGCATATGAGAAGAAGCCGGAAGTTTGCAATGGGAAGGATGATGACTGCAACGGCATGGTGGATGATATTGGCGGGGCAAGAAGCAGGGAAGAAGCAGGATGCCAGTGCTTCAATGGAGGCCTGCCTTCATCAGAGGTCTGCGATGGCATTGACAATGACTGCAATGGGCAGATTGACGAAGCCGGCAACTGCTGCAAAGAAGACGATGTCATGGAAACTGGCGGGAAGAACGTTGGGATATGCAAGCCTAGCAAACAGATATGCCAGAAAGGCAAATGGGTTGAGGTCAGCAAGGCTGTCGGGCCGCAGCAGGAGACGTGCGAGAATGATGTTGATGACAACTGCGACGGCCAGATAAACGAGGGCTGCCCGGAGAAGCAGGCTTGCGGCAATGGCATAAAGGACGGGAATGAGGAAGGAGTCGACTGCGGCGGCAGCTGCGCCCCCTGCACTGCCCTGACAGCAGATTCTGGCGCGCTGCTGCTGGCTGTTGCCGTCCTTATAATAATTGTCATTGGCGGGGCCCTGCAGTTCTTCGGGAAGATTTGATCACGCTTTCCTCCATCTCACGCCTTCGTCGGTGTCCTCAATAAGTATGCCCTTCTTCCTGATTGCCTCTCTCAATTCGTCTGATTCCCTGAATTTCTTTCCTTTCCTCATGTCTTCTCTTTGAGCCACCGCTTCCCTGAGCCATTGAGGAGCTGAATCAATCAGCTTCCACTCCTCAGTTACGTCTTCCAGCCTCAGCCCCAGTATTGAATCAAGCCTGAGCATGAATTCATATCCCTTGGCAGCCTGCTCCCTTGAAATCTGTTTTTCGGAAATCAGGATGTTCACTTCCTTTGCAAACTGATGCACTGATGCTATAGCCTTTGCTATATTCAGATCGTCATCCATTGCCCTTTCAAAGCTCTTTTTTGTTTCTTCGATCAGTTTTTCCATATCTCCTTTCACTGTTCCTTCAGTTGCCTTAAGACTTCTCATCAGCTCGCGCAGCTTCTCGATATTGGCCTTGGCCTGCTCCAGGCTGGAAAAGGAAAAATCGAGCTGCTGCTTGTAATGGGTGGCAAGAAGGGCAAAACGGATTGCCATGGAATCATGCTTTGCAAGGTCGCGCAAAGTATAGAAGTTCCCCAGGCTTTTGCTCATTTTCTGGCCATTCACTATCAGGTGCTCGTTATGTGCCCAGTATTTGACGAATTGTCTGCCTGTCGCAGCCTCTGACTGGGCTATTTCATTCTGGTGGTGGGGAAAGACAAGGTCGACTCCTCCTGCATGGATATCAAAGGTTTCGCCCAGATATTTCATGCTCATGGCCGAGCATTCTATATGCCAGCCGGGCCTCCCTTTCCCTATCTCCGTCTCCCAGAAGACCTTCCCGTCATCCTTGCCGTATGCCTTCCATAAGGCGAAGTCGGATACGCTGTCCTTTGTGTAAGTGTCATGGCTTACCCTTGCGCCTGGCTTCAGGCCCGAAAGATCAAGGTTTGCAAACTGTCCGTATGAGGGGAACTTGGAAATTGAAAAGTATATGCTCCCGTCCTGGCCTGTATAGGCTATTCCCTTTTCGAGCAATTTTTTTGTAAGCTGGACCATCTCCTGAATATGGTCTGTCGCCTTGCAGATGATTTCAGCCTTTAAAATGTTGAGCCGCTGAAGGTCTTCAAAAAAGGCCTTTGTGTAGAATTCCGTATATTCCCTGAGGCTCATCTTCTTCTCCCTCGAGCCTTTTATCGTCTTGTCATCGACATCAGTCAGGTTCATGACATGTCTCACTTTGTAGCCCTTATACAGTAGATACCTTTTCAGCAAGTCCTGGGCCACATAAGCCCTGAAATTGCCGATATGCGCAAAATCATATACAGTAGGGCCGCAGGTATAGAGCTTGACTATCCTGTCTTCCAGGGGCCTGAAAGCCTCCTTTTTTCTTGTCAGGGTGTTGAAGAGTCTGAGTGCCATAATCCACCTTTCTGGTAAATAAGATGTTTTCCTGTCATATCATAAATGCTTGTAGGTTCATCAATCATAACATCGTTTACAGTTTCTTGGTGATCAAGCTAGGAATCGTTGAAATACCTCTTCCTGTCAGGGCCGGTGAACTGTAGCCTCTTGATCTTAAGGCCTTCTGTCTCCATTCTGCCGACAGTCCCCAAAAACTCCAGCTTGTATCTATCTCGCTTGTCCACGCCAAATGTACTATAGACTGTGACAAGCCTTCCCCTGAGATCCTGGATAACATCTGGCATATGCCGATTATGTGGGAGGGCAGATTTAAATGGTAATGGCAAGGGCTGAGAGAAAAATATCGTAAATGGGTGTTTACTGCCTTTGAGAGGTGAATAAGCTGAATCAGCAGTTCAACCAAGTAATCATATCGGAAATAAATAGATAGCTATCGAATTAATAAGTCAAAAGGAAGCTGAAATATGACAAAATACAGGCCTCCGATAGGAAGGGACGGCAGAATAAGCGTGACTGAAGAGGCTTACCGCAGATGCCAAGATATAGGGAGAATGTATTATCTTTCCGACGGATTCACCCGGAAAGAGGTGAAGTCGATATTCTCTCCTGCTTCCGAAGAGGAAAGGATAATAAAGGCTGCGGAGATGTATGTATACAAGGGTAAAAAGGACCATATAACGAACACGGCGATAGCAATGCTTGTTGACAGGCAATCCAGCCTCATGCAGGCAAAATTCCGCGGAGACAGGATTGTAAGGGAATTTGTCGCCTATGAGGAAGAAAGTGACTTCCCTCCAATCCATTATTTGCGGAAGAAGTTCGGCGGATATAAAGGCAACCTCGACATGATGGATGTAGAATGGAGCAACAGTGACCTGAGGAAAGAATTAAGGATTCCTGAGGCTCTTGGCGTTCCTGAAACCATAATGCTGGGAATAACATATTTTGGTGCCTGTGTGATTATGAGGGAAAAAATATATAATCTGATATTTTCGAGAAAAAGGGGCGATGAAGAGTTTTACAGGAATTATGTGGAGAATGAATTCAGGAGGATATATGGCCTGAAGCTTGAGCCTGACAAGAGAAATCCGAAGCATTACGTCGTCTCTTCTCAAGGGCTTGTAAACTGGCATAGTGAACTTGGTTTTCCGGATATGATTGGCATAGATTTCTCAGGGGTGCAAGGCTCTGGATTTATAATGGGCTGCCTTTCCGCAGGCGGAAGTATAAACAGAAGCAATCGTTCCATTTCTCTGGCCGACAAGCGCAGCCAGCTCATGGAGCAGGTTGAGGCAATGGCAAAAAAAACAGGTTTGAAATCGACTCTCTCAAAACCAAAACTGCCGAACAGGAAAACAGTCAGGCTTGTTTTTCCCTCGAGGCAGCATCGCATGCTGTATGAGGACGGCTGGCTGCTGAACCCAAGGCACAACAGAATTGATATGGAATTGTTCGGAAGGGAGGGGAATTATAGGCCGATGTACAGCAAATTGTCAGTGGATGGCTTATGAGGAAACGGCTCATTCTTTCTGTTTCTCAAGCTTCTCCTTCGCCTTCTGCAGCATGGTTATTACAGGCGTCTTTTCCCCGGAAAGGTGATACAGCGTGGCCCTTCCTCCTGTGCTGATGTGGTCGAATTTGTCCCTTATCCCAAGGGAATTGACTGTCTCTGCAATGTGGCCGCCCCCGACTATCTTGAAGGCTTCCAGCTGGCTTGCGAATTCCAGAAGCCGCTTGGTTCCGTACCTGAATCTCTCATCCTCATACTGGCCGACAGGGGAGCTGAAGACAATCGTCTTGGCATCTTCCAGGATCTTGCAGTATCTTCCGACTGTCTCCCTGCCGATATCGGAAATAGGCAGCGGCGTGGGAAGCTCTGAGACGCTTATCTCTGTCCTTTCTCCGTCCCTGACTGCCAGATCTACAGGAGTCTCTATTCTGTGGCCATTGCCTGCGATGATCTCCTTTGCCGCAGGTATCAGCTTGTCAAGGCCTTTTCCTTTCAGGATCTCCATGTTGGCAGAGCCGATATCATAGCCTTTTGCAACAAGGAAGAGGTTGGCCACCAGCCCGCCTGTAAGTATTTTTTCATGGGAGCCGTTCTTCATTATATTCTTTATCACCTTTACGGAGTCGTCAACTTTCACTCCACCGAATACGAATACGACAGGCTTCATCTTTTCATCGAAGACCCTGTTGAGGGCCATAAGCTCCTTCTCCACGACCCTGCCTGCAGCCGTAGGAAGCAGTTCTCCGAATCCAACAAGGCTGGCCTGCTGCCTGTGTATGGCGCCGAAAGCGTCGTTCACAAAAATGTCCACAAGCGGGGCAAGCTTCCTGACCATGTGCACATGGGCCAAGGCATCCGGTGGCCGTTCCAGCGTTTCCTCGGAATAGAACCTTGTGTTCTCCAGAAGTATTATGTCGCCGTTTCTCATTTCATTGATGGCATTCTCGACGCTTTTCCCAAAAACAGCGTCTATAAACTTAACCTCTTTGCCCGCATATTTTGACAGGCATCTGGCATGGCCTTCCAGGCTTATGAAATCGCTGTCCCCGGCCCTGCCCTGATGGCTGAGGATAATAACCCTGGCCCCCTTTTCTGAGAGCTCCTTTATGGTCGTTGTTCCATGGGCCATCAGCCTTTCGTCATCTGTTATCTCCTTTGTCACTGCGTCTATCGGGGAGTTTATATCCACCCTTACAAGCACCTTCTTGCCCTTGAGGTCAAAGTCATCAAGCGTGAGGAAGTTTTTCATAGTCATGTCACTTCGTTATCGACAGGCTCCTGTTTGTCTTCTCTATCGATGCTTCCTTTCCCATCAGGCCAAGCATGGCCCTTATGCAGTCTATATTCTCAGGGACCACATCGGATTCCTGGTGGACGGCCTGCATGAAATAGAGGATGCCGTGCTTGACGTTTATGGAGTCCTTCCAGATGGCTATCTCGTAAAGGTCTCCTCTTTTTCTTCCTAAATCCCTGGCATATTCCATTATTTCGGCCGTGCTTGAGAAGCCTTTTTTGCTGTCTACCAGGAGGATTCTTGGCGTGTTTTCAAAGGCTTTTATCACATCCTCCCTTGATGCTTCTTGTTTCAACTTGACGCTTATCACATGGAGATGCATGAGGGTTGTGGAAGTCTTAACCACAGCGGTAAATATGGGGAGGTGAGGCAGGACTGTCTTGACATCCGGACCCTGATGGCTTGGCATCTCGGTTTCAGGCACGATAGCGTTCACAGGGCCCTTCTTGCTGTCTCCGGGGTCTGTTGTTCTTCTCACCAAAACGGCATAAGCATTCTCGATGCCAAAGGCCTTGTCAATTGCATGCAGGGATCTCACCAATGCTGTGGTGCTGCAGCTGACAACCCTTACAAATTGCTTCCCTCTTGCTTCATCATAATTTGCCTGGGCGCAAAAACTCGCTTGGGCAATTTGGGGCTCTTCGCCGCCTTCAAATATGACTTTTTTCGCATGTTTCTCATAGAGCTTCTTATTTTCTTCTCCCATCTCAGGAGAGCAGTCTATGATAATATCAGATTCCCTGATAAGGTCTTCAATAGTGCCTGCTATATCGCCGGATTGGAAATTCTTTGTGTCTGCTGTGGCCGAAAAAACCCTGTAGCCAAGCTTCCTGGCCAGATCGAGCTTGAATGACGGCTTAGTCATTGTCACGCCGGCAAGCTGCATGTCATCCTGCAGGGAAACAGCATCTGCTACCCTTTTCCCTATGGTCCCGAAGCCGTTCACCCCTACCCTGACCATATCAGACAGCCTATTTTACAGTATAAAATACTCTAACTTTAAAAGCTTTTGCCCAGATTTGGCACTATTTCTGCTACATATTAGGAAAGTTAAAGGCGCTAATGCCACCTCGGCTGGAATGGCAGGGCAACTTTCGTCATCTGCCTTATCTCATTTTCTGGCCTGTCAGGGTACTTGATGTGCATCAGCTCGTGCGTCTTCACTTCCTCGAAATCCTTTCCGTAAAGGTCCTGCGCTATCTCGACGAGGCCGTAGAAGGGGAAAGCCCTGCCCAGCACGCCATAGCCGAGATGCCATCTCGGCACGCGCCTTATGACAACGCCCATGTATGCCATCTGCAGCAGCGGCACATAGTAGTTGTAATTGATCGCCTTTTTTTCCTGCTCCGCCTCGAGGTTCACTGCTTCAGCAAAAATATCCCCAGTTCTTGTGTCCGAATTCCACTCCTTTTCCAGCCATTCCTCTGATATTTCTTCGTCATCGGTTGCATCTGTGCTGTCAGTTTCAGGGCTTCCGCCTGAAAAAGAATTGGCCGACCACTCCCTCTCCAGCCACTCCTCATCCGTTTCCTCCTCATCTGCTGTAATGTCATTTTCTCCTTCGAAGACGTCAAGGCTCAGAGAAGGAAGGGAAAAATAATCAGAGACCTCAGCGGAATAGATTTTGGATATTTCTCTTCTGATATTGGCTGAGGGAAATTCAGAAACCATAATGATTATTGCAAACACAGGTTTAATTAATGGCATCAGAGCGGAGCGTTTCTCATCCTGAATGTCCTCAAAAAGAAAGGGGGCAAAGCTTATAAATACATGATATAAAATATCATTGATACTAAATGTCAATAGTCTCTCAGGAGATCGTTGTCCTTATAGATAGCGCAACAAGATTAAGGCTTAAGCGTGAAACAGAAGGCGGCGTGTGGAGGGGCTTCGTAATAAACCTCGAGCATATGATAGGGGATGAGTGGCATGAGATATACAGGGCAGATACGAGGCATGGCTACCTGCATGAACAGAGGTTCTGGGAAAGCCCCGACCCAATACCTTTGGATAGATGCAAAGGGCTGGATCTGCAGACCGCCTTTGAAGTCATCTTTAATGCAGTCAAGGCCAATCATGGCCGCTGGATAATGCTGTACAAAGAACGGGGAGGTAAACAATAGGAGGGAATATGACCGCAAAAAGAGAGATTTGGGATACGGTGGAGCTGTTCTCGAAGAAGTGGATAGCAGGGGGAACAGATGAGAGGGACATCCCTGATAAATCAGTGGTAATACCCATGTCTGAAGGCCTTTCAGAAGTCTTCACCAAGGAGAGGATACGGCTGCTCAGGCGCATATGGCTTGACCGGCCAAAGACAATAAGGGAGCTTGCAAAATCCCTGAAACGGGATCCTGCTGCCGTGACGAGAGACATCGAGATCCTTGCTAAATACGACCTCATAACAGTAGAGAGGCAGGGAAGGACAGCCAGACCGATAGCCAAAAGACAGATAATAGTGCTGCCTGTCTTGAGCATGAAGCAGCCTATAATGGGCTGATGGGTTGTTCCGCATCACTTCCTCGAATGCAGTTCTACCACATCGCCATCCTGAAGAATGTGTCTCAGGCCGACCTTCTGGCCCCCGAACTTTGCCGACTTCCCCCACACCCTGGCATACCTGAAATACCTTGCGAAGTCTGCATGGATTTTTTTGCATACGTCTTCGATGGCGCATGAGCCCTTGATGATAAGGGGCTTGCGCATATCAGCAGGAAGGCCGATCCTCTTGAGGTATATTCTCGAGAAGGCCAGTCTGCTCCAGATGGCCTCCTTCAGGGCTTCAAGGTTTTGCTTTTTCAGCGCGGAGATATATATCCAGCCGGCCTTCTCTCCGTTTGCAGGCCTCTTCCCTGCAATGTCTGACTTGTTTATAACAGTAATGCTCGGCACATATATCCGGTTGCCCATCAGGAAATCGATGAACTGCTCTGATGTCAGCTTTCCTCTGATGACGATGTCCGCACTCATGATTTTGAACTCCTTCAATATGGCCTCTATCGATTTTCTGTCCATTGACGGGTCGCATGATATATTCACCCCGCCTGACGTTTTCTTTGCCAGCCTGATGGATGGCTTCTGCTGGTCAAGCCTGAAGCCTGATGAATAAAGCTCCTTTGCTATCATCTCATGCTGGCCTTCCAGCCCTCTTGCAGGATCCAGCATGATGATGACAAGGTCTGCGACTCTTGCGGCTGACATCACTTTCCTTCCTTCTCCTTTCCCTCTGCTCGCTCCCTCTATTATCCCCGGGATGTCAAGGATCTGGATGAACGCATTCCTGTATTCCAGCATGCCTGGGATGACGTCAAGGGTGGTGAATTCATAGGCGGCGGTCTTCGATTCGGCATTGGTCATGGCATTGATGAGGGTCGACTTTCCCGCTGAAGGCATGCCTACAAGCAGGACAGTCGCATCCCCTGTCTTCTTCACGA
Organism: Candidatus Aenigmatarchaeota archaeon; assembly: GCA_016185435.1. Classification (GTDB taxonomy): domain Archaea; phylum Aenigmatarchaeota; class Aenigmatarchaeia; order QMZP01; family QMZP01; genus JACPNN01. The sequence goes on along the minus strand of JACPNN010000005.1, from coordinate 17,937 downwards.
AGAAGCCGACAGCCTGCTTTGTGCCATGTTTCACAAGGGACTGCTCTTTCAGGCGGGCGAGCTTGGCCTTCAGCATGGAGACGTGTTTTTCAGTGGCCTTGTTGTAGCTTGTCGAGCTTATCTCCTCTTCTATTTTCCTTATCTCCTCTTCCATTGCCATAATATATGGTTGCTGCCCGTGATTAAAAGGGATCTCTCTTCCTCCTGATACGGTTGCTATTTTGCTTTATTGCAGACACAAGATATTGATTGTTGATTCAAATAGCATATATCTCACAAACGGGAAGCAGTATATATAGCCCCTTATGCAAAGAACTTATGCACACTCTCAGGGAGGTGGGCGAAAGAGATAACAAGGGATACCACCGCATCACATAATTTTTAATTGAACACATGCGTACAATTAACAGGATGGGCAATGGACAAAAGATATTCAGCCTCGGACATTCCGGCATTCGGCGGAAGGGTATACCATCTGAACATAGCCCCCGGGCAGCTCTCGCCTGACATAATAATCGTGGGCGATCCTGAAAGGGCGCTGAAAATCCAGGAGGAGAATTTCGATTCGACAGAGGCCAGAGTTTACCACAGGGGCCTCTGGACAGTCACAGGAAGGGCCAGGGATACGGGCCAGAGGATAACAGTCACAACATCGGGCATGGGCACGCCTTCACTTGAAATCATTCTTAACGAGCTTGTGATACTGAATGAGATTGACCTGGAGGCAAGGAGAAGAAAAGACGGCTATGAAACAATGCATATAATAAGGGTCGGAACCTCAGGCGCGCTTCAGCCTGACACCAGGCTTGGCACCTCTGTAATAACAAAATATGCCATCGGCCTGGACAACACCGGGCTGTTCTATGATGCCTCTCCGGCTGATGAATACTGCGGAAAACTGGAGGATCTGGTCAAAAACAAAATAGAGGCTGCAATTCCTGAAAATTCAAGGTTCAGGGGAAAAATAAATCCTTATGTCTCAAAGGCGGATGCGGATGTAGTCGAGACACTGAAAAATGCCGCAGAGGGGCTTGATATTGAATATGAAGTCGGCATAACAGCCTCAAATGCAGGCTTCTTCGCCAATCAGGGAAGAGATATATCCAGGATAAAGCCCACAGTGCCTGACATAGACCGTATTCTTGCAGGGATGGATACAGGAATTGAAGGCCTGAGGATAGCAAACATGGAGATGGAATCCAGCACACTCCTCCACATCATGGGCGGCCTTGGCTATAAGGCAGGGGCCATATGCCCGGCCATAGCGAACAGGAGGGAAGAGACATTCGCCGAAGACTACCAGAAGAATGTGAGCGACGCGTCAAGAGCTGCCATGTATGCCCTGCACGCTTTGAGGAAGAAGATCTGACGGACTGATTTTAGCTCTCTCTTTCTGAAGCTATATAAATGCCTAAGCCATCTATCAAATATGGAACAGAAGAGAAGACTGACATGGGAGCAGTTCGTTGAGAGAAACAGGGAATTTTTTGAGCAGTTGGCTAGAACACCCCATCGGAGGAATAAGGATAATTAGCGGCTAATTTTTGCATATCCACATATGTCAGCAGTTTGTCATATATGCCTGTTTCCTTTATCTTCTCCATTATTTGCTTGTCCCCAGATACAAAATAGGCCTGTTCCTTGATGGCTATAAACAAATGAAAGAAATTTATCATTGTTCTCAGTTTCATTTTGACTATGGAAACGATATCCACTATTTGCTCATCAAATATGAATTCGGTGATATACTTTGGATTCAGCGTCTCCATGAATTCTGACCATGCATGGTTTACCAATTCAGGTTTCATGCCATGTGCTGATACCATTTCCCTCATTATTTCCGCTTTTGAAAGAAAAGACGTGACAAATTCAAACTTGTCAGCATTCTCTAGCATAAAGGCAAATTTCTTTGGCTTTTCATACCCTGCTTCTCTTTTAAGGGCACTTGCTTGCCGGGTAAACAAATCGTGTATCATGTTCGTATCCAGATACACACGGATTTTTTCCATAAAACCAATTGGCTTAACCACTAATAAGCAGCGCTCACTGAAAAAAAACTCTCCCGGCCATCACACAAACTCTTCCATCAGCCTGTCAACATTCACATTGCTGATGCCCTGCTCAAAAAGGCTCTTCTCTTTTAGCTGAGGGAAGGATTCCTCATACGTCTCCCTCTCCTCCCTGTAGAATATCCCTATGGGTATCCTGTCGCCCCATTCGAAGGCCTTCTCCATTGCCTTCATTTTGTCTCCTGTATCAAAATTTTCATCCTGGAGCCTGTATACCCTCTTGTAGTAGAACTCATAAGTGTTGATCTTGTTGTATGTTATGCAGGGCTGCAATACATCCACCAGGGCAAAGCCCCTGTGTTTTATGGCCTCAGCAATCATCTGCTTCAGATGGGGTATGTTGCCCGCAAAGGCCCTTGAGACAAATGTCGCCCCTGCAGATATGGCCAGAGCAATGGGGTTCACCGGCACATCAAAGACTCCGTCAGGCGTCACCTTGCTTTTGTATCCTTTCGCTGAAGTGGGCGAAGCCTGGCCTGTTGTAAGGCCGTACACCATGTTGTTGTGGACTATAAGGGCGATGTCCGCATTGGTTCTGGCAGTGTTTATGAAGTGGCTCATGCCTTCGCCATAGCAGTCCCCGTCTCCCGCAACGGCGATGACATTCAGGTTCCTGTTTGCAAGCTTTGCGCCGAAGGCGACAGGCAAAGACCTGCCATGAAGGGATTCAAAGCCGTAGCATTTCAGCATGTTGGCCATGTGTCCATGGCATCCTATGCCGTAGACAGCCAGCAGTTCATGCGGCTGGATGTTCAGCTCTATCAGGGCCTGCCTGACGGTGACCCAGATATTGAAGTCAGCGCAGCCGGGGCACCATCTTGCCTGGGTTCCGAGATCGAAGTCTTCTATTTTCATCTTTCCCCCAGCACCTGTTTGACCTTGTCTGCAATCTCTTCCGCATAAAACTGCCTGCCGTCGTACTTGAGCAGTTTGTTTGGGATGTCTATGCCTGTCTTTTCCCTTATCAGGCCGGCAAGCTGGCCTGTCTGGTTGTTTTCGGCAATCAGTGTCTGTCTCGCATTTCTCAGGATTTTTTCTATCCTCTCTGCCTTGAAAGGCCACATGTAGATTATCTGGAGAAGATTGGCCTTTATGCCTTCTTTTGCCAGCATCCTGATGGCCTGAAGCGCCGGAAGCTTTGTCGAGCCCCATGCCACAAGGGTTATATCAGCGTCCTCACTTCCGTGCAGAACCGGTTCAGGTATTTCATCAATGAGCGATTCCATTTTTCTCATCCTCTTCTCCTTCATCTTCCTGACTGTCTCAGGGTCTTCGGAGTAAAAACCGTATTCATCATGCTCATAGCTGTTTGCTATAAACAGCCCGCCCTGCATGCCCGGGACAGAGCGGGGAGAGATGCCTGTTTCAGAGAAAGAGAATCTCCTGTAGTTTTCCATCCTCTTCAGTTGCTCCTGTTTCAGTATGTGGCCCGGAATTCTTTCGCCAGTCTTGAATTTCTCGGCGGACATGTGGCTTTCGGCAAGGTGCCTGTCGACAAGGATGATGGCCGGGACCTGGTATTTCTCTGAAAGGTTGAAGACCTCGACAGTGTTGTAATAGCATTCTGAGGCATCCCCTGGCGCCGCCACAATGCGGGGGAATTCCCCCTGGGAAGCGTGGAGGACAAATCTGAGGTCGCCCTGCTCTGTCCATGTGGGCAAGCCGGTGGAAGGCCCTGTCCTTGTGCCTTCGACTATGACGACAGGTGTTTCTGTCATGCCCGCCATTCCATACGCTTCGACCATCAGGGAAAAGCCTCCTCCGGACGTTGCGGTCATCGACCTTGCCCCGGCATATGAGGCCCCTATTGCCATGTTGATGGCCTCTATCTCATCGCTCGCGTTCCTGAAGACGATTCCGAACTCTTTTGCATGGGCGGACATGAAATGGATCAGGGCTGAGATAGGGGTCATGGGGTAGCCTGCGAAGAACTTGCAGCCGGCCTTTATGGCCCCTATGCCAATGGCGTCATTGCCTGTAAGGACAAGCCTGTTGCTGCTCATTTTCCTTGCCTTTATTTGGAATTTGAAATCATCGCGGAAATTGTCTGAAGCGTGCTCATATCCCTTTCTTGCGGCAATGAGGTTGATGCTGACTATTTCCTGGCCCTTGCCTCTGAACTCATCCTTCAGGACAGCCTCCAGAAAGGAAAAATCAAGGCCTGCATAGGACAGGGAAGCGCCGATAGCAACCATGTTTCTGACTATGTCTTTGCCCCCCGATTCCTTTGCAAGTGCGGATAAAGGGATTGGATATGATCTGATATTGTTCTCATGTGACGCGCCGGAGACAGCATCAGAATCATAGATTATTGCCCCGTTTTCTGTCAGTTCCTTGGCATGCCTTTCTATTGTTTCTGCATTGAGGGCGACAAGCAGGTTTATCTGCCTTGACTGGCAGAAGACCTCATCATCGACGCTGACCTGGTAGATGTTGTGCCCGCCGCGTATGAGTGATGGATATTCGACATGGCCGAAAACATTGTAGCCGGCCCGTGAGCAGGCCTTTGCGAATATCACTCCGGCTTCCCTTATCCCGAAGCCTGCCTCTCCACCGATAAGCCACACCAATTTCGGCACAATAATCTTCCTTTTATAATAGCTTCTTTTTGTCCTTCAGGGGTGTTTAAGCGTTTCTGGAAAAATACGTCAATTGTAGTAAAACAGAGCTTGATGTCATTTCTTTTCCTCTGCCTTGGAGCGCCTCAGGATGATGACAATGACAGCCAGAACGATTATGATGAAGAGCGCAAAAGATCCTATGATTACCGCAAAGAACGAGCCGACAAAAATCTTGGTTATGTCGAAAGCGGTTTTCCTGAACTTGAAATAGTCAAGGCAGCCCTTCTTTATCTCGCCTTCATATGCATCGCACGCATTTTCACTGGCACCATTATCGAAAAATGGATATTTGTTAAGGGTGGCCTGGTAAGAACAGGCTGCTTGCATCTCCTTTTTCACTTCAAGGCAATAATTTGGATCACTTATTCTCTTTTTGCCGACAAAAGTTCTTACGCATTCTTCCTGGTAGCTGTAGAGGATGCCATAGCATTTTGTTATGTTGTCAGGGTAATTGTTCAGAACAGCGAAGGAATAGCATTTCGCTCTCACACGGGCATCAATGGCCTCGCATTCGGTCTCGTTTATTGTGGATTCAAGGAACCTTTCAGCGCAGGAAGTCAAATGAATGCTGTCGCTTATAGTCATGCAGTCCCCTATTTTCTCCGCATTGCTGGATATGCAGCTGTCAAAAGAAACATCGTCCGCGTCGCAGGCTGATATGTCTGCATTGGCTGGAAGGGGGGAAGACAGGAGGAAGAGGGATGCAAATAAAAATAGAAGCATAATACGCATCCTTATTATGTGTTTTTTTCCCTTATAAGCTCAAGAATCTGGGAAACGAACCATTTCAATGGAGACTTTTTTGCATGGATATATATGATAAAAATTCATTGTATTGGAAAAATATGGCCACTATATGCCGTTTGCTTATAAAAGATGTCCGGACAAAATAATAAGGTAAGGGATAAATACATCCTGATACCATAAGGTGGAATATGGCTGAAGTGCAGCAGAAAGAGGCGCAAAAGAATGGGGAAGGCGAGGCGGTTAAGAAGATAGCGGAAGCAAGGGAAATTTCTGTCTCTGAGTTCTTCGAGAAGAACAGGCATCTTCTTGGCTACGACAACAAGATCAAGGCCCTTCTCATGATAGTGAAGGAGGCTGTCGACAATTCGCTTGACGCATGCGAGGAGGCAAGGATAATCCCTGATATCTATGTCAAGATTGAGGAGCTGGACAAGGAGAAATACAAGATAACCGTAAGGGACAACGGCCCTGGAATAACAAAGCAGCAGATACCAAAGATATTCGGCACCCTGCTTTACGGAAGCAAGTTCCACAGGCTAAGGCAGAGCCTGACAGCAGACGAGCCTATAATGGTGCTTGCAGGTGGAAAAATGAGAATCTTGCCCATTGGGGAATTTGTAGACAGCTACCTTTCGGCGGGCCAGGAAGAAATAGATGTATCCAGCCTCGATATTTTGGTGCCTGCCTTTGACTGGAAAGAATACAGGTACGCGTTCAGGAAGGTCAGCCATCTTATAAGGCACAGGAGGGGAAATGAGGTGCTGAGGATAAGGACGACGTCCAACAGGGAAATAAAGGTTACGGGATGCCACAGCCTCTTTACTTATGACAAGGGTTCAAAAAGGGTGAAGGAGGCTGAAGCAAGAAGCCTGAAAGTCGGTGATGCCCTGGTTATACCAAAGAGGCTTCCGTCGGGTGGAGGCATAAGGGAAATAAATGTTCTGGATTACATGGAGTGGAGGGATTTCAGAAAAAAGGGTCTTTATGTTCATGGCATCAGCAAAGCTGTTTTTGATATGCTTCTTTCCAAGGCGCAAAGGATACACAAAAAAGTGGACAAAAGCAGGGCATTTTTCAGGTTTTGCAGAAATGGTGAAACGTTGGATGTATCGGAAGACTGCCTCAGGTTCTGCGTAAATGGCGGTTATCTGCCGCTTTATCTGGTTCTCTTTGCAGGCCTGGGTAACCATGTCAAGGATTGCGTTATCCGCACATACTGTCACGGGAAAATAACAGGCATGCAGGTCATATGGGAGCTTACCCCTTCCTTCATGCGCTTCCTCGGTTTATTTGCCGCTGAGGGGCATGTGGATGTCAGGCAGATAGGCTTCACATTTGGAAAGCATGAGGATATTTACCTGGAGGAAATCGCAAGAACGGCAAGAACCCTTGGCGCAAACATAACTGTGGAGCAAAGAGAAAGCTCCATCAGGCTGAAGGTATTCGGCAGCCTGCTTCCTTATCTCATGGGAAGGTGGTGCGGGAAAGGTGCGAAAAACAAAAAAGCGCCTGAATTTGTTTTCCGGACATCATGTGAACTGAGGCAGCACTTCCTGGATGCCCTGCATCAGGGAGACGGCCATCTCGTGAAGGGAAGAAACTGCCTGATGCTTAATACCATAAGCAGAAGCCTTGCGAATGATGTCATGTATCTGTGGAGCATGCAGGGCATCATAGCTTCCCTGCAGACAAGGGCCGGAAAAGGTCTGGGAAGAAATCCATATTTCGGCTATGTGGTGTGCGTGTATGGGGATAATATAAACAGATCCCATATATTCAGGACTGCAAAGCCTATAGAGCCCGGAAGAGTGCAGAATCATCTGGCCATGCTCTCTGCCCTGTGGTCTGACCTGGCCTTTGCCAGCATAAAGGAGATTGAAATAATCAATTCGGGCCATGATTATGTTTATGATATTTCTGTTCCTGGGTGCGAAAACTTTGTCGGGGGTACAGGTGGCATAGCATGCCACAACAGCAGAGGGCAGCAGGGGTTGGGCATAAGCGTCGCTGTTCTCTACAGCCAGCTCACCACAGGCATGCCCACTGAGATTGTTTCTTCCACCGGAGACAGGCAGGTGCACAAGTACACCCTGAAGATAGAAGTGAAGAAGAATGCGCCTGTAATACTTTCAGAGGAGACGGCGAATGGCGATGGCTGGCACGGGGTTGAGGTGAGGTTCATTTCAGAAGGGATTTACAGGGAGCATAAGCAGTCTGTCCTGGAATATCTCAAGGAGACAGCTATTGCCAATCCCTATGCGAATGTGACATATGAGTCCCCGAACGGGAGGGTTGAATTCAAAAGAGCGTCAGCAACCCTGCCAAAGGAGCCTAAGGAGATAAAGCCGCATCTGTACGGAGTCGAGGTTGGAATACTCGCCAGGATGCTGCATGACACAAAGGCGAGAAGCGTGAAGGCGTTTTTTGTGACGGAATTTACAAGGGTGGGCGGCAAAAGCGCGAGCGATATCTGCCAGAAGGCCGGAGTGGATGAAAGGACCGGCCCAAGGAACCTGACTGACGAGCAGATTGTCTCGCTGGTAAAGGCAGTGAAAGAGGTCAAATTGTCCAGGCCGCCGACGGACGTACTTTCGCCCCTCGGCGACAAGCTTGTGCAGGAAGGGCTGAAAAAGGAGCTCAACCCTGATTTTGTCACCTCTGTTTCCAGGCCGCCGGCTGTATACAGGGGCTGGCCTTTCCAGATAGAGGTTGGAATGGCCTATGGCGGCAGCATAAATGAGCCGAGGATAATAAGGCTTGCAAACAGGGTTCCATTGCTGTATCAGGCAGGTGATTGCGCAATCATCAAGTCCATACAGGAGCTTGACTGGAAGAGGTACGGGATTGAAGCTGAAAATATTCCCACAGAGCCGATAGCCATATTTGTCCATATAGCGAGCGTCTGGGTTCCGTTCACTTCGGAAAGCAAGGAGGCGGTGGCAAATTATCCCATCATCATCAAGGAGATAAAACTGGCCCTGCAGGAAGCTGCAAGGAAGCTGAGCCTTTACCTGTCCGGCGTCAGGAGAGCTGAATTGCAGGCAGAGAGGAAAAGCATATTCGAACGGTATGCGGAGGAGACAGGGAAAAGCCTTGCAGAGCTTACAAAAGAGTCTGCGGATAAGATAATAGGTAACCTGAAGAAGCTGGTCTCGTCCAGTGTCGGGATGATAGAAGCAATTGAAGAGGATGAGGATCAGGGAGAAGGAGAAGCTTCTGCGACGGAAAACTCAGGGGAAGAATAGTGGAGGAATAAATATGAAATACAGATGCCAAATAAAGGTAGGGGGAGGGTTATGGCAGAAAAGAAAGCAGAAACAAGATCTGAAGGCATAGACAAACTGGTCACCAGGAGGCTTGAGGAGATGGGGAAAAATGTGGTCTCGCAGATTGATGCCCAGAGGAATCCTGACATAATACTGCCCATAAGGGCTTTGAGCAATATCTTTTTTGATGAGCACCATAAGATAATCAAGCTGGGCAACAAGGTTTCTCACAGGACATATCTCAATGTCGCCCACACCAGAAAATTCATGCAGACATGCCTTGTCGCCGCTGAGTGCAAGAAGATCATAGAGCAGAACGTCACAACCTCAATCAGGGACCTGTATTATGCTGTCAAGAGGACAATTCCGGGGACTGAGGAGAACACGGTTGAAGAGCAGGCGGAAAGCGACCCGATAATAGAAGACATAGAAGCAGCGCTCAATACTTTAAGAGAGCAGCTTCATCTGGTGGCTGACAGGAAAGGATATGTTGCCGGCCCGATAACAGTGGTTGATGCAGGCGATGAGATAGATGCCGCAAGGATGGGCTCAAGCGGCTGGGCAATACCGAGCAATGTGGAGAGCGAGATAATAAAGTTCAAGGAATGCTCTGCCGACTATGTGCTGGTGATAGAGAAGGACGCTGTCTGGCAGAGGCTGAATGAGGACAAGTTCTGGAAGAAAAACAATTGCCTGATTTTGACCGGGAAGGGGCAGCCGGCAAGAGGGACAAGGAGGCTGATAAACAGGCTCCACAGGGAGCTGAAGCTGCCTGTATATGTGATTGCAGATGCTGATGTCTGGGGGTACTACATATATTCCGTCATCAAGCAGGGCTCAATTAACCTGAGTTTCATCTCTGACAGGCTTGGCACGCCGGAGGCGAAGTTCATCGGCCTGACGACCCAGGATGTGAACAAATTCAATATACCAAAAAATGTCACGATAAAGCTGAACAAAGGGGACATAAAGAGGGCGCAGGAACTGCTGAACTATGTGTGGTTCAAGCCGAAGGAATGGCACCAGGAGATAAACCATATGTTGCAGGTTGGTTATAAGCTGGAGCTTGAAGCCCTGTCGGCAAAGGGCATAAGATTCATCAGCCAGGAATACCTTCCGCAGAAGATAGGAAACAAGGAGTTCATGCCTTAGGGCCCACGGATGCTTTTCTGGACGCCATATCTTTATATGCCTTATTTTTATATCAAGACCATGATGCAGAATGTTATTGACCGATTTAACAGGCGCATGGAACTTTTAGGGCCGGGAGACAGGGAACGGTTCCTGCACGGGGTGTACAAGCAGCTTGTGCCGAGCAGGAAAGGGAAGATATCGAATGGAGAATATAGATATGTTGAAGTAGATTCGTTCTCAAGGCAAGCCCTTCTCCTGACATATGCTGAACTCGCCGAGGGACAGAATAAAGGAGAACTGCAAAAACAGCTGAAACAAGCCGCAAAGCTGGAGGAGCAGGCAAGGCATGATTTCAAAAGCTGCGTTGTCGATGCTCTCCACCGCTACGGATTCAAGAATCAGGCGTACCGGCTGGTTGAGGAATGTTTCGACGAGGTGACCGCTGCACGAACGAAACACACGTTTGTCCAGCTTGACCTCACTGATCCTTTTTGGAGGGATTATGCTGAAATAAGAATAAGGCCAAGAAGGGGAGGGATTCAGATTGTATCCAATGGCGGGGCTCATTATCCTGCAACTGCAGACGATTACAGAACAAGTATAATACTTGATCATGGTTCAGAAGGATGTGATTTCGGCCTGTCCGGCCTTTATGAAATATGCCCTGTTTTCGGGGGCAAGCACCTCGATGAACTGAACCTGTATGATGAATCTGCCATCCGTTTTATTGACCTTGGCAAGACACTTGCAATCGCGCGGGCAGTGCGCGCGAGAGATGAGAGCATGTTCAAGGAAAGAGTTGCATCCGTCATCCAAGCCTGAAAGTAAGAGAATTTTCTTCAATAATTTCAAGTGCCGTAAATCTGAATTTTCCAAAAAGAATTCGTCACCATTTCGCTTAAATACATCTTCGGCCCATATAATATCTATCGGCAAGGTGATATGTTATTCCAGAATTCGACATCAATATAGAGAATGTGGTTGCCTTTGCCTCCCTGAACAAGAAGTTTGACCTTGTCAGCCTTGTGGGAAAGCTGAAGGATGCAGAATATGACGGGGAAAGATTCCCGGGAGCTGTTTACAGGATAGCTGAACCCCGTGTGTCAGCGCTGCTTTTCTCGAGCGGCAAGATTGTATGCACCGGGGCGAAGAACATTGAGAGCGCGAAGGTTGCTGTCAAGAAAATCGTGGGCGATATAAGGGCGACGGGCGTGGATTTGCCGCATACATACGACCTTGAGATAGAGAACATTGTGGCAAGCACAAAAATAAAAGCTGACCTGAATCTCGAAGAGATAGTGATGCAGCTGGAAAATACGGAATACGAGCCTGAGCAGTTCCCCGGGCTTGTCTACAGGGTGAATGAACCCCGTGTGGCCTTTCTTCTGTTCTCAAGCGGCAAGATAATATGCACAGGGGCAAGAAGGATTGAGGACATACATGAGGCATTGGGCAAATTCAAGGCCAGGATGAAGGAGATTGGGATAGAGGTAAAACCGGAGAAGCAGGCAAAAGAACAGCCGAAAAAATAAGTTCGATATCTGTAATTCCTTTCTTTGGGAAAAAAGCGAATTTGGTGCAGTTTTATATTCCACTCATTTGATAAGATTAGGATTATGGCCGAAAAATACCAGCTGATAATAAGCGAAAAGCCCTCCGCGGCAAAGAGGATTGCAGAAGCGCTGGCAGACACGGAAGTGGAGACCATACGGAAGAATGGGGCATCCTTCTTTCTCATAGAGAGGCATGGCAAAAGGATAGCAATAGTTCCTGCAGCAGGCCACCTTTTTGTCCTTGAGGAGAAGAACAGGGGGCTGGAATGGACATACCCTGTTTTTGATGTCCAGTGGAGGCCTGTCTTCACTGACAAGAGGAACTACTGGTCGAAGAAGTATTACGACAACATAGAGTCGCTGGCAAAAAACGCCGGGACAATATATTCTGCCTGCGATTTTGACCTTGAGGGGTCAGTCATAGCGTTCAACATAGTGAGATTTATATGCTCGGCCAGTGATGGGAGAAGGATGAAATTCTCAACCCTCACCAGCCCTGACATTGTGGAAGCATATGAAAATGCGAGCCAGCATCTTGATTTTGAGCAGATAGAAGCGGGCCTGGCAAGGCACATGCTTGATTATTTCTGGGGAGTCAATGTCTCACGGGCCCTGACGCTTGCCCTGAAGCGGGCAGGGGGGTATAAAACGCTGTCAGCCGGGAGGGTGCAGGGGCCGACACTGCAGATACTGAACGAGAGAGAAGGGGAGATAGGGAGATTTGTCCCGAAGACATACTGGGAGATCTGGCTTCATGGCTCCTTTGATGGCAAAGGCATAGAGGCCATACATATTGAAGAGAAGTTTTGGGAGAAAGGGGGGGCGGAAAAAATATTCGGGAAGTGCAAAGGCAGGAGAGCTGTGGTTGAGAAGGTTGAAAAGAGCTCGCACAATCTCAGGCCTCTGCCGCCATTTGATCTCACTTCCCTCCAGAGGGAAGCTTACTCTCACTTCTCCTTTAGTCCTAAACAGACGCTGGATATTTCCCAGAAGCTTTACGAGTCTGCCCTGATCAGCTACCCCCGCACTGCAAGCCAGAAGCTGCCTTCAAAAATAGGCTACAAAGGCATCATACAGGCCTTGTGGAAGCAGGCCCAGTACAGGCCAATCTGCGAGAAGCTTATGAAAAAGCCCTCCCTGAAGCCCGCGGAAGGGAAGAAGGCTGATCCTGCCCACCCTGCGATATATCCGACTGGCACGGCGCCAAAAGGCCTTACTGCCTATGAGGAAAAGGTCTATGATCTGATCGTGAAAAGGTTCCTGGCATGCTTTGGCGAGGATGCGGTGAGGAATGCTGCCGCTGTGGAGATTGATGTGAACGGGGAGAGGTTCAAATCTGAAGGCTCTGTGACTGCGTTCGATGGCTGGCTGGGCCTCTACAAGCCCTATGCGAAACTGAAAGAGGTTCCCTTGCCTGAACTCAAGAGGGGGGACGAGATCAATGTCCTGAGTCTTGAAATGCCTGAAAAGCAGACGCAGCCGCCTAAACGCTACACACAGGCCGGCATACTCAAGAAGCTTGAGTCCCTCAACCTTGGGACAAAAGGGACGAGAGCCCTTATACTGCAGACGCTCTATGACAGGGGCTACATAAAGGACAAGGTGATAGTCGTGACAGAGCTCGGGAAGACTGTTGTCAGGTCCCTTGAGGGCAGCTGCAGCGAGATAATCTCTGTTGAGCTGACAAGGAAGTTCGAGGAGGAGATGGAGCGCATCCAGGAGGGCAAGAAGAAGGAAGCCATTATTGAAGAGGCGAAGAAAATGCTGGAGAAGATTCTTGCTGAATTCAAGAGGAACGAGCTTAAGATAGGCCTGCAGCTGCTGGAAGGGATAAAGGCCATGATGAAGATAGAGGCTGAGGAAAGCATTCTTGGCGCATGCGCATGCGCGGGCAATCTCATGGTGAGGACATCAAGGGCGAGCAAGAGGTTCATAGGCTGCTCCAACTATCCAAAATGCACGATAACATTCAGCCTGCCGCAGAAGGGGAAGATACATTTCCTGGAAGAAAAGTGCTCCTGCAGCCTTTCTTTGCTGGAGGTGAGGCAGTTCAGGAAGAGGCCATACAGGCTGTGCGTGAGATGCGGCTTCAGGAATGCGGAAAAAGGCGGAGAGAAAGCTGAAGTTTGAGCGTGGTGTTTCTAGGTGAAGCCATACTGCCTGTGCTGTTTTTATTCCAGTAAAGGAAAAATTAATGATGCTGCTGCAGGCCAGCCTGACAAGGAAGGAAAGGATAGAGGATTTGAAGAGGAAGTATTACGAGAGGAGAAAAGGCATATTTGTCATCATATTCTTCTTTGCTGCCATAGCTGTTTTTATAAGCCTGGCCTTTGACAGGTGGAAGGCAGGAGACGCTGTTTTCGGCATCCTGTCGGCCATAATTGCTGTCGTACTTTTTGCCCTGGCCATCTTCTTTATTGACATGTTCACGCATACCGGGGAATAGCTGCTGGCAGGGCGGGCTTGGCCTGCGAAGTTTATATATAATTTCGCTATCCGATATTATGAAGCAAAAAATACCTAAGGAATTATTGGGCTCCAAATACAGGCAGGAGATGTGGAAAAATTCAATGGAAATCCTCAGGAAACTGGAAAAAGTGATGCCTGTCTCCTCCGTCTATTTGCTGGGGGGGCTTCACAACCGCAAAAAGAAGGCCGCAGGATATAGATGTCATAATTCTGCTGAAGACAAAGCCGAAAAGGAAAAACGAAAAGTGGTCCGTGGACTTTCAGGTTGTCCCTGAGAACGCTTATGGAGGTTGGATGCTGGACGAGTGCAGAAAATGGATGAAGCACAAGTATGGTTCGAAGAAATCGGCAGTCATAAAGCTGAAATGAGGGTTGCGCAGCTTCTCATAACAGGCCAAGCGCTTTCCTGACAAACAGCTTGATTGTGGGGGGGAATGGTATTGTTGCCTTCGGGCTCGCCCACTCTATCTGCTTCTGGCCCGGCAGCGATTCAAAATCTCTTCTCAGGAGCCTGAGGCCTTCCTCATTGAAATGCTCTCTGAACGTTCCCTGCTGCATGCCGGCCGGGGTTTCTGCGGAGTAGTTCAGGAGGATATCCACATCCCCTTCCTCGGAGATCTTTTCGAATGTCACCACGACTTTTGTTGCCATCAATTAGATATATATGGGGACGGGGGGATAAAGTAGTTATCGGGATAGGTGCATGGCCTGTTCCGGCCATTCCTTATTTCCAGTGCATTGGAAGCCGTGCTTTTTTATCAATTCCTGGTAATTCCTGCCTCATGTTATCAGAGTTATTTCCTTTGCCATGTTTTGGATTATTAGTGCTGACATGTTATGAATTGCCTAAAACTGCGCGCCCTCTGGTGCTATGCCTGCTGCCGGAGCAGTCACCAATAAGGTTTTAATCCAGAAAGTGAAGAGATAATGATGAAGCGGGTTTTTCTTATTATCGTCTTGGCCTTAATGCCGTTTTCTGTCTCAGCTCAAAGCTCCGAGAACTTCCAGCTTGAGGGAAGAATCGCATCGCAGGCCAACCTGACGTCGGAGAATTTCTCGCTTGCCCTGAACATCAGCACAAAGGAAAACATGTCCAGCCCCGGCTTCAGGCTGATATCGGAAATCATCTCTGCCATCGGAAGAATAATTGTTCCCCAGCCGACGCAGGCTCCTTCTGCTCCCCAGCAGCCGGCAGCGACCGGGGGCGGGGGCGGAGGACTTCCTGTAACTCAGGCAGCGACTCAGGCGGTGAAGGAGCCGAAAGCTGATTTCAGGCTGAGCCTGGAGAAGATAACGGAAAGGCTGAATGCAAAGGAGCAGAAGGTCATAGAGATAGATGTGGAAAACACAGGCGAGATCGATATCAGGATGGAGGTAGTTTTTGAAGGGGAACTGAAAACCCATATTGTAGCTGATAAGAACAGCTTTGATCTCAAAAAGGGCTCAAAAGAGACTGTCAGGCTGAAGATCATAGCTCCTGATACGCCCGGCAATATCCTGATAGGGGATATCGTGTTCAAAGGGGCAAGGATGGCAAAGAGGGTGCCAACCACAATAATAGCCATAGCCTTGGAAGAAAAACTGCTTGACCTCAGGGTTGAGGTGGCCATGAAAGAGATTTTTGCCGGGGAGGAAATTGGGGCCCAGATAACCATATTCAACCTAGGGAGGGCCGGCAGGGTTGATCTTGTTCTTGAGTATTCAGTTGCAGGCGAGAATGTTCTGGCTTCAGGGAAGGAGACGCTTGCTGTCGAAACCCAGACATCCGTTTACAGGACGCTCAGAGTGCCTGATAATGCAGAGCCGGGCAGATACATCTTCAGGGCTGCAGCAACGTATGGGAACCAGTCGACTATCAGCGAAGACGAATTTTCTGTCACTGAAAGGGCGCTTATGTCGCCTTTCCTGCTGGCCCTGATCGGCATAGTACTTATCCTGATGGTTTACATAAGCCTGTCTTTCTTGGTTCGCCGGCTACCGAAGCTGAAAAGGAAGAAAAAATAGAATTTTGTTCTGATTTTTGCGTTTGAGCCAGCTTTAAAAGTTATATGTGACTAGTATTAATGATTTCTTCTAATAACTAAATTATTTGATAGTCAAAAGAAAACTTTAAATATAAGTATTTCTAATAGAATTTAATAGAAGAATTTAGATAGAATATGAAGATATGATAATCATAAGTGACTAAAATGTCCGAAGAGCAGATGAAAAAGAGGATACTGGAAGCCCTGAACACGTTCAAGTATGGCCTGACCCTCGATGAGCTGTCGGACAGGCTGAAGCTCAGCCGTGCTACAGTTTCGAAATACATAGCCGTGCTGAAGGCCGAGAATTCCATTGTCATAAGGAAAATCGGGAATGCGAAGCTTGCCTATATCCCGAAGCATTACGAGGAGGGAGGATGAGACAGAAATTCAATATCCTTGGCCGCCGGGAAACAATCCTGATTATCCTGCTTATGATTTCTCCAGCCTATGCTGTCCCTCAGGTGATGCCTTTTTCAGGCAGCCTGAAAGACTCTGCAGGAAACCCGGTCTCTGGAAGCCATACATTTGTCTTCGGCATATACAACACATCCACCGGAAGCGTTCCCCTTTATTCGGAAACACAGTCCATAAATCTTCAGAACGGCGAATTTACGGTCCTGATAGGCAATACGACTCCGATAAATCTGACGTTCAGCTCGCAGCTCTATCTCGGGATAAAGGCAGATAATGACAGCGAGATGTCCTCAAGGATAAGGCTAGCAACCCATCCCTATGCTTTCAGGGCCAATTACAGTGAGGAGGCGCTGACCCTGAACTGCACAGATTGCCTGGACACCAGACAGATAGCGGATATTTTTGTCCTGTCAGCAGGGGGGGCAATCGCAGGAAATCTGAATTTTTCAGGAAACAATATAACCAATATCACTGCAATAGTGCCGGCATCTGATCTGAAAATAACAGGCAATATTGACATGCTCGGCAGGAACATAACCAATGTGGACAGGATAAACGGGGGGAGGATACTGACATCGAACATAACATCGAACCTGGATTTCAACCAGTTCAATATCTCGAATGTGAATGCAATAAATCCCTCAGGCAGCGGCATAGTTTTCGGAGGAGATGCGATAACAAGGAATCTTATACCGGCCATCAACAATCTGTATACACTGGGGGCAAGCGGCTTCTACTTTTCCAATGCCTATATAACGATCCTGAACATGGCCGGGCAGATAAATTCAAGGAACATAATACCTGCAGAGAACAACCTCTACACACTCGGGGATCCGACACATTATTTCTCCAATGCCTTTATAGGATCCCTGAACCTGATATTCCAGCTGACAGATTCCCAGATAGAAAATGACATAACGGCAAATCTTACCAAGTCAGTGGGCCAGGTGAGTGACAGCCAGATAGCAGGGGTGGCAGACACAAAGATTGCGGGAAGCGGAACACTTATTTCAAATCTTAATTCAGATTTATTGGATAACAAGAACGGGAGCTATTATCTGGACGCCTCCAATCTGAATGCTGGGACGCTGTTGCCGGCGAGGCTTCCCAATTTGAACCAGAGTTTGGTGACGATTGATGCGACAAACATTACTACAGGGACTATTGTGCCGGCAAGATTGCCGACATTGAACCAGAGTTTGGTGACGATAGATGCGACAAATATCACTTCAGGGACGATAATACCTGCAAGGCTTCCCAATTTGAACCAGAGTTTGGTCACGATAGATGCCACAAACATTACTACAGGAACAATTATACCTGCGAGGCTTCCCAATTTGAACCAGAGTCTTGTAACGATAGATGCTGCCAATATTACAAGTGGGGTGCTGGGGATTGCGAGAGGCGGGACGAATGCGGGGAGCTTCAGTGCTGGCAGCGTGGTGTTTGCGAACTCTACTGCTCTGACTCAAGATAATTCCAACTTCTACTGGGATGACACCAATAACAATCTTGGGCTGGGGACAATTTCACCGTTCACACTGCTGCATCTGGTGACGAATACTTCTGACAATGGGACGCTGAATTACATGCTCACTCTGGACAGGGCTACCTCCTCTTCTACCAATGGGTCTTCA
>JACPNN010000003.1 GCA_016185435.1 Candidatus Aenigmatarchaeota archaeon | reverse complement strand
GTCAGGGTCCTGTTTGTTGCCCCTGCGTCGCCTGATGCCCAGACCCAGGCTGTGTTGTTGTTGGTGTCGGAGACGTTGATGTCCAATTTGAGACCTGAATCTGTCCTGAGGACTGTGTCGTTGGCTGAGGTGAAGTTGACGGAGGGGTTGGTTGTGTCAACGATAACCCATACTAGCGTTGCATTGCTGCCCCATGTGCCTGTATCGTTTAAAGCCGATACATTGAAGCTGTAATTGGCCTGGGGTAGGGATGTGAGTGAAACTCCTGTGTTTGAGTCATTGAGATAGGCCACAATAGTGCCGTTTGAGACGAACATGAGCCATACGGTATAATTCGCCACATGGCCCTGGGCATCAGTTGAGGCAGTCCAGTTGACAGAGAAAGTGCCTTCCTTGTCATAATTGGCTGAGGTGTTGCCCTCTAAATATACTTGTGAAGGCGTTGTCGGGGCTGCAATAACAAAGTATATATAAATAGATAATATAGACAGAGTCAGGAGAAGGCCTGCCAGGCTGATTTTTGCCTTCCCGCTCAAAGAACCCACCATCATCATCAATTAAATTGTTGTCGAACTGGTATAAAAGCATTGCAGGCCAAGATAACTAATGCTTAGGATAACGGCCCTTGGAGGCTTCAAAGAGGTTGGCAGGCAGGCAATGCTTGTGGAGGCAGGCAGAAACAGGTTTGTTTTTGACTATGGCCTGAATGTGCAGAACATGTCTGTGCCCCTTCAGCCGCCTCCTGATTTAGACAGCGTGTTCCTGAGCCACAGCCACCTTGACCATTCAGGCTGCCTGCCTTTGCTCTATAAGAATGGCTATCAAAAAGATGTCTATTCGACCGGAGTAAGCCATGAGCTTTCCGAGCTGCTCATCCTGGACAGCAGGAAGGTGCAGGAGCTCAAGGGCATGGAGCCGCTTTACAGCTATCAGGATGCTGAGCTGCTGCAGAGGCATTCAAAAGCCATGGAATTCAGAAAGCCGTTGGATATGAGCGGCTCTCGTATCACTCTTTTTGATGCAGGCCACATACCCGGCTCATCGAGCATAATGCTGGAAGATGGGGAAAAAAGGATTCTTTACAGCGGCGATATAGGCCTCAAGGATTCCTTTCTGATGAGAAAGGCTGACACAAGCTATAAAGATATAGATGTGCTTCTGTGCGAGTCTACCTATTGGAACAGGGAGCACCCCGACAGGCATGAGCTTGCAGAGCAGCTGAGAAGCCATGTGGAAGGAGTGGTGAATGGGGGAGGCATAGCCCTGCTGCCCTGCTTTGCCGTTGGCAGGGTGCAGGAGATGCTCTGCATACTGCATGAGCTTGGCCTGCCAATATACATGGACGGCATGGGGATCAAGTCGACAAAGATCATGCTGGGCCACAGGGATTCTGTAAGGGATTATCACCTTTTGAAAAAGGCGTTCAGCTCTGCCAGGAAAATAGGGAAGAGCTCGCAGAGGATGAGGGCTGCCAGCAGGCCCTGCATAATAATCGCTTCAGCGGGCATGATGCAGGGAGGGCCGATAAGATTCTACATGAAAAGGCTCTGGAAGCGGGATGACTGCAGCCTCATACTGAACGGCTTCCAGATGGAGGGCACCCCGGGAAGGACGTTGCTGGATACAGGGAGATATACAGATGAAGGGATTGATGTGAGGCCAAGGCTGCAGGTGAGGTTTATGGACTTCTCTGCCCATGCTGGAAGAACCGAGCTGCTTGAATGGATAAAAAAAATAAGCCCTGGAAAAATAATTCCATTGCACAGCGACACTATTGACAGCTTTGTGAAGGAGCTGAAGGAGAAGGGTTTTGACGCTGCCTCAGTAGGGAATGGAGAGAACATGGAGGTGTAAGCATATTTCTCCGAAGCCATGTATACCATGTATAAATTACTGAATATAAAATTCACTGTGGTTGTTTATGAAAGCTTACACCGCAAGCTGCCTTATAGGCATAACAGCAGTTGATGAAAAAGGGAAACTGCTGGCCTCGAAGCTTTTTGAAAATAATCCGGCAGGTTTGGCTGGGAAGCTTTCAGCCATCAGTTCCGGAACACTGGAGGAAGAAGATAATATAAGAAAAGATCTGCAGTCAAAAGGCTTTGATTCTTCTGATATATCGGAAGCCAATCCTGCCAGGCAATATGCGCTGGACAATTTAAGGTCTCTGGCAAAAAAAGGGGGCTTTGCGGAAAGCGATGAAGCGCTTAATGCAATTATTTCCAATGCATGCGAGATATTTTCAGCTTCAAGAGCAAGCAGGGGAAGAGAAGCTATACTTCCGCATGCTGTCGGAGTGTATGATGAGCTGAACAAAGAGCTCAATGAGTTTTCTGAAAGGCTAAGGGAGTGGTACGGAATAGAGGATATTGAAACTGTTATGGCTGTAAAGTCCCATGAGGAGCTTGCAAGGAAAATTTTTGAAGAGAGAGAATCTGCTGTTTTCAAGGAAGAGGATATGAAAGCCATAGCCATGTTCTCAAAGGCCGTTGCAACCCTCTTTGAAACAAGAAAATATCTTGAATCCTACATATCCGGCCTTGAGAAGGAGATGATGCCTACTCTGGCTGCAGTTGCAGGCAGCATTCTGGCCTCCAGGCTTGTCGCGGAAGCTGGCGGCATTGAGAAACTTGCGAGGATGCCGTCAAGCAGGGTGCAGCTGCTTGGCGCTGAAAAGGCCCTGTTCAGGCATCTGAGGCAGAAATCAAAGGCCCCGAAATACGGGATAATATTTTCCCACAGATATGTCCAGCAGGCCTCTCCTGACAAAAGAGGGAAGGTGGCCAGACTGGTTGCGGCAAAGATAAGCTTGGCGGCCAAGATTGACTTCTTTTCTAAGGCTGACAGGGGGAAGGAGATGCAGGCTGAGCTGGAGAAAAAAATGAAGAATATAGTCGGATAATGTTTGCCTATTTGAAAGATATGAAAAACAAACAGCCAATATTGCCTGCCGCATTCAAGGCCAGGTGCAGCAAGCTTCTGGGCGACGAGAACAGCGCTTTTCTGAAATGCCTTCAGAGGCCTCTGAGGAAATGCATAAGGGTCAATACGATAAAAATATCGGTTTCAGAGCTTGAGAAAAGGCTTCCCTTTTTGGATGGGCAATTCGAATGGTATCCCGAAGGTTTTTTCATAAATGAGGACAAGCCTGGCAAATACCTTGAGCATTTCCTTGGCTATTATCATGTGCAGTCGGCCATGAGCATGGTTCCTGCCCTGATTCTGGACCCAAAGCCGCAGGACATAGTATTGGATCTTACTGCCGCTCCGGGAAGCAAGACAACACAGATGGCGCAGATGATGGAAAATAAAGGGGCGATAGTGGCTAATGATGTGAGGATAGAGAGGCTGAAGGCCCTCAAGTCTAATATAGAGAGGCTGGGGGTCGTAAATACGCTGGTGACGAGAGTCGATGGCAGGAAGTTCAGGCTGGGCGGCAGTTTCGACAAGGTTCTTCTGGATGCGCCCTGCTCGGGCGAGGGAACGGTGAGAAAGAACTGGAATATGCTGTCGAGATGGAGCATGGAGCAGATAAGAAGCTTGTCAAGGCTGCAGAAATCACTGGCTGAAAATGCCTTACTATCCCTTAAGCCTGGGGGAGTAATGGTATACTCTACATGCACGCACTCGCCTGAGGAGAATGAGGGTATTGTGAGCCATTTATTGGAGAGATTTGAATGGCTGGAGCTGGAGGGGATAAAGGTAGAAGGGATAAAGAGCAGGGAAGGGATAACCCAATGGGAAGGCAGGCATTTCGACAGAAGGGTGAGGGACTGCATGAGGATATACCCGCATGACAATGATACAGAAGGGTTCTTTATAGCCAAGCTGGTGAGAAGGGATGTTTGAACAGATTGAGTCGCTGTATGGCATAGAAAGAAAGGTGTTCAAAGAGATGTGCGTCTATATGCTTGGGAAGGAGCTTTATGTTGCAAGCAGGGAGGCATGTGACTTGGCCAACAGGCTGAGATACAGAAATGAGGGGGTAGGGATAATGTTAGGAAGGAGCGTTATGGGCCGGTTCAAGCTGACAACCAATGCCATTCAGCTTTTCGGAAGATATGCAACGAAAAGGGTAGTGGAAATAGATGCCAGGCAGGCAATTGAATTTGCAGCCGGAGGGATTATTAAAACTGAGTGCAAGGATGAAGGATATGTTATAGTCAGATGCGGGAGCGATTATCTTGGATGCGGCTACTACAGGGGGAATGGAGAGGTTGAGAGCCTGGTTCCCAAGAAAAGGCGGCTGATATTGCAGAAAGATGGCGGGGATTGAGATATGAGGGAATTTGTTCTTATGGCGGCTAACGCTGGAAGGCCTGACATAAGGGATGTGACAAGGGAAAGGTTTGATATGATTGCAAGATGCGTTAATGCTGCCTTTTGGCTCAGTAATGGGATAAGAAATGATGTAAGAATTCACATTTATCTTGGAAAAATGGGAAAAGTTGTAAGTTTTTCAAGTTCCATCAAAAGGGTAAGCCCTGATGAAAGAAGTATAGTGCTGTGGATTGACAAGGTATTGAAGGGGATAAGGAATCCGGGAATAGATGCTGTTGATATCTCTTTCGAAGATTTTCTCAAAGGCATGAAAAACAGGCATGTTTATCTGCTTCTTGAAGAGGGAAAAGATATGGAGAAGGCAGAAATAAAAGCTGATCCTGTTTTTGTTATCGGCGACCATAAAGGGCTGGAGGATGATTATCTGGAAATTTTGAAGAAATACTGTCCCGGAACAATATCCCTTGGAAGGCTGAGCTATCTTTCAAGCCATTGCATATCTTTCTTGAATATGTGGCTGGACAGAAAATCTGTAACTGGCAAATAAGAAATGTGGGCCCGCTGAGAATCGAATTCCTGTGCTTGACATATTGTCAACCGCATCTGTATTCGTTTCTTTTTGTACGGTAGCTTTTCTTTCTGAAAGAAAAGCTAGCAACTCAGATCACCGGCTCCCGAAGCCGGAATTCTGCCGTTAAACTACGGGCCCACTGACATTTTATGTTGAAGGGGAGGTTAATATGAGTATCTACTCACCCATAGAACGTTAATTCCTTATAAAACTATCCGTTAAGCAGAAATCACAGCGAGCCCATAAATATATAGCATGACCTGCGAGTCATGCATCCCTCTTCTCAAGGAAAATATAGCCCTCAAAAAGGAGCACGAAGAGCTGAAAAAGCGCATAGAGGAGCTTGAAAGCCAGATAAAGGAAATACGTTCCTATATCTGGAAACCGCAGAAACAGGAATCTGAACCAAAGAAGTTCGGTCCTCCAGAGGATCATAAGCCCAATAACAGACCTGTGCCAAAGGACATCCACAGGAGGGCGAAGCTTGGCTTAACACACTGCCCTGAGTGCAATTCTGATATAAC
Source organism: Candidatus Aenigmatarchaeota archaeon (assembly GCA_016185435.1). Lineage (GTDB taxonomy): Archaea > Aenigmatarchaeota > Aenigmatarchaeia > QMZP01 > QMZP01 > JACPNN01. The sequence goes on along the minus strand of JACPNN010000003.1, from coordinate 36,740 downwards.
AGTGTTATATACACCTGACCATGCAGGGATTTAAATATAGTAACAGAGAAATACTTACTCTATACGCAATAGGTGCACTATGCTGGCAGACAAGAACACATACCTGACATCTGGAATTTATATAGGCATGAAGTCATGTACGCCCTACATGAAGCACTTCGTATATAAGATCAGGGAGGATGGCCTTGGCATGTTTAACCTGAAGAGGATAGATGAAAGGATTAAAGTGGCAGGCTTCTTCCTTTCCAAGTTCAAGAATATCATTGTCGTCGGGAGGAAGGAGAACAGCTTCCAGGCCATCGATGCATTCGCGAAGGCAGCTGGCGCAAAGGCCATAATCGGGCGCTTTCCTCCGGGAATGCTTACAAACCCCTCCTTCAAGGAGTTTTGTGAGCCGGATGTTGTTATTGTCGCAGACCCCGTGATTGACGAGCAGGCCGTGAAGGAGGCCAGCGCAAAAAGAATACCGATAGTGGGCATCTGCAACACCTTCAACAGCGTAAAATATGTGGATTTCGTTATCCCTGCAAACAACAACGGCAAAAAAAGCCTGGCCTTGATTTTCTGGCTGCTGGCAAGAGAAGTCCTCAAAAACAGGGATGAAATCAAGGAAGACAGCGACTTCTCTCTTACCCTGAAGGATTTTGGCGATACTGAGCCTGTCGAAAAGAAAGAGAAGGTTCAGGAGCGTGATATAGGGATTGATGAGGAGACGCATGCAGCACAGGCTGAAGGAAAGAAAGCGAAAAAACGGAAAAGCGCAGACGAAAAAGTGAAGAAGCCAGGCAAGGACAAAAAAAAGGGCAAAGCTGATAAGGACTAGTTATGGACCTCAAATACCAGAAAAGAATTGCGGCAATGCTGCTGAAGGCGGGAAGAAGCAGGGTAAGGCTTGCCCATGACAAGGAAGTGGATGAAGCCATCACAAGGGAAGATGTGAGGAAATTGATAAAAAAGGGGCTCATAACAAAGGAGTATAAAAAAGGGACAAGCAGATGGCATGCTAACAGGCTTCTGAAGCAGAAGAAGAAAAGCTTGAGGAAAGGCGCCGGGAGCAGGAAAGGGAAAAGCGGCTCCAGGAAAGGGAAAAAAGATGTCTGGATAAGGAAGATAAGGGCTTTAAGGAAACTGCTTAAGGGCCTGCTGGATAGCGATATGATAGAGAAACCCGTTTACAAGAAGATGTACATGATGGCCAAAGGCAATGCATTCAGAAACAAAAGGCATATGATATTTTACCTGAAGGAGAACAACCTGATGCGAAAGCCCTCCAAAGGCGATCTGAAGGTGAGGGGATGATTTATGGGAAGGAAAATAGCAATACGCCTGCAGCACAGGAGGAGAAGGGAAGGGAAAACAGACTTCCGCCTCAGGCTTGCGCTTATAAAAAGCCGCAGGCTGAGATTTGTTGCCAGAAAGAGCCTCAATAACATAACCTGCAGTTTTGTTCAGCACAGAATAGAGGGCGACGCCGCGCTTGTCAGCGCGGACAGCAAGGAGTTGAAGGCATATGGATGGAAGGTGAATGGGGGAAATCTGCCTGCCAGCTATTTGACCGGCTTCCTTGCAGGCATAAGGGCGAAACAGGCAGGAATTAAAGAGGCTGTCTTTGACATGGGTCTGGCCCGGGCTACCAAAGGCAACAGGCTGTTTGCAGCGCTTAAAGGTGCTATAGACTCTGGTCTGGAGATAAGCTGCAAGGATGCTGTTTTGCCCGAGTCTGACAGAATCTCCGGCAGGCACATCGCATCATATGCAGAGCATGTTAAAAGAAAGGACAGCGGCTTATATACGAGCATGTTTTCTTCCTACCTGAAAAATGCCATACAGCCGGAAAATCTTCCTGAGCATTTCGAGACCGCCAAGAAATATATTATTGAAACCGGAGCTTTGAAAGGCAGGAAGGATTTGGCCAGGACAGAAACGAAGAAAACTGGAAAAAAGCAGACTGAACAGAAGCCGGAAGCTGCCAAAAAGGCTGGAAAAGTGACACATAGTATGAGGGAAAAGAAAGGGGCTGAAAACCAGAAATGATCATTGCGCTGAGGCCATCCAAAGCTCGCATGTTCTGCATGTCTCCTGGCTGCTTGGTTCGCCGCATATTCTGCAGAGGATTATGGGCCCTTCCCTTTCGGCTGTCGATTTTCTTATATGGGGAAGCATTTTCTCGTAAGTGTGAAGCACATTTGCTTTTGTTCCTGGATGCCGAGCTTCCAGTTTTCTTAGGAATTTGGCAACAGAGTGTCTTAGCCCCTCTTTGTCCAAATTTCTTTTTTCTGCGGGCAGGCCCATAAGCAAGGCGTAGAGTTTTGTCTCTTCCTGCGATATTTCCCTCAGCGGTTTTATCCTCGGTATGAAAAGCTCCCCTCTCTCTTTTTTTGTGCTGCTGTTTGTTATGAAGCCGAGCCTTGACGCTTTGAGGGAATCGCCTCGAAGAAAATTCATTATTATTGTCTGCGCCTCATCATCCAGGTTGTGGCCGACGCAGACCTTTGTTGCATGAAGCTGCCTGGCAATTCTGTTCAGCATGTATTTTTTGAGAATGCCGCCATATGTTGAGGCCGCAAGCTTGTTTTCCATTTTCTTTGAATGAAAAGCAGTATCAATCCTGAACTCCTTTTTTCCGGAAAAAATGTGATGCTCAATTTCCAGCCTCTTGCATAATTTTTTGGCCTTTTCCAGCCTCTTTTCATGTTTTGTGCCTTCATCAAGGGTAATGGCAAAATATTTTATGTCTTTCCTTGGCCGAAGGATTGAATGCAATATGCATGTTGCAACGCCCGAATCTGCCCCGCCGGACAGTGCAAAGGCTATCCTATCCCCTCGGCCAAGCATGCTATGCTTGCCTACTATCCTTTTTACCCTTCTTTCTATATTTTGGATGAAGTGCTTCCTGCAAAGAACAATATTGCCTTTCTTGTACACGGAGGGCTTGCCGCAGATGCATGCAGGTTGCATAAGAAAGATTTGAATATTTGGTATATATAATATGGTGATGTTATTTTCTTAGAGAAAGGGAAAAATGTATCAGGCCAGGGTGGCGGAATCGACATTTGTTGCCATGTGAAATTGAACAACGTCTGCCGCATCGGTAACGCGCTTGTCTCGAAAACAAGTGCCCTCGTGGCTCGCAGGTTCGAATCCTGCCCCTGGCGCTCATTTTCAGGTATTTAGACAGGCAAGGCCCATAATTTCCAATATGACTGTCCTTCACCTTCTGAAAGGATTGAAGAGATATGAGTGGCGCTACCACAACATACTTCTTCTGCTTGCCAGCGCTGCTGTTGCCTATTACCTCTTTCAGGCCGATTTTGTGCAAAGATTCATAGACGGATTGGGGGGGCTGGGATATGTGGGAACCTTTTTTGTGGGGGCCATGTTCGCCTACGGCTTCAGCACACCTGTTGCTATCGCTCTTCTCCTCCTCCTTGGCCACTCCCTCAATCCTCTGCTGATAGCCGCTATTGGCGCGTCAGGGGCCATGATTTCCGATTACCTTATTTTCAGGTTCGTCAGGGACAAGCTTTCCAGAGACATCATGTTCCTGATAAAGGACCTTGGCCTAAGGCTTGACGGCCACAGGATCAGAAGATGGAAGCCTTTCATTCCCTTGATAGCGGGCTTCATCATAGCCTCTCCTCTTCCTGACGAGCTTGCATCGGCCCTGCTGGGCGGCATACACTTCAACCCAAGAAAGTTCCTGCTTTATTCATATGTCTTCAACTTCATAGGCATCCTGCTGATATCCTCTGTGGGAATGGCTTTTTGATTGGGCCGTTAGAAAGTGGAAGGTCTTCTGGATACTGCCTATATTTGTTTATCTACTCATGCTTGAGATGCGGGAGGCAGGATTTTCGCTTATTTTGTGGTTGGTAAATGTAATCCCTTTTTCTGGGCACGTTTGGGTATGAAGCATATCCGCTGATATGCTTCTATCTACCATTGCACTCTTTTTGGAAAAAGAGGGCGGTTTCGAACCTGCGAACGGACTAACCGACTGGCTCCTTAGGCCAGTGCCTTTGGCCGCTTGGCTACCCCCGCAAGCATAAATGATAGTGGACGGAAGCTTTTATATACTTCTTTTCCTTTCTGCTGAGATTTTTTAATCAGGCCTGCAACATTATACCATGTCTGAAACTTTTGTGCTGGCCGGCATTCTGCTGATTTTTATAGGCATATTTTTGGTTCTCATTGGCTCTATGATGCAGGCTTCAAAAACGGAAGGGAAGGTTTCGGTTGGAATAGGCGGCTTCATAGGGCCCATACCTTTTGGCTTTTCGAACAGCAAAGAAATGCTCTATATGGTGATTGCTGTCTCCATGGCAGCTTTGCTTGTTTTCCTCTTGGCTCCAAAGCCATAAAATCTGGCAGGAAATAACTTTTGATATACTTTTGATGTTTATTTGAAACTTTATTAAACAGCGAAACAATTCTCTACAGGTGTCATGTGCTGAAAAACAGAGCAGGTTTTGGAATGCTGTTTCTCACGCTGATAGTTATAGTGTCAGGCATTTCAATCAACACATACAGCGACAATGGAAGCGGGGCAGCGCCTTTTGTAGAGAAGAAATGGGAATTCTATCTTGACGATTCAGGCCAGAGGAATCTTGCGGCTATCACTCCGCCTGTAATGCCTAAGCCCGGGGAAGAAAGGCTGATGATGAAGTGCATAGTAGCCTGCGACACTGACGGGAAAGATGATATAAAGGAGGTGCAGGCATGGGTTCTATCGCCGCCATTTGCCGCCTGCAAGAATTCTTCTGTCTCGCTTGGAAGCGCGTGTGAAACAGCATGCGCAGCTGGCATGAACAGCACCGAGTGCTTGGCCTGCATCCTCGCAGAATGCCCTCCTGATAATTTCTCAAAAGAACATGAAGCAACTCCTGACCTCCTGAAAAGGGCTGAGAATGGCAGCCAGGAGTTTAATGACTGCGATGTCCAGGGGCTTGACCCTGATTTTTTCAGCAAAGGCTTCTGCAGCCTTTACGCCGGGAGCTTTGCAATGAACTATAGCGATGGGCCGGGAAACTATTCGGTACTGGCCATGGTCACGGACAATAATGACTCAATAGGCTTTATGGAAAACCTGTTCGCTTATGGCGGATGTGTTGGGATCGAAATTAATTCCACTGCGATAGATTTTGGCCAGGTGAAGCCGGGAGAGACAAAGGCTAGTGCAAATATAGAAATAAGGAACATATGCAACACGGAAATTGACGTTGCAAGAAGCCATACTGCGATGGCCGGCATGCAGAAAGGCGATACAATAGAAGCAGGGAAAGTAACTGCTTCTATCAATAATATGACAAGCAGCTGCGCAGACGTCAATCTCCAGCCGGGCTCAGCAGTTTCAGCAGAAGCAGCGCTTTCCGTCCCTTTGGGGACGCTGCCTGACACCTATACGGGAAACATGACATTTACGGCAACTGCATGCATATGAAGCGCGGTCTTTATAGAAAATCATCACTGAAAAATTATCAATAAGTATCCAAAATATATTCGTTTATAAATCTTTATATAACGGCAAAATAATAATACTTCAGATCTAAATGATAGGAGGGGAAAACAACCTAAAAGGTTCGATAGGGCTGCTATCAATGGCAGGCCTGCTGCTTATTTCCAGCATTGCAGTGATTACAGTGGCCAATGATGTTACGCTGAATGCCGATGTCAATAACACTGCTCCTACAGTTATGAAGTGGGAGACTGATGAGACAAACAACATTACATCAATCAATCCTACTCCGGGGCAACCGGTAACAGTAAGAAAATGTGCTATTGTCTGTGATAATAATGGCAAAGAAGACATTGTCGACAGCACAGTAAAAGCAGTTGTGCAGTTTCCGAATGGAACAGTAAAGGAGCAAGAAACACTGGGTGATGGCACAGGACATGCTGAACACTGTGGCTTGGGAGCTTCTCCGGACTTCGGTGTCCTGTGCAAGTTCTATTCAGGAACTTTCTTGCTTGCTTCCACAGACCCTAGCTTAAATTACAGCATTACGGTAACTGCGAAGGATGTCGCTAATGAAGAGGGCATGGATACAAACAATCTGACTTATGGAACGTGCACAGGAGTATCCCTGAGTTCCTCAACAATAACATTCGGCCAGCTTGCACCTGGCACAACAGCATCAGGCACTGAGGTTACTATAACAAACACTTGCAACACAGAGATGGACATAGCTGATTCTGTTACTGATTTGACAAGAACAACATCTCCACCTGACACAATACCAGCTTCCGATGTTACAGAAACGATAGCCGGAGTTCCGGCAAGCAGCACATGCACTAATGTGAATATTGCAGTTGGAGGCACAGCAACTATGACATCATCGTTAATTGTTCCTTTGGGAACTCTTCCAGGCACATATACGGGAACAAAAACATTGACGGCTTTAAACGGTGCGACATGTTAGCAGCCCATAAAACAATTTGACATTTTGAAGGCCTTTGCCTCCTTTCATAATTTATGTTCCGCAAGCATAGCAATGGCATGAAGGGAAAGGGAGTTAAATACCTGCTGGTTTTTGCAGGCCTGTTTTTCCTTGCTTACTCGCTCATGGTTGTTAATGGAATCACAGAGCTTGACGCAAACATACTTAACCTGCAGCCTTCTGTCAAGAATCTTTCTGTCAGCCCGAAGGCCATTCTGCCTTCCGGCGGCCCTGTAGTTGTGAATGTGGAAGCTGTCTTGTCGGATTTGAACGGAATAGACGACATCACGTGGAGAAGGTGCCTTGCCGCGCATGAAAGCGACCTGAATGATAGCTTTGAGGCTACTCTTTGGGCCAAAAATGTGAGCCTTGGCCTGTTCAACCAGACAAACGAGATAGAAGGAAGATATTCGTGCAGCTTCGCTCTCAACCCCTCGGACAAGACAGGCAGGTGGGTTGTATACGTCTTTGCCAGGGACATGAACGGCCTTACAGCAGGCTGGTTTTCTGTCGTATCGTTTGCAAGCGTTGAAGGGAACATATGGGTGCTTGATTCCGATTCAGACGGTTATCATGAGGCTGGGACGTTCAGGTTAGCTGAGTCGAAGCCTGCTGGAGCTTACATAAGGCTGCTCGATTCGAAGGGCGTGGACTGCTATGACAAAAATGCAAAGGCTTATCCTGGCCAGATTCTGTTCTTTTCCAGCCATAGAGGAGACGGCAGCTATGATTACAACTGCGATGGGATGCAGGAAAAGAGGGAAGAGGATGTCGTGAAGAGCTGCCTCGACACAACAACAACAGCATGGTGCGCAACTATAAAGTCAGTGCCGCCATGCGGCTCAGCCGGCCTTCTGACTTCAGGGACAGCCAATGGCGTCAGCTGCGTATGCGTTCCAAGCTTGCAGGCCTGCAGATAAAAGGTTAAATTGCTTTTTTCCATAGTCTTTCTATGCTCATTCTTCTTGCAATAATGCTCATTCTGTTTGCGGAGAGTGTGCCGGCTGCAGGCATAGGCGCGAGTCCTGCTGTTCTGGATTTCGAGAATGTGCTGAAAGGCGGCAGCATGCAGAAATCCGTTGTCGTGACGAATACAGACGCTGAGGCTGCTGTTTTCAATGCTTCTGCTTCGAGATATCAGGAATGGTTCTCTTTTGAGCCTAATCCTGTGGAGATTGGTGGAAAATCCAGCAAAGAGGTGAAGGTGACAGCAAATATTCCAAAGGATGCGCCGAACGGGAAATATAATGCCACAATACTCATAAAGGCGGCCTCGCCTAATTTGACAGGCAGGGCATCGAGCTTCGGCCTGCTGCCTGCAATTGGCCTGCTGGCAAGGATAATCGTCACAGGCAATGAGACAGTCAGATGGAAGGTCTCAGGGATAAGGGCGAAGGACGTGGAAGAAGGACAGAATGTTTCCATATATGCTGATTTTGCTAATGAGGGGAATGTTGTTATTGAGCCTCTTGTTTCTGCTGAAATAATGAAAGAAGGCGTGAGCATTGATAATATTTCGAAAAAGGGTTCTGTAAAGTCTGGAGAGACAAAAAGAATAGGCTTGGAGTGGCCTTCGAAATCTGAAGGGGAGTATTCTGCTTTGATAAAAGTCGATTTGGCCGGAAATGAGATAAAGAAGGAAAAGGTGAGTTTCAAAATACTTCCCCTCGGATCTGCATCAAGAAGCGGGGAAGCGTCTGAGATTGCCATTCCGGGTGTAATAGAAGAAGGGAAGATATACAAGCTGGCAACCCTCTTCAGAAACACAGGAAGCCTGCCTGTGGAAGCAAAATTGAAGGTTGAGGTGCACTTTAATAATGAGCTGACCGAAGCTGTTGAGAGCGAAGAAATGCTGGTGGAAAAGGGAGGCGAGACGAATCTTTCTGCATACTTCAGGCCGCAGAAGGGGGGGGAATATATCCTTAAGCCATTTGTCTACTACAGTGGGAAGGAGATAAGATTGAATGACATCAGGGCAGCGACGTCAGGCGCCACAGGACTGGTTATTCAGGAGAAGGCCGGGATAGCCGCATTTATCCTTCTCGCTGGAGCGGCCGGGCTGCTCTTCTTAAGAAGAAAAAGGGATCAGTCGTATCACTTCCAGCCGCAATCCTGAGAATAAGGTGCAAAATTTTAATAATGATGCCAATAAGAATGCTGTGAGAGCGGATATTCAGTTATTTGTATTGCTCGTGGAGACAATAAAGATAGGAGAGGCCACAGACAATTACAATCCTGCGATACAGATATATATATTGAATTGCATAAGGAAGGGATAATATGAATTCCGTCATCAAAAGGGATTGCTGCAGACTGTGTATGGGAAGAAATATTGTGGAAGTTCTAGATCTTGGAGTAATGCCACATGCAGGAAATTTCCTTGATAAGGGTGAAGTAGGCAAAGAAAAAAGGTATCCTCTGTCTTTATACTTCTGCAACGATTGCTCACTTCTCCAGATATTGGATGTTATCCCGAAAGAAGTTCTTTTCAAGAACTATTTCTATCTCTCCTCGGTAAGCAATACTTTAAAGAAACATTTTTCCGATTATGCGGAAGAGTTAAGAAGACGATTTATAAAAGGTAAAGAAACTGTGCTTGAGATAGGAAGTAATGATGGCGTATTGATGTCTATTTTGAAAGATTTGGGAATCAAATGTATTGGCGTGGAGCCTGCGAATAACATTGCTGACATTGCAAGATCAAAAGGCCTTGATGTTGTTAGCAGCTTTTTCACTGAAAGCTTGGCCAAAGAATTACGCACATCCATGGGAAGAATGAAAATAATAACTGCCAGTAACGTATTTGCCCACATTGATGACATGCATGATGTGATGAAAGGCATAAAACTGCTCCTAGAAGAGGATGGTCTATTCATATTCGAAGTGCAGTATGCAGTTGATCTTATAGAAAAGCTTGAATATGACATGGTCTATCATGAACATCTCTGCTACTATTCCTTGAAATCGCTCATGCCTTTTTTTGAAAAATTTGGGATGGAAATATTTGACGTTAGAAGGACTTCAATGCATGCAGGATCAATAAGGGTCTATGTCAAGAATATGAATGGCAAAGAGTTGCGCACGAGTACTGTTGATGAACTTCTTAAAATAGAAACTGAAATGAAGCTAGAATCAATAGAAACATACGTTGATTTTGCAGAAAAAGTTAGGAAACATGGGAAAGACCTTTATGAAATGCTTGCAAATTTGAAGTCAAAAGGTTTTAAGATTGTAGGCTATGGTGCTTCAGGCCGAGCCAACACACTCCTTAACTTTTGCAGGATAGGAACAGAATACATTGACTATATTGTAGACGAGTCTCCTCTGAGGCAGAACAGATTCACCCCAGGAACGCATATACAGATAGTTGATCCGGCAAAGTTTAGAAGCGATAATGTGGACTATGTAGTTCTTTTTGCATGGAGCTATTTTGATGAAATCATGAAAAAGGAATGCGAATTTCTTAAAAAAGGGGGGAAGTTTATTGTTGTCCTTCCTCAGGTAAAAATATACCCGTGAATCGGTCATCAACGGACAATCATCCTTAGAATCCTGTAAGCTTCAGCATATGAAGTGCCGGTTTCTACGCCTCTCATTTTTGCCAGTCTTCGAAGGTTTTCCGCACTCCTTGGAAAAGGGTCTTTCCTGTCCTGCGTTGCATGAGCTTTCATAAGCCTAACCTTACCATTTATATCTTCTTCATTAAGATCAATATAAAAATTGGGTGCAAAAATTTCTCCCATCGTCCAGGAATAAGGTTCCTCATACTCTATTACAACGTCCGGCATGTGTCTCACAGATCTGGGAACTGGCCGCAGGGCAGTTATGCAGGCAGAAAAAAGAGCCCTATGGTCTTGATCGTAACTCTTCCCGAAAGGTATGCAGATGATGTCCGGACCATACTTTTCACTCAGATCCTCTATCTTGTCGACGATCTCCTTTTGCGGCCTTACGTCAAGCTTGAAGAATTCTCCAATGAACATTATATGATATCTGAAGCCTCCAATCTTGGAAACCTTTTCAATCTCCTTAAGCCTTGTCTTCTCTTCTGTATGGCCAGTAACAAGCTGCCTGCTGCTTCCTACACATGCATATACGACAAGCATATCAGCTTTCTCCCTTTTGGACCTCATTATAAGGCCTCCGCATCCTATGATTTCATCATCAGGGTGAGGAGAGATTATCATTATCCTTTTTCCCTTAAGATCGATCATGCTATACATTTGCTTGTTAGTATATATAGCTTTAGAGCATTTTTTCATGTTCAATTTCTGAAGTAGTCATATACGCTGTCTGTTGGTAAGAAATCCCTTCAGGAACCACAAAGCGCTTGCTACGTCTCCAATGAGTCTCGCAAAGGGGGCATAAAGCAATCGATAGCTCCTTTCTTGGAACAACATCAAATAAGTGAAATAAAATGAATTTAATATGAGAAGCAAAATTGACAGTAAAAAAGTCTGGGGTATTAGCAATCCAAGCAAGAGCAGCATATATACGATTTCGGAACATCTCTTGAGTGGCATGCGGTCACCGAATTTTCGTCTAAGAACACCCTTTATTTCTGCGTACTGCATACGTTTATAAATGTAGTCTCTGAAAGTGAAATTTCCCTTAAGCCCATGATAATGATAAACAATGGATGGTACTGTAATGAATGAATAGCCGGCCATTCTAGCCCTGACTGAAAAATCAAAATCCTCTCCGCCAGTTCTGTAAGTTTTTTCATCAAGAAGTCCTAATTTCCTAAAAACAGACTTTCGGATCAATGTTGCCCTTCCGATGCCGTTGGCTGTCTTAACAGGTTTATTAACTTTGTAACCCTTGGAAAGCCTGATAAAGAACAATTTCATCCAGAAATTATAGTTCTTCCATGCTACCTTTGGTATGGTGTAGGACGATCTTACTGTCGCAAGCTTTGGATCATTTGTCAATGACTGTACCATATTTCTCAGCCAGCCGGAGTTTCCAAGAACACAGTCAGCCTCAAGGAGACAAACAAAATCATATCTGGATGCGGAAATACCTCTGTTCACGCTTGCTGCAAAACCCTTGTTGGTCTTGTTTTTGATGAGGCGAAGTGTTCCAATGTGTTTGACACTTTTTATGATAGTGCATGTTGAATCAGCAGATTTGTCATCAATGAGTATGATTTCAACCTTTCCATCGTAGTCCTGTTTTGATATGGAGCCAAGACAAAACTTAATGGTTTTCTCCTCATTATGTGTAGGTATGATAAACGATACTCCAGGATACTTCACAGCCATAATTCAGTAATATAGAAAGGGGTATAAAATAAGGTAACAGAAATGTATAAATACGTGGTTTGACATGAAATGCCTCGTGATCGGTGCTACAGGTCTCGTCGGAAGTGCCGTTACCAATAGCCTTGGAAAGGCAGATATCAAGGTATATGGAACATATGTAAGCCGACATGCCAAGGGCTTCATGAAAACAGATATAAGAGACAGGAAGAGCCTGGGTAAGGCCTTTGAAAAGGCAAGACCTGATGTCGCTTTACTGACAGCCGCTCTGGCATGGGTGGATTATTGTGAGACGCACAAGGAAGAAGCATGGGGGATTAATGTTGAGGGTACCAAGAATGTGGCAAGATTTTGCAAGGAACAAGGATGTAAGATGGTATTTATCTCCACCGATTACGTTTTTGACGGGCTGCATGGGCCATATTCTGAGGAAGGGAAACCTAATCCAATAAATTGGTATGGGAAAACAAAATTGGAAGGAGAAAGGATAGTCAACAGGTTGGAGGATCACCTCATCATAAGGACAAACAATGTTTTCAATTTCAACGAACCTAAGAATTTTGTTACAAGATTGATTGCACAAAACAGGAAGGGTATCGAAGTCAACGTAGCAAACGATCAATACGGTAATCCAACGTTTGCACCTAATCTGGCGGATGCGATTACAGAGCTTCTTTGGAAGGATAGGGATGGCCTGTACAATATATGCGGCAAGAGCTGGGTTACACGATATGAATTTTCCATGATGCTGGCAGATATGCTGAAACTTGACAAACGTCTAATTAGCGGAAGGTCTACAGAAGAGCTCAAGCAGCCTGTAAGGAGACCCAAGAAGGCAGGTCTGCTAGTCGGCAAGGCAGAAAAGGAGTTGAAAACAAGGCCATTGTTTATGAAAGAATGTATCAATGAATATGTAAGACTGGCTGCCGAAAATGGGGATTGAGGCAGCCTGACTGGAGGATAGTTAGGATGATACTCCAATTTTCGGATAGTGAAGATGCTCAGTGTATTCTGCAATTTCTTTTTAATCTCTCTTGAATCCTTAATATATCGTCAGCATAATTGGGATATGCATTGTCAGTGATGTGATCATGAAAGAATTGCAGACGCACCGGAATAGAATTATACGATTCGTGAAGAAGTCACTAAGAAATTCGCCTCTAATTGACGACCTTGGGGACTATATACCTTTGCTTGCGTATTATAAGGAAGATATCTTCTGCAGAAAACAGATCTTAGAGAGCATGAAACATATGAAAAAAGGACTGTTCTTTGGTAAGGCATATCCATTTCTCAGGCCTTTTGAGAAACACATTATCATACCTGAAATGAACACTGATGCTCTTTTGGGGCTTATTGATTATTACAGGCTTTCTGGGTGGGAGACGGCTCTTGATGTTTCTGCACACCTTCTGGATTCTCTGAAGAACCACTTCACGATAAACGGTGAAGTGTGCTGGTTTCTCATACCATCTCTGAAAATAAAAATGCCTTTCACAAGAGGTGTAAATGGTGTATTTATCGAACTTCTTGTTGATATGTATGAGATAACGGAAGAGGACAAATATCTTGAATTTGCCGGGGAGCTTGCATCAACCTGGCTAAAAATGGATTTTTTCAGGAAATATTCACTTTTCCCATCAATGCGTCCGATAGGCATGCCTTTTTTCAGCAAATTTGGCGGATATTTCAGCATAGTAAAGCCTTTCAAGCATAATACATCCATCGTCAATGGACTGGTTTCACTATACAGGGTAACTCAAGACACAAGAATATTAAAATCCATTATTGAATGGACACGTGCAATAGAAAGAAAAATGTTCGACAAATATGTCTTTGGCGGATTTGATGTCAGAAGTGGGAAAAGAATGGATCCAGAGCTTCAATTTTCATTTCCCATAATAGATTTGCTGTGTGATATTGCACATGTTTCAGGCAGCTACAATCTTCTCGATTTAGCTGAAAGGATAGCAGGAAATTGGCTGGAAATGGTTTCATCAATAGATCTCCTTCCAAATAGTCCTTTTTCCAATGCCACTTTTATCGATTCTGTCACTGACTTTTCTGTTTCTCTCTTCAGGTTGCATGAATTAACAGGGAAGAAGGAATATTTGTCATATGGAAAGAGGATTGCTCTTTCAAACATGCTGCATCATAAGTGCAAGCCGGATGAAAATTTTGAATTTGAAGGTTGCGAGCCGTGCTATATGGAGACTTACAATGTTTCAGTTGATGTCAGTTCGGGTAATTTATTGACAAAGGTCATAAATCCGAAGTTTGTGGCTCTCCTGCTCAAGCCGATAATATATATGGAGTCTGGAAAGAAAATTTACAATGATGACATTATCTTCAAGCTTATGAGAGACAGATAGCGGAATAAGATTCATGAATTGGCTTCGGAAAAAAGTCTGTTATCTTCAACAATATTGGCTGAGCAGGTAAGCATATGCTCTTTATTTAATTTGTTGCTGAATAATTGATTGACAGCGTATATCACGTAATGGTATTTTTTTCTCCTCGCATATATCCTGAATCCGTTATTTTTTATCAGCTCTGTTATTTCTCGCATTCTTGAAACATCCGCCTCTGTGTAAATATGATACTCAAGGAACATTTTTTTCACATTCGTCAGTTTGCCTGAAGCGTGAACTTCTTTCATAACATCATATTCTGAGCCCTCTATATCAACTTTCAACAAGTCGATCACATCATTGATATAATCAGAAAGTCTGCAGCATCTTACCCTTTCAGTTCTCATTCTATTTTGTCCTCTAACCCTGCTTTTCATAATGTCGAAATATATGTAGCCATTCTTTGAAGACAGTGCGCAATTCAAAGCCTTTGTGTGTGCAATATCATTTTCCTTAATATTCCTCTTCAGGCAGGAATACCTGCTGCTGCTCGGCTCAAAAATCAGTAATGTCGCTTCAGGATAAAGGCATTTGAAATATATGGCCGACATGCCAAAATCTCCGCCACAATCTATGATTTTTGGGTCGTTATTGCCTGCCACAAAAAAATACTCACCTTCAATAAATGTTTCAGTAAAGAAATCGTAAAAATCCCTGAATTTTGGGCACATTATTTCATATTGAAACAATCTTATGTATGACGTCCTCTGTCTTGTGAAACTGTTCATAGCTGCCTGAAATGTAAACACTATATAGACCATAAAAAGCATGGCCTTTCCACGTGAAAGAAGCCTATATGAATTTCTTGCAGCTCTCTTTAGGAAATGTAACATCATTAATATCGCCGCAGGAATTTATATCATTCAGATACATACGATTAATGAAACGACTGGATTTGGTTAAATGGAAATGGGATTCAACTTTATGAACATATTGTACTTCATAGCGTTTTTCAGGCCCCATGAGATCGGGGGCGCAGAAATCAGCTCCCGGATATATGCGGAAACAATTGCCGGAATGGGCGAGAGGGTTTTTATACTCACGCCAAACTTCGGCTGTGCAAGGTTTTCACTGAAAAGGGAAGGGAAAAATTTGGTGGTCATAAGATTTCCGTTTCCGGCCAGTATAAAAGTCGCTTTCCCGGTATTCAATACAGTATTTTTCAATCTCTATCTTTTCTTTCTGACTGCCATCATTGTATCAGGCTTTAGGATAGATATAATTCATATCCAGAGCAGCCCTTTCTTTCCGGCAGGCATAGCCGCTGCAAAACTCTTTGGAAAAAAATCAGTTATAACAGTCCGGGATATAGCATATTTCAGTTATTCGGCCAAGCTGGAATATTTCCAGAGATACGGGCTATTGAGATATCTGTTCTATACGGTATACTGCTGCCTTTATTGGCCGGTCTATCTTCTTGGGCGCTCCCTGTACAGAAAAGCTGACAGGATAATCCCAGTAAGCAGGTACATGGAGCAAGAGGTTATAACAGATTTGAAAATGGGAAGGGAAGGGATAGAGACGGTGTACAATGTAATAGAAAGGGATTTTGTGGCAGGAGGGAGAAAAATAAAAACAGAGAAAAACAGCCTCCTCTATGTGGGGAGGCTTGCAAAATCCAAGGGCTTTGACATGATTCTTGATTCTCTGGATATTGTGAAAAGAAATGTGCCTGGCATTAAGCTCTATGTTGTCGGGAATTCTGACATTGAAAGGTACAAGGAAATCGTGGGAAAAAAGAAGCTGGGAAAAAATGTCACTTTTTTGGGGCGCATGGAATATGAGCAAATGAAGGATATATACAGGAAATTTGACATAGTGGTGCTGCCTTCGGTAAGGGCTGAACCCCTGAGTAGAGTCCTGATTGAGTGCTCCATCCTGGGGAAGGCCGTGGTTGCAACCGACACAGGAGGCACAAATGAGGTGATCAGGGACAGGCAGACAGGAATATTGGTGAAGCCTTCGGCAGCTGCCCTGGCCGGCGGCATTCAGGATATGATCAAGGGCGAAAGAATGAAGAAAAACTGCGAACAGAATATAAGGAAGATGGCAAAATTTTTTGAGGCAGAAAGCAATGCGAAAAGGCTTAAAGGGATCTATAGGAGCCTTTTGGAATGATTCCCCTTGGCCAGCTTTTGATATACGCTTTCTACTTTCCCCATCTCGTTATCCCAGTTCCATTTATTTTCGCAAAGCCTCCTTGCGTTTTTTGAAATCATCTTCCTGAGATCGTCATCAGTAAGCAATTTTATTATCGCCTGAGCAATGTCTTCTGGATTATGGTGGGCCAGAAGGCCTGTTTTTTTGGGCAAAACCCACTTCCTGAGGTTCTTCAGGTTTGTCGAAACAACAGGCAGACCGGAAGCAAGATATTCATACAGCTTGTCGGGGCTCGCTGTCTCCGTGAGAAGGGTTGGCATATGCATTATGGCAGCTATGTCAGCAGAAGCCATCATGGCAGCCAGCTTTTCCTCATCCAGCCATTCCTTTATGATTATGAAATGTTTCGCAAGGCCATTATCCCTGATTTGCTTCATAATTTTCTCTCCATAATCCTTATCGTGGAAAACGCCTTTGATTACAAAAACGGCATTTGGAACCTTCTTCACAACAAGGCTTGCAGCATCTACAAGCAAGTGTATGCCGAAATATGGGACAATGGAGCCAACGAAAAAGACAATTTTTTTGCCAGTGAAACCGAATTTCTCCTTATCGGAAAGGGAAGGCTTGAATACGTCTTTCTTGGCCATGTTATAGACAACCGTGAACTTGCTTTTGCTTAGTCCATGCTTCTTTGCCAGAATATCCGCCTGGAATTCTGTTACAACAAAAATGTGGTCGCAGTTCCTGGCTATAAAGCCCTCCAGATGTCTGAATAAGCCTGTTTTCAGTCTCTGCCACAGGTTTGGCTCAGTCATATGGCTTTCCCCTGACCATGGATCATGATAGTCGAAGATGACGGAAGATTTCAATCCCAGCTTCTTTGCAATCAAAGCTGGCAGCACACCTGAATGCCTGTGGCCATGTATAATATCAATTCCTTTTTCCTTGTCGAGCTTGAGCAGAAGGGAAGAAACTTTCAGGGCAAAATCCGCAATTCCGCGTGATGGTACTCTGAATGTTTCTATTCCTTCAAAATATTTCCTTTCACTTTTCTCGCCCTTTGTTATGCCGGCAACGTCGAAACCGTTATTATGGAGCCATTCTGACATCTTCCAAAAGCGGACATCAACCCTTTCCCCCCAGATCCTTGGATGGGGCTTCCTTGCGTAGATATGTATTATCCTCATCACAATCCTGCTTCTGCCGAATGTAAGTACTGCCCCCTTAGCTTTTAATTCCTTTCAGGCTTAGAAAAGTAATTGCATAATGGCATAGGTGGCGCTGATGAAAATACTGCTCTATAACACATATTTCAGATCCCAAAGTGAGGATGCAGGAGACGCATCACATCTGGCAACATCGCCTGCGAAGCTTTGCGAAGCCCTGAAAAAAAGGGGCCACAGAATAAGCGTGATTTCCAGAAAGATAAAAGGCTCATCGCCTGTTATAGAAAGCGGCGGGATTCTGATTTACAGGACGTGGTTCATTGATCTTCCGCTTTTAAGGCTTGCCACATGGTTCCTGAGCGCATTCCTGCAGTCCTTTTCCCTGAAACAAAGGCCTGATGTCATTGTCTGCTGGGACTGGTCCACTGTATTCCCTGCTGTTTTCCATGCAAAATTGCACGGAATACCTCTGATATGCAGCGTAAGAAATGATTCAAGAGGCTTCATAAAAACCGTGGCCTTCAACCTCTGTGATTACATAATTTACTCTTCAAGCTGGGTCAAAAAAACTGTTACAACAAACACCAAGGGCATTGTTCTCCATCACGGGGTTGATTTGAGGCATTTCGACTATGCGACGAAGCCATTCAGAAAATACAGCAAGCCGGTTATAGGCTTCTTCGGCAGGCTCCACAAGAGCAAGGGCGTGGAAGATTTGCTGATTGCCCTTCGCTCTCTGAAGGGCAGCTTTAAGGCAGCTATAGTAGGCGATGGCGAAGAGAAGGGAAAATTGCTTGAGCTGGCCGGAAACCTGGATGTGGAATTTGTAGGATTTGTCAGGTACCAGAAAATGCCCGAGTATATGGCCGCAGTTGACATTATTGTCCTGCCGTCATACAAGGAGGGCTTTTCATCGGTTGTCATAGAGGCGATGGCCATGAAAAAAGTGATTGTTGCCAGCGCTGTTGGCGGCGCTCCGGAGGTTATTGACAACTGGTCCAATGGCGTCCTGTTCCGGCCAGGAGATGAAAGGGCCTTGAGGAAAATACTGGAAAGGCTGTTGGCAGATGGACAGTTAAGAAAAAGTCTGGGGAAAAAGGGCTATGAGCTTGTCAAAAAGAAATATGAGTGGAGAATTATGGTAAAGAAATGGGAAAAGGAGCTTGAGAGGACTGTTAGAGTCTCTGGCAGATAGCACTTTCACTAAATCTCAATCCGGTGGTTTTGATGTCAAATCAAAAAAAAGCAATCAGCGTGCTGTTCTTTCCGGCGCAGGATTCTTTCAAGGCAAGCACAAGAACCCAGGTTTATGAGAGGGCGATGGCCCTCAGGAAAGAGGGCATAAAAGCCCGCATATTGATTGAAAAGGAAAGGCGCAACCCATTGATAGGCAACAAGGACAGGCTTCTCCTTTTTCCCTTTGTCTTCTGGAGATATGACATAATATTCTTCCAGAAAACCTTTTCCTTTATACATCGCTTCTATGCCAAGTTGGCAAAGGCGTTTGGAAAAAAGATTGTGTTCCACATTGACGATTATACGCCTGCTCAGGAAGATTTCAGGAAGATGGTGGAATTAAGCCATCTGACTCTTGTTCCCAGCAGGCTGCTCTGTGAAATGGCAAAAAAACACAGCAGGCATGTGAAAATACTGCCGGCTGTTGTCGATACAGGGCGTTTCCCTCCTGTGGCAAGAGCGGCCAAAAAGCCCGTTGTTCTCGGCTGGGTGGGGAGGTGGCAGAAAAATCTTATGATGATCCTTGACACCCTGCAAAGCCTCTGCAAACGCCATCATTTGCTTCTGAAAATTGTTGGGAGCGAAGATGCTGAAGTGGCAGATGAATGCCGGAAAAGAGGGATACCGGTAAAGATTACAGGGTGGCTGGACAGTTCGGATGTCCCTAAGGAGATGGAAGAAATGGATATTGCCCTGCTGCCTTCTCCGGGCAGTTTCCTGGAAAAGGCAGGGATGCACACAAAATTGCTGGAGTATATGGCCTCAGGCCTTCCAGTAGTATGCACCCCGATCGGGGAAATACCGAGTATAGTGGGCGATGGCATTCATGGCTATCTGCCTACCTCGCCTTCCCAATGGGAGGAAAGCCTTGAAAGGCTCATCACAGACCAGAGCCTGAGGAGAAAGATGGGCTCTGCCGGCAGGAGGCATGTCCAGAAATACTCAATGAGGCATACGACAAGACAGATGATAGGATACTTCTCAGAGATCTTGAAAGGCAGCTAGTGTACTCTTTTGCGGGATTTGCAAGCATTTGGATTTATGGAAAATCTTTTTTGTAAAAATCGATAAATAGAAAAGTTAAAATGATAAAAGCAGCTTCTGTTGGCAGCAATACATGATATTTATGAATCATGTTATTTGGAATTTTAGCTCTGTAGAAATCCTATAAACATGAGCCCTCCTAAGATGTAGACACACCTTAGGTGAAGAGGAAGTGTGGGGACACCCTCTACACGAAATGCTTCTGGAGCCAGGCAAAAGAGGTGCTGATAATGGCTATAGCGCACAACATGGAGAGGAGGATGGTTGTTGTTTATGGGAGGATGTCAATCGAGCTAAAAAATCAAAGTCTATAGACATATATTTGCCTGAATTTCCTATTAATAACAAACTGCTCTTTAAAACGTATGAAACAGGATATATCAAGACTTGTGTACATTTCGGCAGGCGAACCTGATTTCAAGCAGGCCCATTCGATACAGACATTTTATACATGCAAATATCTGAGAAATTTCTTTCCGGTTGAAATTGTCTATCCGCTGACAATAGGAAGTTTGGCAAAGAAATATAAATTCGACTCTTATCAGAAAAACAGAATTATTGTAAAAAGGCTTCCAGCAACAAGCTTCGGCAGGATTGCGGCATTTTTCCATCTGCCGGGATGGGCAAAGAATACATTTTTCCTTGCAGACAGAATTCTGTATTCGATTCTTGTCAGGCTTTGCTATGTCTTTTCAAGGGACACAATCTTCTTTTCAAGGGACACAATAGCAAGCCTCTTTATCAGAAAACCTATAGTGGAGTTGCATTCTCTTGAGCATCTTGAAACAAACAGTCTGGAAAAGCTTACCGAAAATCTGGAAAAAAAGACATTATACAAGGCAGAATCTCTTATCACTATCACAAAGGGCCTCAAGTCTCTGATTGAAGACAGATATGGCCTCCATTGCCATGTAGTGCCTGATGCGTATGAGCCGTCAATATTCGACAATCTTCCTGAAAAGTCGCATGCTAGGAAGCTTCTTGGAATAAAGAAACGCAGCAGGCTTGTAGTATTTTCCGGCCTGAAGCTGGCGGAAAAGGGGGCTGATATTCTTATAAGGAGTGCCAAATTTATCCCGGATGTTGATGTATATATTGTGGGCGGAGGTAAGGAGGAAATTGATTTTCTCGGCAGAATGGCAGAAAAGCTTGGTGCCCGGAACGTAGAGCTTGTGGGTAGAGTTGGTCAGAAACTTGTAGCACTATACCTTGCCGCTTCAGATGTGCTTGTGCTTCCTTATCCTTCGAATATAAGAAATGAGATATTTACATCCCCTCTCAAACTTTTTGAATATATGAGCTGCAGGAGGCCGATTGTAGCGACAAGTGTTGGAAGCCTGACTGAGGTTTTGGGCGAGAAGGATGCAGTTTTTGTGACGCCAGGAAATCCAAAGGCTTTGGCCGAAGGAATTAAAAGGGCTTTTACAGGAGAAGGGAATGAAAATGCTGAAAGACTTTACAGGAAAAGGCATCTTTTCACGTATAGGCAGAGGGCAAAAAAAATTGCCCGGATCATAAAAAATAGGAAATGACGATAGAGGAAAGATGCGATGCTGTGACATTGGAAAATATAAAAACGCTGGGAGAGGGATTTTCACCGCAAGCCTTTCTTTCCCCAGAGGGGAGGTATCCCCTCTACGGGTCTACACCTTCTGAATGCATACGGCATCTGTAATTCCTTTCTTTGCTTGGGTATGGAAGCATAATCGGATATTGAAGCAGGCATCGGATATTGAAACAGGTGGCGACCTGTTTCGTAACCCATAGCTGCTTCGTCACCAATGGCATGCTTCTGTCTCCCACTGGCTTTCTTTGGAAGAAAAGCCTATTGAAAGGCTGCCGGTCTATCCAAAGAAAACAAATTACCAATAATTTCGAGTTCGTTATTGGTAACTCCTTTTTCTGGATACATTTGGTTATGAAGCATATCCGCTGATATGCTTCTGTCTACAATTACCCTCTTTTTGGAAAAAGAGGGTGGTTTTGAACCCTCGCGGGCAGAGCCCACAGGATTAGCAATCCTGCGCCTTAGACCACTCGGCCATCCCAGCTTTACCTTTTCTGTTCTTTGTTGTAGCTTCTGGTTTTAAAAAGATTTCAAGATGAAAGTAAAGGGCATATATAGTATAGCTTATTGCCACTTTATGGAGACAATAAATATCAATATACAGAGCAGATCATCAAACTATATAAACTTGGCCGACAAAAATAATGTGATAGCATGGGAATCAGAATAGCAAGCATAAGCGAAACATGGGAGAAAGATGTTTTTACCAACAAAGGCCAGTACATCGGCAAGATAAGAGATGTTGAGTGTGATTTGAAGCGGTTCAAGATGAGAAGCCTTCTTGTGCAGGCAGTTAAGGGCAGCTATATGTCAGATCTGCTTGGCAAAAAGAAAGGGCTTATAATACCCTTCCAGATGGTGGAGGCCATAGGGGACATAGTTATAATCAAGCACATCACCCCTCCTGCAGCCACGGAAGACGCTCCTGCTGCCGGACAAAAGGAAGCCGTATCCCAATAAAGCAGGATTCTTGAAAGGCCATTCTTTGTGCAGGTTCAAGCTTCTCTGAACAGGCCTTTTGACATTATCTTCGGCTTTCCGTTTGTGACAAGCACCATATCCTCGATCCTTGCGCCTCCGATGCCTTTTATGTATATCCCCGGTTCAACCGTTATCACAACGCCTTGCCGGAGGATTTCTGCCGGCTCATGAACCTCCAGGCCTATTGAATGCCCGATTGAATGCATGACAGTGCAGCCTTTCCTTTTCATAAGTCGCTCGTAGCGCTTCTGGAGGTCTGGGAATTTATCGCCAGGCCTTATGCTATCTATAATGGACATCTGTATTTCAGACACATCTTCCAGTATGCGTCTCATCTTTCTCCCCCTTCCCTGATAAACCGTTCTCGTAATATCTGCGCAGTAGCCATTGAATTTTGCGCCCAAATCAATAAGCAGGGATTGGTTCTCCCTTACTGGCGTCTTGTCCGGCCGATGATGGATAAAAGCCGTATTCCTTCCGGAAGCGATAATGGGCGGGAATGAGAGCCCAAGGCCCTTTTCAAGGGCGGATCTGCTTATTTGTCCTGCTATCCCGATTTCAGTCTGGTTTCTGGTATCCAAGCTATTATAAATGGCCGCAGTTTCCCTGATTGCCTTCTCTATAAAATGTATCTCTCCTGAATCCTTTGCAGCCCTTACTGATTTTATGATTCCGGAAGATGGCTTTAGGGTATGCCCTTTCCTCAAAAGAAGATAAAGATAGGACGGCATGGACTGCTCATCAAATGCAATTTTCCTGCCTCCTAAATATTTTTTTAGCCCGGCAATCTTCTGAAGAAAAACGACATCTATAGACGATATTTTTTCTGCCTCATTCTCCAGCCTGCTGGCAAAAAGCTTTGCCTCGCCATCCTTGACGAAAATGAATGACTGGCTTGTCGGCCTGTAGCCGGAATAATAAAAAATATCGTTTTCGTCTGTAAGCAGGCACGACTTCATTCCATTTTCCTCCAGTTTTGCTGCAAGCGATGTCAGTCTTTTGTTCATATTTATTATTGGTTTGGCAGTTAATTAGCAGTTCGATGTTGGCTTAATTATGCAATATCACGAAGTAAGTACTACTTTAAAGACGTGAATAATTTTCAAAGGCATGTGATTGCTGAAAATTTATAAAGAAGCGAAACAATGAATTCCATCCGGCAATATTAGGATAGGCTTTTTGCATTGTGATGACAAATGGCTAATCAACCACTACCCCCCAGTTATATGGCATATGACAGGACAATAGTAGTCTTTAGCCCTGATGGCAGGCTGCTTCAGGTTGAATATGCGAGGCAGATGGTAAAGAATGGCACGACATCCATAGGGCTGAAAACAAGGGATGCTGTCATACTCGGAACCGTGAAGATGGCCATGCCTCTGGCTGTTGTTGAGTCATACAAGAAGATTAACAAGATTGATGACCATGCAGCCGCAGTCAGTTCTGGAAGCCTGGCCGATGCAAGGGAGCTGGTAGAGCTTGCAAGGATCAGGGCCCAGATAAACAGGATAACCTATGGCGAGCCTATATCAGTGAAAACCCTGGCGACATTCGTGTGCGACAGGAAGCATCTGGTTACGCAGTATGCAGGAGTCAGGCCATACGGCGTAGGAATGCTTATTGCAGGCTGCGATGAATCCGGATCAAGGCTTTATGAAACAGACCCTTCTGGAACAATGATTGAATGGTATGCCCAGGCGATTGGCAGGGGGGCGGCAAAGGCAAAGGCGGCTTTTGATTCGGGCTACAAAGGGGATATGGAAACCAAGGCTGGAATAAAAATGCTTGTGAAGGCCCTGAAGAAGTGCGAGAAGGACGCTGAGCCGGAGACGATGGAGATAGCTGTAATTGACAGCAGCGGGGTAAAGGTGCTGGACAGGAAAGAGATAGCGCAGTACATATAATTGTCAATACTATGTTGGCGTCTTGCATTGATTTCTATCCACTATCGGCATTATTTGAATAGGGGAAAAACAATAGAAAGGGAAAATACAGAGCAAAACAAGAAAAAAGTATGCTCCTTTGCCATGTTCAACCATTTATATTCCCGACCCAATTCTAACTATGGTTTCTGTAGACAAGGCTGTCATAGCGAGGATGCACAGGAATGGAAAGGATTTCGAGGTGCTTGTTGATCCGGACCTTGCCCTTGAGTTCAGAAAGGGGAGGGAGATGGGAATAGAAAGGGTTTTGGCCATACAGGAAGTCTTTAGAGACTCGAAAAAAGGAGAAAGGGTTTCGTCGAATGAGCTGAAAGCGGCCTTTGGGACAGACAGCATCCTGAAGGTGTCGGAAGAGATAATCAGGCACGGAGAAGTGCAACTGACGACAGAGCAGAGAAGGAAGATGATAGAAGAGAAAAGGAGGCAGATTGCTGACATAATATCGAGGCAGGGAATTGATCCACGGACAAATCTCCCTCATCCGCCTTTGAGGATACTGAATGCGATGGAGCAGATACATATAACGATAGACCCCTTCAAGCCTGCAGAGCAGCAGGTGAAAGACATACTGGATAAGATACAGCCGATTCTGCCCATAAGGTTCGAGACAGTTGAGATAGCAGTGAGGATACCTGCCCAGTACGCGGGCAAAGCCTCCTTCTACATGAAAAGGCTAGGCATGAAGAAGGAGGAATGGCAGCCTCAATATTGGTACTGCGTCGCAGAAATTCCTGCAGGCATGCAGGGAGAGATATACAGCAAACTCAATGAGCTAGCCGCCGGACAGGCCGAGGTGAAGGTGATGTCGAAGAAGTGAGGGTGTCAGTGTCTTTCAGCCCTGAAATTGGTCCCTTCCGCTATTATCCTGGCACTTCCTATTGCACACCTCTCAAGGTATACATTCATGTACCTGGATTCTGCATCCGGAAGAGGCACACTGATATCCATGTTGGTGTAGCCGCTGTAGTCAATCCTCACAAGGGCGGTTTTCCCTCTACATCTGGACTTCAATGAAGCTTTAAATTCTTGACATTACATATTTGTATATCACTGTCATATTCACACCCTTTTGTCGCAATAAGGGTTCAAGGACGGACTGTTCTCCGTTATGGGATTGAATGCATTATGAGTGAAGAATTTTTGAAGAACAGGGACTTTGTCGTGCCAGGAGATGAAATCCTGAAGAGCATGGACTATCTGCCCGGCAGGAACACCTACAGGGAGGGGGAAAGCATTCATGCGAAAAAGCTTGGCCTCACATCAGTTTCAGGCAGGGTTGTAAGTGTCATACCTCTTAACTCTGTCTATATACCAAAGGCCGGCGATATGGTGGTGGCAAGGGTCATTGATATCCAGTCGAACGGCTGGGTGCTCTATGTTTCCCCTATTTGCAATGCTTTCCTTTCACTGTCAGGTGTAAGGCAGTACATAGACACGAACAGGATGAGCCTGGCTAGCGTATATTCCATCAATAATCTGCTTTACACAAACATATCAGCTGTGAATCAGCTGGACAGCGTTTATGTGACAATGCAGGACCCGAAGGCGAGGAAGCTCGATGACGGCAGGCTGATTAACATAAACCCTGCGAAGATACCCCGGATCATAGGCAAGGAAGGGAGCATGATAACCATGATCAAGAACAAGTCGGGATGCAGGATATGCATAGGGCAGAATGGAATTGTCTGGATACAGGGCAGGGAGGCGGAGGCTGTCATTGAAATCCTGAGGCTGATAGAGTCCCAGCCTTATGCTGAAGGGCTCACTGACAAGGTGGCGAAGATGCTTGATAATATGAAAGCTGAGGAAATTAAGGATGACTATGGCGACGAGAGTTGATGGCAGAAAGGCCGATGAGATAAGAAAACTGCATATAGAGGCCGGCGTCTTGCCCAATGCCACTGGCTCTGCGCTTGTGTCTTTGGGAGAAACAATAGCCTTGGCTGCCGTATATGGCCCCAGAATGCTTCATCCAAAGCATCTGCAGGCCAGCGACAAGGCTGTGCTGAGCACTGTCTATAGCATGGTGCCCTTTGGCACGACAGAAAGGAACAGGCCCGGGCCAAGCAGGAGGAGCATAGAGATAGGGAAAGTCACAAGACAGGCCCTTGAGCCTGCCGTTTTCCTTGCAGAATTTCCGAAGACAACAATAGATGTTTTCATAAACATACTGCAGGCTGATGCAGGCACAAGGACTGCCGGTATAAATGCGGCAAGCGTAGCTCTGGCTGATGCCGGAATTCCAATGAGGGACCTTGTTGTTGCCATCGCTGCGGGCAAGATTGAGGGGGAATATGCCATAGACCTGAACGGCAAGGAGGAAGAGCTCACTGACTGTGACATGCCGATAGCATACATGCCGAAAGATAACAGGATAACGCTTCTGCAGATGGATGGCGATATGCCTCTGGATGATGTCAGGAAGGTTTTGGACCTCTCCATGAAAAGCTGCATGCAGCTCTACGAAGCCCAGAAGCTTGCATTGAGGAACAGGTGGATTAAGGCTGCGCAGCAGCAGGAGGCTAGAACAGAGGGATAAGGAAAGATATGATAATAGATGAAGGCTATATAGCCGCATTGGCTGCGAAGGGCGTAAGGGCTGACAAGAGGCAGCCTTTTGAGTACAGGAAGATAGAGATACAGCACAGCCCCTTTTCCAAGCCAGAGGGCTCAGCTATAGTCAAGATAGGCAACAGCACTGTGCTGGCCGGCATAAAGCTTGGCGTGGGAGTGCCTTTCCCTGATTCGCCTAACGAAGGAGTCCTTATAGCAAATGCAGAATTCAGCCCTGTTGCAAGCCCGGAATTCGAGGTCGGGCCTCCGGAGGAGGATGCCATAGAGCTCGCAAGGATTGTGGACAGGGGGATAAGAGAAAGCCATGCCATCGATATGGAAAAACTGTGCATAACAGCCGGCGAGAAGGTATGGATGATGAATGTCGATATCCATATACTCAACCATGATGGCAACCTTATAGATGCGTCTGTGCTGGCTGCAACTGCTGCCCTGATGAACGCAAAAATGCCTGAATACGATGGTGAGAAGATAAACTATGATGTGAAGAAAAAGAAGCTGCCCCTAAAATGGAAGCCTGTGGCAGTCACATTCGCCAAGATAGGCAATGCCATCATTGTCGACCCGACATTCGAGGAAAGCAAGGTGCTTGATGCAGGCCTGACTGTCAGCACCAAGGACGACGGAAACATATGCAGCATTCAAAAATCCGGCAGCGCCGGCTTTACCAGAGAGGAAATAGACATGCTCCTCGGGAAAGCTGTTGAAATGGGCAAAGAATTGAGGGAAAAGCTTTCGCATGATGCTTCCATCCTGAAGTTTTGATTACCGGCAAATGTTTTTTAAAGCCTGGCCTACAAAATCCTATTGGTTCACCATGATGGAATACAAATGCCTGAACTGCGGGAAGAATGTCCAATTGGATCTGAAGAGCGCGAAAAGGGTCATATGCCAATTTTGCGGTCACAGGATGCTGATAAAGATCAGGCCAAAAATAGCCAAAAGGGTTGTGGCGAAGTGAAGGCATATGGCAAAATTTGAGTGCATGAGCTGCGGGTTTTTAGGAAAGCCTATTTTCATGGAGCCTGCGACAAGGCTTTGCCCGAAATGCCGCTCCACCAATATGAGAAAGGCTAAATCTGCCTGAACCAATATAATCGATGGTATTCAATACCCTCAACAGGCTCAGGTGGACTGGGAAGCTGGCTTCATCTGCCGTCACCATACTCCATAGAGGGGCAAGGGACAACAAAAAAACAATATATGGAAATCAAATAACACTGGTTAAGAAGCGGTATTTTTACTACACTGATGGCTGCAGGGAAATTCATATACCCAATCACAGGGTTTTGGAGATAAGGATGGAGGAGGAAATAATATGGAAAAAAACAGAAAAGGGATGAATTTTTTCTTCAAGAGACCGGAGGAATTTCTGAAAAGGCCTCTGAGGCTGATGGTATTAGCCTTTTCGGTTTTTATTCTTCTCGGCCTCCCTTCCTTTATTCAAAGGGTTCAGTGGTATCTTTCTGGCGACATATCGCGGTTTGTAATCCGGAATGAATGGGATTTCGTATTCCTGAATATCCTTTTCTTTTCCATATTCGCACTGCCTTTGTTTTACAGGAAAAAGGCTTCATGGATAAGCAATGGGCTGTATATGGCCTTTATTGTCTCCCTGTTCACTGAAATGTACGGCATACCCCTGACCATTTATCTGACCTCTGGCCTTGTTTCCCAGCCTCCTTTGTACTCCGCTTCCTTTGTCGATATGGGCATTATGGGAATAAGCCTTGCGCTTGATTTCTGGATGCTCTATGGATTGGGGATGATGGCAGCAGGCATGGCGATAGTCCTTTTTGGCTGGCTGGCGCTGTACAGGGCCGCAAAAGAAAAAAGGATCGCGATGGAAGGCATATATTCCCAAAGCAGGCATCCCCAGTATCTCGGCCTCCTCCTTATTGTCTGGGGCTGGCTTGTCGCCTGGCCGACCCTGCTTACTATAGCGATGGCGCCGCTTCTTACGCTGGTTTATTTCAGGCTTGCCAGAACAGAGGAAAAGGAAATGGGGCTTGCAGGGTCACCGGAATACAATTCCATACCCATGTTTTTTTAATCCCCGATTCCGCTGCATTTGATCTCGAAACATCTGTCCGCTTTGTTGATTTCAAAGTCTGGCTTCAAAAACTTGTTTATAACCCAGATATTCGTCCTTGCGTGCTGTGTGATATTGGGCGCAAATATTCTCGACTCCCCTTTGGTTAAGGCCATGAAGGCCAGAAGCTGGTCGGAAAGGTGGCTGTCGACATTTGCTTCAGCTTCTATTGTTTCCTTGAGCCTCCTTGCGGCTCGCTCTCCTACTATCTCGGCTTTAAGTTCTCTTTCACCAATGCCGTCAGAGCCCAGTATGTTGCCCCTGTCGTCCCTGGCCTCGATGACTATCCCGCTTCCCGGGCATAATGTGTCAGCATATTCTATCACTGATTCGATCTTGCCGCAAAATTGTTTCAGAATTGATTCCGCCTCTTTGGCCTGCCTTTCGGCAACCATGGCTTTTCCAAGGCCATTGTTCGCTATTGAGTGTATTTTTATTTCAGTGATCTTTCCCAGGGGTTCTGAAAATATAGGCTGAAGCCTCCTGCAGGGATTAAGCTCTATTATCGCATCTGCTCCGCCGGCAGGATAGAAGCCATGCCTCTTGATGTCTATGGAACCTGAAAAGCCCATTTTCCTGAGGGTCGGCAGCAGTATATTCTGGGTGTATGGTAAAGGGGGGGCGAATTTGCCGAAAGTGGCTCCTCCTTTTACTTCTACTTTTATTCCTTTTTGAAGGGATATGGACAGCAATTTGAGGCTCTGGAACAGCAGGGCTATCGAGCCTGCTGTAGAGATGGAAATGGAAATATCCCTCTCCTCTATTTTGCCGGGATTTAATCTGATTTCTGTGGAGCCCGGAAAAGCTCCGGAAAGGGTGCCGTTGCAAAGAGCCGCTATGGCCTTTATGCTTTCAAGATGCTGGGCCTGGAGGCCTGGCTTTGGCCTTGAAGATCTGATATTGAATATCCTGATGGGTTTGGACGTCACCGCAGAAAGGCTGCCTGCAAGCCTTAAAATAGCCCCTCCCCCCTCGCCATAGGAGCCGTCAATGTCTGTTGTTTCCATGGAGAAGTAGTTGTACTGCTCGGCTTAAATAAATCGTTTTCCATTCATTTCTGCCACAATATGCGGTATGGGCTGGCTTTTGGATATATATCTGGCTGGCAAATCATATTATGGATTTGAGGCCGACAAAAAGGAAGCTGGCTGTTTCTTTATTCTTGACTGTTATATGGACTTTTCTTTTTATAACCTATTTTTCGATTACAATAACAGAATTTTCGCCGAATGTAGACTGCAATTGTCTGTTCGACGAAAGCTATAAATACAAAGCTAATTACCAGTCGATAGCGCTTCTTAAGCATTGCTGCGGATTCACAACTTTAGAAAATCTTTTGCAGCAATATCTGTTTTTTATTTTTCTTCCTTTTGCAGCTTCATATCTTATACAATCTTGGTTAAGCAAAAACCCCAAAAGCCATTAACCCTCAGACGATAATCGTTGCTGAGGAAACTCTTGCGCATCCTCTTCCGTCTGGATGGGGCATACATGAGGCCTATTGATATTTGTTTGATTTTGAAATCATTACTATGCGTATGTTCTGAAATTTTAAGAAAGCTGAATCATCTGTTCATTTCCCAAACCTTCTCTGCTGCTCGAAATACCAGTCCATAATCTTCCTGAAATCCCTTTTTGTGAACTCAGGCCACAGCTTCTTTGTGAATGCCAGCTCTGCATAGCTTGCCTGGTAGAGCATGAAGTTCGACAGCCTGTGCTGGCCGCCTGTCCTTATGACAAGGTCCAGAGGCTCCCTGACCATGAGGAACCTGTCTATAGTGCTGACAGGCCTCTTTATCATTTCTTTGACAGCTGTGTTTATCTCGAACTTGCTGCCATAGGCCAGCATTATGTTGAGGATGTATTTGGAGTAATTTTTTGTCGAATCAACAACTTCCTTCACAGCCTCTTTCATCCCAGGCTTCCAGAGGCCGTCATTTCCAAGTATCCTTACCCTTATCCCATTATTGCTTATCCTATCATCTGTCAGCAGCCTCTGGAACTCTTTTTTGTATATCTCCCACAGCTTGTCCACTTCTTCCCTTTCCCTCTCGATGTTCTCGATAGACAAGGCGTATATTGTTATCCTCTTGATTTCCGGATATTCTGTGCACCATTCCACAAAATCGTACATCTTCTTTGCCCCCACAAGATGGCCATACCATGGAGCCTTATTCTTCTTCTTCGCATACCTCCTGTTGCCGTCAGGTATGAGGCCTATGTGGATGCCCTGCCTTTTGCCTCCGACATCGTCACCCATATTATCACCGCTGCTGATATTAGACACTGTGGCCTGTAAATATATATGCATGACTGGGGTGACGTGTGAATGCAGTGTGAATTGCAGCCATATATGGCATTTTTTACAACCGCTGCTCCGACAGAAGCTTAACTGAACCTTTCCAGCAGGCCTCTCAGGAAGGATATCCCGGGCGGCCTGAATGTCTCCCCATGGAGCTCAGCTGCCAATTTTCTGAATGCTATGCTTGTTGCTGAATATGGCTTCAGGGCAACCAGAGGCTGTTTCAGGAAAATGCTTTTTTTGACGTCTCTGTCTTCAGGGACAAGGGCCAGGACCTTCTCGCCGCAGACCTGCTCGATATTTTCCTTTGTCAGGCTGAAGTATCTGTTATTCCTGTTGAGTATGAGCCCGAGCACCGGCTTCTCAAGCATCTTGGCAAATTTGATTACCTTGAGGCTGTCTATCACAGAGGGCATCTCAGGGTTTGTCACCACAAGGATTTCATCGGATGACTTTATGACTGCCTGGGCATTGTTCTCCAGACTTGGAGGGCCGTCAAGCAGGACAGTGCAATGTATGTCCCTTAAGAAGCGCCTGAGTTTGGTTGCCTGGAGCTCTGTATCGATGAAGTCCATTGAGATGTCAGCAGGGATGAAGTTGAGGCCTGTAGGGTGTGTGCAGACGATATCCAGCGGGCTTGTATTGTCCCCCAACGCCTTCTGTACGCCGGCAGGGGGCGAGTAGTTTCCGAGATGCATGCAGAGGTTTGCATTTGTGATGTCTGTGTCTACAAGCATCACGTCCTTGCCAAAGAGGTGCATCGCCAGGCCCAGGTTGACGGTGCATGTTGTCTTCCCCACACCGCCTTTGCCAGAAACAATGCCTATTATGCGCTGCTGCTGCATTCATTATTCTTTGTCATAGCTTTTATAAAAATGAGATGCATAATTTAGGTATGCCGGAAGGGAAGGGCTTTGAAATCTGGACAGAGAAGTACCGGCCTGCTTCTCTCGATGATGTTGTGAACCAGAGGCATGTTGTCGAAAGGCTGAAGGCATGGGTGAAGGAAAAAAATGTGCCGAACATGCTTTTTGCCGGCCCTCCAGGCTGTGGGAAGACGACAGCAGCTGTTGCCGTTGCCAGGGAGATTTTTGGCCCCCGCTGGAGGGAGAATTTCAGCGATACGAATGCGAGCGACGAGAGGGGGATAGATGTCGTTAGAGGGAGAGTGAAGGATTTTGCCAGGACAAAGCCTATTGGCGCAGACTTCAGGATAATGTTCCTGGACGAAGCTGACGCGTTGACTCCGGAAGCCCAGCAGGCCCTGAGGAGGACTATGGAGCAGTTCAGCTCTGTATGCCGGTTTGTTTTGAGCTGCAATTATTCGAGCAGGATTATCGAGCCGATTCAGAGTAGGACAGCAGTCTTCAGGTTCAGAAGACTGCTGAAAGATGATGTTGCCGAGTATATCCGAAGGATTGCCCACAATGAGAAATTTGAAGTGGAAAAGGATGCTATAGACGCTATATATGATGCCTCGGAAGGCGATCTGAGAAAAGCGACAAATATATTGCAGGCATGTGCCATGCACAAGAAAGTGACGGCGAAAATTGTTTATGAGATATCGTCCATGGTGCATCCGAAGGAGATAAGGGAAATGATTGGCCTTGCTATCGGGAAAAAATTTGAGGACTCCAGGAAGAAGCTCCATGAGATGATGACAAGCCAGGGCCTGGCTGCTGAGGACATAGTCAGGGGCATACACAGGGAAATTTACAGCCTCGATGTGGAGGAGGAAGGTAAATTAAGGCTCATTGACAAGCTGGCTGACGCGGAGTTCAGGATCAATATGGGGGCCAGCCCTGACATACAGCTCGAGGCGTTTCTTGCCTGTTGCATTGGCATTCCAGCCAGAAATAATATATAGCTGGGTGGCAACCATAATTATAAGTAGATATACGATGGCAAACGATTCCTATATAGATTTAACTTACCTGGCTCTGTTAGCTTTCCTTGTATCCGGCATTGTGGTTGTTTCTGAATTTCCTGTCACTGGATATGTTGTCCAGACTGGAGAAAAAGCGGTACAGAATACAGGTTCTGCTATAATTTCTGCCGCAGACAAGGCGACAAATGATCTGCTGTACAATGCCAGAATATATATCTATGATGCGAAAGGAGGGCCCCTAAAGAATTCTGGCACAGGCCAGGGGGAAGCCGTGTTCACTAATCTGAAGGCAGGTGTTTATAGCGCTTCAGCGACAGCTGCCGGGTACAAGGCTGGCAGAGGGACATTCAGGATTGTTGCAGGAAGCGAGACCAGATTATTGATAACGATGGTGAAGATAGCGAAAGAGTCAACGCCTGCCGGAACAGGCTCTGTAAAAATTAATGTCATTGACAAGGCGACGAGGGGGAGGCTGAGCGCTATAGTCGCGATGTATGGTGAAAGGGGCAGGCTTGTGGAAAGCCGGCAGACAGCAAATGGGGTTGCTGGCTTCAGCCTGGGCGCCGGAAGCTACAGTTTTGTTGTGAGGGCTGCCGGCTACAGGGACAAGAGGGACACTTTCAGGATTGCAGGAGGCGCAAGGATAGAGACGACAGTTGAAATGGAGAATATGAGCACGTCTCCAACTGCCCAGCCATCATCTGCAGGCTTGGCCAGGTTCAGGGTCATTGACAGGTCAACAAACCAGTCCGTCAGCGGCGCAAAGGTTTATGTCTATGATGCCAGAGGCCAGTTTGTGGGAAGAAATGAGACAGCCCAGGCAGGCAGCGGCATTGTCGTGTTTGGCAGCCTCAGGGCTGGCGTTTACAGCGCCTGGACGACAGCATCTGGCTACAAGGCTGAAAGGACATCCAGTTTCAGGGTGGCCGGGAATAGTGAGAGCGCTGTGACAGTGTCTCTTCGCAAATAATATCCACCATTCTTTTTGGGCATTCGGCAATTTCTGCCTCTGGCCTATGAGAAGCTTTTTAATAATTTGCTGCAAATATCGAGATTATGCAAATTATTGGCCTTATAGGGCTTATCGGATCCGGCAAGGACACAGTGTCGGAATACATTGCCGGGAAGTACGGATATAAAATGATTGGGTTTGGCGACATTGTGAGGGAGATTGCGACAAGCCTTGGAAGGAGCCATGGCAGGGATGATCTGCAGAGGACGCAGAGGGAATGCAGGGAGAAATATGGGGAGGGGTATTTTGGTTCGCTTGTAGTGGAAAAAATAAGGGAAACCGGCTGGAAAAAAGTCATAATAAATGGCATCAGGATACCTCCGGATGTTGAAGTCCCAAAGAAGGCATTCGGGAAAAACATGATTGTATTGCTGGTGGATGCCAGGCCCGAGATAAGGTTTGAGCGGATGAAATCCAGGAAAAGGGTGGGGGATCCGCAAACATTCGAAGAGTTCAGAAGGCAGGAAAACAATGAATTAAAGCTCTTCAATTTCGAGGGCGTGCTGAAGTATGTCGAGAAAAGGATAGACAATAATGGGACGCTTGATGAGCTGCATAAGAATATTGATGCCTTAGTTAAGGAATTGGAGGCCCGCAACAAGGATTGATATAAGAATGGAGGGCAAAAGATATTATGGCAATTGAAAGGACGCTGGTTGTTGTGAAGCCTGACGGGGTTGAGAGGAGCCTGATCGGGGAAATTATTTCAAGATATGAAAGGCAGGGATTGAAGATAAAAGCATTGAAGCTTTTCAGGGCCGATGAGAGCCTTGTGAAAAGACATTATCCTGATGGTCTGGCAAAAATAATAGGCGAAAAGAGCGTGAAGGCAGGCTCAAAGATTGAGAATCCTGAAGCCCATGGGAAAAAGATTCTGGAACAATTAAGGAAGTTCATTTCTTCAGAAAATGTGATTGCAATGGTTCTTGAGGGAGAGAATGCAATCCAAAGGGTACGGGACATAACAGGCTATACGGATCCTGCAGCAGCGGAAAAAGGGACCATCAGGGGCGACCTTGGAGCTGATTCCATAGCAAAGGCAAATGTCGAGATGAGGCCCGTCAAGAACCTTGTGCATGCTTCAGGAACGGTTGAGGAGGCTGAGAAGGAAATTGGGCTTTGGTTCAGGAAGGATGAGATATACTAAATGCGTCTTTAATGTTGCTTTTGAAGGCACAAATTATGCAGGTTAGTACGGATAATAATGTCCAGACTACTGTTCCAAATATGCTCTAAATTTAGGAGGATAGGAATTAGGATCAAATCCATGTTGTGCCAAATAGGCATACACCAACCTATTCAAGCCAACTCCAGAGCACCCGCTCCAAAGCTTTTCCCCGCTCCTAGCTTGAATTCCAAAACTTTGTGTATTTTCGTCCTCTTCAACGCACGCACCACAAACCTCAAGCCATCTGTCTTCGTATGGGATCTCGAATTCGAAATCAAGAAGCGGGATTTCATCAAGGTTTTGAGCTTTTTCATATCTTTCAGAATTCTTAGGAGATACATGACAAGGAGCCCCAACGACGATCCTGAAATTCAAACCCAACTGTCTAAATAAAGTCTTATACTTTTCTGCCTGCTTTCTTCTGCTCTCAACCACTTGTTTTGGAAAGCCGACATACACATGTTCCATTTTAAGATATTCGTATAATTTGTCAAATCCGTGAAGCTCCTCCCCCCTCTCATTTCGCCATTGGTAGCCTCCAATGGTTTCGAACACCCTTAATGGAAGTTTCTCATCATTAAGAGGTGTTTTCGCCAAAGCATAATACAGAGAAGCGCTCTGGACGGTGTCCAGAAAATAGTTTTTCCTCTTATCCGGCCTTTCATAAAATTGCTTAACCTCAAAGAGCGATCTTGGAACAAATTGTACGCTGCCGAACTTTTCCAAAATCTCTTGGGGTAACAATCTTGGAAGAATCCATTCTGCAAAATTGAGAGGACATGCCACTTCATCTCTAAATAGCTGCTGGAATGCTTTGAAATATCGTGTCAGATCTTCTGCATAGACAAACTGACCTTCTGAAAACTCCAGCAACCAGCCTCTTTCCTTTGCAACGTTGAGCGCATCTCCCTTGAAAACGATCTGATTGTGGTCGTGATGTTCAAGGACATCTCCTATTTTGAATTGTGCCATAGGCAGCCTCACAGCTTATTGCATTTTCCTTTGAGATTAAGGTCAATCCTTTTTAGCCTCTTCAGATTATCGGTTATGAAAAAGGCCATGACACAGATGATATCTCCTGGCTTTGCCAGATGAGACATGGAGCCTGAAGTTTCCACCCTTCCAGATCCTCTTTCTGCAGGCACAACATACGTTTCCATTCTATTACCATTGGATACGTTTGCAACCAACACTCTTTCGCTCTCGGTTATTTGAGCCATTTCCATAATGGCTGCATCTATCTCTATACTCCCTTCACAAAAGGGTTTCGCGTCTGTAACGACTAGGTTGTGTATAACCGCTCTGCAAAATATTTTTTGTTCCATGTAATCACCGCTCGATATATGCATTTTCTTATATTATTTTAATACTCTCCTGTTTGAGGAGGATACTTTATAAAGATAAACTATACAGTGAGCGTGTCTAATTATTCACCCACCAGCCATTCCCAGCCAGCCTGACTCTCAGATATATCTTAACCTGATAAGCGATGACCCTCAGTACGCTCCTTACATAAGTCGTTCTCCTCAGCCTCGTGTCCAATCTGTCCCCAAAG
>JACPNN010000002.1 GCA_016185435.1 Candidatus Aenigmatarchaeota archaeon | reverse complement strand
TTTTATCCCCACTCAGGTGAACAAGACATATGACATTTCTGACTGTGCAGCTGGCCTGGCAGCCATCAAATTATTTGCAAATCTGAGCAGCACCTCTTCTTCGTCACCTGAACTCTACATATGGAACGTCACATGGACTGAGAACACCTGCTCATACTCCTCGGGCAACTGGTCCGTTGCATGCTCGGATTACTGCAATATAACAAGCAGCGTCAGCCTCAACAGCAATTCCCTCATATTCAGCGGCAGCGGCAGGTTCCTTGTGAACGCCAACATCACGGGCTTCAGCAGGGTGGTGATAAGCGACGGCTGCATGATTGCGATCTCTGATGGAAACAGGCTGGAGGGCGGGGGTTAGGATTTATGAATGCGGATGCAATAAAATCTGGAATCTGGAAGTTCTGCCTGCTGGCCTTTCTGCTTGTAATTTTTGCTGATTATTCATGGGCTATGACATCTGAAAATTACAGCCTTGGGGCTGATTCGGCTGACGGAAAGGAGATGTCATCTGATTCTTATTCTGCAGAGCTGCAGCTCGGCTCCTCTTCCAGCGGGGCGAGCGAAAGCTATTCCTCCAACCAGTCGGCAGTATACGGCTCTTCCTTGTCTGCTGTTGCAGAGCCTCAGCCGTCGCCAACCCAGCAGCCCTCTGGCCCTTCCGCTGACGGCGCTGGCGGTGGAGGAGGGGGGGCCGCAAAACCTGATTTCGAAATTTCTCCAGGCCAAATCGCTGAAAGGCTGAAGCCGGGAGAGAGGAAAACAGTGGGCATATACCTGAAAAACACAGGAAACAAGAGGATTGAGATACGCCTTAAGGTCAACGGGGATGCGGCAAAGGTTCTGTTCCTTGAAAAAACCACTGTAGGGATAAGCCCAAATGAAGAGGCAGAAATAATTTCTACTATTGTAGTCACTGAAACAGGGCTGTATATTGGAAATATTTCAGCCGAAGGGGACGGCATAACCAGGTCAGTGCCGGTAACTGTCATTGCAATAGCCAATGAAACCCTGCTTGATGTGAAGGCAGCCGTTCTTGAAAAGAAGCTGGGAAAAGGCAGGAGTCTTACAGCCCAGATAACTTTGTTCAATCTCGGCAGCACAGCGAGGGTGGATGTCCTGCTGAAGTACTGGATTGAAAAGGATGGAAAGGCTATCAGGCCGAAGGAAGAGACCCTTGCCATTGAGACTCAGGCAAGCGTAGTCAGGCAAATAGATCTGGATGATCTGGCTGAAGGGGAATATGATTTCAGGGCCGTGGCTGAATACTCTGGAAAAAGGGCCGAAAGCAGGGACAGGTTTGAGATCGCCCCTGCCAAAGCGCAGGTAGAGAAAGGAAAGGAGAAAGAAGGAGGAGAGCCCCTCTTAAAAACACGACTGCTAGACGTCCTGATGCTGCTCCTTATAATTGTCGTGTTCGGGCATTATCTGCGCCACAGGAGAAAGAAGAGACTGCCTGCCCAGCTCCATCTGCACCACAGGAGAAAGAAGAGACTGCCTGCCCAGCTCCATCTGCACCACAGGAGAAAGAAGAGACTGCCTGCCCGGCCCCTCCTGCGAAGGAAAGGGCATATCCTGAAGAGGGGCAGGAGAGCATAAAGCCCCGGGAGGGAAATTCATAGGATACCACAGGCAGTGTTTGTATTTTGTTTTCTTTGCCGAATGGGCTTTCTTTTCTGAAAAGAAAGCCTATCTTGAACCCTCGACCTGCTGCTTGCCCGTTTTTGGATTAAACCTTTCCTCAAAGGGGAGGTATCCCCATGACCTTTTTCGAACTGTAATTGCCAAAAAGGTCAATCAAAAACCCTTTTGGATAAAACCTTTTGACATGCTCGGCTCGAAAAGGTTTTCTTTACAGGTCTACTCCCCTCTTATTACAAGGGAAGCGGTTTTTGGATTAAACCTTTTGGATTTACGAAACCCATAAAGGTTTACGAGGCAGCTGCTCTACCACTGAGCTACCGAGGCATGAGTTTAATTGGCATGAAGGGATAAAATAGTTTTCTCATCGCCTCACATAATTCTCAGCCGCATGCATGACCAGTATATAATGCGGATTGATTGTGTCAGGGAACTCGAGGAACAGCTTGTTGTCAGGCCTTCTGTTTATGCCGCCCACTTCAGAACCGCGATATAGAATCACTTTTCCTTCGCCATCTTCTGCGACATCGTAACCTAAATTTTCTAGCCTGGAATACAGAGCAGAATTAGGCTGCTTTCTGAATTTGTGCACTTTTATCATCATCTCACCCCCTCAGCCTTTTTACCGATTACAGAGAGGATGGATGGAATAGCTCTTCTTTCTCATGTCCCCGAGATTCCATTTCTCAAGAACGAGGCCTTTCTCCTTCAGTATATGGAGGCCATATCTGAGAG
Source organism: Candidatus Aenigmatarchaeota archaeon (assembly GCA_016185435.1). Lineage (GTDB taxonomy): Archaea > Aenigmatarchaeota > Aenigmatarchaeia > QMZP01 > QMZP01 > JACPNN01. The sequence goes on along the minus strand of JACPNN010000002.1, from coordinate 73,905 downwards.
TCCTGGCCGGAAGGCGCGTATATTCCTGCATCTGCCTTATGCTCGCATGCCTTGTTTCAGAAAGAATTTCGATAATCCTAAGGCTGGACTCAGGCAGGCTGATTACAGAGCTCTTTTGGGGCCTTGAAATCCATACTTATCATCCTCTTATTTGGAGGCATAGATTAATATTCCTTCCTGATAGCGGCAACATTTTGCCCTGATACAGCTGAATGCGGACATGAGAACCCCCAGAAGGAAGCGATTTAAGCCGACAAATCAAAAAGACACCATGAAAGAGGACAAGGCCAAAGGCTACATGAAGGCAGGAGGGATAAGAAGCTGGATGATGATTGAGGTGCTGGCTGTAACTGAAAGCGCGGCCAGACAGGCACTGGAGAACCACCTGAAAAATATGGAAAGGGAGAAGGGAATTATCATAGTGAAAAAGGAGTTCAGGAAGCCTGTGGAAGTTTCCAACCCCCTGCAGAACATCGAAAAAGGATACAGCCATATCGTCGAGCTGGAAGCTGTGGCAAAAAACTATGAAACCCTGATCAATATCGTGATGAATTACGCCCCCAGCAGCATAGAGATACTGGAGCCTGAGAAGCTGGAGATGGATATTGGAGAGGCCCAGGGCATACTGAATTCCATAGCGGACATGATGCACAAGTTTGCAAGGGCAGGCATAGGAGGGGTAATTGTCAAGGCCGAATAAGGGTTTTAGGCAAGTTTGAAGGCAAAAGATAGAAATTTAAATGATTCAGGCAAAGGTTAAGCATGGAATGTCCATCCTGTTTGGCGGATATAAGCGAAGAATGGCAGTACTGCCCCAGATGCGGCTCTCCCGCCAAGAGAAAGGATTTTGGCGTTGACAATGCCTTCTCCAGGTTCAAGAAAGAATTCGGGGAGTTCGACCGCTTTTTTGAAAAGAATTTCGGCATGGTCAACATCACTCCTGAAGCCAGCATAAAGCCCATATCAAGGGGCTTTTCCATAAGGATTGTCACAAGGCCGGGAACAGCGCCAAAGGTGAGCATACAGACATACGGGGATGTGGATGCCAACACGATCAGGAAAAGGGTTGAAGACAGCATGGGCGTCAGGGGGGAGGCAAGAAAGGCTGAACAGGCTAACCAGCCGACTCCTGCTGGACATCAGAAAAGGGGGCAGCCGAAGGGCGGGTACCAGACTGATGGGCAGCCGAGAATAAAGCAGGAAGATCTGCCCTCGGAGGAGCCTGAGGCAAATGTGAGCAACCTTGGAGGGAGGCTTGTCGTGGAAATTCCCCTGCCTTCAGTCGAGAGCCAGAAAGACATAGACATAAAGGAGCTGGAAAGCTCCATTGAGGTCAAGGCGATAGCCAAGGACAAGGTTTATTTCAAGATACTCACAAAGCCGGAAGGATTCAGGCTGAGGTCAGGAAGGCTGGACAACGGGAAGCTTATTCTGGAGCTTTCCTAGGCCCTTGCATATCTCATCCTGACTTTTCTGAATGCGAACAGAGCCAGCCCTGACAGCAGGTATCCCAGGCCAGACAGCCAGAGGATGTTGAGGATAATGAGCAAGGGGAATGTGTATGAATAGGGCTTCACTGCCCTGAAGCCAACAACGCTGCTGAAATCTATTGTCTTTATGCTTTTTACGCTTTGCCCGCAGGCATATGTTTCCGGGGAGGAATAGTAGCTGCAGAATGCCTTTTCAGGATAGAATTCGCATGGATACGGGAGGAAAGGGTCTAGCCTGTCCAGGACAGCTGACGAAAAGGATATCAAAGGCTGCGCCTGGGAAAGAGGTTTCGTGTCTTCCTGCAGCCGCTTCAGAATCTTCAGGACTTCGGCCCTTTTTTCCACGGCTTCCTGCAGCGCATTTTTTGGATCATCGGGCATGTTATTTTCAGCTGCAAGCGTTTTGCTTATTATGGCGCATGCATATTTGTTTTCCAGGGAGCCTGTCATAAGGAAGGCGTAAAGAAGGATCGAAAACAGGAGCAATAGTGCCAAAGGCAGGACAAGCTTTTTCTTCTCGAAGGCCAGGATGCCATTTGAAATGGTCATAGGTACTACTAGATAGTTACTATAAGTATTAATATATTGGCGAATTAGACTGAATGTGAAGGAGACCGGCAAAGGGGAAGCAGCGGCGATTTGCAAAGAATGGTCTTGAAGAAGAGAGAATGCACAGGGACAAAGGAAAAACAGAAAACAAACAAAAGGGCATTCATTTACTCTTCATCGTCTTCGTCCCAGTCATCATCCTCGTCATCTGAGTCGTCGTCATCCTTCTCTTCTTCTTCCTCTTCTCCCCACCTGGCAATCAAAGGTTCAGACATGCCAAACCCCCTTATGTTTAAACTGTGTATGATTTTTGATGTGGAAATAATGCTGGCTGTCTTTTTAAAGGTTTGCTGGCCGATGTCGGTTTTTGTGACTACTGGATGGTGGATGTTATAAGGAAAATAGCCATTCCTTATTCGGCCAGATCGGCCAGCGCCCCATCAAGCCTTTCATTGAATCCGGGGCTTGAAAACTTCGTCTGCTAATAGAAAAGCTTAAAAAGCTTCCTATTAATCATCCATAAGTGATATTATGAGTGACGTATTCGCATATCCTCCAACTGCCATCATTAACCCGGACAGAGTTAGAAATAGACACCCAAACGGTGATAACAGAGTTCTTACTCTCTATGATTTTACTGATGACATGTTGCCCGGCACCATCAGCTGGATGCTTGAGGAAAGTGTGGCTGAATATGGCATCCGAGATGCGGGCACTCCTCTTGAAAGGATGGTGAGATACCAGCTTGCAAATGCTCCCAATAGCATGGTTTTTGACAACTGGCAATATATGAGTCTTTCCACAGAAGCACTATCGCACAAGGCCGATCCGGAATACCGGCACCTCAACGAGATAATTCAAGCCCAAGAATCCCCGATTGCTCTAGCGAATGTTCTCACATGTTTAGAAAGGATAAGAAGCGGCCAGAATGCAGGAAAATACAGGGTTGCCTTTTCGAAATTCGACAAAAAAGGTGAACTTGAGCCAAAAGGCGAGGCCGTGGTTCCCACATGGGGAAATGTCATCGAGCTGGGCCCATCCGGCTTTCCATATACAGCTATTGATGGCCTTGGCGTAAAAATGTTTGGCAATTTTTATATTGACTGGAAAATGGGCGAGCTGCAACCCGACGAGGCAAGAATGATAGTTTGCGGCTTCCATTACGAGGGTAGAACTCTTGGCATGGATGCAAGATTTCCCCCTACTACCCATATTGGGGGGATTGAAAGAGTCAGCGCTCTGGCAGCGGAAAGAGTTGATGTTGGCGAACAGTACAAAAGGCTGCAGCGTAACAGGCAAAGGATCAGAGATCTGCAGCATAGAATAGGCATTACTGCAAGCGATCTATAGCTGACCTCCAGCCACAAGCCAGTCATTTGCTGTCTGGACAGGCTCTTCTCAGGCTCGTCAATTGTAGGGGCGCCTTCAGCAAATATCAAGGCAGTCACTCCATGCACACGGAGCAGCCGCTCAGGCTTACTCCAGCAAGCTGCTGGACATCGACTTCCTTGATGAGGGCCCGGCAGATAGAATAGAATTCCGCTGTCTGCTGGTCAATAGCCATGCCTTGGGCTATTTTCTTGGCAAGGCCGTCGACAAGCTCGAGCAGCTTCTGGTTCTTGTAGAAGATGTTTACTTTGTATCCCCTCAGGTTCCTCTTGTACTGGGAGACAGCCGGCTGGGTGAGGCCAAGGGCCTCAGCTGCCTGCTTCTGGGACATGCCATGGGTCTCAATTAGCTTCTTTGCGACTATTGCCCGGACAGCTGGCAGTATATCAAGGGCAATGAATTCGCATACAGGCCTCATACAATTATTAATTGTTGCTTTGCGGGCTTAAATATAACGGCGTTTTGCTTTTGAATGGTCTGTCAGGTTATATGAAGCCGAAAAATAAAGCCTGATGCTATCTATTTTGCCCATGCCTATTTGCCCTTCTTCACCGCAAAGTATTTCTCTATGGCAAAGACTATCCCGAAAGCCAGCAGCAGCACTGCGATCGCATACAGCCTGCTCACATCGGCCTCGAATGCGACGAATATGGTTTCCCTGACAAGGGCTATGATCCCTATTTCCAGCACCCTCTGCACCTTTATCTGGTTGTGCCTGAGATATGCCGTCAGCACAGTGAACAGCTCTATCAGTATTACTATAAACAGTATCTGGGCGATGATTGCCTTGGCCGTGTCGCTGAGAAGGTGGATGAAAATGAGCGCATAGAGCTCCTTTATGATGCCGACAAGGAGCGCGAAAATAAGCAGCAGCGTAAGGATGTGCAGGACCGTGTCCAGCGCTCTCAGGCACCTGCCTTCGAGAGTATTATGCATATCCTGCTCTTTGGAATTGCTGATTCTGGCCATAATCTCATAGTGAGGCAATGGAATAAATATGCCATCATCTGCCATAAAATGCAGACAGAGGGGAGGCAAAAATGTGGCCGATAAGTATTTAAATAATAAGGGGCAATGATAATCAGTCTTTCAGGGGATTTCAATGGCAAACAAACCTCATCTGAATCTTATAACAGTGGGACATGTAGACCACGGGAAAAGCACACTTGTAGGAAGGCTTCTTTATGACAGCGGGAACATTCCTGAGCCTGAAATGAGGAAGCTAAGGGATCTTGCAAAGGAATTAAAGAAAGAGACCTTTGAATTCGCATTCGTCATGGACAGGCTCAAGGAGGAAAGGGAGAGAGGGCTTACAATTGACCTGATGTACAGGGAGTTTGAGACAGACAAGTTCTTCTTCACCCTGATTGATGCGCCAGGCCACAGGGACTTCGTCAAGAACATGATCACAGGGGCCAGCCAGGCTGATGCGGCCATTGTTGTCGTTTCCGCCAAGGAAGGCATACAGGAGCAGACAAAAGAGCATCTTTACCTTGCCAAGGTGCTGGGCATAGCGCAGCTTGTTGTGGCCATAAACAAGATGGATGCTGTCGACTATGAAGAGGCCAAGTTCAATAGCATGAAGCAGGAGGTGGGCAAGCTGCTTACCATGATGGGATACAAGATCGAGAAGATCCCTTTTGTGGCCCTGTCAGGTTATCAGGGGGACAATGTGGTGAAGAAGTCTGACAAGATGCCATGGTACAAAGGGGATACTCTTTTAAGAACGCTTGATGTGACATGTGTTGCCCCTGAGAAGCCTGTCAACAAGCCCCTGAGGATGCCTGTCCAGGATGTATATTCTATTACAGGAGTGGGCACGGTGCCTGTCGGCAGGGTTGAGACAGGCGTAATGAAGCCTGGCGACAAGATCATTTTCGAGCCTTCAGGCGTTACAGGAGAAGTCAAGACAATAGAGATGCATCATAAACAACTGGACAAGGCCGAGCCCGGGGACAACATTGGCGTCAATGTGAGGGTAGCTGACGGCAAACAGATAAGGAAGGGGGATGTCATCAGCCACACTAATACTCCGCCTACAGTGGCCAAGGAGTTCACGGCCCAGATAATTGTGCTGCAGCATCCCACTGTAATCACAAAGGGGTATACTCCTGTATTCCACATACATACGGCCCATGTTGCGGCCAAGATAACAGAGATTCCGAAGAAGCTTGACCCCAAGACAGGCCAGACTTTGCAGGAGAACCCTGACATGCTCAAGCCGGGCGATGCGGCCATTATCAAGGTCGTCCCGCTGCAGCCCGTGGCCATAGAGAAGCAGGCTGATTTCCCGCAGCTGGCGAAGTTCGCCATCAGGGACATGGGGAAGACGGTTGCTGCAGGGGTATGCATTGATCTTGTGAAGGCCAAATAATTCTGCATTTCTTCGCACAGAAGAATAATTTCTACGACTTTTATAAGCAGGCTCGCACAAATAAATTATTGATGTCTCCCTCAAACATGTACCTGGGACTCTTTCTGGCCTTCCTTTCCCTGTCTTTCCTGGCAGCCTTCATGATCGCTTCTGATTTCGAAAAACTGGGGTATTCCCTGACCGGCTTTGCAACCAAGCCGGATCTTTCCACACTGAAGGTGGTGGCGGGCGACAAGGTCACCCGTGCTGTCCTGTACAATGCCAAGGTTTCTGTGTATGACAGCAAAGGGAAGTTTGTGGCTTCCGGGGATACAGGCAGCAGGGCTGCTGTTTTCCAAGTGAAGGCAGGCACATACACACTTTATGCGAAAGCCCCGGGGTACAAGGATCTTAAGAGAACGGCCTTTGTGAAGGCCGACAGCTACTCTATATCGTATATGGATCTGGAGAAGAGTGCAGTGAAGCCTACAGCTACACCTACCTTGTCTCCGAAGCCAGTTATTTCCACACTGAATGTGGTGGCGGGCGACAAGGTCACCCGTGCTGTCCTGTACAATGCCAAGGTTTCTGTGTATGACAGCAAAGGGAAGTTTGTGGCTTCCGGGGATACAGGTAGCGGGGCTGCTGTTTTCAAGCTGCCTGGAGGCACATACACACTTTATGCAACAGCTCCGGGATACAAGGATTTTAAAAGAACGACTTCTGTGCCGGCAAACAGCGTCTGGACATCGTACATGGGTCTGGAGAAGAGTGCAGTGAAGCCTACAGCTACACCTACCTTGTCTCCGAAGCCAGTTATTTCCACCCTGAGTGTTGTGGTGGATGACAAGGACATGTTTGACAAGGGTACGTTTGCTGTCCTGTACAATGCCAAGGTTTCTGTGTATGACAGCAAAGGGAAGTTTGTGGCTTCCGGGGATACAGGTAGCGGGGCTGCTGTTTTCAAGGTGCCAGGAGGCACGTACACACTTTATGCAACAGCTCCGGGGTACAAGGATTTTAAAAGAACGACTTCTGTGCCGGCAAACAGCGTCTGGACATCGTATATGGATCTGGAGAAGAGTAGTCCGAATGTTGCCAAGGCCCCTGCCAGCGCTGCTTCACCGAAACCAGGATGCACGCCTTCATGTACAAAGATTGGCCAGAGGCAGTGCTATTCCAACGATAGCTGGCAGCAATGTGGCAATGACACCAAAACAGGCTGCCTGAAGTGGTTTGGGCCGTATTACTGCGGCAGCAATCAGGTGTGCAGCTACGGAAGCTGTAAATCTACTCCGAAACCGAGCGATCCTTTTGTCATCACTTATAGTCCAAAACCAACAAAGATTCCGACTCCAAAGCCTAGTGATCCGTTTGACATATGTTACCAGCCAGAGATAACACGCTTCTCTATGACTCCTCCCTATCCGCAGCCTGCACAATCATATGTCACATTCGATCTTGGCGGAAACTGCATCCAGAAGGTAAGGCTGCAGATATCAGATTCTTCAGGCAGAATTGTTTTTGACAGCGGGGAAAAGGTGGTAAAAAACAGTTTCTACTATTCATGGAACCTGAAAGGAAAGAATGGCAAAAGGGTGGCTGCAGGGACTTACTTCTACAAGGTTGTGGTGAAGGTGAAGAGCAAGAGTGTGACAAGGAGCGGGAAGATTGTGGTTGCGCCATGATTTCCCGTGTGCTGGAATCTCTGTTAATTAAGTCATCACCCCTAATATCATTAATTGATGCCCCTCAAAGCCGACGCCTCGAGCTGGATATGGACTGTGGGCGGCATAATGATAGCCATGGTGATTCTGGTTCTTGCCGTGACCCTGGCCAATAGCATAGCGGCAAGCGAGGAGGAGAACCGGATGCTTGTCCAGCTGAGGGTTCTTGGAGACAGGATAAACAGCCTCTGCGTCTCTGCTGACATGGCCAAGGACAAGTTTGAGTTCAGGTTCACTGACCTTACCAAGGCCGTCTATCCCGCATCTGAGGAGAATGAGCTGCCGCCGGAGAATGTGCAGATGTTTGTTTCAGACGGAAGGAGCGTGGAGGGAAGATATGTGTGCCTGCAGCTCAAGGACAGGAAGACTGCACGGTGCAGGAAGCTGTCCTGCAATGCCATCCTTCCTTACCTCGGGCCAGAGCCAAAGAAATCCGGCGTATTGGACATACTTTCAGGGATAACAGGCGAGTCAAAGGCCTACAGGCACTTCCTTGAGCTGGAGAAGGCCGACAATATTGTTATTGTGAGGACTGAGCCTGGCGGCGGAGTAAAACAGAAATGCAATATCCAGAGCGTGCCTGGAATAAAAATTGCAGGGTTTTGCTCCAGCTCTGACAACAGGTCTGAGGCGCTTATATTTGCTAAGGAAGAGAAGGTGGCGATAATAACAGACGCTCTCCCATGGATAGAGGGCAATAAAGATTTCATGCTGCTTCTGGAGAACATAGCCAAGCACTTCGGCGGCGGCAAGATACTTGTCGTCTGGGACAACGGCCGCGTGAGCAGGGACAAAGGCTCTACAGACCCTGCAGACATAACCGCGGCGAAGGATCTGCTGCAGAGGCTGGGCGCAGATAGTGAGAGGCATCAAGCAATTGCCAAAGACAAGCTTGATAAGTACGGACAATTGTGGCTTATCAGGCCGGGCTTCTGCTCAGATTTCAGGAAGGGAAGCCAGGCCGCTGGCTGCGATGGCACAGCGGAATGGGATACCACTGAGATTGCAATCATAGCTGACTTCGTGAAAAAAGGGAAGAGGCTGCTCATAATCACTGATGCAGGGCCAAAGCTTGAGGTTTATGAATACATGCCTCCAAGGGTCATCAATTCCATTTTGTCAGCCCTGAAGATACCCTTCCTCCAGCTTGAGGAGCCGGGATGCTACAGCGGCAGGGATAAATTCATCCCGAAAACCCATGAAACAGTCAATGGCGTTGGGCCTTTTGGAATGAAATACACGGCAAGATTTGACTGCAGGGCATAGATGGCCAGAGGGCCTTTATTATACGCCCAATAAATATTCACTATGGCAAAAAAGCTCGCTTCAGCGGTTTTTTCTGCTCTGCTGATTATGGCTTCGGCATCTGCCTTCGAGCCCGCCGGCTGCTTCCCAAAGGATGGCGGCTATTATGATTTCATGAATGGAGTCAGATGGCTTGACTTCCATACTGAGAGGCCTGTCTACCAAACTGGAGAGGAGATGGAGATCAATTACAGGCTTGGGTCTGTCATGGAAGCGCCTATAGTTGACGGCCTTGCCAGGGTGCAGATATTCTACAATGACTCCTGGCAGGGGGAGCAGATTGTTGACGAGTTTGTTTCAGATGGCGGCTTGTATCTGAGAAAGGGCGACGTCCTCAGAAAAGAGGTGAGATGGAAGATACCAAAGCATGCGAAAGCAGGCACATATATGGCGAAGATATATCTGCTTGCCGGCAAGGGCTTCAATCTTGGAGGCATAAGCTTTTTGGCATACGGCCAAGGCTCAGGAACCGGAGTGCCGGGCATGCTGACAAATTTCATGGTCGAGAACGCAGGCATGCAGAGCAGGATTTATTTCGACAAGACTGCTACAAAGATAAATGGTGAGGCATATCAGTTTGCAGTTCCAGCCCCCAGCATAGACGAAGGCAAGGCAGTGATATTAAGCTCCTGGCTGGTCAATGAAGGCGATCCGAAAACAGTCGAGGTGAACCTTGAAGTGTATAAATGGGATGACATCAACAACCAGCCCATGAGCCAGTACAATGTTTCCAAAAAACTTTCCCTTTCAAAGAATGGGAAGACAGAAGTCCAGATGGCCATTCCTGCCGGCCTGAAGCCAGACACATATCAGGTCAGATTCTGGGCCAGGTCAGGGGAGGAGACGGGCCTGATGAAGCTGAGATTCTCTGTCCCTGGAGAATTGTCAAGGCTTAATTATGCAGGATTAAGCGGCTACCCGCTGAAAGCGGGCAGGGAATATGCGGCCTTTGTATGCGCTTCCAATGCAGCCGGCGAACTCATGGCCAGCGCTGAAGGCACTATAACTGCAAGGCTTGTGGACGGCAAGGGGGAAACGATATTCGAGGACTCATCGAACCATACGATACCAAAGCAGCCTGCAGGCTTCCTCAAGAAATTCACGCCAGCCAGGGATATTTCAGATGCCAGGCTTACAGTTGACATAAAGGATAAAGGAGGGGAGGTTGTTGATTCGGCAGAGCTTGACTATGACCTCTCGAAATTCCAGCTTCCTGATGCAAGGCTTGACCTGAAGATTGCCAGTGACGTGCTTGGGAAGGATGATGCGCTTTCCTATTCCATCGATTTCCATTCCGGGACATATCCCCTTTCAGGAAGCCTGCTCGTTTATGTCCTTGACTCCGATGGAAAGGTTGCGCTGATGAAAGACACGGCAAGGATTGAAGGGAGGCAGACAGGGGAAATAAAGGCCGCATTCAAGCCAGGACGATACAGGCTTGTCGCAAGGGAAACGACACAGGACAGGATAGCTCAAACAGACTTTACTGTCAAGGCTCAGGCCAGCCCTGATGCTTACAGACCGCCTGAACCCGGAGGCAGCGGCATGAATCTGATTTTTATGGCAATATTCGCACTGGCCGCAATAGCTGCTGTTTACATGATAAAGAGGGAAAGGGGGAAGGATTGAATTGCCAGTGGGGGCAGAAGAGCATCTTCAGGACGCGGCCGGAATCGGCCTTAATTTATTAATCAACAGATTGCTAATTATACTTATGAAGCTGAAGGGGGTTATTTCAGAAAACCTCGTCAACGCATTCGGCATCGTCATTTCAGTCACTCTCATCTTCCTTCTCGCAAACGCCCTGTTCGGCGGCCAGACAGAACAGGCAGCCGTAGTGAGCTACTCGAATGTCGCAGAGGATGTGGCAAGCGTGATAGACAGGGTCGCGGCTGAGGCAGGCTCGGCTGTCATAGAATACAAGGTGCCTGCGGGCCTTAAGCCCAACATCACCATATCGTACAAGAGCGTCGATGTGCAGGCCGGAGGCCTGAGATCCTCGAAGCCGTTTTCGGCCCTCACGCATGCCGACATAGTGAGCATAAATGATCCTGACAAGCTCTGCATTGTCAAGACAAGGAATGACAGGCGGATAAACGTCAGGGAGGGGGCATGCAGCTGCAATCTTGACGATGAGATCTGCAGCCCTGAATGCATAATACAGAGCACCTGCGATCCTGCCTGCATCACAGAGGAGAAGGACAACATATGCATGCCGGGATGCATGAAACCTGGTGATGGGATATGCGACCTGGACTGCTACACGAATGACCCTGACGGCGTGTGGGACCCTGACTGCTCATCAAAAGGCTTGGACGGCATATGCGATCCTGATTCGGCGAAGAAGGACGGATACTGCGACCCTGACTGCCTGCTGAAGTACAACAACACAGTAGGCTTCTGCGACCTTGACTGCATTCCTGACGACCTGAACAAGGACAAGTTAGAGGACAGGAAGGACGGCATCTGCTATGCAGGGTGCGGGAACAAAAGGGCAGGCGGAAAGGCGACTGATATTTCTGGAGATATAAGGCTTGAAGCTGCTGATGAAGACGGCAAGAAAAAGGATTCAGGCATTCTGTTTTCGATGGCGGCTGAAAGGGCTGCGGATTATGGGCTGAGGCTTCAGTCGCAGACGCAGTATCCGAAGACATGCGACAGGAATAATGAAAGCTATGGGCAGTGCATCGGCGCAGAGCTTTACGTGTGCGGAAACTACATAGGGACATGCGCTCTCCGTGATTGTTTCCAAGCAACACAATATCCCAACCCCAACCTGCCTGTCACTGACCTTGTTCACAAGTTCTGCAGGCCGCCAGGCGGGGGAGGTGCTCCAGATGCAGATGCCAAGGTCAATTACAATATGGGCACTATCGACTCGTGTTGCTGCAAGGACGGGAAATGCGAGATTGGAAACAGGGGGCAGTGCATAATCAGAGGAGGTTATGCGTATGCGAATGACAGTGTGAACTGCCAGGAGGCTGTGGAGCCTCCGGCAACACTCGCATGGCCGAAGGAATGCGATGGGAATAACCAGTCTTTTCTCCAGTGTGCTGGCAGGGATATTTACCTTTGTGGCCAATATGGTGGCATACGAGGCACAGGCACCTGTGGAACTGGCTATTGTGTGCAGCCGGCTCCTTATCCCTACCCCAACAATACTTTTACAGTTAATTGCGGCCCTATAACTGTAGCGAATGCGCCTGAAAATTACAACAGGACAGACATAGTTGCGTGCTGCTGCAAGAATGGGGCATGCTCTATTGAGAACAGGGGCACATGCATAAGAGGGGCGGATGAAGGCGGGAAAGGAGGCTTTGCTTACCCTGCTGACAATGAGAACTGCAAGGAGGTTGCCGAGACACCTGGAGGAGGAAAGCGAGCAGACATATTTCTTCCCAAAGACGGCGTATGCGACCTTGACTGCGCTGCCGGTTCTACTGTGTGCGATCTTGACTGCCCTGACGCCTTGAACGGAAGGAAATGCAGGGACTATGCCATTGAGAATGAGCCATGCGGGGACAGCATTAAATGCAGGTCAGATCTTGCGTGCTCTCCCACAAATAAGACGTGCGTGAAAAATTCATGCGGAAACGGCATCTGTGAAACAAGGGATATGTGGAAAAAGACAGACAATCCGAGGTATTGGGAGAACCCATACACCTGTCCGCAGGACTGCCCCGGCACGGCTGACAACAGGAAAACATGCGATGACATAGGGGCAGGCGCATACACTGGCGCTCCCTGCTATGATGCTGAAATTCTTTCATATCAGACAAACAAGATAGAGGTGTGCAATGCGAATGTCGAGGCCTTCCTTGACAGGAGGAACTGGGACATAAAGGAGGTAGCTGAGACAACGCTGAAGGAAGGGCCTCCATGGGGCTTTGCCTTTGACTGGAGCAGGTATGAGGCGGCATGCCAGAGGATGGCCACTGCAGGCCAGGTGCTGTCAGCCAATGAGAACTACACCCTCACTGAAAACTGCTGCGATTCTGCCTATGCAGGAGCCTGTGACATGGGAGCAAAAATAACCCCCCTGTGCAAGAATGTAGGCTTCTGTTCCGACCATACAACCGGCCTCCTGTCTGCCTTAAGGAGACTGGGCGTGCCTCCAACGCATGTGTGGGGGACATTCCTGTTCACGCCGACTGTGGCTGGAGGCGTTTGCGGCGCGCATGCCGGGGTCGCCTACAAATGCGATCAGAATCTTCCTGAAAACCTGAAGCTGAAGGAGTGTGAAGGAAGATGGGGGGACTGGCTGTTCCTGGATTCGACAAGGCACTTCATAGCTCCCATATTAGAGATGTCATGCAGTGATTTGTGCACATGGTGGAATGACAAGGATTTGTATGCCAAGGCAGATGCCGGGGGGAAGATAAATGCCACCCATGGCTTCGCATATCCGCCCGGCCTGAGGTGCAAGAGCGACATGTGGAAGGGCCAGGGAGTGTGCCAGTCCGGCACCCAGGCGCAACTTTCATGCCAGTTCGATAAGGTGTGCAAAGACCATAACATAACCTGCATCAGGCCGAATGACGCGTCTTTCAAATGCCCTGATGAGACTGAGACTGTCTGCGGGCTTGACGGGATGACATACAAGAACAGGTGCGAGGCCCTCAGGAAAGGCGCTGTTGTCGTGAAGGAGGGGGCTTGTTAGTCCTGGGTTTCATATTTTATCTGCTTGGCCAATATTTAATGGATGCCCCATGCTTGGACAGGTGAGCTTCACTTCAAGGCCAATACTTCTTGTCATGACCATTGTTGTCCTTATATTCCTCCTTTCGTCTGTGTGGAGCGGCCAGACAGAGCAGAAAAAACAGAAGGCAGACCTTAGCCTGCGCTCCTTCGCGATCAACATCCTTGAGATCCTTGTAAGCTCTGAAGACTGCCTTGCACTGAAGGCTGATTATGACAAGTCTGCATACGCCTTTGTCATAAGCAGGGAGCAGGTTGAATCGTTTGCCCGCGATTACGGCAGCATTGAGCCGCCATGCGCCCACAACTACAGGTATGGATACCGGGTGACTGTCACGGAGTTCTGCAAGCCTTACGTGGATGCGTGGAAAAGGAAGACAAGGACATCGGTTCCTGAAGAGTGCGAGAAGCCGTGGGAGTTCGGGTCTAAGGAGTTTACTCCGCCAGAGCTTACCAAGGCTTATTACAGCAAAGTCGAATCGAGCATCCCTGTAGGCATATTTTTCGGCAAACAGAATATAAGGGTCGGGAGAATAAGCATCAGCCTGGTTGACGGGGAGCTTGAAAGGCTTGCCGGGGCAATCAATGAGGCCTGCTTCCTTTCAACAAAGGGGATAAAGGAGATGAGCCAGGATATAGATATAACTGCAAAAGCGTCATTTGATGGCAGGCGGGTGTGCATAGACTTCGGGACTGAAATGCCATGCAAGCAGCTTTTGTGCTCTGTGGAGAGCAGGGAGCTTGCAAAAGGCAGCTACAGGCTTAAGACAAAGGTCGGCAAGGATAATATAATGCGTATTGAGAGTTGATATGAAAAATTACAGGAATTATAAATATACAACGGGGAGAAAAGGGCAGTTCCAGCAGGTGCTGGCTTTCATAATGCTGGCAGCGCTTGTGACTGCCTTCATAATCTTCTCGAAGGTCGTCAACCTTCCACTGCTGACGCAGTCGCTGGAGCAGACGACAGAGTTCAAGGAAGTGGAAGACCTGAGAGCCGGAGCAAACGCCCTGTTTTTCTCGACAGAGGGCGTGTCAGGCAAGTCTGTCATAGAGCTTGTGGGCATAGCAGCTTACCATGGGGTTGACGAGCTTAATTTCGGCCCTGTTGTCGGCAAGGTCAATGTAAAAAGGGATATCGAGGCGAAGATGGATGCGATGTTCGGCAGGGACAGTCTGGGGAGGGCAAAATGGTACATAAATATCCCCATACCTCCGAGGACAGCGGACATACAGGTCGCCATTGTGGCCGACACATCGGCAAGCCTGTGCGATGACCTTCATAACCTGAAGACAATGGTGCCTGAGCTGCTGAGGAAGATCATGAAGAGCGGGAGGAAGGTGGACATGACAGTCTATATGCTTCCGGGGGGGCAGGAATGCTTCTTAGTTAATGGCAGCATATGCCAGAAACTTGCCCCAAACATCTTCAACCAGTCTGACAATTTCAGGGCCCTTAGCCTGCTTAAGCTGAAATGCGATGAGCTTGGATTCCATATACCAAACAGCCTTGATGGAAATGAGATGTGGGCGCATGGGATAGCATGCGTCTCTGTAAGGGGCCCGTTAGGAGGCTGGAGGAAAGGGGCAGCGAAGATAGTCCTTCCCATTTCTGATGAGCTCCCCGGCGGATCGGAGGTTGATGCATGCGGAGGCCCACGCGGGACGCTTGCTTCAAGGCGACAGAATCTTGAGATGGGGAAAAAGTTCGCGAAGGAGAACAATATTACTGTCTTTGCCCTCATGGCAGACGGATGCCCGGATTTACGGCGGTGCGACAATGGCCGGCCCGGGGGCGTAGAGCCGATGGCTGGCTCCATCCAATGCAGCTGCAAGCCTCGTGTGAGAGACTTCATGACGGACATATCCGAAGCCACGGGAGGCAAGATGTTCGAGCTGGACAAGACGAGCAATGCGGCAGAAAAGATAGAAGAAATATTGTCGAATGTCGATACTGAAAGGCTGCCCGCCATAGAGGCAGGGACAAAGCTGCACATACCCAAGTCAGAGAACAAGCGGATACATGCTTTCACATTCAGGGTGCCGGTTGCCTTTTCCGGGGAATTCACGACAGCAGAGGTATACAAGTGGAGCTGAGCTTTGCTCTATTTAAACAAAGTGCGGAAAATATAGATGCATGAATCTGTCTTCATTTTCGCCGAGGGAAGTCAGGGAAATTGCAATAGCCATGATTGCCCTTTCCTTTGTTTTCTCTTACCCTGAAATCACAGGCAATCCCCTGTTTTTCTTCTACAGCCTGCTCTCTGTCGGCATAGCCTTTGTCGGACATGAGCTGAGCCACAAGTTTGCGGCTCAGCACTACAAGTATTTTGCCGAATTCAGGATGTGGAATATGGGAATCCTGATGGCCATTGGGCTTGCGATTCTTACGGGGGGCAGGTTCGTTTTCGCAGCTCCCGGAGCGGTTGTTTTCGGCAGGCTGGGATCCAAGAGGCCGAAGAAAAGCGAGGTTGGGAAGATTGCAGCTGCAGGGCCGATATTCAATATAGCTGTCCTTTCTGCTTTCCTTTTCCTGTATTCCTTCACCGGGATAGAGCTGCTGAGGTATGCAGCTACTGTAAATGCATGGCTGGCCATATTCAACATGTTGCCTATAGCCCCTCTTGACGGGGAGAAGGTGATGAAATGGGGCTGGAAGCCATGGTTTTTGATATTGATTCTGGCCGTGGGGGGATTTTTCGCAGGCAGTGCCTTATGATCTGGGGGCATAGTGGCAGTTCAGCTTACTGAAATGAAATTTTCATCAAGTATCCGGATACTGATGCATCAAATTGGTTTTGAAGCCGAAGAGAAATTATTTTTCATGTTTTAGAGGCAATGTATTCTGATTTCAAGAAATATTTCCCATGAAGACAAAAGACAAACGCATATCGGTCATCCTGCTTGTCTGATGATTCAAGAAAAAGATCAAATAGAAGCAAAGATGCAAGGGTTATGCCGCATATTATATTTTTTGAGGCCTTTTTCCTGACTTCCTTATAGGGAAGGAATTCAAAGCCTGATATGGGTTCGTTGTCGTCTCTTTCCATTTTGCTTTTATCAGAGGGGTTTACCTCAGCGGCAAAAACTTCGATGGATGATGCCATAAGGGCAGTGTTTGTGTTGAGCTTTCCCAAAAAACTCAGCCTGCCGGCCCTCATTCCCGTCTCCTCGCCGAGCTCCCTTCTTGCCGCATCCTCTATCTTCTCTTTTGCGTTTCTGAAGCCCCTCGGAAGCTCAGAGGATATGTATTTCCCCTGATTTCCTGTTTTTGGATCAGCAACCGCTTCCCTCAGCCTGCAGAGCATTCCCACATGAATCTCGCCTTTCCTGAAAAAATAAGGCACTATGACAGCTGCAGCTGCCGCCTCATCCTGTGGGCCTTCCATTATCTGGTATGTGTCGTAAATGGGCGTGCCGTCATCCCTGCAGACAACAACCCTCTCAACCTTTCCTATTCCTGTATTTTTGAAGCCTGTGAAGAGTCTTCTTCCATCAGGCAGCTTGGATTCAAGATTTGACCAGTTGGGCCTGAAAGCCGGATTCTCTTCCAAAACCCTCTCCAATCTTCTGATTTTTGCCATTGAGTAGCATTAGTGGCTTCAGTTTATGAATCTTCAGGCAACCGATTGCTTTGGCCCTGCTATAGAAGAAGGCAATATGATTGCATTTTCAAGTTATTTAAATACATGGCGTATTAATATCTACTACCGAGTCTGCTTACAGGCCATGTGCCTCAGCAGGCAATGAGGCTGAGTTTACGCGGAGTAAACTATGACACACCAATATGCGAGCTTGATGCTCAACGTTAAGCTTGAGGCAGGTCCTTGTGGAAACTTGCTGAGGAAAACAAAGGAGAAAAGCAAGGAGTATAAACCCGCCGATTCCGGTTGATCCTGCCGGAGGTCACTGCTATCCGGTTTCGACTAAGCCATGCTTGTTCTGGGTTAAACCAGGGCATAATGCTCAGTAACACGTAGCTAACCTGCACTAAGGCCGGCTATAATCTCGCGAAAGGCCTTTTCTTTTTGGAAAAAAGAAAACCCCTGGGAAAAGAAAAACCTTTCTTTGGGGTGAAGCACTTTCTTTTGGAAAGAAAGGGCTCCGCGAAAGTGAGGCTAAGAGCCGATAGGCAACGGTTCCTGGAATGGTCGTTGCTGAACTTAGTATGGGGCTGCGGGGTATCAGGCTGTTGTCGGTGTAACGTACCGACAAACCGATAACGCCTACGGGCCTTGAGAGAGGGAGCCCGGAGATGGACTCTGAGACAAGAGTCCAGGTCCTACGGGGTGCAGCAGGCGCGAAAATTTCCCAATGCTCGCAAGAGTGAGGAAGGAAGCTGGAGTGCCACGCCTTCGGGTGTGGCTTTTGCCGAGTGC
This sequence comes from Candidatus Aenigmatarchaeota archaeon, assembly GCA_016185435.1. Lineage (GTDB taxonomy): Archaea > Aenigmatarchaeota > Aenigmatarchaeia > QMZP01 > QMZP01 > JACPNN01. The sequence continues at coordinate 56,015 of JACPNN010000002.1, read as the reverse complement.
AAACAGCTCGGAGAATAAGGGGTGGGCAACACGGGTGCCAGCCGCCGCGGTAATACCCGGACCCCTAGTGGTGACCACGATTACTGGGCTTAGAGCGTTCGTAGCCGGCCTTTCAAGTCTCTGGTGAAATCTGGCAGCAAACTGTCAGGCTTGCCAGGGATACTGTTAGGCTTGGGACCGGGAGGGGTGCAGAGTATTCCATGGGTAGCAGTAAAAAGGCCTTTTTCTTTCAGAAAGAAAAACGCCTGCGAAAAAGAAACACAATATAAAGAAAGCTGGTAAAAAGAAAACGTCAACGAAAAAGAGAAAGTAAACCTTTTCGGGCTGAATTTGTCAAAAGGTTTAATCCAAAAACTATATGAGAAGAAGGCCTTGCAATGCTTTAATCCATGGAGGACTACCAGAAACCCTTTTCACTACAGCTGCCGCTTGCACGAAAAGCGCTTGCGGAAAAACTAGTCATCAAATATACATGTGAAAAGGGATGGTAAATGGCGAAGGCGCTGCACCAGAACGGATCTGACGGTGAGGGACGAAAGCCAGGGGAGCAAAGCGGATTAGATTGGCGGGAATGAGAAGGAATAAAAAACTTAGGGTTAACTATAGCTTATACCAGAAGATTTTGATGCACAACCGAAAGCAGGAACATACAGAGGAATTATAAGAAAAAGCAGAGAAGGTCTACCCTCAAACTATACGCAATGGTACTTTGAAGGCCATCAGACTGACACTGATGAAATGCCGGACAGAGCTTTTGAAATTGCTCCAGTACCTGACGAGGTTGTTGGTAAACCAATAATATATATAGTGACACAAAAAAGGGGTTCGAAATCTTTTGAGAGAAATGAAAGAATAGAAGTCATTGCTGATTAATCTCATTCCCGCCCTGAAAACCCGCGTAGTCCTGGCCGTAAACGATGCCCGTTAGGCTTTGGAATTCTCAAGGGGAATTTCAGGGCCGTAGGGAAACCATTAAACGGGCCGCCTGGGAAGTACGGTCGCAAGGCTGAAAGGAAGGCGGTTTTATGCAAGAGCTTTCCCAGTAAACTTAAGGGAAAGAAAGCAACCCGATAACACACTTAAGTTATGCCGACCAATTGAATAGATGGAAAATAGCATCCATCCAGAAATAGCATATCTTCTTGGTGCTTTAAGAGATGCCACAGCAGATATAAGGAAAGCGAAAAATTATGAAATCAAGATATCCCAGAAAGAAATGGACTGGCTTGTGTTATTACAGAAGTTCTTTGAAACGCATTTTGGAATCAGAGGCAACATCACGAAACATGTAAACGGAGCAGTAATTTTGCGACTGAATGGAAAGGATGTTGTGAATTCTGTCCTCGAAATTTCCGAGATGAAAATACCACAGGAATTTTGGGAGACTCCGAAAATCATCAAGATACAGCCTCTTGAGATTCAGATCAGCTATCTGAGAGGCTTTTTTGATGCTGAGGGAGGACTTCCAAAGAACCCTGGGAACGCAGAGCAATTATATCTGTCGTTCAGCCAGAAAAACAAGGAAGCTGTGCGATTTCTGCGGAAACTTCTTATTAAAAAGGGGTACAAGCCGACAAATATCACCTTCTGCGGAAAAGTCTGGGAATTCAGGCTCGCACGCAAGAAAGATATGATATTTTTCTGCGATAAGATTGGGAGCTGGCATAAGGATAAGAAGAGAAGATTGGAAATGCTGAGAAATCGGATTGTTTTCCCCGAATAGGCGGGGGAGCACACAAGGGGTGAAGGCTGCGGTTCAATTGGATCCAACGCCGGGCAACTTACCAGTGGCGAGAGCAGAATGAAGGTCAGATCCCGTCAGGTGATTAGAACTGCCTTGAATATAGCGGCTTAACGGCACGCTACCGTTGGATGCTATAGATATATAACCGACACAAAGAAACAGATATGACCGATAATGTGATATCAGAGCAGCTTGCATATCTTCTAGGTGTCGTCGGAGGGGATGGAACCATTTATGTAAAGAAAAGTAAACAGTATCTGGTCTCCATATCCGATAAGAATAAGGATTTCCATTTTGAAGTTCTACGGCCGATTTTTGTCAACGAGTTCGGTTTCAATCCATCAATAATCTATGATAAGACAAGAAATTCATGGTACACAATTGTCAGAAACCGAAAGATTGTAGAAAGAATTATGAAATTCGGCTATTCCAGTGGAAGATCAAAAACATATGTAGACAAGATACCAGAGAAGATAATGGAAAGCAACAAGAGAATCAAGCTTTGGCATTTAGCTGGGTGGATAGATGCAGAAGGCACATCGAAAACAAAGAGATTCCGAATCAAGGGAAAGATTTATGCCTATCCATGTGTAGAGCTGGAATCCGTTAACAAGAATTATACCGATGGTTTGCATGAGTTATCGAAAGTTATAGGATTTCCAAGCACAAAGCCAGCACTGGCCAAAAGAAATTATATCAATAGGAAACCACGATACACAATTTGTTGGAATGGTGTTGGGAAATGTCAGAAAATTTCAACAATAATGAAGCATCCAGCAAAGAAGGCAAATTTGTTATCGAATATATCACCTGGCCGGAGACTAAGCTGAAGACCTTACCAGACACGCTCAGAGGTGGTGCATGTAGGTCTTTTCTGCTCGAAAGCTGCTTAAGATGTAGAAGAGGCTTTGCAAAGCCGTCGTCATCTCGGGAAGGGTGGGATGATGATAACAGCCTCTTAGCCAGCCATGTACTAGAGCCGTGGTAAGTAGGTAGCAGGATGCAGCGACACGAAATTGGCAAAAATAAAATATAATAAACAGTCTCTTCTCGGGACGACAAAGTTCGTGCTGTGAAGCGTCCTGTTAAGTCAGGCAAATCTACAGACTGAGGACAACATAAAAGAATAATCTCATTCTGCAGAGCCTAACGAACGAGACCCACGCCCTATGTTGCTACTTGGCTCTGCCAAGGCACTCATAGGGGACCGCTGGTGATAAACCAGAGGAAGGAGTGGGCGACGGCAGGTCCGTATGCTTTGAGAGCAGCAGAACCCTTACAACCACAAAAAAGGCCGATATGGAAACAGCATCTGCCCCCAGAGGCGGAAGCTCCAAATCCATTGGGCTACATCGGATAGGCAAGTTTCGCTTTTCCTAGCGGCTCTAGCGGCATGCTGCTTGGATTTCACTTAAATGTAAAAAATGCAAAGCTGTAGTGTGGAACCGCTTTTAGCATATACAATAGGGCTGATAGGAGGAGACGATAGTTTGACAGAGAAGAGAGTAACGATAACAGACATTAATCCAGACTTCCATCACTCTGTTCTCAAACCTATATTCAGACAGCTGTTTGGTGTGAAAACAGTAATTTCCTCGTACAAGACGGCAAAAGGCAACACAACTTACAGGACGAGAATAAACTCGAAGAGTGTATATAAGTTGTATTCGGAAGCCTTTTCCATTCCTGAAGGAAAAGACAAGACATACAGAATGGAGACGCCTAAGGAAATGCTTTCAGTGCCGAATGATGTTATTGGAGAATATATACGAGGCTGGATGGATGCGGAAGGTTGGGTGACACTAAAAAAGAGCAGAAGAAACGAGAAAATTTACATATCGCCCAGAATTGCTCTGAACATAGTCAACAGGAAAATGAGAGATGAACTCTGTTCTTTGATCAAAAAACTGGGTATTCATGTGACAACATGGGATTCAAAGAAAATCTTTGGATTCCAGATAATCGGTATTGAGAATGTCACGCTTTATGCTGATTTGATAGGATTTCGACATCCTGACAAGATCAAAAAATTATCTTATTGCCTATCCGAGGCCAAACGCGGCCTGCAATGCGCATGACAGAGGGCTGCGACCCCGAAAGGGAGAGCCAATCCCTAAACGTGCGCTTAGTTCAGATTGAGGGTTGTAACTCACCCTCATGAAGCCGGAATCCCTAGATGGTGTCAGAATATACTCTGCGGACATATTCTCCTTTTCGATAGCGGACCTAGCGGTATGATGCTATCCAAAAGTAGATAAGCCCGCTTCGATAACAACAAACCATGAAATCAAAAATTTCAGTAAATTCAGAAAAACTGTTGTTGAAAACTCTAAATTTACTTCCAACTGAAAGGAATATTGAAGATGAAAAAAGTGGAAACTTCATAAGAATAAGATATTACAGAAACCTTCCAGGCGGGAGTAATTCCAAGCGGTTATCAGTTCCCAAAGAAATAGCAATAACACCAGAATTGGTTAAATCTTTAGGAATTTATTACGCTGAAGGTGACAAATCCTCCAAAAGATGGTTGACAAGATTTTCGAACTCAGAAATTTCAGTGGTTCTAGAAGGTATGAATTTATTCAAGGTAGTGGGTGTCGGAACCAACATATTGAAAGCTTATATAAGAACTTATGGTTTCGATACGCCTGATGATGAATTACTAATGTATTGGTCGGAAAAGACCGGAATACCAAAAGAGAATTTTATAAAAATTGCAAGATACAAGTCAAAAAGAAAATATGAGAGAAACAGAAAACCTGTGCCTAAGTATGGCGTCGTTGAAGTATACTATCCAAGCGTTGTTGTTAGGGACATCGTTGACAGCCTTTTAGCAACTGTGAAAATATTGAGTTTGTACAATCAGGAAGTTGGATTGAATTTTCTTAAAGGGCTGATTGCAAGGGAAGGATCGGTAAAACTTCACCAGAATAAAATAAGGGAAATTCGAATAGCGTCCTGCAATGAAAATGAACAGCATTTTATAAGGAAATTGTTGAAGTTTGTAAAGGTGGTGCCTTCCAATGCTGTATATGATTTTTATATCGCTATAAGCGGTTTCGATAATTTCCAGAAAATTAAAAATCTTGATATATTGCAAATACATCCAGAAAAGAAAAAAGCTTTTGATTATGGTTTTAATGCCACAATTCTGACACCAGGGGAATAATCGAAAGTCACCATCTTTCGATGAATACGTTCCTGCTCCTTGCACTCACTGCCCGTCAAGCCAACTGAGTGGAGCTTTGGCGAGCCTCTGTCTTCATGGCAGAGTCGAGCCAAAGTCCTGCAAAGTGGGCTAAGTCGTAAGACGGCGAGATGGGCAAATTGATTGGCTTTGCCAAGATGATAAGCATTTAAATATCTTAGTTCCAAGAATACCGCAGTGAATCGCATGGGAGATATATCTATTGTTTCAGAAGAGTATGCTGTAACAAGAGAATTCATTAATCGACTTGTTCGGTTATATCCGGATAAAGAAGTTTATATACACCAAGAACTAGACAGATGGATAGGTATACCCATGTACCCTTCACCTGGAGAAGATATTTATAGGAAGCCTATTTGAAACATCGTCTCGCTATCCGACAAACAAGGTAGCCGTACGGGAACGTGCGGCTGGATCACCTCCTTATTTTGTCCTCGGCAGGCCACAGAAAGGTATATAAAGCTTTGCATTCATACCTCTCTATGGAATATGATCCTGAGGAACAGAGGAGTATAGCAGCCGGCCTTCTTGACGCTATAGGTAGAGCGTGTCGTGGGGGGAGAGATTTTGATGCCCGGAGCTATTTCATAGAGTATCGTGATTTTGTTAGAGAACATTTTCCACACGATAATCGTATGAGCGATGTGATTCGGCGCTGCGAAAAAAAATTGGGAATTGGGGAATCACTCTATACACGGTAAACGATTCTGGGCCGATAGGTCAATGGTAGACCGCCTGCTTTGCAATGAGCCTTTCTTTTTACAAAAAGAAGGGTAACTACGGCCATACATGTTAAACTTGCATGGCCGGTCTTCAAACTAATCGAAAGAAAAACAGATACAAGCGTTAAGGTTCAATCCAAAAACGACGGAAGGGCTATCACTAAAGAGCAGGAAGCTGTGGGTTCAAGTCCACCCTCTTTTTCCAAAAAAGAGGGTAATTGTAGACAGAAGCATATCAGCGGATATGCTTCATAACCAAACGTATCCAGAAAAAGGAGTTACCAATTGAACCTTAGGGTCATGGTAAACTGTTTTCTTTGGATAGTCTGGTAGCCTTTCAATAGGCTTTTCTTCCAAAGAAAAGCCCATACGGCAAAAGAAGGCATTACAGAGGCCGTATGTAATCAGAGAGGTGTAGACCCGTAGAGGGGATACCTCCCCTCTGGGGAAAGAAAGGCTTGCAGTGAAAATCCCACTCGGTCCATTCTACCCTTCTTTTCCGAAAGAAGGGTAAGGTATCCAAGAAAAGGGAATACAAATATCTAACACAACTAACAGCGATATTTGTTTTCTTTTGGGGTAGGGCGGTAGACCTTTTCTTTTACGAAAGAAAAGGGAATGCGCTGTGAAAGTCCCACTCGGTCCATTCTATCCTTCTTTTCCAAAGAAGGGTAATAGGAGACAGAAGCATAGATTGGTGACGAAACAGGTCGCTACCTGTTTCAATATCCGATTATGCTTCATATTCAAACGTATCCAAGAAAAGGGATTACCAATATTAAAATCAAATGAAAAAAAACCGCAAGGATATGCCTAATTACTCTCTTCTAAGTAGTGACTATTTAAAGACAGTGGGTAAAATGTGCTATGATATTCGATAAATTGCCTCTGGAACCTTCTTCAGAAAAAGGACCGCATAGGCTCATTGCTTTGGGCAATTCACCTGACTCAAGGGTTTATGTCAGGCCTGTTCTGGGATCTAAGGAGCTTCCTTCCAGGTTTGTGGGCCATGAAAGATACAATCTGGGAGAGCTTCTTTCTCCAGAGTCATTGGACCTGCCATTGACCGCTTTTTACGACGGTAATAGGGGAAAGCTAAAATTTCCAGTGAAAGTTAACCCGAGAGAATATGTTATAGGGGAAAGCGATTTGCAACTTAAGTTGGAAAGGTTTGAAACCGCATGCATGGAAACGAGAAGTGCTGACGCACGCTCTGGCATTGTTTCCCCTGGTTTTTTGGGATCAAGTCTATTCCTTTCAGATTCGAATGAAAAAATCAGGGTGTATATTGTAAATCACACACAGAAGACAATTGTAATTGAAGAGCCGACATATGAAAATCCTTTTGCCCCCGTATCAGTTACTGTTGCCACAGACGGATTCGCACCTAAAGGTGAACTCAAGGTGGCCAATGGCCCACAAATTGCGGGCATAGAAAGATACAGGAACATCAAAGGATTGGGAGGCCATGTGTTGACTCTTGCCTCCGATATTTGGATTATGAAAAAAGACGGGGGAAGAGAAATGACTTATAATGATCTAAAGCAGCATGCGGATGAGTTTTATGAGAAAGGGAAAATAGCGGATATTGACGATTGGTGCTTCCCATATTGCTTGACCATTAGCAACGAAATCACGGCAGCGGAAGGCTGTGCAGGCTATGTCTTTCCACTGCATATCGATGACATAGAAAAATTATTGAATCATGATGTAGAGAAATTATTGAATCATGATGATAGCAGCCTTTTTGGCGTGTCATCAAGCATGATCGCAGCTTCATTCTGGAATGGATCGGACGCGTATGGGCCTTTATGCATCACAAGCAATGCAGGCCTTATCCATGCTGGATCAAACAACAGGACAGTGTTTGAAACGCCCATGAGTTTGTTTGTAAACAGTTCAACAGGATACAATGAAGATCATAATTCGTCAATGAAAAGGAGGCTTCAGGTGGATAGGCCTTTTGCCTGCCTTGTACAAATCCCTGTGCTCAATATTGGGCAAACATATAATGGCAGGCATAAATACCAGATGGACATCAACATATGAAACAACAATCAGGATATGGAAACTTGCTAACGTATTTAAACCTTCGCAGTCATAATCTTAACACTAATAATCATCATATCATTGCATTGGAGCCGGGCCATCAAGGGCTGTTCAGAGTCGGCTAAGCTGTTGTGGCAGACGGCAGAGCTGCAGCTAAGGTGGTGGGAGCTGGCGACAGCATCTCATTATACAGTACGCTATTCTCTGGACTTCTCTTTTGGTTAGGCTTATTCATCGGCCACATGTCTGTGGCATTCATGGTCCCTCAATGGACATTATGAGGCTCTGCACCGAACGGTGCGAGGGCTGACATGAGAAGGGGCGATGAGCGCTAGTCGAACACCTTGCGAGTCCCTTTATAATGATTGTCACAGGCAGGCTGTCCGGACACACAGGGTCACTAGGCTGTGTGGTGAACGGCTTGGCTCAGGTACCCATGAAGGCCGCGGCAAGCTGCGATAAGCCTGGGGGAGCCGCATGCAGGCATCGATCCCAGGGTTGCTGAATGGGAATCCCGCCTGGTTTACCAGGCATTCCGGAGCAATCCGGAAGGGGTACCCGGGGAACTGAAACATCTTAATACCCGGAGGAAACATGATGGGAGCTAACAGCAGAGGGAGCATATTGTCAAAGTATAGCGGTATAGTGGCATATCACTACCCCAATGCAGATTATAAACAAAATCAAGTTCCTATCATGCCTCAAAAGAGACCAACCGGCATTCCCTTAGTAAATATCGGCGCGACAGTAAATGTGACTTTAGAAATGGCTTACCTATTGGGACTTCTGTTGGCAGATGGCGGCATATATCGCTATCGTGATAGCAGAGGTCCCAATTCATATCGCTATCAGGTAGATTTTGTAGCAGATAGATCGGAAGCTTTTGCAAAACAGGTAGCTGGATCAGTATATGAGCAATTTGGTTTGAAGCCATGCATAAGGAAACATCCTAAAGCTGATTGCTTTTATGTAACTGCAAGCAACAAAGAGATTTGGAAAAAGCTTTCAGAAATCATTCCTAACGGAAACAAGACGCTGAGTGCTGAATTACCGACCAAAGACCCTTTCAATATTGTTGATCACAAAATCAGTTTACTGAGAGGCTTATTTGATGGGGAAGGATGTATAACCTTCTGAAAGGACAGGAAAAGAGGAAGGTTCTATATCTATCCTGTTGTTGAGTTCAAGGTTGGAAGTCAAAAACTGGTTGACGACATTTCAAAAGTGTTGTCAGAAATTAATGTTCCACATAGTGTTTATCGCTATCCAAGAAATAACAGATATGAAATTCATATTCGCAGTAAGGGCATTTTGCTCTTTAATGATATTATCGGATTCAAGCATCCTGATAAAATTTCTAGGTTGCATGAGGCTGTCGCTCTGATAGCTAAAAGGCGATCGAAAAGGGAGGAGGACAAACCGAACCTGCCCAGCAATGGAGCAGGGATGTGGTGTATGGACCTTGGTCCGGCCTGAAAGTTGAGCAGAAGTTGCCTGGAACGGCATGCCAGAGAGGGTGAAAGCCCCGTATGCGAATTCTGGAGGGCTGATGCAAGGTATCCTGAGTACCATTCCTCGGATATGGAATGGGAAGACGGCCCGCAATAAGGGCCAATCCTAAATATAGCCTGAACTGGGGAAGCTCCATAATGAATGGTGCAGGGCAGTGTATCGGCATTGCCGGTATGCTGCCCTCCCTTCACATTTTTAAATAGGTATGCAGAATTATCAATATGGCCAATTTTTATCCCAAAATCGATATGCAGCTAATACCAAAAATGGTGCAAATGTACAATAGCGGCATATCGATGGGGGAAATAGCAAATAAATTAAAGTTGAGTTCAGGGACTGTTCATTTCCATCTCAAGAAACAGGTACAGGATGAGTGCAGGAAAAAGAGGCAACATAAAACAGCATTCTATAACAGCGATGTGGTTCAGTTTAAAGAGATGTATTTACGTGGCCAATCGACAATTGATATAGCGAAGAAGTATAACACAGATAATGGAACAGTCAGATATTATCTCAATAAAGTGGGTGTTGACACTTCAAAAAATGGGAAATTTTCGCCAAAAGTTACCAAAAAGCAAGAAGAGATTATGCAAAATCTGTACAGAAAAACTGGATCCATTTCAAAAACAGCGAATATGTTGAAACTCCATCCTTCAAGTGTTCATTACAGACTTGTTAAAGCAGGAATAGTTAAGAAGCGTGCACTAAACCAGAAAGTCGCAAAAGAGAAATATGAAATACTGACCGAAGTTCTTAGTGCATTATTCAACAAAATGGGCTATAAAATAAACCATACACAAAAAATATATAACGGCCATGGGCCGGATATGATTGTAAGCAAACATGGAAAATCTATAATTATCGAACACAAAGCAACAGTAAAAAGAAGCTTTTATTGGAAGCATGGAATAGGAGAGGCAAGTCGAAACAGGAAAAATCATGATGCTCAAAGTGCATGGGTCATAACGACTGCATCAAAACCTACTAATTTTTGTGAGGGCGATGTCAAGGTAATATTTTATGAAGATCTCATACACCTTTTGGAAATTCATAATCTTCACAATCTATTGCCTTCTGTTGAATATATTTCCAATACACCATCTGTGTGAGCTTCTCTGGGGGTAAGTCCGATAGCGAACTAGTACTGCGAGGGAAAATGCGCTAATTGCCGTCATAGGCTTTATAATTACACTGTACTACTATATAATAGTATGGTGTAAAAATGTACCCTCTAATAGATATCTTGAAACTGCATCATCCGGAGGATACGGAAAAATCAGCAGTAAGGGCATTCGGAGGTGAGAAACTCAACAAGATTTTCGATGAGCTTTCGACGAGTTTCTGCCAGAACAGCAGAATCAGTTATGCCCAGTTGGCCAAGATTATGAATGTGAACAAAATCTCCATTCAAAACTGGAGAGGCTTTAACAAGAAATATCCTAAGGGGCATCCGATTCCACTTTGGGCATTGGATAAACTACTGCAACTGACGTATTCCAAAGGTTCTGAAATGCATAATGAGATTATCAGGAACATTACACATCTTCAGTGCGGGAGGGTATCAAAGAAAATCAAGGCAGTTATTTACTTAAGACCAGAACTTGCCAATATATGCGGAGCGCATGCAGCTGACGGCTGTTTATATGGTTGGAAAGGTAAAGGACCTACAACTGCTAGATGGGATATTGGAGATTTAGAAAAATCGAACATCCTTGCAGTTAAAAAATGGATTGATGACTTATTTGAGATTGAACTGCCTATTCTCAAGAAAGGTAAGATGAGTTACATATGGACAAATATGCAGATAATTTCACGGTATCTTGTGCTGCTTTTTGATTTTCCTATTGGAGAGAAATCTCACATAGTAAAGGAACCTGCAATTTTCTCTGGAAAAGATGCTAGAATTTTGTCAGAGTTCCCTGAAGATTTAAGATGGCAATTAAGATGGGAGTTTGCAAAAGAAGTCATAAATTTTGATGGACATTCCACAATTATAGGAGGCATAGTCAGCATAGGCCTCGGCTCAGAAAGCGAGCTATTGAGAAATAATCTTGTGGAAATATTTGCACATCTCGGGATAAACTTTCATAATTACCAGTATGAGAAAAATAGTAAAATTTTAACCACTGCCAAAAAAGAGGCGGTAAAACTCTATTCACTTGGCATTTTCAGAGGGCAAAAAAGAGAAAAATTGAAACGTCTGCTAGGCAATTAGCATATCCCTAAAGCTGAAAAGAACCCTTAACAGGGGGTGAAAAGAACCTGAAACCACACAGCCACAGGGTGGTATGGCCACGCTTATCCCTGCCGAACATACTCAGTATGGAGGCAGGGTCATGGCTGGTTGTATCGTAAGTTTCGAAGCATTCGGCAAGGAGTTCATCTCTGTGGCGAGGCTAACCGATAAGGGAAGCCGCAGCGAAAAAGCCTTTCTCTCTGGAAATAAGTGCTCATCATGACAAAATCCTTTCTTTGGGGTGAAGCACTTTCTTTTGGAAAGAAAGGGCTCGCGAAAGCGAATGCAGCGCAGCCCGCAAGGGTCAGGCTGCTGGGTGTGAAAGCGCCCGAGTCACAGGGTTGAGACCCGAACCCGCTTGATCTAGTCCTGGGGAGGCTGAAGCCTAGCGAAAGCTAGGTGGAGGGCCGCATGGGGTGTTGAGATTCAAATCGCTCCCGTCACCTGGGGCTAGGGGTGAAAAGCCAATCGAAAGCGGTGATAGCTGGTTCCCCTCGAAGTGAACCGCAGTTCAGCCTCGCCGGAGGCAGGCCAGAGGGTAGAGCTACTGATTGGGTAACCAAGACTCGAAAGGGTCAGTTGCCCTGTCAAATGGCCTTTCTTTCCATGTTGATGTGCGTATAAAGAAACGCCAGCGAAAGAAAGACGAAGAGAGGCCAGACGAAACTCCGAATCTTTGGCCGCCATAGAAGGCGGGAGTGGGGGCACGGGGTAAGCTCGTCGTCCGAAAGGTAAAGAAAACCGGCCCGGGGTTAAGGTCCCTAAGTGTCTGTTAAGTGAGGAAAAGAGTCTTCAACCTAAAACAGTGGGGCGGTTGGCTTAGAAGCAGCCAATCTGAAAAGCGATCTTCAATAACGAAAATTCGAAAATTATATCTTATTACTCAAAAATGATTGCTCCTCAGAGCTGAATCCGTTAAAAAGTGCGTAAGCCAGGATGCCTCATGTAAGCTGAAGCTGGAAGGAATCTGAGCCGCAAAACAGCTTACCCACCGAGGTTGGGGGCCTTTAGAATGGACGGGACTAAACAGACCACCGATACCCCGGATCCTGAATAAGGATGGTAGAGGGGTGTTCCGCATGCTGAGAATTCTCCCCGTGAGGGGGGCTGGAGCGTGCGGAATCAAGAATCTTGCTATAAGTAGCATCAAAGCCGGATGAAAATTCCGGCCGCCTGAGGGGCCAGGTTTCCTCAGCAACGATTATCGGCTGAGGGTTAGTCGGTCCTAAGGCATACCCTAACTGGAGTATGTCAACAGGGAAATTTGGAGAGGCGATGTGTTTTTAAAGCTTAGCAGAAAGTAGATTCATGGCATCTTATTATCGGTTTTATCAGGATTTTCCTCGGGATGCAGATTACGATTTGGAGAGAATTAGAAGCCATTTTGGAGCAGAAGGTATTTACATGTTCGAAGCATTTCCGGTAAAGGGAACATTCAAAGAATACATCGCAATCGCTGAAAGGGAACTCTCCCAAAATGGATTAAAGAATTTAGAGAGCGAAGATTTTTATCGTCTTTCCGAACCCGAAACTGGTTAATATTCCAGTACTGGAGTGGTACGCGCGGCAACGCAAGCCCTGCTCCTGACGCTTTGGGATAGGCCGACATGTGGGAATATGTCAAGCAGTGAAGCCCGCAGAGTGCCGTAATGGCGAGAAGCGGGTGAAGCTGCGATGAGGTGGCGCAAGCTGCTTCGGCTGACTCCCGGAGCCAGTGAAAAGGGAGCAGGGAAGGACCCATTCCACCCGTACCTAGAACCGTCACTGGTGCCCCTTGCTGAGAAGGCAAAGGTGTGTCGGATGAAACCAGTCCAAGGAACTCGGCAAATTAGCCCGGTAACTTCGGGATAACGGGTGTCCATGACTCTGTCTCAGACAGAAATCATGGGTCTAAGAAACTAGGGAGCTGCGTCTGTTTAACAAACAGGCAAAGCCACTGAAGCTTTATCTGGTTAAGAAACATAGGGGGCTGCAACTCGGAAACGATTGGTATAGCCCTTGAGAACTGCCCAGTACCAGTGTGTTAAATCCCTTTCCAAGGGGGTGAAGCCCTGGTAAACGGCGGCGGTAAGGCGAGAGTCAGGAATAAAAAGCTAACTGTTAAAAGGGCATATGTCACTCTAATTACTAAAAAAGGTGCATTGCTGATAGACGATTTTCGACACATAAATAGTCAAGGTAAAAAAAGTTACAATTCGCTTGTACGCTTTTTTACTGTATATGGAGATGGTCCAACGTGTAGACAATATTCAGAATATGAAATTGACACAGGCCCTAAAGGCAGTAATGATTGGGATGTGGTCCAAGTTTTATTGAAAAGAGAAGACTTGGATCCTGATGTAGAAAAGCCCATTATTGATGCAATTTTTAAATAGAATTCTAACCTCTTGCCCCGCAAACTCTGACCGTCTTAAAGGATGGTCACATGAGAGGGCGAGATGATGCCCACAGACCGTCCTGGAAACAGGTAGCGTAAAGCTGTTGCCATGGTGGCACTAGCTACTGGCAGTTTGCCAACAGCATGCAATCCCTTGTCGATTAATTGTCGACCTGCATGAATGTTACAACGACAGCTCTACTGTCTCGGGCTGGTGTCCGGTGAACTTTGTGTCCGGTGCATATTCCGGAGTCCCTCAGCGGGACGAGAAGACCCCATAGATCTTTACTGTAGTCTGCTGTTGCGATATAGCAGCAGCTGTATAGTGTAGGCGGGAGCAATGCGGCCATGTCGCTAGATGTGGCTAAGGCGACGATGTAACACCGCTCTGCAGCTTCTGTATTGCTTATGCTTCGGCTGACAGCAGCAGATGGACAGTTTGGCTGGGGCGGCACGCGTTCGGAAAGACATCGAACGCGCCCAAAGGTCAGCTCAACCCGGTCAGAAATGGGGATAGCTTTATTACCTCCTACCCACCATATATGCATATGATAACGATTGCTCTACATGAGTTCCCATCTGCAATATATGTGGGCTTGGAAGGTGAACTCAACCAAAAGCTTTGGGATCAATTGCTTCAAAGAGGCACAATAAAACAAATAGCAATAAAATTGGAACTTCCAGTAAGAAACATTTACAAATACAAGGAAGGCAACTCAGGTTATCCATTAAAAGTTTTGCAAAAGCTATTAAGGGAAGCAAATCTTGAAATCGAAAAAGCCACCATTAAAACGCAAAGAGATGGCAAACAACTTAAAGTTAAACTTCCCATGGAATTGAGAGAGGATTTTGCAGAATTTTTGGGTTACTTGTTTGGAGATGGTGGCATAAACCATCAATGGGGAGTTCATTTGACAATGAATGATAAAGAAGTGTTGCATAGATTTGATGCATTGATCAGAAAGGTGTTTGGGGAAGTGGAAAGAAAAGAGTATGATTACGGATCTAGAATGACTTTCTATTACCCAAAAATTTTGGGCTTACTGCTCAACCAAACGCTGAGAATACCAAAAAGCAGCAAAGTGGAGTCAGATATTGAAATTCCTGAGGATTTATATGAGTCCATGAATCAAGAAATGAAAAGACGCTTTATCATGGCCTTTTATGAATGTGATGGGGATTCCAAACAAGTGAGGATTATTCAGGCAGGGAAAAAGCTTGATGAGCCTCCAAGAGTGCTGCGGCAAATCGAAGCAATGCTCCAAAGTTTTGGATTCGCAACAATTGAAATAAGACCATCTTCCGTATACAGAACATCAAAATATGAAAGAAGAAGATGGGTATTGAACATAAGAAATATGGATGAAAAAAGGAAGTTTAAAGAGTTATTTTCATTTAGAAAGCTATCCCAACTGAACATCGGGCCTAGAGTGCAAGAGCAAAAGCTGGCCTGATAGGATCTCTAACATAGGGAGATCCTACGGCGAAAGCCTGGTCTAGCGATCCCCGGTGCTCCTTTATTGGGAGCCCGGTCTATCAGAAATAGCCTTTTCTTTTTGTAAAAAGAAAACGCTAGCGAAAAGAAAAACTGATAGCAAGAAATGGCTAACTGGAAAAGTTACCTTGGGGATAATTAGTTAGAAAACTGCTTTCTGACTAATCTCTAAAATGGAGTCGTGGCGGGTGAGAGTTCATAAGCCACACTTTGCAGGCAACTTTTCTGGGAGAGTTCAACAAAAGAAAACGATCTTTGGAATCCATAGTAGATATTGTTATCTCTCTCAGATGAAAATGCAAAGAATGGCTGGATATATCGACCCCGTACGTTGCTCCTCCGCCGTCGGCTCGGCCCTTCCTGGGCGTGCAGCATAAGCCTTTCTTTTTCCAAAAAAAAGAAAGCCTTAAGGGAAAGAAAAACTACAATTGTAGTCTCTTTTGAACCCAAAGGCCTTTTCTTTTCTAAAGAAAAGGGGCTTCTGTAAGCGCCCAAGGGTGCAGGTGTTCACTGGTTAAAGGGCCACGTTAGCTGGGAGGGAGTCAAGACTAAATATTTTGTCGACTTCTAGCGGCCATAGCGGCACGTTACTATCCATATACATTTAAGCTAAAATTCAGGGAAAATAATGATGGCATCTATCGATATTTTAGCTGGAATTATCGCAAGCGATGGGCATTTGGCTAGAGACAGATCGACTATATTCGTAAAATACAACATTCCGTCAGGCAGCAAATCTGCAAGTATAGAGCCACCTGACTTACAGATACTAAGCAAAGAAATAGATTATTTCAAAGGCTGGGTGGCTGGAGATGGCTCAGTAACAAATGACAGGGGAAGACCAAAAATAGAGATATGGTCAAAAAGCCAGAAAATGATGTTGTGGTTCAGGCAAATTTTGTCAGAAGCAAAAATTGAATCACAAATTTTCGTGGATAAGAAACGTGACAAGCATATTTTAAGAATCGGTAAAAAACGTTCTATAATGGAGTTTTACCAAAAAATTGAAATTCCGCATCCAGCAAAAAAAAGAAAGCTGTTAGAATTGTTGAATAAAATGTCATGGCTCCCCAGCAATTAAGAACGTCAATTTGGCGTTGCGTGGTCGTAAGATCATGAAAAATAAAACCGGCTCATATCGGTGGAGCCTAAATCTTCCAAAATTAAGAAGATATGGTAATACCGAGGGAAGGTGGGGTTTACGGATTCAGCAACTCTTGCTTATATAGCTGTGGATTCCTGGATGGTGATGGAAGCATATTCTTCCAGATAGTTCCAAGAAAAGACTACAGACAAGGATTTCAGATAAGAAGCAACATAGCTTTTTACCAGAAATCCGAATATCCAGAAATCTTGGAATGGCTTAAAGGCACATTTGGAGCGGGCTACATCCGCCATCGTAGAACAGGGATCAGCGACTATACTATTGTTGAATCAGAGGAAGTGAAGAAAATTCTTTCACTTCTGCAGCCGTATGTTAAGCTCAAAAGAAAACAAGTTGAACTTGGTCTTGAGATTTTGCAGAAGCTTAAAAACAAAAGATATAAGAAGATTTTTTGGATATCTGCAAGCTTGTAGACCAGTTCAAACAGCTCAACTATTCCAAGAAAAGAAAGATAACATACGAGACTGTAAAAAGTAAACTCTTACCCCCGTAGAGACTGAAGCGAAAGCTGAGAGCTGATTAAGCTGCCGCCATCTATGTTCAATATGTATGGCGGTTTTGCTAAGTTGGCTAATACGCCGGTCTCCTCTGAACAAGCAGAGGATGATGGTATAGTCCATGCCGTTCCGAAAGGAATGGAGAAACATGCGTGAGACAGTTCGGTCTATATCTGCTGAGGGTGCGGGTTGCCTGAGGGGAAGAAGCCTCTAGTACGAAAGGAACAAGGCTTCGCGGCCTCTGGTTTATCGGTTGTTCATAGCATGGCCGAGTAGCTACGCCGTGTTGGATAAGGGCTGAAGGCATCTAAGCCCGAAACCATCCCCAAAACGAGGCAGCCATTGCCCAAGCTGGCTGGCAACAGCCGGTGCGGGCAGGAAGGTCTTCTATACGAGAAGGTTGATAGGGCACGGGTGTAAGCACCGACTAACAGGAGGTGTTCAGCCCAGTGCCACTAAACGCCTGACGACCCTGGTTCAAAGGACAGCCTGCCTTTTCTAGTTTTTTCGTTTGTTTGATAGAGATAGCGGAAGCTAGACATCATAATTGCATTAATTTTTTAACCAAAGATGGAATTACCGTTCTAATCAATTCCTGATCTGCAGTATTAGGTTTAAAACCGTCATGTATCACCTTTGCTCTGAGTTTCCAAAAATTCTTTTGCAAGTTTTTTTCAAGATGGCCGAAGTCAATTTCTTTTTGCTTTCCTGCATCGATCAATTGCGATGTCAAGATTTTCTTATGAATTACAACTAT
Organism: Candidatus Aenigmatarchaeota archaeon; assembly: GCA_016185435.1. Lineage (GTDB taxonomy): Archaea > Aenigmatarchaeota > Aenigmatarchaeia > QMZP01 > QMZP01 > JACPNN01. The sequence continues at coordinate 38,253 of JACPNN010000002.1, read as the reverse complement.
CTCTCAAGCCTTATCCTTTCCAAACCTATCTTTTCATATACTGAATCAGAGCTTATTATCTTGTCGTCCTTTGAGGTGCAGGAGATCGCATGCAGGGCATCAAACGTCGTCATCCCTTTGTCTTTCATGAGGTGGGCCGCTGTCAGCAGTTCTCCGTAATCACCTTCTATACGTGCTATCTTGCCAATGGAGCTGACAATAACCTCAGGGTCAAGGCCGAACTCCTTGGCAATTAAAAGAAGTTCAACAACAGCCCAGTTTGATGTCCATATCTTGCCTTTGTATTCCTTCAGCAGTCGCTCTGCGATCTCTTGGAGCCAGTCATCTTCCTTCATTAAGGCCAAGAAAAAATCGCTGTCTGCATATGGCATTATATCACTTTCTTTTTCCTGCTTCCTCAAGTATTTCCTTCATTGCATGATCTCTTGCCTTTCTTTTGATTTCAGCAATAGATAACCCTTTCGGAAGCCTTCTGCCTTCCTGTTTGAGAGCCCTAAGGGGATCTCTTGGGACAGGTATCAGTACAATTTCCCCAGGGGCCTGTACTACTGCGAACTCATCGCCATATTTCTTTCTGGTTTCCTTAGACAGAAGAAGCCTTCCTCTGTCATCGAGTCTTAATGTAGCCATATTTTCCCACAATTATCTATATAATGGGAATATATATAAATTTATGGGTAATGATCTCTTTTCCATGTTATTCATGGATAAACAAGATTCCTGTCAGGTAGCTGATGGATATCGATTCATGAATTATGTCCCAAAGTCTCGGAAAATTCGAAGTATATAAGCAATTCAAATCAAATTATAATACAGTGTTGAAAATGGAAAATACAGAATTAATACTCCTATTCTCTGCGCTGCTGCTGTCATTCGCCCTGTTTGTCCTGGTTGCAGACAATAACGGGCCTACAGGATTGGCAGTTGGCCCTTCCAGCGGGCAGATAGCGGCCCTTTCAGCGACTTCTGACCCTTCGGGTGCGGAACTTTTTGTTGATGGTGTCAGGCGTGGAGTGACGCCAGCAAAGGTGGACAGGCTCAGTCCGGGAACGCACACTATCAGGATTTCAAAAGCAGGGTATACTGAATATACTGCATCCAAATATTTCAGCCCGGGCGTAACGACGCCGGTTTTTGCCAGATTAAGATCTGTGGGAAGCGCAAGCTCTCCGAGCCCGTCAGCCACATCGTCACGTCCGACTCCGACGTCCAGCCGGGCGCCGACGCCGTCAGCTGCGGGAAGGGCAGGCCTCTCTGTGACATCAGTCCCCACAGGCGCCAATGTTTTTGTCGACAATGCCCTGAAGGGGCAGACGGGGAGAAACCCGCTGTTAATAGATGGGCTAAGCGCCGGAAGGCATACAATTAAGCTTACAAAGGAGGCGTATTCCGATTATATAATTACCGCGACTCTCAGAACAGGTGTGAGGCAGCCTGTGAATGCGAGACTGAAGGCTGCATCAGGCACTACTCCTGCTGCTACTCCAAGTCCGGGTCATACGGGTACAATTCCTACTCCAACGCCATCAGCTACTGTGAGCCCGACGCCGTCAGCGACCCTGCAGCCAGGCGGAAGGGCAGGCCTCTTGGTGACCTCTGAACCGTCAGATGCGGATGTGTATGTCGATGATGTTCCTGTGGGGCGCACTCCTGCAAGAGTTGAGAGATTGAGGGAAGGTGTGCACAGCGTCATGATTTTAAAGGAGAATTATAACGATTATACAGCGCAGCCATATGTAAGGGAAGGGCAAACTGTGAGGGTTTATGCCAAACTTAGTATGGCATCTTCCTCCCCGTCAGGAGGCAGGGCAGCCCTCTCGGTGACTTCAGACCCTTCGAATGCGGATGTGTATGTCGATGATGTTCTGAGAGGGCAGACACCGATAAGGATAGACAGGCTGGGGAGAGGAACTCACAGCGTAAGGGTTGCGAAAGAGGGATATGGGGAATACAGAACCAGAGTGTCCCTCAGGGAAGGCCGAACCCTGCCTATACATGCGCGATTGAGACCGGCCGCAGGCTCGCCGAATCCTACTCCGTCTCCTTCAGCTTCTCCCAGCCCTTCTTCGTCACAGTCTCCGAGCCCGTCGCCGACAGCTACGGCCACCGCTACGCTCTCCCCGTCTCCTTCAGCCTCTCCCAGCCCGACAACGCCCACCAGAGGCAGCATAAAGGTCACTTCACAGCCCTCAGACGCCGATGTGTTTGTCGATTACAGCCCCAAAGGGAAAACGCCTGCAACCATAACGGGCATGAGGCCCGGCAGGCATCTTGTCAAAGTCACAAAGGCTGAATATGTTGATGTCAGCCAGGACGTTTATGTCAGCGCCGGGGAGATAGCAACGGTGGATGCAGCATTGAGGAGGGCCACAGGCAGCCTCAGAATCACCTCGACTCCGGCAGGCGCAGATGTTGTTGTAAGCAATATTCCTGAAGGGAAAACGCCGGTCGAGCTGACAGGCTTGTCCCCAGGGAATTACTATATCATTGTCTCTATGCCTGATTACCGTGATTTCAGGCAGAACCCTTATGTGACAGCAGGAGAGGCAGCAGAAGTGAATGCTGTCCTGTCAAGGGTGACAGGCGATTTGGGCGTGACTTCAGAGCCTACAGGCGCGAATATTTACATAGATCAAGAGCTTAAAGGAACAACGCCTGCCACAATAGAAAGGCTGAGGCCGGGCAATCACTGGCTAACGGTCACGAAGGAAAATTACAGGGAATCAAGGCAGTATGTATATGTTCAGGCCGGCCTGCTCGTGGAAGCAAATGTGGTCCTGCAGGCGCAGTAGCTGACAATTTTGAGATAACATTGCCCAATGCCATCTGCAACTATGCCTTTATAAACCTCTGTTTCTGAAATATATTCAGGCGAGCCGGGCAGGCAGCTCCGTGTTCCTTCTCTTGTAAAATAGAGCATCAGCGGGTTTTCTTTCCATTGATGCTTTCTTTTGCAAAAAGAAAGGATCATGAGGAAGCTCCATTCACTCCCGTAACTATTGCCATGCCTGCCTTGAAGCAGGCATAGCATGAGGTTTATGAAAACATGTGCTGCCGGGAGGCAGGGCCTGAGAGGGCCGCACTGGGAGAAGAAAAAAACTTGCATGCTGGAGTAATGATAGCAACTTTGAACTTAGAAGGCATGCAGGGTGAAAGAGTTCAGTGCCGCAGGAGTGCAAGCCGATAGATATCCGCCATCAGGCAGTGGACAGATGGCGGGCAGTTGAATGCGCTCAGACAAATGCTGCCGGCCCCTTCAGCACCTGAAGTGTTGGGGGCATACAGAAAATGGGCCATGCCCGGCACGCTTTTTATATTTTTATATTCACCGGCTGATGCTATCGCCGGGGATAAAGTTGCTGATTATATATTCGGTCTGCTTGGCGATATATTTGATATCACTTTCAGCTATGCTGTTCCTATACTCTTTAGAAATGTCAGGAAGGCCATCCTTGAAAAGATTGAAAACGGCTGATTATTCACGGGTGTCGGAAGGGAACCAGCTTTTCTTATTTTAGTTTAACAAAATTATCAAAAATGATAATTATCAGCAAGCAAAATATGGAAGATGAAAAGGATAGACATATTGCCTAAGCTGTTCCGAAGGTGTCTAATCAACCCGCACCTCCTCCCACCTCACCTTCCTTTTTTCTATCACCTGTTTCAGCCTGCGCTCTATTGGGCTGAGGCTGCTGCTGCCTTTCTTCACCTCGACAAAGACGACTTCTTCCGGCTCGCCTGAAGCCAGGCCTTTGAAGACCAGAAAATCAATGGGAGATCCCAAAAACCTTGCCTCTGTAGGATCATGTTTGAAGCCCGGCAGATAAGGCGCAAGCTGCTCGGAGAAAAGGCCTCCCAATACCGACCTGCTCCTCCTGGCCGCATCCTGCCTTATCCCTCTTTCCCTTTGAAAGAACCAGGACTCGAACCTCGCCTCCATTACTTTCCTGCCTATAAAGTAGCCGGCAATAAGGGCAAGGATGAACAGGATGAAAATGAAGAAAAGCTCTGCTTCCATGGGTTGAGATTTGATTGGTTCAATAAAAAGGGCAGCGGTTTTGGCAGGAATCCCGCAGAATCCGGGCAATATCCGCAACATGCCATGTCATTTCAGAGGAAAGTAAACCATAGAAGAAAACCTTTTAGAACCGAGCATATCAAAAGGTTTTTGGGGGTGACCTTTTTGGCAATTACAATTAGAAAAAGGTCATGGGTATACTTCCCTTCTGGGTGAATTGAAAACCTTATAAGCCTTCGCGTTCAATTTACCAGTAGGTTGCTATGCCGAAGAACGAGAAGATGACAATGCCGATGTCGACGGCAGGTCTGGTCAGGTACTTCGAGGAGTCCAAGGAATCGTTCAAAATAAAGCCCGAGTTCGTGGTGATATTCAGCCTGGCCATAATAGCCCTGGAGATTGCCCTCAAATTCCTTCCCAAGTGACTCTGTCGAGGGCCATGGGAATTTTTGGCTGATATTTCAGCACACTGTCCTGAATATGTAGTAATTCTGGCCGGCATCAGAGGCTGAGAAAACCTTTTCGAATCGGGATTCAAACAGGCTGATATTAGGATCGAATTTGATTTCCTGAGGGCCGGCAAAAATGTAGCTGATTCCGTATTTGCTTATCAAGCCGCAGCTGCCTGTCCTGTAAATCTCCCTTACATCGCTCTCTACTTGCTGATAATCGAGGCCGTGGCTCCAGAGCCAGCCTGCAAAGCCCATGACTATCTGCCTTCCGGCAATTGAATGGGCAAGGTGGTTGTGGGCATCGCTGGTAAGAAAAACGGACTCAGGAGGAGTGTTCGTTCTGATCCATTCTGCGATTTCAAGGTCTGCGGCTGAATAGAGCTCGAACTGGGAATCCTTGCCGAAGCCCAGCCAAAGAACTGTCAGAAGGCCTGTGCCTGTGCCTAAAAATATCAGGATGATGGCCAAGGCTTTGGATCCATAAGCTCTTAATGAAGATGGAAGCTTTTCAGCAAATCTTCCCCTTGACTTGATTTTCATATCTGAATCGAATAGCCTGATTATAACCATAGAGGCGAGCACTGATGCAAGCAGGTGCCAGTGGAGGAAAATTTTGTAGTTGTCGAAATCCCATGGCTGGAAGCGGACAAGATTGCCTGCAAGAAACAGAACGAGGAAGGGGGCATAAAAAACCTTCTGCCTTCGCGAGGCAAAGGCAAGGCCGGCAAATGAGAGTGCAAGCACTATCCATCCGTTGGCAAGCCAGAAATACAGCATGTCCAGAAGGGGCTTGCCTTCATTCGAGGAGATCCAGCCGGGATGGAAGCTGAACAGGTGGCTGCCTGCCCTCTGGCCGAGCCAGAGAAGCTGGGGGAAAGCCAGGAAGGCCGCAGGGATTATGAAGTAGAGCCATATTCTGGAGGGCCTGTACAGGAAAAGGATAGCGGAAACAGCGCCTGCTGCGAGAAAGGAGTGGGCATGCATCAGGGGCAGCAGGCCGAAAAGGAAGCCTGCAAGCAGGAGCTCCAGCCTGTTCTGCTTTTTCAGAGGCCCTGAAAAGTTCCTGAACAGGATGAGATAGATGAGAGCAGAGGCGGCAAATCCCATAAGAGCTGACCTCTGGGGGATGAATACCGCCTCTATGCTGTTCATGAAATACAGGCCATGGGGCTCGTCGTGGGAATAGTTGCGGCTGAGGAGAAGCGAAGCGTCATTCCCTTTCAGCGCGTCGCCGAGGGCGTTGACAATGCCTGCGTTGCTGCCGAAAAAGAACAGAAGGAGAGTTAAGGCCGCAGCCTTTTTGGACGAGGAAAATTTTTCAGCCAGATAGAAGATGAAGACAGCAAGGCAGAAGAAAAGGGATATGTTGACAAGCCAGATGGCTTCCCTCAGGCCAAGGCCGTTTTTTGCAAGCACTGCTGTCAGGAAATCGGTTCCGAAGGAATAGGTCAGGGGCGTGTTTATAAGAACAGGATATTGCGGGGGAAAATTGTCCCTCAGGGCAAAGGAATTTATTATCCCGATGTGGAGAGGATAATCGCCCCAGACGTTGATAATGCTGCTCCAACCACTCATTTCATTGACGAACAGGACCCCGAAGATATTGAGCAGGGAATAGACGCCAACTATCAATGCTATTATTACTGCCTCTGCTGCTGAGAAGCTGGAGCCTGCCTTCTGCTTTGGAGATCTGGGCCGCAGAAGCATCGTAGCCGACAGCAGGACAGCTATTGTGAATAATGTTGAGGCCGCTCCAAGCTGCCTGAAGGCCAGCCAGGAGGAAAGGAGGGAAAGCCACATTATTGAAACTGAGCCTATAAGGATGCTGAAGGCCATTCTCTTGAGCAGATTGTCAATGAAGCTGAAGAAAAAGCTCAGCCTCCAGCCGAAAAAAAGGCCAAGCAAAACAATGGCGAGAAAAGAGAGCAATAACATCACCTGAAATCCTGATGCTTTAATTTGGGCGGGTGCTGTTATTAATCTGAAAAAAACCTGAAAGGTTTATTAGTAGATTGGATAAAAGTATAGTATATGCGCGGCATTGACATCAGCGTTGTAGGTCTTGCGGTCTTCTTGGGCGTGGGCGCCATGGTCGGATATATGATTTTCCAGACCACTGTCAGGACCGGGCCTGATGTGGCAAAAGTAGCTGTCGGGGAAACCTTCCAGAACCTTGAGACAGCGAAAAGGGATGTCCAGAGCGTGCTTCTGCTTTCGGAACAGGCTGCCTTCCATACCGTGGGGGTTCAAGGGGATAGCTATGAAGCTGAAAGATACTGGTTTGCCAATGGACAGCCGATCCCGCCTGAGATTGATGAAGTCCTTTATGCGCTTTCGAATGTTTCTTCCAAGAATATGCAGGCCTATATCACTGGCGAGAAGTTTGCCGAGGTCTTCCCGGATGCGGCCATAGCAGGCTATGCATGCCTGAAGTCGGTTTATCCCGGGGATGACAAGTGCGGAGAGCAGGATTCGAGCCAGTGTGAGACCAGCGGGGTTTCTGCCATAGACGGCAGGATCCAGATGAGAGGGGAGACTCCTTTGTCATATCAGGGGCCGATAACAGGCGAGCCGGGTCCCCAGAGATTCTTCTGGCTGTGGAAGAGAGGGGCTGACAAGGTAAGAGAACACTATTTCCAGCAGATGATTACCCAGCACCAGAGGGCCAATTGCAGGAATCCGGGGCCGGCGGATGAGAAGTTCGAAGCGGCAATCATATTTGCATGCGAAGAGTTCAGGAAGGCTGCCTATGACGATTTTGTTGATATCGATTGCCCGATACAGTGCAGGGATGGGGACACCAGCTGTGTCAACCAGGATGTGACTGTGAATGTGCCCAAGACGTGCTATGAAGGAGGGCAGAGCCAGTCTGCGCCTCAGGCAAATGCATGCGTCAATGGATGCGAGGGGCTTTCATTCCAGGGAGTCAGGGATGTCAAAATAAAGGTCAAGATAACTGACAGGAAGTTTAATGTGCCGGCGATGGATGCGAATCTTGCGCCTTTGAAGCTCGAGTTTGCCATGTTCCTTGATTACGGGCAGTTTAACCATGTGCCTATTGATTCCTAGGCTCGGAGAGGCAAAGATTAATTATAGAAAGGGGTTCTAAAGTTAATTATGACAAGGAAAGGCTTGGCTCTGGAAATGGTCATAATGATGATCATCCTGCTTGTGGTCGCAGCTGTCATAATCCAGATATTCCTTTCCCAGACAGAGCAGGGGAAGCTTGAGGGCATAGGCTCGAAAGGGAAATGCGAGCTCCAGAAACAGGACTTCATAAACAAGTGCAACAGCCTTTGCGCGTCCTATAATTCTGCCAGGATAGGGGCGAAAGCGGTTGATTATTGCGAGACCTATTTCGGCCAGGACAAGGATGTCGTCCAAGTGGACTGGAACTGCGACAAGAAGGCGAATGGCAAGGCCAAGCTTGACTTCGGGGCAATCAAGCTCGATGTCTGCGAGAACAGGATATACTGCTTCATGGTGGCCCCCTGCGCCAACTTTGATTCCATGGGCTGCAGGGATGTGCTGTGCAGGAGCTACACAGAGCTGTATGGAGATCCCGACACAGCGAAGCGTGTTGTGGCGGATAGGATACAGACAGGGGAAGCGGAGAATGTGAATTGCAGGCTTCCTTTCGATCCGGAGCCCAACTGGGATAAGCTTAACTGGTATGTAAGATTTGGATATGGAGAGAACAGAGGTTCCAATGGCGAATATACTCCACATCCCAACATCTGCTGATAGTTGCTGGCCTGTCCTGCTTTTGCTTATAAATGCGCTTTGATAACTATTACATATGAGGAGGCTAATAGTTGTCACATTCTTTAGCCTGGTTTTTTTCCTGTTCCTTTCAAGTGTTGTCATGCTCTACCTGGCTCCTTCAGCTAGGGACGGCCCTTCTGCCGATATCAGAAGGCTTGCCGAACTGAATGTCTTTCAGGGCCAGAAGACATTTGAGGCCCTGACAGGCTTTTCTGTAAGGGACAGGCGCTTCCCGATATGGCAGAACTTTTATGACACCTTCAAGAAGGTTAACTACCCTTTCCTGCCTTCTCCAAAGGTGTATGACACCGTGAAAAGGGTGAGGGACAGGCTCACACCGAGAGGCAGATAATGATGAAGATTGATTATGAGAAAAGGCGGTAAAATAAGTATGGCAAAAAAAGGAATGGCGCTGGAAATGGTTGTCATGATGATAATACTGCTTGTTGTCGCGGCTGTCATAATCCAGATATTCCTCGCAAATCTCGGGGGAGAATCCATTGATCTTATAGCCAACAAGGGCAAATGCGAGGGGAGCAGGCAGGAATTCATAAGCAGGTGCAACAGCCTTTGCGACAGCTACAAAAACTCCAGGGCAGGCGATAAGGCCGTGGACTTCTGCGGGACTTATCTCGGACAGGAGGACAGGAACGTGCAGGTGGACTGGAACTGCGACAAGAAGGCGAATGAAGCTGTAGAAGTCGGCTTTGGCTCATTCAAGCTGCCTGTCTGCGAGAACATGGTATACTGCTTCATGGCAGTCTCCTGCCAGAATCTGGGTGCTGCAGGATGCAGGGAAGCCCTTTGCCAGAGCAATACAGAGCTGTACAGGGGGGACACAGGCAAAGCATCAGAGGCTGTTGCTGAGAGCGTCCAGACTGGGGAGAAGGAAAATTTCGGCTGCAGGCTGCCTGATGAGGAAGTGAAGAACTGGTATCTGAGATATGGCTTTGCCAGCGGCAGGGGCTCTGGAAAGGGGGAATATTCCAGGGGCAACATCTGTTCTTAGAATTCGTCTCAAGGGTTATTAGGTCTTCCTGTCATATTCTATTAATGAAGGGCATCGAGCTGAGCGCGATAGGCCTCATTATAATAGCCCTGTTCAGCGTAGCCCTCATGCTTCTCCTCTTTGCCGGCCCTGTCAGCGGCATGGCCAGCAAAGCGTTCTGCTTTGTCTTCAGGGTGTTCACAGGGAATGAGGCAGAGCTTCCTGTATACTGCCAGGAGGATATATGCAATGTCAGGAAGGCGAAAATCGATGCCAGAACCCGGGAAGAAGTTGCGAACAATATAGCCGCATATGCCATAGACTGCTACAACAAGAAGCCGTCGCCATGCCCCAAGGCAGGCACCATATCAAACTGCTACCAGCTCATCTTCACTGAGCCCCTGGCGGCGACAGAGACAGACGTCACAAAGGCCCTCGAGAAGTCAAGGACCTGTGTCGATTTGCCTAACAATCTGGTTGTTGACAGAGGAAGCACGGTCTCGTATCCAGGCACATGCGGCACAGAGGACAAGCTGATATGGGAGGCTGAAAAAGGGACGACAATAGTTTTTGTGACGTATGAGCTGAAAGACAACACTGTTGTCATAAGATGATGAACGGATAAGATGATCAGTATGGAAAGCAGAAGAAAAGGCGACCTTGCGATTGAGTATGCGGGAAAGTTCATACTGCTTGCCATATCGATAGCAGTCATAATGGCTTTCATCTGGCACCTGTATATCACAAACAAGGACAAGAATCCTGTGCCGACAAAAACGCCCACAGTTGCCGCAGACACCATTAAGCAGGACGAGTTCTCGGCAAAGCAGATTGCGAGATATATAGAAGGCTGCTGGAGCTATGCTGTCTCCGGCGTCACCAAGGATGCCTTATGCTATGTGCTGATTGGCAAAATGAATGCCAATAATAACACAGTAATGGCAGCAATACCGGCTGACATAAGGAAAAGGGTGGTGATAAAAGCGGATTTCTCTTCGCCGAGCCTTTCCATCTCCCTTGACAATTCAGGGAACATGGTTGTGGTAAGATGATTCCATCTTATTAGTCTTGCTTGCATCCCTGAGCGACTGAGCATATCACATCAGCGAACATGAAAATGCCTACCAGCACGATTATGGAATAAAATAGCGTGCCCATAAGAAGGTATTTGCCCATCATGTAATTCCTTGTGTTCTTGTCGAAGCCGTTCTGCAGGCCGTTGAGGAAAAAGCTGAGGAGTATGATGACTTCTATCATGTAGATGCCTATTACCAGCTGGAACACAGAAGGGGGTATAAGGCTCTCCAGCCTTATGTTTCCCAGCATGGTCTCCCCCAGCCCCGGATCTGACGGGTTTGCTGTGCCTTCCCCAAGATATTTTGTTATCCGGTCTATGGCATCTATGATTGTCCTGAGCAGCTGGACGAGAAGGACAGCTGTGGCGCTGACGATGCCTGTGACGAAGGGGGCTATGAAACTGACCTGGAGCTTGGCATTGCTCACTATTTCGTCGAGGATGTCGTTTATCAGTATCTCCACGCTCCTTGTCTTTGAAAGGAATTCCGAGACGCTCTTTGTGACAAGGGCCACTATCGCAGGCCCCCTCTTGGAAGAGGTCACAAGGACCTTCATGATATCCTCGACAAGCTTGCTGGGGTATTTCTTAATGATCCCGAATTCCTTGTCGAATATGGCGCCTTCGAAGGTCATGCCGAAGTCCCTCATCCTCCTGAGGATGGTGATGAAGAACTCGTACATGGGGCTCGACCTGTATCCGTACAGCTTGTACTTCTTCGAGACCACCTCTATTGATGTCTCTATGGGCATGTTTGTCTCCAGGACATCCCCAAGCCTGTTCAGGCCTACAATGAACTCGGACTCAAGCTCCTTTATCTGCTTCCTTATCCTCACCCTCTGAAAGCTTGAGGCGAGGAAATGGAAGCCCAAAGCAAAGCCTATCCCCCATGTGACAGACATGCTCAGCAGAATGATGGTAAAGGCAGGGCTTACAGCTATGCAGGGGACGCTTTCATATAACACATTTTCCCCTGTTTTAGGGTCAAAGCAGGGTGTGGGGTCGAACTCGAGGATTATGCGGTTCTTCCAGCTGCGGGTGGAGTCAAGATCAATGCGGTTGCAGTCATTGCCGGGGCCTGTGCAGTATTGCATGTAGTCAAGAGCGACATTGAGCAGGTAGCCTATCCCGCCGCCTGCAAAGATTACCAGGATAAGCAGGGAGATGGGCCAGATGGGAAGCAATAAGGGCCTTTTGTCCTTCCTTTTAATCATCAGCCTGCCTTCCGGGGGCAGCTCCGGATGGTGGCTTATGTCAGGGTATGCATATGCTCCCGGCCTTTTGGATATCACCCTCCTCGTATACCAGAAAAGGAATGTGGGCAGGATAAGATCATAGCCGATAACTATGCTCCATGGGTTGACTCCCCCGCCCTTTTCAGGGTCAGGGGCAAGGAATACGCTCACCATGGGGAACATGATCAGGCCCATTATCGGAAGGCTGATGCCGAGGGTGTGGATGAAAAGGGTGGGGGTCCTCAGGGCCTTGCCATAGTCCTTCATCTTCTCGTATGTCCTGTCAAGTATGAGGTCGAGGCCGTCATTCAGAAGCCTTTTCCTTTTCTCGTCAGACACTACTATTGTTATGCCCATCAGGGTCTGGAAGCTCTCGAGGAAATCCTTGTCCCATTCTATCCATTTCCTCACCCTGCTGGAGAAGGCATCGCTGATTGTCTGGAACTTGCCCATCTCGAGGTCCCAGAGCAGCTTCTTCAGGTCTTTTCCAAAGGGGCCGGATGTGTGCCTTGCGGCAAAGGATATGGCCCCTTCGAAATTGGGGTTCAGCCTGAGGTAAATGACCATGTACAGTATTACCTTGATGCTCTCGTCGCTGGCCCTTATCTTTGTAACCTCTGCGACAAAGAAGGGGTATGTGAGCGTGTAGTATGCTATCAGGAAAGGCAGGGTCAGGACAAGCACGCTGCCTCCGGGTCCGAGGGCTATTGGGATGAATAGGAGAAAGAGAAAAATGGTGGTGAAGAAAGTGAAGCCGAGGACCTGCGAAGGCGTTATGGGCAGGTCGGCAATCAGGGCTGCATTGTAAAGCTTCTCCTCAAGGCCTTTCGGGGGCCTTATCCTCATGAGGCCGCCAATCTTCTGGCATGCCCTAACATAGAACAGGTCGAATCCTTTCTGGTCTACATACTTTTCCTCCTTCTTGAACTGCCTGTATTCCCTTGTCACCTGCCTTCCCTCTTCAGGCTTTTTGCCGCTGCCGAAAAGGTTCAGGATTGGCGCTGAAAAAGCAACCATATTTAATATTCTGCACGCCCGCTATTATTTGTGCTGAGATGACTAGCTTATCACTATCCTGTGGGCGAAAGCGTCGTATTTTATGACAATGTACTCCCTGATTTCCCTTTCCTGTGAGTTGAAGTACAGCTTGTTGCCTGTGCCGCAGCTGTAGTTCTGGCTCTCATATTCAAGGAAACTGTTGGGCAAAAAATCGCATTTTCCTTTCGCCTCGATTTCCTTTGTAATTCCTTTCTCATCTGCGGGGAATATGGAATAGCCGTCAAAGCATGTGATGGTGTTGGCTTTTTTTCCGGAGTCAGAGCATTTCCAGCACTGCAGGGCCAGATCAGCAAGCCTCCTGTTGACGTCATCCTTTGATTTTACCGGGGGGTTTGCTTTCTCATCGAGCCTGAAGCGCTGGATGGTGCAGACGTCGGGATAGCAGAAGGATGGCAGGCTGGGCTTGGCCTCCTTCGGAAAAGGCATGACAGCCAAGGCGCCCTGATAAGCAGAACACGTGGCTTTGGTCATGAAGGCGGGCTGCAGAGCGCTCACTATGCCGAGAAAAACAAGCACGCCTACAAGGGCTATTACTGTCATCGCGACAACCTTGTAGACCATCATGGCCTTTAATTGGATCTGGGGCATAAAATCCTTGCAACTTATAAGTAAAAGGGATAAATAATAATGGGAAATAGATGAAGGCATTGGCCCTCAATACTGTCGGAATAGTGATCATCACTGCCCTTGTCATAATTGTAGGCGTCATGCTCGTCACGTCATTTTCTGCAGGAAAGGATAAGTCAATAGTGGACAAGGTGTCTGAAGGCATAGGGAATCTGCCCGGTATTTTTGTGGGCAAGGTGGTGGCGCCGAAGGTGGATATTTGCGAGACCTTTGAGAACCAGAGGCTTTCATATGAGGATTTCCTGAGCCTGCTGACCGCGCTGAAGAACAACAATTGCGACGAGATGAAGACGGCCAAGCTGCAGTTCAGCGCCTCCTTCTCTGATATAGAGGCCATGGCATCCCAGAGCGGGATAAAAAGCGTGCTGTATACTGATTCCCTCAAGCCGCTCGGGGCTGGCGTGCTTATAATAAAGGGCGATGCTGGCCTTTATCCCCTGAAGTTCGATGACCAGATAAATGTCACAGCCGCAGGGAGCCCGGAGAAGGACATACTGGTGCAGGTGACTGTGAAGGGGTGCGACCCTTATGATGAGGTGTGCGATGCAAGCTGCTCTTTTGTGAAGGGGGTGTGCGACCCCAAGTGCTATGCGCATGACCAGAAGACAGAGGAGTTTTGTGATATGGACTGCGTGGACATCAACAGGGATGGCATGATAGCTGCGAATGATTCGGATGGCGTCTGCGATCTTGATTGCTACAATGATGTGATGGATATGGAGAGGGCGTATGATGTGGACTGCATATGGGAGAGGGGAAGCCAGATAGATGATATCTGCGACCCTGACACCAATGGCGTGGCAGACAGCTATTGCGATGCGGACTGCGAGAAACAGAATAATATCTGCGACCCTGACTGCTCCAATGATCCGGACTGCAAGTGCGACAATATGTGCAATGGCTTCTGTTCGGCCGGATGCAGGAATGAGCCTGATTACCCTGACAATGATCCTGACTGCCAGATCAAGGAAGGGAAGATAAGCTGGTGCGAGGGGGACGGGAAATGCGACAGGCTTGGAGGGGAGAACTGCGAAAATTCAGATGATGACTGCCCTGGAGGGGGATTGACATGCCTGTCCCTGCCCGGGGAGCCTGTATGCTGTGATTCTGGATGCACCCTGACGAAGGGGCTGGACGAGGGCTCTCCATGCTCATGCACGAACCAGTGCGACAAGGGGCAGAAGCTGGTGTGCAACAATGGGGCGAAGGGGGAGGGCAAGTTCTGCTGCCCTGACGGGATGGCATGGAACGGGACGAAATGCATAGAACTGGAGCAGTTGAATTTCGCCATTGTGGCAATAGGTTTCTCGGAAAGCCAGCAGGATGCTTTCCTTGCTGAAGCTAAGAATAGCTATGAGTATTTTGTCAGGGACAGGTCGCCGTTCAAGGAGTGCGCTGATCCTCTGTCAAGGGTGAAGCCTTATTATCTCGGGCCGAAGGAATGTGGTTCAGGAGGCTGCTCAGACCACTGCAGCAACTGCATATCCGCAGGAGCGGCGTGCATAAGGAAGAACGGCCTGGATGGCAAGATAGACAAGTTTGCTGTAATAACAACAGGGAGCTTTCTTGGAGGATGCGCATCTGGCATACCCGCAAGGGGCTCTTCGAGCAGGTTCATACCTAATGGCGTGTCATGGAAGCCGACAAACGAGGTGCTGTACACCAAGGAAGTTGTGGCCCATGAGACTGGCCATGTGTCAGGCCTGTACCATGTAGCCGGATGCGGGGCTGGAGGAGCATGTCTGGGGCCGAATGCGGCAGACTGCAGCTTCCCTCCCCAGGAGCGCTACAAGTTCATGATGGATTACTGCATGCCTTTCGAGAGGTTCGGGCCGGCAGGTTATAATTATATGAAAACCAATACATATGCGAAGTGGCTGAAGGGGTGCGGATAGATTATATGAAAACTGCCATAATTTTTCTGGTGATTGGAGCGTTTCTTGTGAATATGGCAGCTGCGGATGAAAGGCCCGGATACATTTTCTATATGGAATTTTCTGCCAATAGGAGCGAGGATATAGGGATGAAAGTGCTCAAAATAGAAGAGGGGCAAAAGGATTTTCAGGAGGTTGAGGATAAAGACGAAAAGTATCTGGCGAAAATAATCGATGTGAAAGGAAAGGCTATCTATACTTTCATATTCAATATCACCTGGGTGTCCCATGGAATGGGCAAGGATCCTGAAACAGGCGAGATAATCGATATTGAGTTTGTAAAGAACATTTCCGAGCAGAACATCAGGCTGCCGTATTACACAGAGGCGGATAAGATAGAGCTCTACCACAACGACAAGAGGATATTCAGCAGGGATGTCAGGCCTCTGACCTGCAAAAAGAACAACAGATGCGAGGGCGATGAGGATATTACCAATTGCCCGGAGGACTGCAAACCAAAGGCTGTCTCCACGCCTGCAAAAACGACTGATGGCAAGCCGCCTGTAGAAACAAAGCAGGAGTTCCCGTGGCTGCTGCTCGGGGTGTTTGTTGCTCTTGTCGCGATCCTTGCTTTCCTTGTGATGAGAAGGGGCCGGAAGAGCGAAGAGATGGGCCTGGATTCTTCTTTCCCAGTATCAATAGCCTGATGCGACCCTATTTCATGGCGCGCTTATAAGGAAAACAGACAAATATTAAGGGATAAAGGATGAGGCTGCATGCCGCCAGCGCTGCCGGAATAGCAGTTGTTTTTGTTATGCTTGCAGGTCTCCTTACCTCAATATCTTTCTCTGGGGGGCAGGCTGAAATCAAAGGTGATTTTCCAAAGACGGATGTATGCGAGATGCTTGAGGGCCAGAGGCTTTCATATGAGGATTTCCTGAGCCTGCTGACATCGATGAAGAGCAACAACTGCAATGAGCTTAAGACGGCCAAGCTGCAGTTCAGCGCCTCCTTCTCTGATATAGAGGCCATGGCATCCCAGAGCGGGATAAAAGGCGTATTGTATGTCGATACCCTCAGGCCTTTGGGCGCGGGCGTGCTTATAATAAAAGGTGACGCTGGCAATTATCCCCTCAGGAATGGTGACGAAATAAAGGTGAGGCTGGAAGGCCTGCCGGAGAAGGACATACTGGTGCAGGTGACTGTGAAGGGGTGCGACCCTTATGATGAGGTGTGCGATGCAAGCTGCTCTTTTGTGAAGGGGGTGTGCGACCCCAAGTGCTATATTGATGGCAGGGTGACCGGGGAGCTATGCGACATGGATTGCGTGGACGCAAATAAGGACAATATAATAGCGGCGAATGACAGCGATGGGATCTGCGACCTTGACTGCTATAATAATGCCGCGGATATGGAGAGGGCGTATGACATAGATTGCATCAACAGATATGGGGACATGAATGACAATATCTGCGACCCTGACACCAATGGAAATGGGGATGGGAAATGCGACCTTGATTGCGAACCTGCAAACAGCATATGCGACCCTGACTGCGACAATGATCCGGACTGCAAGTGCGACAATATGTGCAATGGTTTCTGTTCGGCCGGATGCAGGAATGAGCCTGATTACCCTGACAATGATCCTGACTGCCAGATCAAGGAAGGGAAGATAAGCTGGTGCGAGGGGGACGGGAAATGCGACAGGCTTGGAGGGGAGAACTGCGCGAATTCAGATGACTGTCCCGGTGGGGGGCTTGATTCTGGATGCACCCTGACGAAGGGGCTGGACGAGGGCTCTCCATGCTCATGCACGAACCAGTGCGACAAGGGGCAGAAGCTGGTGTGCAACAATGGGGCGAAGGGGGAGGGCAAGTTCTGCTGCCCTGACGGGATGGCGTGGAACGGGACGAAATGCATAGAGCTGGAGCAGTTGAATTTCGCCTATGTAGCCATCGGCTTTTCGGAAAGCCAGAAAGACCTTTTCCTCGACTCTGCCAAAAAAACTTATGAGTACATGTGGAAGGAAAGGTATCCTACTAAGGAGTGCAGCGATCCACTTGCAAGGGTAAGGCCCTACTATATAGGGCCTGAAATCTGCGGATCTGGAGGCTGCTCGAAACTCTGCGGCGACTGCATATCCGCAGGCAGAGCATGCATACAGAAGGCGGGTTTGGCAGGTAAGATAGACAAGTTTGCGGTAATAACCGCCGGAGCTGGTTTTGGAGGATGCGCAGCTAATATACCAAATGATGGCTCATCAACAGGCTATCTGCCTCCTGAAGGGACAGGATGGAAGCCGTCGGGAAACGTATTCACACATAATATAGTTGCCCATGAGACAGGACATGCATTCGGACTTTACCATGTAGAGGGTTGCGGGGCTCAGGGAACATGCATGGGACCAAATGCTGCAGACTGCAGGCTTCCAGAGCACCACGAATTCGTGATGGATTACTGCAATCCGTTCAACAGATTCGGGCCGGCAGGCTACAAGTACATGAAGGAGAAGTCTATTGCAAAATGGCTAAAGGGGTGCAGTTAACATGAAAACCTTAACAGTCTTTCTTGGCATATTTCTTCTTTTAATTATCTCTGCTTATGCTCTGGATAAAGCCGGATACATAATTTTCTTTTACTTCTCTGTAGATAGAAGCGACACAGTGACTATTAATGAACTGAAGATATTGGAGGGGGGAAGGGATAAGGCAACTGCCGATGAGGAAAATAGTGATTACATTGTGAGGGTGATAGGCCCTGATGGCAGAGCCCTGAGCAGCTTTCCTTTCGGTATCACTTGGGAGATTTACCATATGGGCAAGGACACGGAAACAGGGGAAATAAAATCTCTCAAATATGTAAAAAATGTCTCAGAGCACGCTATAAGGCTGCCCTACTACACTGAAGCTGAAAGGATAGAGGTTTACCACAAGGACAGGAAGATATTCAGCAAAAGCGTGAGGCTGCTGACCTGCAGAATAAACAACAGATGCGAGGGGGATGAGGATATTGTCAATTGCCCGGAAGACTGCAGACCAAGGATTTTTCCTTCTGCAAGCATATTGCCGACAGAAGTGCCGCAGGGTGATGACCTTAATAAGACCGGAGAGGATAAGATTTTATGGCCATTCTTGGCAGCAATTGCGCTGTTTTTTGTTCTTATTTCCCTGATTTCCATGGCGAAAGGGAAGAGGAAAAAAAGGAGATGAGATGATATCCGAAAGCTTGACAGGCCAGATTGATTACGGAGATTATGCTCAACAGCCTGAAGAAAGACACGAGGGGAAGCTGAAGTATGTTGTTGTAGGCATAATAATAGTCGCATTTATTTCCCTTGTGGCATTAAGTATGATGGGGACGAAAACAAGCCCTGATTACAGGCCGAAAATCGCTGATGATCTGGATAAGGCGGCAAGCTATCAGGGCGGAACAGGAGCATGCGGAGACGGGAAATGCTCTGCAGGGGAAAGATGCTCGTCATGCGCCACAGACTGCGCATGCCCTGGGAGCAAGGTCTGCGATGTGATCGAGGGGGAGTGCGGCATCATCGGATTCGATGTTGACAAAAGGGTGAAAGAGCGCTTTGGCAATGCCGATTATGATGTGGCCTACATGCTGACGTATAAGGGCATGAAGAAAGCGGGCGTGATCATCGGTGGCGAAGTGAAGGTTATCAGCGAAGGTGGTGAGGTTGAGGATATTCTACCGTCATAAGGGTGCCATAGAATCGATAGAGGATTTTATCATGATAGCCGCAGCCTTGGCCCTTGTCGCCTTCCTGTTCATGATTGTAAGCAGCTATTGGCCTTCCAGCGAGAAGGGCGTGCCGCGTGGGGTGGAGGTTGTCGGGAAAGTTGCAGGCGCCAATATTTCCAAAGCTGGCGGCGCTGATGTGAATGAAGTCTCCAGATACCTTGCGGAAAATGCCGCAGACTGCTTCAGGAAGAACAGGTATGGTCTGGAGCCAAAATCCCAATCCTGCGCGATATACAATATCAAAACTCCGGAAGCTATAACAGAAGAAAATGTGACAGCCAACCTGAAGTGCGAGGACCTGCCCAACAATGACTGCATAGGGTGCGGAAAATGCGTATCCACAAGAACAGCAGAACAGGACAAGCTCTTCGTCAATATAACAAGAAAGGAATCGCTGGTGAATATAAGGTATGACGGCGGGGAGAGAAAGATATTCATAGAAAGCTTCGGATGCGTTGATAACCTTGACTGCGATGACAGCAGCGCCTGCACAAGGGACGCGTGCCTTGACAAGGGGACTATAGACAGCAAATGCGAAAATATGCTTGACTGCTCCCTGCCTGCCTGCACGAATGAGGAAGGAAAACAGGGAAGCAGCTGGTGCAGCCTCTGCAAGCTGCCAAGCGAGAAGGGCAGGTGCGATGACGGCATAGACAATGACTGCGACGGCACCTCAGATATAAACGATACAGAATGCAAGCCATGCCTGCCTGCCAATAAGACAGAAGGCGAAAGCTGCAATTGTGATCTTGAATGTACCTCTCCTCTTGCCTGCGCCAACGGGGCGTGCTGCCCGAAAGATAAGGTGTGGAACGGGACTGAGTGCGTCACTTCTGTCAGCAGCGGGAATGACAGCGGCGGCCAGCCGAGAGATCCTGCACAGGCATTTGACATAGTTTTTGTCCCCCTGAATTACGGCGCGACAGATGCTGAATTCGGCAGGTTCAAGGCCTCTTCTGACGCCATGCTGGCGTTTTTCCTCCGCACAAGCCCCTTCAAGGACTGCGCTGACGGAAAGGACAGGGTTGTGGCCCATTACATCCAGCCCAAGGACTGCCAGACAAGGTGCGGAAATGATGTAAATGGCTTATGCAGAACCTGCCATACCGCGGCGATGGGATGCGTGAGGAACAGCCAATTTGCAAACACCTGGGACAAGATAGTCGCGCTGACCAATACGGCGTTCTGCAGCGGCGTGGTCGGATGCGTTCAGGACTATGGGGCGCCAACAGGCGTATCATTCAGCGCTTGCGGTCCTTTGACTCCCACTCATGAGCTTGGCCACCAGTTAGCTCTAGGCCATGTTAGGGCGCCAGGGTGCAGAAATCCAGCAGATGCATGCGAACAGCCGAACAATGCCGCTGACTGTAATTCAGGGCTGACCACATGCATCATGAGCTACTGCAGGAACCGGGACAGGTTCTGCCCTGCAGGATACAACCATCTCAAGACGAATGCGCTTGCCACGTGGGTACAGGGGTGCTGAGCAAACAGGGTAAAAGCGGATAAATATTGGAAAACAATAATACCAATAAGATGTGATGAAGGATGAAAGCTGAAATAGCATTTATCATTATAGGAATTGCAGCGCTTTCCCAGACAGCCTTTGCCCTTGAGACCGTTTACAGCGTGCAGATAAACTTCTTCAGAAATGATACTGCGGCCTTGGAGCACTTTGAGATAGCCGAAGGCACTCCGACGGAAATTCCTGATGAAGGCACATACAGCATCAAGGTGATGTCTGGCAGCAAGGTTTTATTCCAGTCCAGGTTCCAGGTGAGATTCCAGGCCCTATGCGCCACAGGGGGCGAAAGCGCGCTGAAGAAGGGCGAGAAGCTGAGCGTCGACATAAATTCAAGGATATATTCTGTCGAGCTTCTGGAATTTGGGGATACAGACGCAAAGTTTTCGGTGAATGGGGTGAATGGGACAGTAGGCGTAGGGAAGGCAGTGCTGATAGCAGGCCTCACCATCTTCCTCTCGAAGCTTGACCCTGCCGCCAATGCAGCCGTAGCCATACTTTACGAGGAGCCTGTGGAAGGGGAAGACCCTGAGGGGAGCTGCCCTGTGCTGGAGCAGGTGCCGAAATGGTACAGGCTGCCGTTTTACAGGAATGCGGACAGGATAGTGGTAAAGCATGCCGACAAGAATCTTCTGACAGTAGACATACCCAAATATGCCTGCAAGGCGGACGGAAAATGCAATGGCTATGAGAATGAGATCCTGTGCCCTGCTGATTGCAGGCCCAAACAGACAGCCGAACAAGAGTCTTCGCCAAAACCGACATCATCAACAATATCGTCAGGAGAGCTGCCTCTGCTTCCCATAATAGGCGCTGTTTTGGCCTTGGCAGTTATCATATTCGTTCTGTACAGAAAACGCGCAAGGCCGCAGGACATTGCTGACCAGCCGTTCTACCAGCAAGCGCTTAAATAACAGCAATACACTTCTAATCATGAGCCGGGATGGCGGAACGGCTAACGCGCTAGCCTGGAAAATTGTCAGACAAAGAAATTGTAAAAGGAGTGCACAGATGTGCACGGACACAGACAGCTAGTGCCCAATGGGCTTCTGGGTTCAAATCCCAGTCCCGGCGCTTCATTTTCAGGAGCCAAGCCCGGTTCTTTTTCTTGAAGATGCCAGATGTCCTATGCCAATTCCCAAAAGAATTCCGAGGCCTGCAAGGATGACAATATGCCAGTAAGGGAATGCCTGGGAGATAGTCAGGGCTAGCTGGTCAGAGGCGGCAGATGGAGCGCCTGAAGCTGCCTCTGGAAGGGCGATCTGCTTTGCGGCCATGGTTCTCATCTCCACCCCTGCCGCTGAAAGCTTTTGAAGGAGGTCATAACCCACAGCGGTCATTCCTATCGCAGATGCAGAAAGCAGCAGCCATATCCTGACATCAGAAGGGTGCAGCAGCCTTTTTCCCTTTATTGTGAGCTCATAGTATTTCCATTTCCTGCCTTCATCAAGCTGAATTACAAGGCCTGCTTTGGCCAGACTGTCCATGTGCTCCTTTATTGTGCTGGCAGACATGCCGAACTGGTTTGACAGCTCTGTAAGCGTCTTTCTCCTCATATCGAGGCTTTTTAAGACGTCTATTCTTGTTTCTGAGGCAAGAACCCTAAATGTTTCTCTGTCCAATGTTATCTTATCCTCCATAACCAATAGTTAGGGGAAAGGCTTATAAGGGCTTGCTTTTGCTTCGGTTTTGGCCGAAATACAGGGAAGTAGACTGTTTCAGAACCCCTGGAATATCTTGCCCTGGCCTGACGGTATCCCTTTTACTATATCGTCAATTGAAACTGCCTCTATGGCAGGCTTGTCTTCCGGCCTGGCCTTCATAAGTATTGATTTTTTTATCTCCTTAGCAAGGTCCGGGGCAGGGATTTCTCCGGGCATAATTGTCAGGAAATAATCAGAATGCTTTTTGGCCGCATACGGGGGGCCATATACCACTGCTGCAAGGCCTTTCTGCCTATCTATTTTGACTCCTATGGATGTCTTCATCTCCATGTCCCTGAACCATATCTTCTGGCCTGTTACCATGAAGCTGCCCTTTGGGAGGAAGGTGCCTGACGGGGGGGATTTGGATATCTGGTCAGATTTGACGCAGTAGACGTCAACAGCCCCCAATGAGGCCTGCCAGGCCTTGCTTCCTGCAGCGGCAAACTCGGCAGCCTCCTTCATTGAGATTTCTGTCAGCTTCCTGCCTTCGATTTTCAGGACTACAAGGCTTGCACCCTGTATGTCGGCATGAAATACTAAATCTCCTTTTTCAATATGCTTCTTGAAAATTGTTTCGTTGTCGTCCGCGCTCCTTCCCCCGATAACCAAAAAGCCGTCGCTTGTCGTGAACCATCTGAACTTCTCAAACCATTTTTGCTTCTTGGCCGGAATTTTTCCTGGCTCCTTCCTCTTTTCCCGGGAGAACTTCTTCTCTGCTATATCCTTTGATTTTTCAAGGCCTTCAAGCTTTCTTTTTGACTTCTTCGCCATCTCGAAGTACCCTGATGCGTTCTCTTCTATTGATTTTGTTATGTCCAGCTCCACCTCCATGTCCCCTAATTTCAGGATTACGATGCCTTCATTCTCCCTTATCTCCTTTATGGCATGGGCCTCAGCGGTATCAGACTGTTTCACCATATTTTTGATGTCCTGCCAGCTGACATTCTGTTTCCTTTTGGAAACCAGCGTTTCCATTATGCTCCTGACTGTCTCATGATGGCTGTATATTGCCTCTCCCTTTCCCCTGCATCTGTCAGCATTTTTTTCAAGCTCTTCTTTCTTCTTTTCCCTGGCTTTTTTTATGTTCTCGATCTTCCTGCCGGCTGTTTCCTTTTCTTCTTTTTCGGGGTTTCCGGAAAACATGAGAGGAATAAAGTATTCGTCGCAGGCCTGGGAGAAACTGGCCAGGGATATTGAACTCTGGCTAAGATGCCTTAATTCTATGGGGGATGGAAAATTCTCATAAAGGCGGGGCTCGGCTGCTGATGAGATATCTTTTATGGCACTCAGAAGCTTTTCTGCCTCTTCCCTCTTCAGTAATTTTGATATCAGGCCCTCCTCAAGGCCTGCCCTGAAACATATCTCTTTTGAATAGGCCTGGCCGAAGCCCAATAAGGCCAAAAAGGCCACAAGCTTTCTATCACTGACTCCTAATTGCCTTACCAAATCTTCCACTTGCGTTTCAAGGGGATTGGTCTGCCTTGGGGGATACTCATACTTTATTCCCCTCTCAATTGTTCTGTCCCTGAACCTGAGGGTTTTGAGGGGCATTACAATGGCCATATCCTTGCTGCAGATAACAATGTTGAAGGGCTCCAGAAGCTCTATTATCAGGACGTGGCTTGCTGTTGATATTTCCAGAATCCTGTCAAAGGAGTGCTGCTTTATGGATTCTATTATCTTGTTGTAAAGCAGTTTCCTCAGAAGCATGCAGAAGCCGGAAGGCTCAATGGCCTGGAGTTTGTACTCGGTAAGAAAGAGTTTTCCTTCTCCGTCAAAGAGGTCAAAGTTTCCTTTCTGCCTGACATAAATCCTGAAGACAAAGCCTTCCTTTCCTATCTGGGAGACCTTCTTGATCCTCATGCCCACAAGCTGCTGGAGCTCCCTGGCGAGGAAGTGGATGTCCAAGGAAAGGAGGGATTCTTTTTTGTCCATATTATTAGTTGCTTCATATAGAAATATACAGCACAAATGGGGATTATTTTTGCGCACTATTTCAATAGCCTCAAAACCTTGCCAGCAAAGCGCCTGTCATATTTCTTCAGGTAGCCGTGCAGCTTTTTCATATCGATTTTGCCCCTGAAGGCCTTAACCATATTTCCCCTGAGCTCTCTGAAGTAGACCAAGTCTATGAATGTCTTTTCTATGTCGCTGACTGGCAGAAAGAAGCCGTTCTGTCTCACATGCTCATAGCCAAAGAAGTGCTTTGGGGATATCCTCCTCACTATAACATTGCTTCCCATGACGGTTCTCAGCCCGGGCCTGGCCTTCCTCGCCGTCAGCACTACGGGATTCGTTTCCTGCTCCCAGAGGTTGTGGAAGCTCATGGCATCCTGAAGGCCGAGGTATGCAGGCTTAAGACAATATACCAGCAGGGAAGGGTCATCATGAATCGTGTAATAACCTTGGTGAGCCTTTTTATTTCCCCTGCCTTCAGAAGGCAGTTAAGCAGCAGATAGGCGTAATCCCTGTCGCCAATCAGCCTGACAGCAGATTTCGTATCGAATACAGGCGTTCTTTTTGAATATTCCCTTATCCTGTCAATCTGTTTCACCTGACCCACCTCCTTATGTATTCCAGCATATCCTTTGCCTTAGGCACTATCCCGAAAAGTATGAGCATTTTAAGATGATTCTCGTCTTCTGGTTTTGTGAAGTTCTCCAGAAGCTCGGAAAGCTTTGGCCTGATCCTCTTCGCATCCTTGACATACCTCAGAAGGAAGAAGACGTCATAAAGGTCCCTTATTTTCCTCCTTTTGAGATAGGCTGCAGCCTTTTCGATAACCATGTCCTCCGGAAGCAGGGTGTAGATGTTGAGCAGTATGCCCTCATATGTTTCATATTCCCTGACTATTCCCCTGATGCTGCTGAAAACGGCCTCAAGCCTGACTTCAGTCCCGTTGAACACCAGCCTGGAATAGAGGCTGTTGCTCTTTATTCTCTTCTTGGAGACCGAAAAGCCCAGATGCATCTCCAGATTGCTGTCCCTCCATGCAGCACGCTTTCAGGGAAAATCCTGTAAAGGGCCTCGATTATTGTGTCCTGCAGCCTTGCGATTTCTATGTGCTACCTCCTTCTTATCCTCTGGCCAAGGGGAATTCTCTTGGGCTCCATAGCATTTATATGATTAACTGAACTTATAAATTTTTATAAGTTTGGTTGAACGTGCCGGGAGGGTTTAGCTTCGGCAAGGGCGATCTGAAATCACAGCTCTACGGCCACGCTCGGCCCCCCGCCAGCCTTGTCCCTCTCCAGTCTGTATATTCCAGCTTGGCCTGCTAAAAGTTTCCTTTTCGCCTGCAGAAAGACTTAAATAGTAGTAACATGATAATTAGTATTATGTTACTGTCTTTTGTAGACAGGGAGAGGGAACTGGGAATGCTGGAAGAAAGATACAGATCAAATAAGGCTGAGCTGATTCCTATATACGGCCGCAGAAGGGTAGGAAAGACAGAACTTATAAAAGAGTTTATCAGAAACAAGCCCCATTTTTATTTTCTTGCCAAAAGAAAGAAGCTGGAAGAAGAGATGGAGAGGTTCAGGGTGAAATTTTCCAAAGAGTTCAATATATTCCTTCCTGAAGAAAAGAGCTGGGACACCATTTTCGAAAACATTCTCAGAAGCCAAAAACACAGAGTTGTTGTCATCATAGATGAGTTCCCATTCTGGGTGGAAAAGGACATATCTGTTGTGTCGGATTTCCAGCACCTGTGGGACGAGACACTGAAAGATAAGAATATTTTCCTTATACTATGCGGTTCCTATGTGAGCGTGATGGAAACAAGCGTTATGGGTTACAAAAGCCCCCTGTATGGCAGGAGAACAGCGCAGATGGAGGTTAACAGGCTGGGATTCAGGGATTTCACAAAATTCTTCCCGAAATGGCAGCCCGAGGAAATCATCAAAGCCTATGGCGCACTAGATGGCATACCATTTTATATAAAGGAATTTGAACTTGACAGGAGCTTTCAGGAAAATGTGGAGAAAACCTTCTGGAAGAGCGACTCCATTCTGAACAAGGAGGCGGAATTTCTACTTTCGCAGGAATTGAGGGAAGTGGAGGTATATCTTGGAATAATGAGAAGCATCTTTGAGGGGGCAACCAAGCTGAATGAGATAGCTACAAAAAGCCATGTAGCCGTGACCAATATAAACAAATACATAAGGATCCTGACAGATTTGAAGTTTGTTTCAAAAGAATATCCTGTAATTGTCAACAGACCGAAAAGGAAAAATTATGTTTACAGGATAGCCGACAACTTTTTTAACTTCTGGCTGAGCTATGTATACCCGTTCAAGGATGAAATAGAGATAGGAGAGATTGAAAGCCTGAAGATATTTTTCAGGAAGGATTACAGCAGATACCTGGGCTTTGTTTTTGAAAATATCGCCAGACAGCTCATATGGCATATGAAGCTGCCATTCAAGCCGACAAAGGCAGGCAGATGGTGGCATAAAAACGAGGAAATAGACCTTGTCTGCTCCGATGAAAACAAAAGAAAGGCGCTGTTTATAGAGTGTAAATGGTCTGATCTGAAGGAAAGGGAGGCAAGACATGTGCTGCAGGAATTGAAAGAAAAATCAAAATCTGTTTTATGGGAAAGGGAAACGGAATATTTCGGGCTCATCGGGAAAACTATCGGAGGCAAGGAGAAGCTCAGTGAGGAGGGCTTTATAGTATTTGATGTGGAAGATTTATGGCGTATTGCGGCAAGATAGCCCTTAAAATAAGACACAAAAATCTACAGCTCTACGGCCACGCTCGGCCCCCCGCCGGCCTTGTCCCTCTCCAGCCTGTATATCCTGCCTGCGCCTTCTGAAAGCCTCTCCTCATGGGTTATCAGGAATATCTGTTCTGCTATGCCGGGAAGGCCGTTTCTCAGCATGCCTGAAAGATGGTCTATAGCATTGGAATCCAGATTGTGGGTAGGCTCGTCAAGTATCAGCCATCTGAGATTTGGTATGAAGGCGATTGAGAATGCTATCCTCAGGGCAAGGGAGGCCATGCTCCTTTCCCCGCCTGAAACAATCCCGTCCGCGGAGGCCCATATGTTGTGGCGCCTCATCTCGAGCACATAATCGCCATCAATGGCCAGCCTGACTTCCTGGAAATCCCCGTAGGGATAGAGGGCAGGCCAGAGGCCGGCCATGATGGTGTTGACATTCTTTACAAATTCCTCCCTGAGGGCCTGCTGCGCTGACTGCAGGACATCGACAAAGGCGTCTAGATGGGAGGCTGCCGACTCTGCGGTGGATGATTTCTCTTTCAATTTTTCCTGGACATCAAGCCTGTATCTGAGCTCATCGAGCTGCTTTCTTTTGTCTTCCAGCCTGGATTTTTCAGAGGACAGCAATACAGAAAGCTCCCTTTCCCTTGCCATGGCATCCTGAAGGCCCAGCCTCAGCTTTTCTATATCATGGCCTTCTGCCTCTTTCCTTATTAATTCTATTTCATTTGCGAAGTATTTTATGTCCAATAAGTATACTTCCTGCTTCCTCCTCATTTCAGCTGCTCTTTTTGCAAGGTCGAGAAGGCCTTTTGCTTCATCCAGTCTGCCTTTCAGGAGAAGGAGGCTGCTTTCCTGCGTTTTCTCGGCCTCTTCCATTTCCTTTATTGTGGCCCAAGATTCTGAATGGCTTTTCCCATAAAGTCTTGTTTCGTCTTCTGTTTTCCTTATCATCTCCCGGATTTCATCCTCCTTCCTGATCCTGTCTTTCAATACTTCCAGTTTCCTTGAAAGGGCTGACAGGGCCTGAAGCCTGTTTTGCATCTCTTCTGTCTGCTTCTCGGCCTTGCCGCGCTTTTCTTTGGAAGCCCTAATCTCCTTCTCCTTTTCCTTTCTTATCTCCTTCCTCCTTTCCTCTGGCAGGCGGTTTCCGCAGACAGGGCATATCTCCCTCTCAAGGCCTGACAGATATTTCTCGTTGTCGGCCATTATTTTGGATGCAGAGATGGCCGCTTCATTTTGAATCTGAATGCCTTCTTCAAGCCCCCTTATTTTTTCATCCAGAAGGCCATGCTCTTTTTCGATGGCTTCAATCTCCTTCTTTGCCAGAATGCATGACTCCATTTCCTTCTCCAGCCTTTTCATCTCCTCAGTGAGGAATTCGAGCTTTTTCCCGATTGAAGCGAACTCTGCTGCAAGCTTTTTCCCCTTCAGCCTCGATTCCTTTAATCTGTCCTCAGCAGACTGCACTTCAGCAGAAACAGAAGACAGGATAGTTTCCAGTTCCTCTCTGGCTTTTCCTCCCAGTTTCTGGCCAGCCTCCCTGACAAGCATCTCCAGCTCATCCCTGCCTGCCTCCAGGACAGAAAGCTTCTTTGAGGCCTCATGGAGCCTTTTTTCCTTTTTCTCGGCCGCTGAAAGCCCTTCCCTGAGATGCTTCACATCCTTATTGGATTTTTCGAGTTCAAGCGCATAGGCAGATATTGATTTCTCGGATTCACCTATATCTTTGGCTGTTTCTTCCAGCCTGCCGGAAAGGTCCTCCTTCCTCATTTCGTCAAGGAGCCTGCTGCTGTCGGCTGATTTCTGCCTGAAGATGTTCTTCATGTGGATGGCCTTCTCCCTTGCCATCTCGAACCTGTCAAGCTTCAGCATCCTGTCGATATGCTGCATCCTCTGGCCTTTCGGTATCCTCAAAAAATAGTCCATCGCGTTCTGCTCGCTGTATACGGCCTTTGAGAAGAGGTCGTAATCCATCTGCAATACGGATGCGGCAAGCTGGGTGACATTCCTGCTGCCCACATCCAGAAGCTTCCCGTCCTCCCTTATCTCGGCATTTGTTGTTCCTTTCTCCCTTTTTATCTCCCTTTTTATCTCATATGACTTGCCATTGGCCATGAATTCAAGCTCAATTTCAGCTCTCTCCTTCCTTGGCCTGCTTATTATCAGGTCGTCAAGCTGCATCCTCCTGTTCTGGAGGCCTGGGAAGGTCCCGTAGAGGGCGAAGGAGATCGCATCAATAACACTGGTCTTGCCTGAGCCCATTATCCCGACAAGTATATTTACTCCCTTCTCAAAGGCCAGCTCTGTATCCAGATGGGATTTCCAGTTGGAGAGCCTGATTCTTTTGATCATGGTAATAGATTAGAGTGGAATTTTAAAGGGTTTTTAGAAGGGAAAGTTTCCTGAGTGTTTGGGAAGATATTATCTTTTTTAACCGCTGCACATTAAGATTTTGGTTTGCCTTAAAAATTGAAATCAATATGCTGATGCAATGTCCTTCCAAAATCACGCTCGGCGATAGTTTTATATGTTTGGGTGTAATTTACTACTGTATGAAGGTCGTATATTTTGAAAGAAAGGCGAGAAGTCCAATACATATTCATGCAGGACGGTATGCGAACGCTTTCTATGTTCCAGATGAAGATGTACTGCTATTTTCTGAACAACATGGAACATTTGGAGGAAGAGATTTTTCATTGACAACAAATGAAAGACCATTGGATGAAGCGCGAGCAATTGCAAGAGGAGAAATTCCAAGTTTAGATGGTGTAACTTATTCTAATATTCGCAAATTTGATTATGATGAGTCACGACTTCGAGATCTGATACAAGATGCGAGATTGAAAGCTGAATTGGAACCAAGGGTAAAATCAGGGATTGAAAAGCTTCTGAAATACGCTGGAAGAAAGCGCCGAAGATGATTGATTTTAAGAGGATTGTAAAGTGCGAGATGGGGGGTAAGGGCTGTCAGAAGAGCTGCAGGCCGTTTCATCGATTTTTCTGCCTGACCAGCAGCCTTCGCATTTTCATGGCCTCTCTTCCAAAGTCAGCCGGCTCCAGCCACTGAGCAGCTGTCTCAAATTCACCGGCTTCCCTGTAACAGTCTGCTATATTATATACTATTCTCCTCGACCTTTCATCCAGATGTTCCGCTCGTGCAGCAGCGACAAGCAATTTTTCAAGTGCATCTGCATTTTTTGGCAGAGTGCCAGAAACCTCATGAGCCAGTTCAGCTTCATATTTGCGAGCAGCCGCAAGGAAGGCATCCCTCTTTGACATTGATCCAGACCTGTAGCTGATCTCTGCCCAATACCAGGCATCGTCCACTGAATCCAGTTGAAACAGCCGATAAACGTCTTGAACCCTGGCATCATCCTCGCCTATTCCCGCGAGCCTATAGGCCACAACAGCTTCCCATAGCTGACGATTAGCTTCATCTGCATTGCTGTCATAGTTCAGAGCTGCCCCCTGGATGCATGCAGATGCCACCCGTTCCCAATCCACTCGCTTGCCTGCTTTTTCCATGCAAACGGCTGCTTGGAAATCTTCACCTCCTGCTTTTCCGTAATTTATTGCGGCCTTCTCCCATTCTTCTGCCCTTTTCCATGACGTGGCAGCTTCATCGTAATCTCCCTCCTTCTCTTCCTTTTCAGCGTCCTTTCTTGCTTCATCCCTTTTGGAAGGTTCCAGAGCTTCGGAGATTTCCCTGGAAAATCTCCTTCTGCGGGGATCATGGTCTCTGTATGGCCATTCCGGAGCAAATCGCTGCCTATAATTCGATCTGGCATTTGGGTCAGCTATTGCGGCTTTTGCGAGCACCGCATTTACCATATCACCGGTTGTTTTGTATAATTCTTGAAGCGCTTCGTAAGCAGAGCTGACAGTCTCCTCCTGCAGGGCCCCCTGCCTCTGCAGAATTTCATTCAGATATGCAATCCTGCCTTCAGTTGATTCCAAAAGTGATATTTTGTGGAGAATAGCATCTTTGTCCATAAGCCCGCCTTTGCCAAAGCATCAGTCACCAAAATAACAATAACATCAAGATTTAAAGGGTTTTTAAAAAGAGTGGCAACTTAATGTATGGATTGTGAGTTTTGCAATCCCGAAAGTCAGGGGTTGAAAATCAAGGAATGCAGATATTGGACTATCTATCTGCATCCAAACCAGTGCTACCTTGGCAGGTGCATCATAAAGCTGAACAGGCATGCAGAGGACTTCTTTGATATAGAGAAGAATGAGCTTGATGAGGTCTTTGAAATTGCAAAACATCTGAGAAATGCCGTGAAAGAGCTTTTTGGTGCGGCTATGTTCAACTATGCTGCTTTGGGAAACATCATAAGGCATGTCCATTTGCACGTAATTCCAAGGTATGAGGGGCAACGGGCTTTTGCAGGAATTGTTTTTGAAGATAAAAGATTTGGGGACAATTATGCGCCCTATGACAAGGGTTTCAAGGTTCCCAAGGAATTGCTGATGAAGCTGAGGGGCGAAATAGGATCCCGTTTATAGACAGTCCAGAACTGTTATTATATCTTCCTTATCTTCCCCGGCGTGGGCTCATAGCATATGCCCTCATTTAGCATCTCGTCCAATATCGGTTCAAGGGCTGCTTCATTCTCCTTCGTTTCCTTCACAATTTCTTCGAATGTCGTGCCTTCTGGATTGGCTTTAAGCAGATCCAGAATGACTTTTCTCAATCTCTCCTTGTCTGCTGCTTCCTTGTCCTCCTTTGCCTCTATTTTTGGCCTTGAAAGCAGCTCCAGCCTCCTGAGAAGCTCCATGTTCGGGTCTGAGATCCTGGAGGCCGATTCCATGTTAAGGTAGATTTCCCCGTTGTATTCCTTCACCTTGCCTATGGCATCGACAATGTCCCCCTGCTCTACTCTGGCCAGCAGGGGCGAACCCTGAAACACCTTGCCCCTTATGGTCTCTGTGCCATCATCGAGGGTTATGCTTGTGAAGCTGCCATCTTCTGATGTGAATTTGCCGACCACTGTTGAAAGGGTCCTGGCCCGGCTTATCTTCAGGCCTGAAGGCGTCTGGATATAGCTGGCCTGCATGCCCTCCATCCTGACCCATTTGCCTGACATTATGTCTGCTATCCTCACCTTCAAGGCTGGCATGCGGGTTACCATAGTAAGAGTTGAAGGGGGAATTTAAAAAGAACGCAACTATCTGATTTATTACTATGAAATACTACCACAAGGTATGGGCGCTCCTGTTTTTCGCATGGATGTTCAGCTACATAGACAGATCAGTGACAGGCCCTGTTGTTTCATGGATGATCAAGAACAAGGTTGAATTCTTTGCATCCGCAGGCATACCGCATGCCCTCGGCGGCTTGATAGGAGCCATGTTCTTCGCGGGCTACATGCTCACCCAGTTTCCTGCCGGCTACCTTGGCGACAGGTATGGGAGAAAGGCACTCATTGTCATCAGCACGGTGTGGGCCGGAATAGCGACTTTCATAAGCGGCATAGCAGGCAGTCTTTCTGTCTTCATAGCCTCGAGGGTGCTTACCGGCCTCGGGGAAGGCGCATATTATTCGAATGACCGCGCGCTGATAGCCGAAGTCACGCCCAAAAAGGAGAGGGCCTTGGGCATGGGAATCGTGTTTGTCGGCCTTGCCGCAGGCCTTACATTTGCTACAGTCCTTGCCCCTGCCATAATCGAATGGGCAGCGGCGATAGGGCCTTTTTTCTCCTGGAGATCCCCTTTCCTTGTTTTCTCAATACCGACAGTCTTGACAGGGCTTTTGATATTCAGTCTTGTGAAGGGAGATAAAAGGGACAATTATAAGGCTGCGCTCAAGTATCTGGCCAAGTATTCTGCTGTATTCTTTATAATAATTATGGCGATATACGTCGGCACCGTCTATCTGAATGAAACCTTTTCATGGGACAAGTTCCACCTGCAGCTCATACAGTCGGCATCCCTGACCGCGGTCGCCATTGCCCTGATCGGGATAATATACAAAAGGCTCGGAAACTCCCTCAGGCCGATTCTTGCCGACAGAAATCTGATAGTGATGTATATTTCAGCTGTGCCTATCCTCTACACCCTCTGGTTCTTTGGCTTCTGGATGGTTCTCCTGTTCTCTGACGCCTCAAAAATAGGCCTGACATCTGCTGCCCTGTATGCCGGCATATTCGGCGTGGCCAATGCGATAGGGTATCCACTTGGAGGGAAGCTGTCTGATTTTGCGGTTTCGAGGGGCCTGGGCAGGAGAAAGATATATATGGCGCTCGCATTAATGGCTTCCCTCATGACATTTTTCCTCGGATATTATATACTTAACAACGGAAGCGATCTGGTTATTCTGGCTGTGATATCATTCTTCATAGGGCTGCCCTTTTCAGCCATGCAGACAGTGCATATGGCCCTGACAGCGGACCTTTCCCCGGAGAAATTGAGGGCCCAGGCCTTCGGCATGTGGAACCTTGTTGCGGAAATCGGGGCCATACTATCCCCCCTTATCACAGGGATCCTGAGGGATATCACTGGAAGCTGGGCGGCGGCAGTTTATTCTTCAGCTATTCTTCTGGCCATCAGCGCTGCCCTGCTGTTTTTTGTCAGGGAAAAACCGGGCGAGCCCTGACGCGATACAGGAGCATGCCTTGGATGATACACGAAAATGGAAATTCGTCAATCCTGAATCTTCCCACTATCGGTTTATATAGGAGCTGGAGTCTATAAAGAATATGCCTTACAACTGCATAATCTGCAAGGAATTTGTCGGGGAGAGGTTCAGCGTTGAGGTTAAGGATAGCCATGCAGGCAATTTGATAAAGGCTTTTGTCTGCAAATTCTGCTATGACAAGTTCATGGACAGCCATTACAATATCGGCACATTCCAGCTTTCAAGATTCTTTGGCTGGGCGAGGGATAAGGTTGATAGGATGAGGGTTTTTGGCTGAAACAGAATTGCTTTTTGCTGCCTGAATTTTCCTGAATAACTATGCCTTCTCCTCTTTGGGCTTTTCCTCAGGCTTCGGCTTCTCTTCCTTCTTTTCCTCTGTTTTCTGTTCCTTTTCTGTCTCTTTTGCCTTCTCTTCCTTGGACTTCTCCTTTTTCTCTGGCTCTTTCTTTGCCAGCTCTTCTTTTGGCTTTTCCCCCTTTTTCTCTTCTTTCTGTTCATTTGCCTCTGACTTGGGCTCCTTCTTATCTTCTTTCTTCTCCTCTGCCTTCTTCCCGAAAAGCTCGTCAAGGCCATGCTTTCCGTGCTCTGTGACCTTGAGATTGACCTGGACAATGTCTGCAGAAACCGTGTTGCCTCTTATGCTTCTTCTTCTCCTTTCCCCCTCCCTTTCAGGATGATAGCCCGGGGGGGAAGAAAGGAGTATCTTTTTCCTTGCTGCGCCGTCAACATCCTTCCTCATGGGAAATCCTTCCTTGTCGCTGCCGCCGGTAATTTCCAGCCTGAAGCCCGCAAGGCCGATAGAATTGCCTTCAATCGCTTCGCCTATCTTTTTCCCTGAAAGCATGCTTGTCTCCTGGGGGATTTCCCTGCTGTAGGATTTTCTTGTCTTCGGGTCGCTTATAACGAGCTTGAAATTCATATGAGTATAGTAACTGGGTTGAATATATAAATGTTTGGCTGGGGGTGGGGAAAAGGGCGGTGTAGTATTTTTGAACAGATGTTTGTATTTATATTTTATTTTGAACACATGATTATATTTAAGAAGAAATATTGAACAGGTTTCCATAAATACTTTCTAGAAGGGCTTAAGGGGAATCACAAGGTTCAGGATTATAAGAGCGCCTATCACAAGGCTTACCCCTTTTACCATATTCCTGTAATGCCTCCTGCTGATTCTCATGAAGACAAGCTCCCACATCCTGCCGCCGTCGAGTATCGTCACAGGGAGCAGATTAAAGGCTCCGACACCCAGGTTTATGAGGAAAAGCCACAGCAAAAGGCCCTCAAGGAAATCGATGGCTGATCTGTAGCCGGCAAGGGACGGCCTCAGGACGACAGCAGTATGGACCCCTGAGATGCCGATTATTCCAGGTTCTCTATAGCCCTTCAGCTTCGTGTCAAGCTCCCCTATTTTCTCCCCGGCCCTGCTGTGCAGGGAGGGATAGCTGTCCTTTATGTATTTCCAGAAGGCCGTGTCACCTTTCAAACTTCTGTATGTCTCTTCGCTGCCTCTTGCCGCTGAAAAATAGGCATCTATGGTGCCCGGAAAGGCCGATTCAAGGGAGGCCAGAATGCCGGTTGTGGAATCAGGGGAGAATGGATAATCCCTGTCCCAGACTGTCACAAGGGAGAATGTGCCGTTTGTTGTCGCCACCTCAATCCTGCTGCCAACTCCTGCATCGGTCAGGGCCTGCTGGAGATCTGTATGGTTTCTTATCTCTTTCCCGTTGACAGACTTTATCGTGCCTGCCAAACGGGCGTTGGCTGCGGGCAGGGGCTCGAAAACAATTATCCTTTCCCTGCTCCTGTTGAGCTGCTGCATGAGGTTTTCCTTTGCCGCATAAAAGATGCCTGCGCCGGCGGTTATTTCCACATTGCTGCCGGATTCTGACAGGACGGATATGATGCCTCTGCCATCAATAGGGATGCCATCAATTGATTTTACTGAAGAGACATTGATTTCAGAGGCAGGATATGTGATGAAGGCTGCCCCGTCCTGCATGTAGAGGCCGCTAAAAGATGAGAGAATGAGGATGGCAATGGCTGCCAAGGCAAAGTTCGCCAGGCTGCCTGCGGCAAATACCCTCAGCTGCTGTATGTGCTTCTTTTTCCTCATCTCCTTCTCGTCAGGCTCGACAAAGGCGAGCGGGATTACGGCCAAAAGGCCCCAGCCAAGGGATTTGATCCTGATCCTTTCCCTTGCCGCTATTATGCCGTGCATGCCTTCATGGACAAATGCGAGGAGGGCGATGATGATTATCCAATACCAGAAAGGGACAAAGATTAGGCCGGGGCTGGAGGATGGAGAAGAGGACAGGGAAGGCAAAAGGAGGCCTATGGCCCCTGTTGAGGGCTCTGCGAGGCTCTTGAAGGTCA
Source organism: Candidatus Aenigmatarchaeota archaeon (assembly GCA_016185435.1). GTDB lineage: Archaea > Aenigmatarchaeota > Aenigmatarchaeia > QMZP01 > QMZP01 > JACPNN01. The sequence goes on along the minus strand of JACPNN010000002.1, from coordinate 2,431 downwards.
TCTTGACAAGCATTACGATCATAAGTATGCTCGCGCTGAAGCCCATGATGACGCCGAGGTTGCCCACATGCCTGAAGAATGTTGGATGCCGTTCTCCCAAGGCTATAAGGCCGCTCTTCCCCTTCTGCGTCTTCCTGAGGAGGATTATGCCATCTCTGGTGAATTTCTTCCTGTCCCTGTAAACGAGGATGGCCAGTATAAGGATGAATACGGCTGCAGAGAGCGAATAGGGATCGTAGTGGAACATACCTGATAAATGCTTTTATAAATTATCGATGCATATTTATGGAAAAGGGTCAATATTAACTTGTTTGGCGCATAAGGTTTGACCCCCCTGAAGAGACAATACCATCCCCTATGGAAAGCGAAAACCAGCAGGAACAGATGGAAGAGAAAGAAGATGCCGCAAAGGATATTCCTAAGGAGGTAGAGGAGGAGATAAGCCCTGAGGAAGAGCAAAAATTGCCATTCCCCAATGCGACCATAGTCAGGATAATGAAAGGCTACCTGGACAGGGACAAGATGATAAAGAAGGAAGTCAAGATAGCCATGAACAGGTGGCTGGGGGAGATATGCGCCAAGGTAAGCAGGGACATGAACAGGTTCCCGTATGTCATGCTCCACATGCACGAGTTCGACCAGGCCACAAGGTTCTACAGGAACATGGAGGAGTTCGACAAGGAGAAGGAAAGGATCCTGGCCCATCTGGAGGCCATCAAGAAGGACATTGAGAAGCTGGAGAGGGACCTTGGGAAGAAGGAAGAGATACTGGTGAAGTTTTAGGCTTTTTATACCCCTACATTTTATTTAAAAGAGATAAATTTATAAATATGTAGGGGTAATATTATATCATGGTGATGATAAAAAAGAAGGTTGTAGGAAACCAAACCTACTATTACATTGAGCACTCTATCAGAGAAGGCAGCAGAATAGAAAAAAGGGAAAAGTACATTGGAAAGCATGTTCCGAAAAATATTGAAGAAATTAAGGCCGAGTTTCTCTCTGAAATCTACAAGGAAAAATGGCATCCTGTATTTGAGAAGATAAAGAGGAATTTCTCAGAGGAAACAGAGGCAATGCCTGAGACTGCCAAAGAAAAGGAAACTGAAATCTTTTCAGTCAGATTTACATATGACACACAGAGGATAGAAGGCTCCAAACTGACATTAAGAGAGACGGCAGATTTGCTTGAAAAAGGGGTTACACCCAAGGAAAAACCTGTCGAAGATGTAAAAGAGGCTGAAGCCCATAAAAGCGTCTTTTACATGATGCTGGGCCACAAGAAAGATCTGTCCCTGCAAACTGTCCTGCACTGGCACCATAGGATTTTTGAAGGCACAAAGAAAGATATAGCAGGGAAGATAAGGCAGCATCAGGTGGCCATTTCAGGCAGCATATTTCTGCCTCCATCTCCTGTTGAGGTATATCCATTGTTAAGGGAATTCTTCAAGTGGTACGATAAAAATAAAAACACTATCCAACCTATTGAAATGGCTGCTCTGGTACATCTGAAGTTTGTGGCCATACACCCTTTTGCAGACGGCAATGGAAGGCTCTCAAGGCTTATGATGAACTTCATCCTGCACAGACGCGGCTATCCCATGCTGAACATTCCATACGAAAACAGGGCAGGCTATTACAATGCTCTTGAAAGATCGCATATAAAAATGCAGGATAATATCTTTGTCCAGTGGCTTTTCAGGAGATATGCGAAGGAATATAGAAGATACGTGAAATAGATTTTGGGGATTTGGCATTGATAGGGGGGGCTAAAGATCCTTCCTTATCAGCTTTGCAGGAACGCCCCCATATACGCCCCTTTTAGTTATCGTCTTGTTGACGAATGAGTTTGACGCGATGAACACATGGTCATGGATAGTTACGCCGGGCCTTACTACAGAGAAGCCGCCGATGAAGACTGTTTTGCCGAATTTCACCGGCCGTATCTTCACCCTGTCCGGCCAGAACTCATGGGTGAAGATCCTTGCGCCCCACCCTATCAGGCAGCCGTCGCCTATCTCTATCAGCTCGGGGAAGAGGGGATCCAGTATCACATCAGGCGATATTGCTACATCCCTGCCGATCCTGACATTCAGAAGATGGCGGTAAAGGCTGTTTTTCAGCTCGACTGGAGGCATGTACTTCAGGAAGGCTATCACAAGGGAGTTGAACAGGATCCTCAGCGGGTGTCTGAGACGGAACCAGCTGCGTGCAGCGTTTCCCTTGAACCTCACTTCCCTTTCCATATGTGAGTATTTAGTCAGGGAGGAATAAGTAATGCTATCTTTTCTTGAGCGTGTCTAATTATTCACCCACCAGCCATTCCCAGCCAGCCTGACTCTCAGATATATCTTAACCTGATAAGCGATGACCCTCAGTACGCTCCTCACATAAGTTGTTCTCCTCAGCCTCGTGTCCAATCTGTCCCCAA
>JACPNN010000010.1 GCA_016185435.1 Candidatus Aenigmatarchaeota archaeon | reverse complement strand
TCTATTATTTCCTGCAGGGCCTTCCTGTGGAGCACTGAGCCTGTGGGATTGTTCGGGTTTATGGCGCATATGGCCTTTGTCCTTGGAGTGACTTTCTTCCTGAGGTCATCGATATCAGTCTGCCAGAGCTGCTCTTCTATGAGCCTGTAGCTTATGGGCCTGCCGCTCGCGAAGGCTGCCATCTGCGGATAGACGCTATAAGGCGGCCCGGGCATGAGGATCTCATCGCCCCTGCCAGGCTCGATGATCGCATGGAAAAGGAAATTGACGCCTTCGCTTATGCCGCTGGTTATTATCACATCATGGGGCTCAAGCCCTGTGCCGCATGTCCTGTTCTCCTTTTCTGAAACGGCTTTTTTCAGGTCATGATCCCCTTCGGAATCCGAGTAGTGGCCTGCCCCTTCATCCAGGGCCCTTTTCATCCCGTCTTTCAGATAGTCAGGCGTGTCGAAATCGAACTTGTTCGGGTCGCCTATGTTGAAGAAGTATATCTTCTTTCCAGCCGCCTGCAGCTTCCTGGCCGCTGCGACTATGTCCCTTATCGGCGATTTCAGGTTCCTGCATCTGCTGCTCATTTTCATGCTGGATGTTGGGATCTGGGATTTAAATCACTTCTTCCTGTACTCCTTCGGCAGCTCCCTTTTGGCCGGCCCCTCATAGACAATCTCGCTCTCCTCAAATCTTCTGAACGGCTTTTCCTTTGTAACCTCTTCATGCGCATGGGCCGTCATGCTTACTACTCTGGGGATGATGAAGAAGGCCTTTCCCAGCCTCCAGTCGAATCCCATTTCTGAGATTAAGGCCGCTATTGCGCCGTCTATATTTAATGGGAGAGGCTTCCCTGTTTTTTTGAATTCCTTTTCAATATCAAGAGCTAGTTTGCAGTAATTTCCAAAAATTTTAACTTCCCTGGCGATTTTGAAAAGAGTCTGAGCCCTTGGGTCTGATTCCTTGTATATTTTGTGGCCGTATCCCGGAACCCTCTTTCCCGCTTTTGCATATTCTTCTATTATCTGCTTTCCGCCTTTTCCCGAATTCTCCTGATACAATCTGGCCGCCTGCTCAATTGCTCCTCCATGATATTCTCCGATAGATAAAATACCGGCTGCTATGGCCGCATTCAGGGGCTGGCCTGTTGAGATGCTTACCCTTGAAGAATATGCAGAAGGCACAGAGACGCCGTGCTCTATCGGCGCAACCAATATCGCATCCATCATTCTGGCCTGCTCATTGGTGGGCAGCTCGCCTTTCAGGACAAGGAATATGGCCTGGCTGAAAGTGAGGTTCTCCACAAGCTCCATGAGATCATAGCCTCTAACCAAAGTCTCCTTCTCGTCTGCCCGGGATATTGATGTCTTCCACTGCATCCGTTCTCACCTTTACTATTTGCTCCCTTTGTTTAAAACCTAACAGCCGTGATATAGCATGCTGTGTTCGGCCACAATAAATTCAATCGAGGTTGGTAAAATATAACCCATAGGATAGGAGGATCCTGACCCCCAGCTCTCTCGTGAATTCCAGTTCCCGCGTCGTGCTTCTACCTGTTGCGCAGTGAGAGTGGTCTCGGGCACAAGATTCCTTAGATTGCGGCCTCCTCTGTAAATTAGACTGTCTGGACTGGCCAAGGGACAGCCAAAACATGAGTCAGGCTGATACGCATGTTCCAATTGAATCAGATCTTTTCTTCCTTTATCAGTTCCCATATTCATACGCTCCTTCTTTTGATTTTTGACAGCTTTCCTGCTTTCCTTTTTATACAACATGTCTGGATGTTTTTTTGTCAGACTCATGCATTCGTATGAGGTATTCTATTCCATCTTCCCCTTCCGGCCTTCTCTCAAGCCACTCACTTTCCTTCTGCAACACTTGATCAATTCGAAGTCCGTATCTTGCTGCATACGCCATCCGATAAGACGCAAGAGTCATCTCATCCCGCTGTAGGAAGTGGCCCGACATGTCAGCCGAATAAGGCGACTTCTGCTTGTGATCGTTCATTCAATCACCACCAACTTCTTTTCAATGGGCTGTGTTCTGCCGCCATGTAATGCATATGCCACAACTATTCCATGTTGTTGTGTAGTGTTCTCCTGTATTTCAGGATCGTAGAAAGCGACAGAGCCGTCTATAACTATAGGATACCCTCCAAGGCTTACTGCCCCTCTTTCCCAGTCCATATGCTCGGCCATCAGTTGAGCTTCTCTGTTGAATACTTCGCTTTCCATATATTTTGCCATATTTTCACCTCCTGCATTGTTTGAGCTATATCATTTCAATCATATCTCGCATCTGCCCTATGGTAAAATTCCTCATCAATTCCCATGCCTTTTCTTTGTTTCCCTTCTTGACTCAGATAGTGCTCCAGATTGGATATTCCATCCCAAATTATTTGCGGTTTTTCTATTCCTAACGAAGAAGTGTAGCAAGGGGACGGAAATTCCCTTAATACTTGATACTGTCTTTTCATTCAAATCACCTCCTGCATTGTTTTTGAACATTTGACTTCTCGAACATCCTAATCTTCAGTCTCACATATTCTCCGCTCATGGTAACGGTTGAGAGTTGTTGAGTGCGATTTTTCAGTATTTCCTATCATTGTATTCAGCCGCATTATCCTGCTTTCCAAGGGATCAATGACATTATCCCAAATCCCACCGCCGTATGATTTTATCCTGTCTGGATTTGTGTATTTGCTTCTCATCTCAAACGCCTCCTCTATAAAATCTCCTTCAGCTTTTCAGCAATCTCATGGTGCTGCTCCACGACAATGGCCCCTGCCTCCCTGAGCTTTTTCTTTTTCTCTGTTGGGCTGCCCCTGGAGCCTTCTATGAACGCCCCTGCATGGCCGAAATGCATGCCTTCAGGCATGTATTCTGCAAACTTTCCTGCTATAAAGGCGATAAGGGGCTTGCTGAAATCACCTGACTTGATAATATCAGCAACCTGGTCCTCATATGTCCCTCCAAGCTCCCCGAACATGACAACAGCTTTAGTCTGCCTGTCCCTTTCGAAAAGTCCGAGAAGATCTGTGTAATTAGTCCCGATAATCACGTCGCCTCCGATCCCGATCACAGTGGACTGCCCGACTCCAGCTTGCCTCACAACCCAGCTCGTCTCATTGGTCATGCCGCCTGATTTCGACATCACCCCTACCGGGCCTTCCTTGTAAATGGCCTCCACAATCTCCTTCTCCCCTCCAATCACTCCCAATCTTGATTTTTCAGGGGACAGAATACCGATTGAGCTCGGCCCTATCACCCTTGCCTTCTCCTTTCTTGCACAAGCGAGCATCTCAGCCGCATCCCTGATAGGGACATTTTCTGTTATGACATTCACCAGACCAATACCGTTCGCTATTGCCTCCATGACTGCGTCTTTGGCAGCAAACGGGGGCACATAGACAATCGAGGTGTTTATTTTGGGGTGGTTCGCAATGGCCTCCTTGACCGAGTTGTAAACAGGTATGCCTTCGATTGCCTGGCCTCCTTTTCCGGGCGTGACGCCTGCAAGCACCTTTGTCCCGTATTCCAGCATATGCTTTGTTGCTCTGACTCCCTCATTGCCTGTTATGCCTTGGACAAGGACATTTGTCTTGTTTCCGATGAGTATGCTCATCAGTTAATCACCCCTTCTTGCAATGTTTTTTATCCTCTGCACCATGATTTCTGCAGACCTTGTCAGAGGCATTTCCTTGCCATAGATCTCCATCCTCCAGCCATGCTCCTTTGCCGCCTTTTTCAGAAGTTCCAGGCCTTCTTTTTCAAAAGGCCCGGAACGTCTTACCACAATCGGATAATTTGGCTTGATCTCCTTCAAAGCATCTATGACACCTTTCATGGTCTCATCGACGCGGGTAAAGTTTGCCACTGCCCCGACAATCCAGAGGCCTTTCAGCCCGGGCTTTGAAGCAGCCGCTTTCACAAGCTCATAGACTTTCTGGGCGGATGGATTGCCGCTGTACTCCGCGTAATTGGCCGGCTTGGCTCCATGCAGGAGCAAGGCGTCCATGCAGGTGATGCTTCCGCCTCCGCCAGCCGCAAGGAATCCTATGTCGCCGTCAAGCTCTACGTATTTCACTGTTCCCCTGTAGTCTGCATCATTGGCTTTTTTTACAGAAATCTCCCTTTCAGTCGGCTGTCTGTCGACAGCGACTCTCTGATAATTAACCTCAGGATGCCTGAAACCGGCAGTTTCATCCAAATCTATTCTAGCATCAATAGCCATAAAGCCTGTTGGAGTCTCTGCCAGGGGGTTTATCTCGATCAGCCTGCAGTCTTCCTGCAAAAAGCACCTATAGGCCTTGAGCATGACGTCTGCAATTTTATTTATGGAGGCTGGATCAGTGCCAGAGTCAATGGCAATTTCCCTTGCCTGCCATGGCTGCAGGCCTGACAGGGGGTCTATGTTTCTTTTTACTATTTTCTGTTTCCCTTCAGAGAATCTATTCTCAATTCCGGATCCTCCTTCAGAAGAAAATATGATTGCAGGCAGCCTGCTGTCTGTATCGTAAGTGATGCTAAGGTACAGTTCTTTTTTTATTTCAGCCTTCTCTTCCACCAGAATTTCATGCACTGTCTCATTGCCTATTTTTGAGCCGAGAAGCCTGGACAAATTCCTTTTCACATCTTCCGGATCCTTGCAGATTATGATACCGCCTTTTGCGGCCCTGTCAGAGGCATATATCTGCGCTTTTACCATAACCTTTCCTCTGTCAGGATCATCTGAAATGCCAGAAGGGCTTCTTACAACCTTTCCGTCAGGCACTGCTATGCCGTGCTTCTTCAGAAGGGCCTTGCCCTCATACTCATGCAGCATCATCTGAATCACAAATAGTTAGATAGGTTGCCGCATGGTTTTATAAGTGTAGTACTCCCAGTACGGCAATGGACGAATTAAATGCCGCTGGGGAATGGAAGGCCAGAGAAGGAGGGGTCTCTGCAAATGATTCATGAACTCCAGTCTCCTTGCGGCTTCAGTATGCGTATATTTTTTCAGAACCCCCTCCAATATTTTACTTTCTGATCGGCACCCATGTGTCGAGTATCCCGTCGCTGTCAATGTCGTCGCAGACGCCTTCAGCCGCCGGCCTGCAGATATTCACACAGCATTCTTCTCCTGTGGAGCAGTCACTGTCGGATGAGCATGCTGGAGAGCCTCCGCCTGATTTGACATTGGATTTCTCTTTCCCTGACTTGAAGCTTGCTTCCTTGTTCTTTGTCTTATCGCAGCCAAGGGTTTCAGCCTCGTATTTCAGGTTCAGGCTCAGGCTTCCTGCATTGGCCAGATCATCCCTGTCCGCTTCGAAAAGTATTTCAGCTGTCTGGCCGGAACATATTTTGCCTTTAGGCGAATACAGGACATGCCCCTGGACATTGAAATTAATGTCCTCCAGCCAGGCGCAATCGTCGCCCTCATTCTCTATCACAACCCTTGAGACAGCTTTTTCTGCTGTCTCCTCAGGCATGTGCATGCTGACAATCTTCAGGCTGGCGCCTCTTTGCGGGACTGTTTGCAGGGAGAAGGCGGCATGTGTTTTCAATTTGCCTGGGCTGAGGCCCGCATAGCCATAAACAGGAGGCAGTGTCGGGCTTCCGTACCCTCCAAACTTTGCATAATAAGGGTTTGGGTAATTTTCCCCCCTCTTCAGGAAAAGCATGCAATCCGCATTGCAGGAATACTCTACATTCACGGGTCCCTGCTGCCTGACTGTGAAGCTGCTTCCGTCCCTTATCACTCCTTCTGAATTCAGGCTGCACTTCTTCTCGCACACGACTGCGATATCGAAATGGCATCTTTCAGGCCCCTCCTTTGTGTCCCTGGCAGGCCATGCGCAGATTGCTGCAGGATATGTGGCGGCACTGAAGGCATTTGATTCTATCTGCCTTTTGGCATCATCAAGGCTCGGGACAAACTCTATTGGCGGGCTGTCCTCTGGGCCTCCCTTCGGCTCCCATTCCCCTGCCATGTCAGCATCAGCAAGCTCATATGTTTTGCCCAGGCAAAGGGTATCATCGCTGCCGAGGCTGTATTCTCCTTTTCCTTCATTTGATCTGAGATAAATTTTCGGGTTGCTGTAGGCCTGCACGCCTATGCTGTCGAGGTCCGAATCCTCCCAGCTTGATGACTCCCCTATCTTGACGCTTCTCAGGCTCGGCGGGACAACACTCGGGTCTACGCCCGGCTGGATATGGTCTGCGTTTATGGAATCATCAGAGTACTGCGAATGGGCATAGCCGAGTGTGAGCACAGACACCAGAATCAAAATAGCTGCAAAGGCTGGTTTCATCTTCAATCCTATATTAAAGATGTATTCGTCTGTTAATAAAATATCTGGAACAGTGAAATCATATAATGCTTTCTGCAAAGATATGAAAACAGAATATAGAGGCACTTTGAAGGCTCGGGGAGGGAATTGCTTCAGGGGTTAGCTGTATGGCACCCATGTGTCCAGTATCCCGTCGCTGTCGATGCCTTTCACCTTCTATACACCTTTCCAATCGAATATTATTTTCCTGTCATTTTCCTCAAATACTATCCTGAATTTATCGAATAAATCGAGCCTTCCCAAAAGCGGCACAACCTCTTCTATAAGGGCGCATGCTATCCTTGCTGAAATTTCATGGCTTCCTATTTTCACTGGAACGGTGACTATAATGACAGGAACGACTCCTTCTCCAATTCCTCTCAGTTCCTGAATCTTTTCCCTGCTCACTTCAAATCCCAGAAGCTTCCCGAGGGAAATAGGTATCAGGGAGATGTCTGCGCCTGAATCAATATAAGGATGGCACTCTATCCACTCGCCTGTTTTGGACTTAAGCTCAATATCAGCAATAGGCCTGAATATGTTTCCTGTGAGCCTGCTTTTCTCTTCCTTGTATCTGAACTCTATCGCCATTTTACCACAAGAATCATGGTTTCACCCTTCGGAACCTTGGCTATTGAGGGCCTTTCATGAGGGTACTTGCTTTTTGCCAGATTGTAGACAGTCAGGGCATCATCGCCGTATGCAACAACCTTCTGCCTGACTATGGCTATCCATTTGCCTGCGTATGCATCAAGGTTCGCCTTAAGGAAATACTCATAATTTCTTGTCATAAGTAAAGATTGACCCCTATTCCTTAAATAGCAGGGGCTATCCAACTGGCACCCATGTGTCAGGTATCCCGTCGCTGTCGATGCCGTCGCAGATGCCTTGGGCTGCAGGCCTGCATATATTCATGCAACATTCCTCCCCTGCCGAACAGCCCAAACTGGATGAGCAGAAATATCCTGCATCTTCGTCTGAGTACTCATGCCATGTCAGCAGAAGCCTTTAAATATCCATTACACTAAAATTAACAAATCATTAATTTAATTGTTATGAAAACCAGAGGCCTTTCAGGGAAGGAGATGGAGCTTGTGTCATGGCTGGAGCTTGAAGGAAAGAGGTTTTTCACGAGGTCGGATGCCAGGCGGTTTTTCAAAAACATCAATGAGATGAACGTCTACATAAACAGGCTGAAGGGGAAGGGGAGGATTGTAAAGCTTAACAGGAAAAAGTACTACCTTGTCCCTATACAGGCCTTCAGAGGGCATTGGGCAGAGCACCCTTTCATTGTCGTAGACGAGATTTTCAATGGCAAGGGCTATTTTATAGGGGGGAAGGCGGCTGCCCATTACTGGGGGCTGATAGAGCAGATACCGCATGAAATAGATGCCTATTCAACAGGAAGGCAGGGAAAGAGGACAGTTTTCAGTTTCGCCATCAGGTACAGGAGAACATCCAAAAGTAATATGAGGGGCTTTGTCAGGAGAAAGATAAAGGGGCACTGTTTTCTGATAGCGAACAAAAGGAGGTCTGTAGAATGGGAGTAATAACAGAGGATAGGCTCAGGTACCTGGCTGGAAGGCACGGCTTCAATCTGATATACCTTGAAAAGGACTACTTTCTCACCCTCCTGCTTTACATGATAAAGGATATCAGAGGCATATATTTCAAAGGCGGTACCTGCCTCAACAAAGTATTCCTCAGCCACACAAGGCTGAGCGAGGACCTTGATTTTGCTTCTGCAAGGCCGATAGAGCGGATAGGGAGAGAAATGGAGAAATCAATAGACAGGAAAATATTCCACAATATGGAAACAGACAAATCTACTGCTGACTTTGTGAGGTACAAAATCAATTTCAGGGGCTATTTCCAGAAGACTTCCCATATCATTCTGGATGTAAACAAGAAAGCGTCTGTGCACCTTAATCCTGAGATCCATGCTGTGAAAAATTTCTATGGTCTCAGGTTCAGGGTTCAGACACTGAAACGTGATGAGATTGTTGCAGAGAAGATAAGGGCCCTGATAACAAGAAACCAGCCAAGGGATTATTTCGATGCCTACTTTATCCTGAAGAAATATCCTGTCAATATGAAGCTCCTGAAATCGAAAATGAAGGAAGCCGGGGAGGAATGGGACACGGAAAGGATATTCAGGAATGCTAACAGAGTCTATTCGAAATGGGAGTCGGATCTCCTTCCACTGACGAGCAGGAAAGTTGACTTCCTGACTGTGATTAAATTTCTGGAAGATAGGTTCAGATAGAAGGAAGGATTGAAGGCTGCCGTTGCCTTATCCGACTCTTGGCACCCAGGTATCCAGAATCCCGTCGCTGTCAATGTCATCGCAGACGCCTTCGGCGGCAGGCCTGCCCCAGGCAAAGCTGTTTACCATAGTAAACAAGATTTAAATATTCATGTTTACCATAGTAAATTGTTGTTAATTGCAGGTTGAAGGATATGGACGAAAGGGAAAGGATCAGGGCTGCAATAGCCGAGTGGAAGGACAGGAAGCTGCCGCAGCTCAGGGAAAGGAGGCTGAAGACAGGGCTGTTCGCTGATCTGGATCATATAGTCGACATACTCGGCGTCAGGAGGGCCGGCAAGACCTACCTCATGTTTCTTGTAGCCAGGAGGCTTCTTGAGGAGGGATACAGCAGGGACTCTGTGATTTATGTCAGCTTTGAGAACAAGGCCCTTTATCCTCTCAATGACAGGCTGCTGGACGAGATACTGGAATATGCCCTGGAAACGAAAATGAAGAAATGCTTTCTGTTTCTGGATGAGATCCAAGGCGTCAGAGGATGGGAAAGATGGGCAAGGTCGCTCTATGACGAATACAAGGGCAGGATAAAGCTTGTGGTCTCAGGTTCCACATCAAAAATAATGTCTGAAGACATTTCTTCCCTCCTGACAGGGAGGCATGTGTCCCTCAAGCTCCTGCCGCTTGGCTTTGCAGAATTCCTTGAGTTCAAAGGGGCTGGGATTCCGAAGGAGCCAGTATATTCCAGGCAGAAAACTGCTGAGATAAGGGGGCTGTTTTCGGAATACATGAAATTCGGGGGCTTTCCTGAAGTGAGCCTCCTTGAAGACAGCATGAAGGCTGAAGTGCTGCGCTCATATTATGAAGACATACTCTACAAAGACATTCTGGGGAAGTTCAGGATAAGGGAGATGGCAATAATGGAGAATTTCATAAAATTCCTGTTCTCAAGCATATCATCCCATTTCAGCATAAAGAGGGGCGTGAATTACCTGAATTCCGTAGGCATAAGGGCTTCCTCGAGGACGCTCCTGAAATACACTTCCATGCTTGAGGAGACCTTCCTGTTCTTCTTCCTGCCCATTTTCAGCAGGAAGGTAAGGGACATTCTGAAATATCCGAGGAAGGTATACTGTGTTGATGTCGGGCTTCGGAATGTGACAAACCCGTTCTCAGAGGATTTCGGCCATGTCTGCGAGAACATTGTCTTCCTTGAGCTGAAAAGGATGTCTTTCCACAACCCTTCCCTTTCCATAAACTACTGGAAAGATGAGAAAGGGGATGAAGTCGATTTCGTCATCAGGCAGGGCAGCAGGGTGAGGCAGCTGATACAGGTTTGCTGGAAAATGGATCAGGAGACAAAGGGGAGGGAGATTGGTGCCCTGCTCAAGGCAATAAAGCAGTTCGGCCTGAAGGAGGGCACAGTGCTTACTGGGGATATGGAGGCGAAGGAGCGCATAGGCGGAAAGAAAATAGCATTCATGCCGGTTTACAAGTGGCTGCTTGAAAATGGGGGGAAAAATTACTTGTAGTAAGGCATCCAGGTGTGGAGCAGTCGGAACTTGATTCGCAGAAATCAGCGGATATGATGAAATAGGCTGCTATATCAAGGATAAGGCCCGAGAAATCGAATCTTGTCTCCCCTGTCTATGGAAGCCCCTGATAGAATCCAAAAGGAAAGCCTATTTTCAGAGGGCCGTCAACTGCCCTTGAATCCGGGGATGCAAGGCTGAAAGCCAGAACAGAAAACACTATGAATAGAAGAATTGTGAAGAAAATAGAAAAATTTATTAAGAATCTTGCCTAAGAATATTTTTTAGATTTGAAGGAATTTCTTGTATTCTTTGTTCTAAAATTTTGTAGGCTTCTTCAATGCCTGTTGTTGTAATTTCAGGTTCGCTGTCTGTTCGACTTTTTACTCTTCCACTTACTCTAAATAATTGGTCATCAGCTTGATAGGACAGTCCAATCATCACAGTAGAACGGTATTCCGTCTCGTATTCAAGTGACCATATAAATTTTTTCGGCGTCAATTCCTGTCCCCAGAACATACCACGGTCTAAACTACCATACTCTTCTTTACCTTCATACCGTTTAAGAATTTCATCTAGTCTTTTTGGTATTTCCAAAATTATATTATCTTCTGCCATGTATATCTCTTAAGGTATAACTACTAGGGTAAGGTAACACTTTAGCCACCAAATACCCTCCTGTTCCTTAATAGGAGCATGAGCTTTTTAACCTGCTCCTCAACTGGAAATTTCCTGTGATTGTACCGCCAGACATACTCAGCAAGGTAGGCACTTAACCGTTCCCT